>NZ_JBSKBR010000002.1:0-540717 GCF_053714315.1 Mesorhizobium sp. PL10 | reverse complement strand
ACATCACCCCGATGCAGAACCTGTCGCTCTTCATCATGGGCGGCTACGGCACCGACGACAACCTGACGGATCCGAATTACGCGATCGACGCCGGTGGCCGCGGCTTCTACAAGCAGTGGGGTGGCAACTGGGCGGTCTGGGGTGGTGGCACCTACACCATCAACGAGAAGACCTCATTCAACGCTCAGGTCTCGTATGACGAATGGAAGAACCTCGGCATCGCCGCGAACATCGCCTACGATGTGGTTCCAGGCTTCACGGTCACGGCCGAAGTCGATTACCTCAATGCAGGCAAGTTCGACGACGCCGACTTCTCCAACTTCACCAACGCCGACAAGAAGAGCAGCATCGGCGGTCTCCTGCGCTTCCAGCGTTCGTTCTAACAGGCTCTGCCTGGCTTAAAATCGAACCCGGCGGGCAACCGCCGGGTTTTTGCATTTGTGGAGGCTGTGCAAATCGAGGAACCCGCCAAATCCATGATTGTTGTCGCCGGTGTGGAGCTGGCCACGATCAACCCGACCGGCTATCAGGCGTGCGCTACGGATGTCATTCCGACGGGAGCAAGGCGCAGCGATTCTGCTGCCTAACCTTGATTGCAGGTCCGACCCGCATCGCATGCACCGCTATTTTGATCAAACCTCTGCGAGGTCGCCCAAGGCAGCGATCAGTGGTTGGATCTTGCTTCCGTAGTCTCTCCAGCGCTTGACGGACGATTTGTAGACCGGCTGGCGAACCTGCCAGCTGCTGGCAGTTCTGACGGAGCTGTCCTTGTCGAAAAAACGAAGACAGGTGTCGTTCCACTCCAAGCCAAGGTAATCGATCAGCCGGCGCGACTGCCCTTCCTGATCCGAAATCATGTCTTCGTAACGATTTTCAAAAATTCGCCCTGGGAAAACTGCCTTCCAGTGACGCATTAGGCGATCATACTCACGGTAATACAAACCAAGCGTCGTGAGGTCAGTTATGTATGTGTGACCCTGATTGATGTTTGAAGTAAAGCAAGACAGGCAGGTATCGATTGCATCGCGTCTGCAATGAATAATACGGGCGTTTGGAAAAATTGTAGCGATAAAGCCGATAAGCTCAAAATTGTGAGTTCTTTTGTCTATGATGCGCAGCGCGTTTGGAGCCATTTGACGCACGTAGGACAGATAATCCTCAGCTAGCGCCCTCGAATGTGGGGCCGTCATCGATCTGACCGAGCGGTTAAAGGCCTCCGCCGATTTTGGGGTGAATCCCAATGAAAGGGCGATCCGCCGCAGCTTCCCAATTTCCCCGACGCCGTGCACATCCGGGTGACTCGAACAAATCTGTTCGGTCAGTGTTGTCCCTGAGCGGGGCATCCCCAGCACGAACACAGGTATCTCGGAGGGATCGCCGTAGCCCACTCGAGGAGCCGCATTCTCAGGGCTGAATGTGCGTATCAGGGAATCGATCTTACCGCGATAGGACGCGAGGTCATAGTAACCGGTGTTCTCTTTCGCCTTGTGGAAGTGATCCATAGCATCTTCATAGCGTCGAAGGTCGTTCAGGACTTTGCCTGCGGCACGATGTAGTTGTTGCGAGGACGCAGGGTCGAGATTCGGATTGGAGAGTTCGCGCACCATCGACGCGAATTCAGGCGGCTCTTCCGTGAATTTGCGGCTGAAAATGTAGGCGCTGTATGCAGTCGCCAAATCAAGCCGGTGCTCGATCGATTCCTTGAGATGGGCGGCGGCTTCATCCATACGACCGACGCTGATCAAGGCGCTGGCAAGGCTCGTTCGCACGAGTGGATGATCGCGATTGATTTCAAGCGCTCTCTCGTAAGCAGAGAGAGCGCTATCAGCCTGTCCAAACTCCAGGTGAGCGAGCCCGAGCGAGCAAAACGCTTCTACCAAATCCGGCTTCAGTTCGGATGCACGCCGCAAGTGCATGATTGCACGCGCATATTCTTCAACCTTTAGATACGTGTCGCCCAGGCTTAAGTGGAAATAAGGATTTTGTGGATCTTGGCTGACCGCGCGTTCGAAGTACTTGATGGACAGTTCATTATCGAAACCAATCCCAAGCGTGCCGAGTATGTATAGGGCAAGGGCATTGTTGGGCGTGCGTGCCAGAACGCGGTGGCACAATTCCTCCGCCTCGGGCAACCGCTTCGCCTGCTGAAACTCCAGCGCCTGTTTCAGCAAAAGGTCGTCAGCCTGCGATCGCGGCAGGGGTTTGGCTTTCACAACCGGTGAGGCTTTCGGACCGGACAGGCCCTTCAAATGCTTTGACCAAGCAGGCGGCAGTCGGGTGCTCATCGTGTCTCGCTAGCAAAAAGAGCCGCAGGAATCCAGCGTGACAGTTCTCACCTGCCCAGAACTTGCGCCGCTCCAACACTCAGGCTAGCAAGAAGCCCCTCTTCTCGTGAGCTTTTGCCATGCGCCTGCGCCTGCGCCCTGCCCTCACGCCGCTTGTCGGCGCGCTTCCCTCCACGGTGCCGTTTGTCGGCCCGGAGGCGCAGGAGCGCGAGCGCGGCCGCCCGTTTCGCGCCCGCATCGGCGCCAATGAGAGCAGTTTCGGGCCATCGCCACGCGTCATTGCGCGTATGGAGAGCGTCGCGCGTGACCAGTGGATGTATTGCGATCCCGACAATTACGATCTGAAGCAGGCCGCGGCCCGCCATCTCGGCGTCGGCGCCGAGAACGTCGTGGTCGGCGAAGGCATAGACGGTCTGCTCAGCCTGGTCGCGCGCATGTATGCGGCGCCCGGCGATGCGGTGGTCACCTCGCTCGGCGCCTATCCGACCTTCAACTTCCACATTGCCGGCGTCGGTGGCCGGCTGGTCACGGTGCCTTACGAGAACGACAAGGAAAGCCTGGACGGCCTTCTGGCTGCGGTCGCCAGGGAAAAAGCGCCGCTGGTCTATCTCTCCAATCCCGACAATCCGATGGGCAGCTGGTGGGAAGCAAGCGAGATTATCAGCTTCATCGAAGCCTTGCCGGAAACCACCATGCTGGTGCTCGACGAGGCCTATGGCGAATTGGGGCCGCCCTCGGCGCTGCCGCCAATCGATGTCGCGCGGCCGAACGTCATCCGCATGCGCACCTTCTCCAAGGCCTATGGGCTGGCCGGTATACGCTGCGGTTACGCGGTGGCGGAAGCTGAGGTGATCCGCGATTTCGAGAAGATCCGCAACCATTACGGCGTCAGCCGTATGGCGCAGATCGCCGGCGTCGAAGCGCTTGCCGACCAGGACTGGCTGCGCAGCGTGGTGGCGCGGGTCGCTGCCGGCCGCACACGAATCGCCGGGATTGCCGAGGCGAACGGGCTGAAGCCGCTGCCATCGGCAACCAATTTCGTCACTATCGATTGTGGCCGTGACGGCACCTTCGCGCTGAAAGTGCTGCAAAACCTGTTGTCACGCGACGTGTTCATCCGCAAGCCGATGGCGCCAGGCCTCGATCGTTGCATCCGGGTGAGTGTCGGCCTCGACCATGAGCTCGACATCTTTGCCGAGGAACTGCCTGGCGCGCTCGCCGCGGCGCGCGGGAACTAGACCGGCCGCTGCAATTATCGCCATGTGGCGACGGCACGACGCTGCGAGGGAACCAGCCGGCAGGCCGGCATCACCTTGCAGCCGACAGAGCCTCCGAATCCTTGGCACCCCCACCGAGCAGCCGCTTGACCCGCTTCAGCGCCTCCGAAAGCTCGGCCGCTTCATCATCGGTGAGGCCGGCGGTCAGACAGGCGAGGTCGCGATTCGCCGCCGCCTGAAGTGTGGCCAGCGCGGCATTGCCCCGGGCGGTCAGCGATAGAATCCGCCGACGCCGATCGTCCGGGTTGGCAGGCAGTTCGATCAGGCCGGCGGCCATGAATTTCCTCAGGATCCGCATGAGATGGGCCGGCGGGAGTTGGAGTTCGCCGGCAAGGGCCGATGCAACAGGCGCAAGATCGAGATGGAATGCCTTCGCCAGAAAACCCGCTTCGCCGCCAAGGCCAGCAGAAACGTCAGTGGACCGGCGGCCGAGTTCGAACAGCAGCCTGGCTTCGACCAAAGTGTACGCACTCTGCGTCAGCGTCTCGTCGAGCAGCCCGACCAGGCAAGTGTAGAACCTGTTGAAGCCGCGGATCTCGGCAATCAACGCATTTCGATCGGCCGGCATTTCAGGCACCTCTCGGACATTTTCGCAGTGTCCGATCTTCATCGTATTAGTTGATTTAGTCAACTATTTGCTGGATGGCGCCATTCACCTCAAAGGCGGATCTTGGCTTCTGTCCGATCCATCTGCAATCCAACGACTGAAGCCTGTTGCTTTCGTCCGATTCTGCGCCAGACTCTGTGCATGGGAGACGACGATGGATGATCGGCAAAGGGCGGTGAAGGCGCGCGTCCACGGCAAGGTGCAAGGCGTCGGCTACCGGGTGTGGGCGCGACGCGAAGCGATGGAGCTTGGCCTGACAGGCTGGGTGCGCAACGAACGGGACGGAACGGTGACGGCCTGGATTGCCGGTGCCGATGCAGCCGTTTCGACAATGATCGAACGGCTGCGGCAAGGGCCAATGGGAGCTTCGGTTTCAAAGGTCGAGACCGAGGAGTTCGAACTCCGCGACGCGCCGACCGACTTTCGGATCATCGTATAGACGACACGATTCCGATTGCCCCCTTGAATTAATTGAACGTTCGTTTTATTATCGCATGATGTAGGGAAGCGATCATGGCGCGCACCACCGGATCCGACGGTGAGAGGACCGAAGCTGCCGTCCGCGAGGCGGCGGTCAGCCTGATCGCGCGCTTCGGCTATGAAGCGATGTCGATGCGCCAGCTCGCCTCCGAAGTCGGCGTCCAGGCAGCCGCGCTCTACCGCTATTTTCCGACCAAGGAAGACCTGTTGTTCACGCTGATGCGCGAGCACATGGAAGGGCTGATCAAAGCTTGGGACGCCTCACGCCCCGATGCCGCCGATCCCGTGACGCGGCTTGCCGCCTATGTCGAGAACCACTTCGCCTTTCACATAGAGCGCCGCCACTCCACGCATGTCTCGAACATGGAATTGCGCAGCCTTTCGCATGACCGGCTGACACAGATCCTGCGCATGCGCACCGCCTATGAGAAGGAACTGCGGGCCATCCTGCGCGACGGTGCGGAGGCAGGCGCGTTCAGCATCGAGGACACCGGGCTCACCGCCATGGCACTGATCCAGATGATGACCGGCGTCATCGTCTGGTTCCGGCCGGGCGAGCGGCTGTCGATGGCTGAAGTCACAGCGACATATCTTTCGATGACAATGCGTCTGGTTGGCGCGACAACAACCGGGGAGGAACGGCATGTATACGAACACGCTCAGCTTCGGGCATGACGAAGACATCGAGGCGCTGCGCGATCTGGTACGCCGCTTTGCCCAGGAGAAAATAGCGCCGATCGCCGCCGAGATCGACCGCAGCAATCAATTCCCGATGCATCTATGGAAAGAACTTGGCGCGCTCGGCCTGCTCGGCATCACCGCCGATCCCGATTTCGGCGGCAGCGGCATGGGCTACCTCGCCCATGTGATCGCAGTGGAAGAGATTTCCCGTGCCTCGGCCTCGGTCGGTCTTTCCTACGGCGCCCATTCGAACCTCTGCGTCAACCAGATCAACCGCTGGGCGACATCGGCGCAGAAGGAGAAATATCTGCCGGCATTGTGCTCGGGCGAAAGGGTTGGCGCGCTGGCCATGTCGGAATCGGGCGCCGGTTCCGACGTCGTCTCGCTCAAACTACGCGCCGAAAAGCGCAACGACCGCTATGTGCTCAACGGCTCCAAAATGTGGATCACCAACGGGCCGGATGCCGAGACGCTGGTGGTCTACGCCAAGACCGACCCCGAGCGCCATTCACGCGGCATCACCGCCTTCATCGTCGAGAAGGCGATGGCCGGCTTTTCCGTGGCGCAAAAGCTCGACAAGCTCGGCATGCGCGGCTCCAACACCGGTGAACTGGTGTTCGAGAATGTCGAGGTGCCGTTCGACAACGTGCTGCACGAGGAAGGGCGCGGCGTCGAAGTGCTGATGTCCGGTCTCGACTATGAGCGCACGGTGCTTGCCGGCGGCCCGATCGGGCTGATGGCGGCGTGCCTCGACGTGGCGATCCCCTATGTGCATGAACGCAAGCAGTTCGGCCAGCCGATCGGCGAGTTCCAGCTGGTGCAAGGCAAACTGGCCGACATGTACACGACGATGAACGCCGCCCGCGCCTATGTCTATGCGGTGGCGGCTGCCTGCGATCGCGGCCAGACGACGCGCAAGGACGCCGCCGGCTGCGTGCTGTTTGCGGCGGAGAAGGCGACGCTGATGGCGCTCGATGCCATCCAGCTGCTTGGCGGCAACGGCTATACCAACGAGTACCCGACCGGCCGGCTGTTGCGCGACGCCAAGCTCTATGAGATCGGCGCCGGCACCAGCGAAATCCGCCGCTGGCTGATCGGCCGCGAGATCATGGCGGAGGGGGTGTGATGCCTGCCACGATGGGAGGCTTTAGTTTGCAAGTATTGAGAGACAAGCAGGGGCGATAGATGGTTCCGTCATCGGCGCATCCAGTCACAAGGCGGGGGATATTTGCGATGGCTTTGTTTTCCACAATTGCGGGCTTTCTCGGGCGCGCCAAGGCTCAGAAGCGGCGCTTCTCTGATATGGCGGAGTTCAGAGAGTTCGTAATTGCCGAACTCAAACGGCAGCCGGGTGTCGATAGCGCTGTCGCAGACCCATCGGATCCCGCAAAGATCAATGCAAAAATCGATAGCGTAGAAGTGACAGCCGACGTCACAAACGTGTTCGGGCACTTGAACTCATACCCCGACGAAGACGCCGATGCGGCTGTACACAGACTTGTCCGAGGCCTTACCGAAACACGACCCAAGGCGAGTGAAGAAAATCTGATCGCGGTGATCCGCACCCAGCAATATGTCCAGCACCTCAAATCGATGGGTTTGGATTTATTGTATGAACCGCTGGTTGGTGAAATTGCGATCGTATACATGGTCGACCTTCCCGATTCACTCTCGCCTGTTGCTCCGAAGGACTTCCCGGACCGGACGCTTTCGGATTTGCGCGGTGTCGCCCTAGACAATGTGAAGAAATGGCTGCCGAAAATCGTCTCCGACGGCCAGCTCGGCATAGGTTACCTGTATTACGTCGACGGCAATACGATGCTCTCCTCAAGCCTTGTTCTTCTCGACGAGTTCTGGCTGTCGATCAAATCAGAATTTCCCGGCGATGTTTTGTTTGCGCTGCCGCGCCGGGATCAGTTGTTTGTCTTCGATGCGAGCAATCCGCAGGCCCAAAGCGCGGCCAGACAGATGATCGACGTCACGTTTAAGGATGGCTTCAATCTGCTGTCCGACAAAATTTTCGAACGCCGCAACGGCAAACTCTTGGCGCAGGTATAAACTTGAATATGGCCGTACTCCAGACCCAGATCTCGCCCTCTTCCGAAGCCTTCCGCGCCAATGCCGAGCGCATGCGGGCGCTGGTTGCCGACATTGCCGACAAGGCGGCAAGCGTCGAGCGCGGCGGCTCGGATGAAGCGCGCGAACGTCATGTTTCGCGCGGCAAGCTGTTGCCACGCGAGCGGCTGGCGCAATTGCTCGACACCGGCTCGCCCTTCCTCGAGATCGGACAGTTCGCGGCATGGTCGATGTATGGTGAGGACATCTCCTCGGCCGGCATGATCGCCGGCGTCGGCCGTGTCGAAGGCACCGAGGTGATGGTCGTGGTCAACGACGCCACAGTGAAGGGCGGCACCTATTATCCGCTGACGGTGAAGAAGCATTTGCGGGCGCAGGAGATCGCGCTGCAGAACAACCTGCCTTGCGTCTATCTCGTCGACAGCGGCGGCGCCAACCTGCCCAACCAGGACGAGGTGTTTCCCGACCGCGAGCATTTCGGCCGCATCTTCTACAACCAGGCGAACATGTCGGCCGCCGGCATCCCCCAGATCGCCTGCGTCATGGGCTCGTGCACGGCAGGCGGCGCCTATGTGCCGGCAATGTCGGACGAGACGATCATGGTGCGCAACCAGGCGACCATTTTTCTCGGCGGCCCGCCGCTGGTGAAAGCCGCCACCGGCGAAGACGTCAGCGCCGAGGAACTCGGCGGCGCCGACGTGCACACCAGGCTGTCGGGGGTCGCCGACCACTATGCGCTGGACGACGAACATGCGCTGGCCATCTGCAGGCGCATCGTCAAAAACCTAAACCGGCGCAAGACCGTAAGTCTGGCCTTACGACAACCCGCGCCGCCGCTTCACGATCCACATGAACTCTACGGTATCGTGCCGACGGATCTGCGCCAGCCTTATGATGTACGCGAGGTGATCGCGCGCGTCGTCGACGGCTCCGAGTTCGACGAGTTCAAGCAGAATTACGGCACCACGCTGATCACCGGCTTTGCCCATCTCCAGGGCATGCCGGTCGGCATCATTGCCAACAATGGCGTGCTGTTTTCCGAAAGCGCGCTGAAGGGCGCGCATTTCATCGAGCTGTGCTGCCAGCGCAAGATTCCGCTGATCTTCCTGCAGAACATCACCGGCTTCATGGTCGGGCGAAAGTATGAGGCGGGCGGCATCGCCAAGGACGGCGCCAAGCTGGTGATGGCGGTGGCCACCGCGCGCGTGCCGAAGGTGACCATGATCATCGGCGGCTCGTTCGGCGCCGGCAATTACGGCATGTGCGGGCGCGCCTATTCGCCACGCTTCCTGTGGATGTGGCCGAACGCGCGCATTTCGGTGATGGGCGGCGAACAGGCAGCGACCGTGCTGGCGGTGGTCAAGCGCGAGGGCATCGAGCGCAAGGGCGGTGAGTGGAGCGCGGACGAGGAAGCGAAATTCAAGAAGCCGATCCTGATGAAATACGAGCATGAGGGCCATCCGCTCTACTCCTCGGCACGGCTGTGGGACGACGGCATCATCGACCCGGCGAAAACGCGTGAGGTGCTGGCGCTCAGCCTGTCGGCCGCGCTCAACGCCAACATCGAAGAAACGAAGTTCGGCGTTTTCAGGATGTAGGATGAGCAAGTTCGGCGAACGGATAAGCGTCCACACCGGCGACATCACGAAACTGGCTGTCGACGCCATCGTCAATGCCGCCAATTCCTCGCTGCTGGGCGGCGGCGGCGTCGACGGCGCCATTCACCGCGCGGCCGGCCCGGAGCTCGAATTCGAATGCCGGATGCTGCATGGCTGCAAGGTCGGCGATGCAAAGCTCACCAAGGCTTACAGACTGCCGGCGCGCTACATCATCCACACGGTCGGACCTGTCTGGCAGGGTGGCGGCAAAGGCGAAGCGGGACTGCTCGCTTCCTGCTATCGCCGCTCGCTTGAAATTGCCGCAGCCAAGGATTGCAAGACGGTGGCGTTTCCGGCGATCTCGACCGGGATCTATCGTTATCCGAAGGATGAGGCGGCAGACATTGCCGTCGGCACAGCGAGCGACTTCCTGCAGCAGAACGCCCTTCCAGAGATGGTTGTTTTCTGCTGCTTCGACGACCAGACCGCCGAACTACACCGGCAGGCCGTTGCTGGCGTTGGGGAACGCTGAACTTGATCGCCCAACAGATTTCTTCCCACCCGCAAATGCGAATTTCCATCAGCAAACTGGCGGGCGTGCAAAATATTCGATATTGCTCATCCTGCATTGAGCGTTTTGGGGTGGGTAACCATGTATCTGAAATATTGTCGCAAGTCGGTGATCTCGATACTTGCAGGGCTCCTAATATTTGTGACGCCTGGCGTTGGCGCAGCAGAGTCGCTGGCGGGGAACAAGGGCGACGTCCGCTTCTGGCCGGAATTGCCGAAAAACCCGAAAGACCCGTGCACCAAGGCCTACAATGCCTATGTGGCGTCCGGCGGCCATTCGGCCTATGCGACCACGCCGTATATGCGGGTAACGTTGCTGTATATGATCTGCGGTTCGCGCGTGAACGCGCCGTCGCAAAAAGCTGCCGAAGACGCGGCTTTGAAATCCTGCCAGGCCGGCCGCCGCAAATGGAAAGTCACTACCGGGGGCGCTTGCGAAATCGCGGCGTCAAAGTAGGCAAAAGCCATTTCCCAAAGCTTTTTGACAATGCCTTGATGCCAACGCAGGGTGTGGTGGGGGCTTGCGCGAAGCGGCGCGCAAAGTGGCGCAACCGCTCAAGGCAAACTCTGGAGGCTCCATGTTCGCCAAGATCCTGATCGCCAATCGCGGCGAGATCGCCTGCCGGGTGATCCGCACCGCACGCAGGCTCGGTGTGCGCACCGTCGCCGTCTATTCCGACGCCGATGCCAAGGCCCTGCATGTCGAAAAGGCCGACGAGGCGGTGCATATCGGCGCTTCGCCCGTCGGCGAAAGCTATCTGCGCGGCGACAAGATTGTCGCTGCCGCGCTGGCAACAGGCGCCGAAGCGATCCATCCCGGCTACGGCTTCCTCTCGGAAAACCCCGACTTCGTCGACCAGGTGGTGGCGGCAGGGCTCACCTTCATCGGCCCATCGGCCGCCTCGATCCGCGCCATGGGCCTGAAGGACGCGGCCAAGCGGCTGATGGAAAAGGCCGGCGTGGCGGTGGTACCGGGCTATCATGGCGAGGCGCAGGAGATCGTGCTGCTGGCATCCAAGGCGCGCGGGATCGGCTATCCCGTGCTGATCAAGGCGCGCGCCGGCGGCGGCGGCAAAGGCATGCGCCGCGTCGAGCATCCCGACGATTTTTCCGAGGCGCTGTCGGGTGCGCGGCGCGAGGCCAAGGCAGCGTTTGGCGACGATCGCGTGCTGGTCGAGAAATATGTCGACAAGCCGCGCCACATCGAGGTCCAGGTGTTCGGCGACAATTTTGGCAACGCGGTGCATCTCTTCGAGCGCGACTGCTCGGCGCAGCGCCGCCACCAGAAAGTAATCGAGGAAGCGCCGGCGCCCGGCATGACGCCAGCCTTGCGCAAGGCGATGACGGAAGCGGCGGTCAAGGCCGCGAAGGCGATCGGCTATTCCGGCGCCGGCACCATCGAGTTCATCGTCGATGCCTCGCAAGGGCTGAAGGCCGACCGCTTCTGGTTCATGGAAATGAACACCCGCCTGCAGGTCGAACATCCCGTCACCGAAATGGTCACCGGCACCGACCTGGTCGAGTGGCAGCTGCGGGTGGCTAGCGGCGAAAAGCTGCCCAAGACGCAGAGCGAGATCGCACTTTCGGGTCACGCCTTCGAGGCGCGCATCTATGCAGAGGACGCGGCAAAAGGGTTTTTGCCGGCGACGGGCACGCTGCATCACCTCATATTTCCCGACAACGCTCCCGAAGGCGCCACGATACGCATCGAGACCGGCGTGCGGGCCGGCGATGCGATCTCGCCCTTTTACGATCCGATGATCGCCAAGCTGGTGGTCCACGCCAAGGACAGGCAAGCCGCGCTCGACGCACTCGGCACAGCCTTGTCGCAGACCGAGATCGCCGGCTCGACCGTCAACACCGCCTTTCTCGCGGCACTTGCCGTGGACACCGATTTTTCGGCCGGCGACGTCGATACCGGCCTGATCGGCAGGCATCAGGAAGCGCTGACCGCGGTCGCCCCGCCGAGCAGCGAGATCGTTGCCGCGGCCGCCCTTGCCGCGGCCGGCGCCGGTGCGTTGCCGCCATCGCACGATCCATGGTCGTCGCAGGCCGGCTATGCGCATTTCCACACTATCGCGCGGCGCACGCGGCTGCGCCATGGCGAGGACGATATTCTGGCACGTGTTTCAGTGCGGCCGGACGGCCGCTTCGAGGTGGCGCTTGATGCGCCCTATGACAGCGTCAACTCGCACGATCTTCGCGCTGCCCCTCGCCTTGCCCGCTGGCCAGGCCACGTCACCGTGTTCGAAGGCGCGGTCGGCTACAGTTTCCTCGTCCCGGATCCGCTGGCCCGAACCGACGAGGCCGCCGCCGCTTCCGGCAGCCTGCGCGCGCCGATGCCCGGCCTGGTCAAGCTGGTGCGCGCGGCAAAAGGCGAAGCCGTGACCAAGGGCCAGCCGCTGCTGATCCTGGAAGCGATGAAGATGGAACACACGATCGCAGCCAGCCACGACGGCGTCATTGCCGAGATTGCGAGTGAGGGCTCGCAGGTCACCGACGGAACCGTGCTGGTGCGCTTCGTTGAAGAGGCCGCATAGCCCTTAAACTGAAAATGGCCGGGACAAGCCCGGCCATTTCATGAGCACGCGGACGATTACTGCGCGATCGGCGCGTATTTGCCGTCATGCCACTGGTTGATGTCGTAGCTGGCGTTCTTCAGATCGCCCTTCTCGTCGAAGGTGACCTCGCCGACCACGGTGCTGAACGGCGTGCCGTTCTTCAGCGCTTCGGCAACCTTGACCGGATCGTCGGTTCCGGCGCGCTTGATGCCCTCCGCAAAGGCCTGAACGACGGCGTAGGAGAACAGCGTGAAGCCTTCCGGCACGAAGCCGCCCGCCTTGATCTTGGCGATGGCCTCCTTGGCTTCGGGCTTGGCCTGCGGGTCGGACGGGAAGACGAACATGGTGCCTTCACCGGCTGGGCCGGCGACCTGCCAGAATTCCGGCGAGGCGATCGAATCCGGCATGATCAACTGGAACTTGACGCTCTGCTCGGCCGACTGACGCAGGATCAGCCCGGCTTCCGGGTGATAGCCACCGAAATAGACGACGTCGGCCTTGAGGTCCTTCAGCTTGGTGACGAGTGCCGAATAGTCCTTTTCGCCGGCATTGATGCCTTCATAGTCGACTTCCTTGAGGCCGCCGGCATTCATCGTCGCCTTCACGGCATCGGCCACGCCCTGACCGTAGGCGCTCTTGTCATGCAGGATGACGATGTTCTTGCCGGCATATTTCTTGGCGATCCAAGGGCCGATGAAGGCGCCTTGCGCGTCGTCACGCGTGTAGAGACGCATGATCGTCGGCCAGCCGGCCTTGGCGGCGGCGTCAGTCAGTTCGGGATTTGATGAGGCTGGGCTCATCATCAGCGCCCCGGCCTCGGCGTAGACGGCGGACGCCGGGATGCTCGAGCCTGAACAGGCATGGCCGTCAATAAACTTGACGCTGTTGGCAACGATCCGGTTGGCCACCGAAACCGCCTGCTTGGGATCGCACTGGTCGTCCTCGATGTCGAGCTTGATCATCGAACCGTTGACACCGCCGGCGGCGTTGATCGCGTCGGCGGCTGCCGTTGCGCCCTGCTTGAACTGATCGCCGATCGTGGCGAGCTGTCCGGTCATCGGGCCGACCACCGAAATGGTGATGTCATCGGCAAAGGCAACCGGCGCGCTCATCATCAGGCCAAATACGGCCGCGCTCAAAATACCCATTTTTTTCATGGTGATAGAACTCCTCCCACACTCGCGCAGCCGCTCTGGCCGCGCTTCTTTCAGAAGGCGGGACAATTTCATCCTTCACTGGGCCTGTCTAGGCGCATCGGCGCCACTCGATTGGGCCTCTTCAACGCAAAAAGCCACGCCAGCCTTGTTCCGGCCGGTCGTGGCTTTTTTGCTCTTGGAGCAGTCCCCATGCGCCCCCGCGCCACGAAAACCTGCTCGTCGTCCCCATTGTGCACGGCTGGACCTTGTCGACCTGCCGCGTCCTTGTTCTTCGTTGTCGACCGTCTTGTCGCGGCCCTGTTACTTCACCGATTCCAGCCGTCTTTTGCGGTTTCGAGCCCGGGGCTTCCCTGTTTTAGATAATCTGCCTGCGATCTCAGTGGATGGTCATCCATTCGCGGGCTTCACGCAGCGCCCTGGCGATCTCGACCTTGGACATTGCAGCCGACAGTTCCGAGCGCAGTTCGGCGGCGCGGACCGAGCCCTTGATGGCGGCGATGTTGAACCATTTGTGGGCGGCAACGACATCGGTCTCGCAATCGCGGCCGGTCGCATACATCATGCCCAGTTCGAAGAGAATGTCGGCCTGGGCAGTTGCCCCCATGGCGCCGAAGCCGGCTTCAAGCATTTCAAAACGTGCCATTTTAGTCCCCTGTCTGGCTCCCGAGAGCGGGCCTTTTCTGTCCCCCGGTGTCCCCTGGGGAGCCGCTCTTTCGATGCTTCCGAGAATGAAGCCGAGCCTTGAATCCGTCGTTAAATGGCGTGCTTAATTTGGAGAAAACAAAGCTAAAACAAGAGGTAAACGCGGAAATTCGTTAAGGATACAAAGCCAGCAATCGCGCTGTTTCGTACCGGATTTGACGAAAATTTGCCGGGCGTCGGTCAACACTCCGCTAACCACAGGAAGCAAAGCCGGCGCGTCGATCGTTTCATTTCCTGGTCGCCGAGCGTTTTGTCGACCTCATGAAAATTGCAAAACCTTCCCTCACGGCACCCGCTTTTGTTTTGCCGGGAGCTGGATTAGCTTACGTTTGCGTAAGGGGCAGGGAGGCGGGCGCCCCACCTAAACCACAGGGAGGATAGATATGTTTCGCAAAGTGAACTTGGCCCTGGCGGCCACATTGATGATGGCGGGCGCGGCCTGGGCCGATCCGATTGAAGGCAATTGGAAGACGCAAGCCGGCGACACCGCACTCATTGGCGGCAGCGGTTCATTCTCCATCACCCTGAAGACCGGCAAATATGCCGGCAAGACCATCGGTTCGCTCAAGGCGACCGGGAACAACAAATATGCCGGCAACATCACAGATCCGGCAAACGACAAGACCTATTCCGGCAAGGCCACACTGTCGGGTACCTCGCTGAAGATGAGCGGTTGCGTGCTCGGCGGGCTGATCTGCAAGAGCCAGACCTGGCAGAAGCTCTGAGCTTGCAGTTTTGACGCGACGATAACGGGGCCTGCTGGCCCCGTTTCCTTTTCCAGGTGCCCACGGGCCTACCGCATAGGCGCACCTCGCGGCCTGTAATCGGGCCAACGCTCTCCCTAAAACATCGTCAATCACTTTGAACCGCAGATGAACGCCGGCATCAGAGCCGGTTCAGTCGCATCAGGGCATTTTGATGGCGTGTTCAAGGAGACACCACCCAAATGCTCGCTCGCCGCTTCACCATCGTCTGCCTGTTGATGAGCCTGTTCGGCATGTTCTTCGCCATTCTCGTGGCCGAAGCCGGCCGTCCGGCGCGCTCCTGGGATGCAGCAAGTTCCAACGCATGCCAGTTCAATTGCGTGAACCATTTTCGCCCCTGAGACGACAAAGACGTAGATCCAAACAGAAAAGCCAAAGCCATGAACCGCACAACCATCAACGCCCTCAAGACCCTTAGGCTTCTGCCGCGGGCGGCGCTCGTCCTGATCGTGCTGTCGGCGCCGGTTCTGGCCATGCCGATGATGCGGGCCGACGCCGACACGACGATCGACGCGCCGGCGACGAAGAAGCATGGCGTTGGCTTTGTTCTGCTGGTCAGCCTGCAGCGCGGGTAAGGTGTGCCAGAATAAATCGTCGCCTTGGCCGGCTTAGTGGCCACCCTCCCCCTCCCAAGTGCGGCCTCAAGTCTCTATATTAAGCCATGGAAAAGCGAATCTACCCGCAAGCTATCGAATCGGTCGTCATGCCGGAGCCTTTCGGCAAGAAGAGCTTCGACGACGCCAGAAAGGCCGTGGCCGCCTTGCAGGCGCTCTACGACCGCAACACCAAATTCCTGCGTGACTCCTTTGCGGCACTTGCCGCCGGCGGCGACGAAAGCAAGCGCTACCGCGCCTTCTACCCGGAGATCGGCGTCACCACCAATTCATTCACCCAGATCGACTCGCGCCAGGCATACGGCCACATGCCGACGCCGGGGCATTTCTCGACCACCATCACCCAGCCGGCGCTGTTCGAAACCTATCTCGTTGAGCAGCTTCGGCTCATCATGCGCAATCACGGCGTGCCGGTTACGGTTTCGGAATCAACCACGCCGATCCCGCTGCATTTCGCCTTCCTGGAAGGCACACATGTCGATGGCACCGCCGCCGAGCGCATCAAGCGGCCGATCCGCGACCTGTTCGACGTTCCGGATCTCGACGGCACCGACGACCAGATCGCCAATGGCACATTCGAAGTGGCGTTCGGCGAACCGAGGCCGCTGGCGCCGTTCACGGCGCAACGCATCGACTATTCGCTGCACCGCATGACGCATTACACGGCGACCAGCCCGCAGCATTTCCAGAACTTCGTGCTGTTCACCAACTACCAGTTCTACATCGATGAGTTCGTCGCCCGCGCCCGGACCCAGATGGCGGAAGGCGGCCACGGCTATACCGAATTCGTCGAGCCCGGCAATGTCGTCACCAAGGCCGGGCAGAGCGCGCCCAGCGAAGGCGTGGCGGCGCCGCGCCTGCCGCAGATGCCGGCCTATCATCTGAAGAAGCCGAACCATGGCGGCATCACCATGGTCAATATCGGCGTCGGCCCGTCCAACGCCAAGACTATCACCGACCACATCGCGGTCCTCAGGCCACATGCCTGGCTGATGCTCGGCCATTGCGCCGGCCTGCGCAACACGCAGGCGCTGGGCGACTATGTGCTGGCGCATGCGTATGTCAGGGAGGACCATGTTCTGGATGACGACCTGCCGGTGTGGGTACCGATCCCGCCGCTGGCCGAGATCCAGGTGGCGCTGCAGGAGGCGGTCGCCGAAGTCACCGGACTTTCCGGCTACGATCTCAAGCGCATCATGCGCACCGGCACTGTCGCCACCATCGACAACCGCAACTGGGAACTGCGCGACCAGCGCGGACCGGTGCAGCGGCTGTCGCAGTCGCGTGCCATCGCGCTCGACATGGAATCGGCCACCATTGCCGCCAATGGCTTCCGCTTCCGCGTTCCCTACGGCACGCTGCTTTGCGTCTCGGACAAGCCGCTGCATGGCGAACTGAAGCTGCCCGGCATGGCGACCGAGTTCTACAAGCGGCAGGTGGCGCAGCATCTGACCATCGGCATCAAGGCGATGGAAAAGCTGGCGGAAATGCCGATGGAAAGGCTGCATTCGCGCAAACTGAGAAGCTTTTCGGAGACGGCGTTCCAGTAGACGGCCTTCCAGTAGATGTTGGCTGCGAGGCATTTGGTCATCTTGATTGGGCCGCATTTCCGCCGATAACAGGCCTGACACCCCTTGGCCCGACACTCTGGGCAATGCAAAACCTAGTCTGATGGCACGCGTGCGAAACATGATGGCTTCGATGGCGTTCCTGGCAATGCTGGGCCTCTCGGTCGTGCTTGTGGTCGGGTTCTTCGGCGCACTGCATCCCGCCTTCGATTCCTTCGCCCATTTCCGCATCCATCTGGCCGTGCTGATGGTGCTGATCGCGCTGCCGCTGCTTGCCACCCCGTTTCGCCTGCAGGCGGGTGTGGGCCTGCTCTTGGCCGTGGCTGCGTTCGCCAGCACGTTGAGCACCTTGCCGCGGCTTTGGCCGGTGCAGGCCGCCGGCGACGCCGAGCCCGGCAACGAGGTGGTCTATCGGCTACTGCAGATGAACCTGCGCTTCAACAATCCGACACCGAAGAAGGTTCTTTCGCTGATCGGGCGGACCAACCCCGACGTGATCACGCTCGACGAAGTGTCGGCGATGTGGGCAACCGAACTGGGCTATATCACTGCTGCCTATCCCTATCGCATCCTTTGCGCTTACCCCAACGGCGTTTTCGGCGTGGCGCTCCTGTCCAGGCGGCCGTTTGCCGTCGGTACCGAACCGTATTGCGAACCGCGCGGCGCGATGGCGACCGCCACGGTCGACTTCGGTGGCATCGGCGTCGATGTCGCGGCGATCCATCTGAGCTGGCCGTGGCCAAAGGAACAATACTGGCAGATCGGCGAGTTGACGAAGACGCTCACCTCACTGGGCGAGACGGCGATCATGGCCGGCGACTGCAACGCCGTGCCGTGGAGCGCTGCGGTGCGGCGCGTCGCCTCGCTCGGCGGACTGACCGTGATGCCGTCGGCCGGGCCGAGCTGGATTCACCGGACGCTGCCCGACTTCCTGCGCCGCTATGCGGGCCTGCCGATCGACCAGGTGTTCTCGAAGGGCGGGGTGACGATCCTGTCGTCAACCCGGCTGGAAGACACCGGCTCCGACCATCTGCCGGTGATGGTGGAATTTTCGCTGAAGCGCGACGAGACCAAGCCCGTCGACGAGGACGCCACCGCGACCGTGTCGCTGATCCAGCCCGGGAAACGAGGCTAGATCAACACGTTACGGGCTTGAGGTTTCACAAGCCCACCAGGGCCTCGATGATGCGCTCGACATGGCCGCCTTCACTGTGCTCGCGTGCGTCGAAGGCGATCTGTTTCGTTTCATAGACCTTGGACGTGGCTTCCAAGCGCCGCCGGGCTTCGGCGCGCGTCTTGTTGCATTGCGGATCGTTGGCAAATTTTAGGCCGCGAACCGACCGCTCGGCGGCCTGCATCATCTGCCCGGCGATACGGCCATGGGTTCCTTCATGAGCGAGAACGCCAGTGAAAAACCGGTTCCAGCGTTTGTGCAGCGCCGGCGTTACGGGCGAGGCCACGCGCGGATAGGTGTAGGTGATGTTGAGCGTTCCGTTGGCCTGGCGCAGGCGGCAGACGCCGTTGGCCTGGCCGAGATCCAGGTTCCAGTCCGCGGTGTAGCTCGTCTGCGCAATGGCGTGGGTCATGAAACCGCGCTTGGGTCCCTTGCGGTTCATGGCTATGACCAGACCAGAACCTGTGGCGCCGGTGATATCGTAGGTTCGCGTCTTGACGACGGTTTTCACGCCGGCAGACGCCGTCTCGACGATGCCGCAGGCCGCGCCAATGACGGCGAGGCAAAACAAGACCAACATGCGCATGCCACTATCCCCCATGGACGCGGCAATGAGACCACAAGCAGACGACGGTTTCAACAATCATAGACCGGCCCCTCGCCACCATTTTTGCTGGCGGCGGTCGAGACGGCCCGGTCGGTGAGGCTCACATGCCCTGGTAGACCGGGCCTTCGCCACCTTGTGGCGGCACCCAGTTGATGTTCTGGTTGGGATCCTTGATGTCGCAGGTTTTGCAGTGCACGCAGTTCTGCGCATTGATGACGAAGCGCACATCCATGGCCGCCGGATCGGCGGCGGCGTTGCCGTCTTTGTCGACCCATTCGTAGACGCCGGCCGGGCAATAGCGGGTCGACGGCCCGGCAAAGACGTCGTGCTCGGAGCGCTGCTGCAGCGCCATGTCGCCGACGATGAGATGCACCGGCTCGTTTTCCTCGTGATTGGTGTTGGACAGGAACACCGAGGACAGCCGGTCGAAAGTCAGCACGCCGTCCGGCTTGGGATAGGCGATCTTCTTGTGCTTGGCGGCGGGCTCCAGCGTCGCGTAATCCGCCTTGCCGTGCTTCAGCGTGCCGAAGGGCGAGAAGCCGAACAGCGTGTTCAGCCACATGTCGAGGCCGCCGAGGCCGACGCCGAGCACAGTGCCGAAACGCGACCAGAGCGGTTTGACGTTGCGGACCTTCTTCAAATCCTTGCCGATATCGGTCGCCCGCCAGGCGTCCTCATAGGAGGACAACTCGTCATTGGCGCGGCCGGCGCCGATCGCTTGTGCGACATGTTCGGCCGCCAGCATACCCGACAGCACCGCATTGTGCGAGCCCTTGATGCGCGGCACGTTGACGAAGCCCGCCGCACAGCCCATCAGCACGCCGCCGGGGAAGGACAGTTTCGGCACCGACTGCCAGCCGCCCTCGGTAATGGCGCGCGCGCCATAGCCGATGCGCTTGGCGCCCGCGAAGGTGCCCGATATCTTCGGATGGGTCTTGAAGCGCTGGAATTCCTCGAAGGGCGACAGATACGGGTTCTTGTAGTTGAGATGCAGGACGAAGCCGACCGCGACCTGGTTGTCCTCCAGATGGTAAAGGAAGGAGCCGCCGCCGGTCTTCAGGTCAAGCGGCCAGCCGAAGGAGTGCTGCACCAAGCCCGGCCGGTGGTTCTCCGGCTTGACCTGCCACAGTTCCTTGAGGCCAATGCCGTATTTGCCCGGCTCGCGGCCGTCGGACAGTTTGTATTTGGCGATCAACTGCTTGGACAGCGAACCGCGCGCGCCCTCGCCGATCAGCACATATTTGCCCATCAGCGCCATGCCCGGCGCAAAGCCCGGGCCGTGCGTGCCGTCCTTCTCGACGCCCATGTCGCCGGTGATGACACCCGTGACGGCGCCGGCATCGTTGTAGACGAGGCTGGCGGCAGCAAAGCCCGGATAGATCTCGACGCCCAGCGCTTCGGCCTTGGTTGCCAGCCAGCGGCAGACATTGCCGAGCGAGACGATGTAGTTGCCGTGATTGTTCATCAGCGGCGGCATCAGGATGTTGGGCAGGCGGAACGAGCCGGCGGGACCGAGCACCAGGAAATGGTCGGCCGTAACCGGCGTCTTGAAGGGATGGCCGTCTTCGTCGCGCCAGCCAGGCAACAGGCGGTCGATGCCAATGGGATCGACGACGGCGCCGGACAATATGTGGGCGCCGACCTCGCCGCCCTTTTCCAGCACGACGACGGAAAGCTCGGGATTGACCTGCTTCAGACGGATCGCCGCGGCAAGGCCCGCCGGGCCGGCCCCGACGATGACCACGTCGAATTCCATGCTCTCGCGTTCGATCTCGCTCATCAACCCCTCCGCACTGGCTAAACGTTCCCGGGCATTTTGCTGGCTCTTGCGCTGCATAGCGCATCAATCCGCGACAGGAAACCGGCGCTGACGTGACAATCCCGTTTTCGCCAAAAAGTCGCGGATAACAACAGTGCTGCAAGCGTTTTTGCACCGGCTGGATTTACGGCTCCCATATTTTAATTGTTCGACGGCTCGCTTATCGGCCATACTTCTGCCCATGCGCACGCCGTCCGGCTTTTCATTGACGCGCTTTCCCCTTCCGCACGGCCGGATCTGCCGCGCGCTTCTTCTCATTCTTTCGGTGCTGGCGTCGGTTGAGGTTCATGCCGAGCCGGTGAAGGTGTGGATGACCGGGGCCTATTCCTTTTCCGACGAGCTTGGCGGTTTCCACATCACCGGCGCCTCGGGTCTCGGCACCAAGGACGACCCGCTGGTCATCACCGAGGAACTGAATTCGTCGACACCGGTGACGCTCACCATCCGCACCACCAAACCGATCCAGCCGTTCAGCACCAATGGCGAATTCGCCAACGGCGTCCTCTACATGCGCATCGACGTGCTCAACAACAGCGGCCAGGCCTGGGTCGAATTCCAGTTCGAGCTGCAGGAGATCCTCAACCAGCCGAGCGTGTTCGGCGACGGCCTGTCCTTCGACCAGCGCAACAAGACGCCCGACAATATCGTGTCGAGCGCCTATGCCGATTTCGACCGCGATTTCGAACCCTATGACCGGCTGCTGTTCAAAAACGGCAAGATCGACCCGCTGAAGAGGGGCAGCTTCGAATTTCTGATCACCGACTATACGCCGCGCTGGACGTTCTATCTGGTCCAGGATCCGCGAATACCGACGGGTTAGCGATCTCCCCACTTGTGGGGGAGATCAGCTTTCAGCGCCGCTTTCGCCAATCAGCGATGTTGCAAATCGCCTCTCGGCGGACGAATGTGCCGGGCATGATTGCCGCCTCCCCCAACAACCGCTCCGACCTCGCCGACCTGCTGGCATTCTACGCCAGCGCAGGCGTCGACGAGGCGTTGGAAGAGGCGCCGGTGAACCGGTTTGCCGAGGCCGCGCCAAGGCCTGCCGAGCGGGCACCAGCCGTGCCACCTCGCGAAAACAAGGCACCGGAACAAGCCGCGGCGAGCCCCGGGCTGGATGCGAGCCGGGTGCCGGACGCGCCGGCGCGCTCGGTTCCGGCCACCGCAACCGTGCCCGACGAGGCGCAGGCAGCACGTGCCCGGCAAATGGCGACGAGCGCGGCGACGCTCGAGGAACTGCGCCAGCACATGGCCTCCTTCGATGGCTGCAACCTCAAATTCACCGCCAAGAACCTGGTTTTCGCCGACGGCAATCCGGACGCTGCTCTGATGCTGGTCGGCGAGGCGCCCGGCCGCGACGAGGATATTGAGGGCCTGCCCTTTGTCGGCCGCTCCGGCCGGCTGCTCGACCGCATGCTTGCGGCGATCGGGCTTGACCGCACGTCCGCCTATATCGCCAACGTCATCCCGTGGCGGCCGCCCGGCAACCGCACGCCGACGCCGCACGAGACCGAAATCTGCCGTCCGTTCATCGAGCGGCAGATCGAGCTGGTGAATCCCAAGGTGCTGATCAATCTCGGCGGTCCTTCGGCGAAGACCTTGCTCAACACGAGTGAAGGCATCTTGCGGCTGCGCGGCAGCTGGCGGGTGCATACGACGGCTTCCGGCACCGCCATTCCGGCCATGCCGACACTGCATCCAGCCTACTTGTTGCGAACGCCCGCGCACAAGAAGCTCGCTTGGCGGGACTTTCTCGAAGTGAAGGCGAAGCTGCGAGGACTGGCGTGATTGGCCAATCTCCCTCCTTGTGGGGAGATCGGATGACCTCGGAGGTAATTGAAATAGGTCCCTCCCCGGCCTAATCATCCCCCATGACAACACCGCAAACCTCCGCCGGCAGCCTGATCCGCGAATGGCGCACGCGCCGGCGCATGAGCCAGCTCGACCTCGCCATGGAAGCCGAGATTTCGCAGCGGCATCTCTCTTTCGTCGAAAGCGGCCGTGCCGCGCCCTCGCGCGAGATGGTGCTGCATCTGGCGGAACAGCTTGAGATTCCGCTCAGGCAGCGCAACCAGCTGCTGCTTGCCGCCGGTTTCGCGCCGAGTTTCGGCGAACGGCCGCTCACCGACGCGACGCTGGCGCCGGCGATGGCGGCGGTCGAGACCGTGCTCAAGGGGCATGAGCCGTTTCCGGCGCTCGCCGTCGACCGGCACTGGAACCTGGTTTCAGCCAATGCCGCCATCGGCCCGTTCCTCGCCGACGTGGCCGAGCCGGCTCTACTCCAGCCGCCGGTCAATGTCCTGCGGCTCAGCCTGCACCCGAACGGCATCGCGCCGCGCATTGTCAATCTCGCCGAGTGGCGCGCGCATCTGCTGGAGCGGCTAAAACACCAGAACGATGCCGCCGGCGATCCCGTGCTGGTCGAGCTGGAGCGTGAATTGCGAACCTATCCGTTCGGCCTCAAAGGCGCGCGGCCTGTGCCGGTCGAGCCCAACGGCATCGTCCATCCGCTGCGGCTGGCGCATGGCGATCAGGTGTTGTCCTTCATCAGCACCATCACCGTCTTCGGCACGCCGCTCGACGTGACGTTGTCGGAACTGGCGATCGAGTCTTTCTTCCCGGCCGACGAGCCGACGCGGGCGGTGCTGGTGCGATTGGCGAAGGAGCGGGCGGAAGCCAACTGAGCCAGCCCTCTGCCCTTCGCTGTTGCACCCGGCCCTTCGGGCGTTCAAGTCCTTTGAAAGGTCCACCGGACCTCTCTATCCGCCCGACGGCGGACCGAACTTTCACCGTTCGTCGTTTGGAAAGCCAGGGATTTGGCTTTCCGTCCGCTGCGGACCTCTCCTCACCCTTGCGGCGGCGCTGCCTTCCTTGTGCGGGTTCGCTCCAGCCCGAGCTGGCGCTCGCGCCAGATGATAAAGATGCCGGCGGCGACGACGATGACGCCGCCGACCAACGTGTTGATGGTGGCGATATCGCCGAAAGCGAAATAGCCGACGATAACGCCAAGGATCATCGAGGTGTATTCGAACGGCGCCACCACCGAGGCCTCGGCGTGGCGATAGGCGGCCGTCATCAGGATCTGCCCCAGCCCGCCGCAGAACCCAGCGGCGATCAGCAAACCGGCTTGCAGAGGCGTCAGCGCCTGCCAGCCGAAGGGCAGCGTAAACAGCGCCATGACGCTCGCCGTCGCCGAAAACCACAACACGATGGTCGCCGTCCGTTCGGTCTGGACAAGATTGCGCACGAGCAGGATGGCATTGGCCGAGATTGCCGCCGAGACAAGAGCAGCGATAACGCCCAGCACCTCCTGGTCGCCGAGCGCCGCGCCCGACGTGAGCAGCGTCAGTTTCGGCCAGGAGATGATCAGCACGCCGACCAGGCCGACCGCAACCGCGCTCCAGCGGTAAACGCGGATGGCCTCGCCGAGGAAGAGCGAGGAGAACACCACCACCAGCAGCGGCTGGGCATAGTTGAGCGTGATCGCCTCCGGCAGCGGCAACCTGGTCAGTGCGAAGAAGCCGAGCCCCATGGCGCAAACGCCGACGACACCACGCGCAATGTGGTTCAGCGGGCGTTTGGTGGCAAACGCCGTACCCAGTTTTCTCCTGAAGGCCAGGAATACGATGATCGGGAAGATGGCGAAGAAGGAGCGGAAGAAGACGATCTGGCCGGCCGGCAAAGTGCCTGCCGCCTTGATGCAGGTCTGCATGCCGACAAAGACCGCCACCGACATGACCTTGAGCATGATTCCGGTCAGCACGCGGCCGGGGTGATCGGACAGTTTCCCCGTCGCCTCGTCTCTCGGCCCTGAAGTCACGCTCCCGCCGCTTCCTGGATTGATGCCGAGAAGCGCCTCCCACGACGCAGCACAGAGGCGTCCATGCCGAATTTCGGTCTGACGACGGTCATCAAGGCCTCGCGATGATGGTGGAAGGGGAACGCCCCGAAATAGGCATTGGCGCAGTTTTGTCGAGTAGCCGTTTCGTGTAAAGAGCGCGCAACTTTAGATTTCTTGGGCCAGCGGATACCTCCGCAGGCTCCGATAACGACAGGGAAACCCCAGGGAATGCGAACCGATACCGGCCAGGTCTTCAAGCTCGAAGACTATCGCCCAAACGACTTTTCCATTCCGAAAACCGGCCTGACCTTTCGCCTTTCGCCAGACGCAACGCGCGTTAACGCCATGCTGACGATCGAACGCCGCGACAATGCTGCCGCCTCGGCACCGCTGGTGCTGGACGGCGATGGGCTGGTGCTCAAGCGCATCGCCATTGACGGCCGCGAACTCTCGCCGGCCGATTATCTGGCGACGCCCGACCAGCTGACCATTTTGAAGCCGCCGGCCCGCTTCGAGCTGCTGCTCGAGACCGAGATCGCTCCGGCCAGCAATGAGGCGCTGATGGGCCTTTACCGCTCCAGCAATGTCTATTGCACGCAATGCGAGGCCGAGGGCTTTCGCCGCATCACCTATTTCCTCGACCGCCCCGACATCCTCTCGGTCTACACCGTGCGCATCGAGGCCAAGCTGGACGAGGCGCCGCTGCTGCTCTCCAACGGCAATCCGGTGGAAAGCGGCGCGCTTGCCGAAGGCTGGCACTATGCTGTCTGGCACGACCCATTCCCCAAGCCGTCCTATCTGTTTGCGCTGGTGGCCGGCAATCTTGGCCAGGTCGCCGACAGTTTCGTCACCGCATCCGGCAGCAAGGTCGAGCTCGGCATCTACGTCGAGCCGGGCAAGGAAGGGCTCGCCGGCTACGCCATGGATGCGTTGAAGCGATCGATGCGATGGGATGAGCAGGCATTCGGCCGCGAATACGACCTGGACGTCTTCAACATCGTGGCCGTCTCCGACTTCAACATGGGAGCGATGGAGAACAAGGGCCTCAACATCTTCAACGACAAATATGTGCTGGCCGACCGGGAAACGGCGACCGACGCCGATTTCGCCAATATCGAGGCGATCATTGCGCATGAGTATTTCCACAACTGGACCGGCAACAGGATCACCTGCCGCGACTGGTTCCAGCTCTGCCTGAAGGAAGGGCTGACGGTCTTTCGCGACCACGAATTCTCGGCCGACCAGCGCTCGCGCGCGGTCAAGCGCATCGCCGAGGTGCGTACGCTGCGGGCGCACCAATTCCCCGAAGATCAGGGGCCGCTGGCGCATCCTGTGCGGCCGCGCCGCTACCGCGAGATCAACAATTTCTACACGGCGACAGTCTATGAAAAGGGCTCGGAAGTGGTGCGCATGATCCGCACTATCCTCGGGGCCGAGACTTTCCGCGCCGGCATGGATCTCTATTTCGAGCGTCATGACGGTGAGGCGGCGACAATCGAGGATTTCCTCAAAGTGTTCGAGGACGCCTCCGGGCGCGACCTGTCACAATTCGCGCTGTGGTATCACCAGGCGGGCACGCCGAACCTGACCGTCAGTTCGACGCACAATCCGGCCACGCACGAGTTCACGCTCGAGATCGAGCAGTCGGTGCCGCCGACGCCGTCGGAAAGTCGCAAGCGGCTGATGCACATTCCGCTCGCCTTCGGTCTGGTCGGCGCCGGGGGCGAGCCGGTCGCCTATGGCGGCGTTGAAGGTGCTGCCGTCGAGGACGGCGTCATCCATATCCGCAAGCGCCGTCACATGGTGCGCTTCTCCGGCGTTGCCGAGCGGCCGGCAGTGTCGCTCAACCGCGGCTTTTCGGCGCCGATCACGCTTTCGGTCGAGCAGAAGGCAGACGACCAGTTCTTCCTCGCCGGCCATGACAGCGACGCTTTCGCGCGCTGGCAGGCGTTCAACACGCTGCTCACCGATGCGCTGATAGCGGCCTTCCGACAGATCCTTGGTGGCGCGAAGCCGGCCTTCAGCGCCAGGCTGACCGGACTTGCCGGCAAGATCGCCGGCGATGAGACGCTCGAGCCGGCCTACCGGGCGCTGGCGCTGTCGCTTCCCGGTGAGGCCGACATTGCCCGCGACATCGGCAGGAACATCGATCCCGACGCCATCTTCGCCGCCCGCGAGGCGCTGGCGCTGGAGATAGCCCGCACTAACCAGCAAGCCTTCGCCAATCTGTACGATCGCCTGGCCGACGACGGTCCGTTCAGCCCCGATGCGGCAAGTGCGGGACGGCGGGCACTGCGCAACATCCTGCTCGACTATCTCTCGCTGTTGCCAACTGGCGCCAAGCTCGCCGCCCGGCATTTCGAGGCCGCGACCAACATGACCGATCGCGCGGCAGCGCTCACGGTGCTTGCGCATCGTCATGACGGAACGCCCGAGGCGGTCAAGGCGCTGGCCGGCTTCGAGGCGCGCTATAGGGCCGATCCGCTGGTCATGGACAAGTGGTTCCAGATCCAGGCCAGCGTGCCGGGACCACGGACCGTAGACACTGTGCGCAAGCTCATCGGCCACACTTCCTTCTCGATGGCCAATCCGAACCGGGTGCGCTCGCTGGTCGGCACATTTTCCAGCGCCAACCAGACCGGCTTCCACCGCGCCGACGGCGAAGGCTACCGGTTCTTCGCGCAGACCGTGCTAGAGGTCGAAAAGCGCAACCCGCAGGTGGCAGCGAGGTTGGCGACGGCATTGCGCTCCTGGCGCTCGCTGGAACCGGGCAGACAGGCCAAGGCCAGGGAGGCGCTGCTGGCGATCGCCGGTGCCGAGAACCTCTCGGCGGATCTGCGGGATATTGTGGAGCGCACGCTGGCGTGAGGCGCGTATCCCCCCTCTTGGGGGAGATGCCCGGCAGGGCAGAGGGGGGCGCGAAGGATCGCGGCTTCGGCGTTATTTCAATCAATTTTTAATGTTTTTCGCCCGCGCCTCTGGACAAGGCGAATCACCTTTGATTCTTTACAGACGATTCGGACGTGCGGTGTTGCCGGATCGTCAAGCGTACGGAAATTCGGGGAGTGCCATTTATGGCCAAGGCGGACGCGTGGGGCGCGCCCGGAGGGACGGCTTTTGAGCGGCGTACGGCGCGGGGCGACGGCCTCGCCGGCAATACGCGGCTCATCGCTGAACCAGCCTACCGGCGGCTCCTGGCTGCCGAACCGCTTCTGCGCCGATCGATACCGGCGCTCATCATCATCTTCCTGATCGTCATCGCCGCTTTGCGCGTCCTGTCGCTGATGAACGAGCGCGACGAGGTCGAGCGCGACGTCAAGGCGGTGCTGGGGCTGGCCGCCGGCCAGATGGCGAACGCAATCTCGGCCGACCCGAACGCGGCCGCCGGCGGCGCCATCGACCTGCTGGAAAGCACCAGCCGCCAGGGCGCCATGGGCAGAAGCCATGTGCTTGTCATCACCGACAGCGCCTTCAAGATCGTTGCGGTGTCGCCGCTGTCGAGCGGCTGGCAGGGGCGGTCGCTGGACAGCCTGGTGCTGGACGGCCAGCCGCTGTTCATGTTCGGCGACCGCGCCGGCGTCATGGATGTCAGCATCGGCGGCCAGGACTGGTATGCGGCAGTGAGCCTGACCAGGGACCGCAAGAACGCCGCCGCAGTGCTGGTGCCACAGGAAGCGGTGTTCGACAGCTGGCGCAAGACCGTCTCGCTCAACGTTACGCTGTTCGTGCTGACGGCGGGCGTGCTGATCATCATCCTCTACGCCTATTTCGGCCAGGCATCGCGCGCCCAGACGGCCGACCGCATCTATCTCGAAGCCCACCAGCGCATCGACATGGCGCTGGTGCGCGGCCGGTGCGGCCTGTGGGACTGGGACATGGTGCGCGGCAAGATGTACTGGTCGCGCTCGATGTATGACATGCTGGGCTACGAGCCCTGCAACTCGATGCTGTCGTTCGGCGAGGTCGACGACATCATCCACCCCGAAGACGGCGACCTGTTCCAACTTGCCAACCGGATCGTCGAGCGCGAGATCGACCATATCGACCAGGTGTTCCGCATGCGTCACGCCGACGGCCAGTGGGTGTGGATGCGCGCCAGGGCTCAGGTGATCGATCCGGAAGCGCCTGAAATCCAGCTGATCGGCATCGCCGTCGACGTCACCGAGCAACGGCACCTGGCACTGCGCTCCGAGGCGGCCGACCTGCGGCTGCGGACCGCGATCGAGAACATCAACGAATCCTTCGTGCTGTGGGATGCCACCCAGCGCCTGATCATGTGCAATTCCAAATACCAGAAGGACAACGGCCTGTCGGACCGCGACGTCATGCCGGGCGCGGCGCGCGCCATGCTGGAAGAACGCATGCTGGCCTTCGCCTCGGAACGGCGGTTGGCCAACACCAATGGGCCGCAAGGCGGCGCAACCTTCGAGCGGCAACTCTCGGACGGGCGCTGGCTGCAGGTCAACGAACTGAGGACCCGTGACGGTGGCACCGTCTCGGTCGGCTCCGACATCACCCAGATCAAACTGCACCAGGAAAAGCTGGTCGACAGCGAACGCCGGCTGATGGCGACCATCCACGACCTCAGCCTTGCCCGCCGGGCCGAGGAAGAACGCGCCAAGGAACTGGTCGAACTGAACCGCAAATACATGAAGGAGACCGAGCGCGCCGAGGCCGCCAACCGGGCCAAGTCCGAGTTCCTGGCCAACATGTCGCATGAACTGCGCACGCCGCTCAACGCCATCATCGGCTTTTCCGAACTGATGGAACAGGGCCTGTTCGGGCCGCTCGGTTCGCCGCGCTACGAGGAATATGCCAATGACATCAACGGCAGCGGCAAGTATCTGCTGGGCGTCATCAACGACATACTCGACATGTCGAAGATCGAAGCCGGCCAGTTCTCAGTGGACCGCGAGGAAATCGATCTCTGTCCGCTGATCCGCGAGACGGTGCGCGTCATCTCGCTGCAGGCGGCCGAGAAATCGATCACTGTCGAAACCCGCATCGCCGATACGATGACACTGTTCGCCGACCGCCGGGCGATCAAGCAGATTGCCATCAACCTTCTCTCGAACGCAGTGAAGTTCACCGGCCAGGGCGGCCATATATTGGTGCGCGCCCGCAACACCTCCGGCGCGTTGGTGCTGACAATCGAGGACACTGGCTGCGGCATTCCGAAGGAAGCGCTGAGCAAGCTTGGCCGGCCATTCGAACAGGTGCAGAACCAGTTCTCCAAGAACCACGCTGGCTCCGGCCTCGGCCTCGCCATCTCTCGCTCGCTCGCCGAGTTGCAGGGCGGGGCGCTGAAAATCCGCTCGACCGAAGGCGTTGGCACCATCGTGTCTGTGCGCATCCCGGTGAAGAAGGCGCAGCGGGCGGTGAAAGCGGCGGCATGAGGTAGGCACCCTGTCGGGCGCGCGCTGTGGCAGCCATCCTTGAAAAGGTCATCTATTCTATCTATTATAGATATAGAGGTATCTTTCATGCGTGTGACATCGACAGAATTCCAGCAGAACGTCGGACGGTTCCAGGATGCCGCACAGCGGGCGCCGGTTGCGATAACGAAGAATGGCCGGACCCATACAGTGCTTCTCTCGGCGGCTATGTTTGAAGTTCTGGTCAAGGGGCGGGTCGCCCGTCCCGTTGAGGACCTGGACGACGAGACATTAAACGCGATCGCCAGAAGCGCTGTCCCATCAGAATATGACGGGCTGGACGCGATGCTCAAAGACTGGACGCCGTGAGTCTGCCCAAGCCTGTCCCCGGTCTGGTGATTTCCTATTCCTATCTATGGGCGGACGAAAGCAGCCAAGGCGCGGAAGAAGGCCGCAAGAATCGGCCCCTGCGCAATCGTTGCCGCGCGCCGAATCGTGGAGGGCCGCGAGGTCGTCACGGTGGTTCCGATTACCCACTCGGTCCCGAGCGATCCGGCCGATGCGATCGAGATACCTGCATCGCTCAAGGCCCACCTTGGGCTCGACAACATGCCGTCATGGGTGCTCGTCAGCGAAACCAATGATTTCCTCTGGCCCGGGCCCGATCTCAGGCCCTTTGCGGGAAGCAGGCCCACCCGCTTCGATTATGGCATGCTGCCGCCTCGCTTCTACGCGTATCTGCGCGAGCGGATTTTGCAGGCTCACGCGAGCCGCGCTCTGCGCCGTGTTCAAAGGACCGAGTAGCTGTCCGGTCTTGTCGGTCCCGGCGGCTTTTGCCGCCGAGGCCGTAATCGGCATTCACTGCATGTCGTCGCCGCCGTCCCATTGGCGATGACGGCCCATGCGGCCGTTCTTCGGCAATTCGTTACGCTCGATCTTGCCGTCATTGTTGCGGTCTAGCATGGCGAACACTTTTTTCTCACGCCCGGTGATGTCTTCCGTGGTCAAGGTGCCGTCGCCCTTGGTGTCGTAGCGAGCGACGATGCGCTTGGCCATTTCCTCGAACCGCGCCTTCTCCAGCGCGTCGGCGAGCTGGGCGACGGTCAGCTTGCCGCCATTGTCGGCGACCAGCTTCTTCAGCCGCGCGTTCATGGCGTCGGAGAACTGGTCGAAGCAGATGGTGCCGTTGGAATCCTTCATCGCCTTGCTGAGGCGCATCATCGTGCCCTCGCGCATTCTGGCGCTGGCATTGTTCTCGGCATAGGCGGTGGTGCCAACGGCGCCGGCGAGCGCGACGAAGGCAAGGGCAAGTCCGGTTGTCTTTCTCATTTTGTATTCTCCTGTTGCATCGTCACCCCCGATGCGATCCGAAACAGCCGTCAGCGCTTCACGCCCTCACGACCGCTCCGTACGAAGCAGAAGGTCGAACTCCTTTCTGACCTTTTGCGACGTCTCCTTGAGATGTGCTTCCAGCACACCGAAATCCGGCAGGCCAGTCACCGCCAGAAGCAGATCCGACAATCCCGGCGGAACGTCCTCGCGTTCGAAGGCACCGGTGAGGCAAAGCCGCGTCATCTGGGTCAACGCCAGATAGAGCTGGTAGGCCTCGCAAAGCTCTTGCCTGACATCGGCGTCGGCGAAATTCGGCGCCAGATGCGAGAGGATTTCGCCGGTCGCGGTCACCCCGCGGCCGGCTTCGACCTGGCCGGTGATGACGGCTACCTGCGCAATGAATTCGAGGTCGATGAGGCCGCCGGAGATCAACTTGATGTCCCAGAGATCGCGCGGCGACTTTTCCTTCTCGATCAGAGCGCGCATCTCTAGAGCCTCGGCCTTCACCTTGGCGATGTCACGCGGCAGGGCCAGCAGTGCGGCCACCTCGGCCTCGACCTCTGCACAGAGCGCAGCGTCGCCGCCAATGACGCGTGCCCGCGCCAGCGCCATGTGCTCCCAGGTCCAGGCCTCCTGGCGCTGGTATTTCTTGAAGGCGTCGACGTGGGTGGCCACCGGCCCCTTGTTGCCGGATGGCCGCAAGCGCAGGTCGAGTTCGTACAGCACGCCCTCGGCGGTCGGCGCCGAGACAGCCGCGATCAACCGCTGCGTCATCCTAGTGTAGTAATGCGACGGCGCCAGCGGCTTGTCGCCGACGGATTCTTCGGCATCGGCGTCGTGATCGTAGAGCAGGATGAGGTCGACATCGGAGCCGGCCGTCAATTCGCGGCTGCCGAGCTTGCCCATGCCGAGCAGCGACACGGTGCCGCCGGCGATACGGCCGTGGCGCCGCTCAAATTCGGCCGTTACCGCCTGCAGTGCGGCGCCAATGGTAAGGTCGGCGAGGTCGGAAAAGGCGCGGCCGGCACGGCTCGGGCTGATCGATCCGGCGAGCAGCCTGACACCGATCAGGAATTTCTGCTCGGAGGCAAAGATGCGCAAGCGATCGAGCACATCCTCGTAAGCGCTGTCACCTTCGATGAAAGCCGCCAGTCGCGCCGAGAGATAGGCGCGATTGGGCAGTTCGGTCAGCAACGCCGGATCGAGCAGACCGTCGAAGACATGTGGGCGCCTGGTGATGATCGCAGCCAGCCGGGGCGCAGCGCCCATGATGGTCGCCATCAGCTTCAGCAGAGCGGGGTTCGATTGTAGCAGCGAAAACAGCTGGATGCCGGCGGGCAGACCGGCGAGGAATTCGTCGAAGCGAACAAGCGCCTCATCGGCGCGGCGCGTCTGGCCGAAGGCTTTGAGCAGCGCCGGTGTCAGTTCGGTCAGCCGCTCGCGCGCCTCGGCCGACTGGGTGACGCGGTAGCGGCCGAAATGCCAACCGCGGATGACGCGGCAGATATCGCTCGGCCGCTTGAAGCCGAGGCCGTGCAAGGTCTGCAGCGTGTCGGGGTCGTCGACATCGCCGGTGAAGACCAGGTTGCCGACGCCTGCCGACAGTTCCGGCGCGGTTTCGAACAGCGCAGCATAGTGGCGCTCAACTTCATGCAAAGCCGCGCGAAAAGTTTCGGAAAATTTGGCGGCATCGGCAAAGCCCAGCATATGGGCGATGCGTTCCAGCCCCTCATCATCGTCCGGCAGGATATGCGTCTGCTCGTCGGCGACCATCTGGATGGCATGTTCGACGCGGCGCAGGAACCAGTACTGGCGGGTGAGTGTGTCGCGCGCATCGGCGGTGATCCAGTTGCGCGCTGCCAGGGCACCCAGCATAGGCACGGTCTCGCGGCCGCGCAGCTCGGGAAAACGGCCGCCGGCAATCAGCTGCTGGGTCTGGACGAAGAACTCGATCTCGCGAATGCCACCGCGGCCGAGCTTGACGTTGTGCCCCTTCACCGCGATCTCGCCATGGCCCTTGTGGGCATGGATCTGGCGCTTGATCGAATGGACATCGGCGATCGCCGCGTAATCCATGTATTTGCGCCAGACATAGGGCTGCAACTCCCGCAGGAACGCCTCACCGGCGGCGAGATCGCCGGCCACGGGGCGCGCCTTGATCATGGCGGCACGTTCCCAGTTCTGGCCGCGCGCCTCATAATAGCGCAGCGCCGCCTCGACCGGGATCGCCAGCGGCGTCGAGCCGGGATCGGGGCGGAGCCTGAGGTCGGTGCGGAAGACATAGCCGTGCTCGGTGCGGTCGTGCAGGATGCGGACCAACCTGCGGGTCAGCCGCGCAAACAGCTCGGTGGCATCCAGCGGATCGAGAATCGCCTTCGCATCGGGATCGAAGAAGACGACGAGGTCGATGTCGGAGGAAAAATTCAGTTCATGCGCGCCGAGCTTGCCCATGCCGAGCAAGATCCAGCCGGACCACCACGACGGATTGTCGGGATCGGGCAGTTTGAGCTTGCCCTGGCTGTGGGCCTCGCGCAGCAGGAAATCGACGGCAGCACGGGTGCAGGCGTCGGCGAGATCGCTGAGACGCCTGACCGTCAGCGCGGCATCGGCCTCGCCGGAGAGGTCAGCAAGCGCAATCAGGAAGTGAGCTTCCCCCTTCCAATGCCTGAGCTCCATCATCAGGCTCGATTCCGAAACAGTCTCAGCAAAGGCGGCCTTGCCGATCGCTTCGGCAATGCTGAGCAACCTGGCCTCGACACCGTCATCGAACAGCGCGTCGAGGATTTGCGGCCGGCGGCGCGCGATATCGCGCAGGAAGGGTGAGAGGTCGAAGACGGCAGCGAGAAAATCCTGGGCGGCGCCCTTGCCGCCCAAAAACTTCGCCAGCCGTGGCAGACCTTCGTCCTCGGCATCGCCGGCGATCTCCGACAGTTCACGCCGGGCGCGGCTCCTGTCCAGCGGCGCCAGTTGCGTGGCCAGCTGCAGGTGCCATTCCGTCTCCGTCCGTTTCGCCGCCATCCTCACCGCCATCAATGGTCCTCCCGCACCGGGAAACTCATGATAACGGACAATCCGGGATTGGCAGGCAGAAGTTCGAGCCTGCCATTGTGAAACGTCATGATGGCCTTGGCGAGGCTGAGGCCGAGGCCTGATCCCGGCTGCGAGCGGCTCTTTTCCAGTCGCACGAAGCGCTCGGTTGCCCTGGCGCGGTCGGCGTCGTCAGGGATGCCATGCCCATTGTCGGCGACAGAAAGGCGGATGTCATGGCCGACGCGCTGCAGGGCCACGCGCACAGAAGGCTTTTCCGTCGCGTCGGTGGAGTATTTGATGGCGTTGTCGACGATGTTCGACAGCGCCTGGCCAATCAGCTCGCGGTTGCCATGGACGGAGAACTCCCCGGCCACAGAGGTTTCGAGCTCGACGCCAGCCTCCTCCGCCACAGGTTCGTACAGCTCGACGACATCGCGCACGGCGGCGGCGAGATCGACCTTGCTGGTGCTTTCCGAGGAATAGCCCGCCTCCAGCCTGGAGATCATCAGGATGGCGTTGAAGGTTTTTATCAGTTGGTCGGACTCGGCGATGGTGCCCTCCAGTGCCTGCCGGTAGTCGGTGGTCTTGCGCTTGCCTGAAAGTGTGGCCTCGGCGCGGTTGCGCAGCCTGGTCAGCGGCGTCTTCAAATCATGGGCGATGTTGTCGGAGACCTGTTTCAGGCCCTCGTTCAGCGTCGCGATCCTGGCCAGCATGGTGTTGAGGTTTTCCGACAGGCGATCGAACTCATCGCCGGCGCCGGTCACCGGCAACCGGCCTGTCAGGTCGCCGCCCATGATGCGGCGGCTCGCCTCCGAGACGCTGTCGATGCGCTTCAGAGCCGCGCGGCCGACGAAGAACCAGATCAGCAGCCCGCCCAGCCCCATCATGCCCAGCGCCAGCATCAAGGCCCGGCGGATGACGGCGCGGAAGCGCTCGGGTTCGCCGAGATCGCGGCCGACAAGCATGATCATCTGGTTGGGCAGCCGCAGCACCAGGGCGATGGCGTTGTGACCCTTCTCGCCTTCGGACTGAATTTCGGTCTCGCCGGGCTGCGTCCCGTTGGGATCGGAAGCCTGATTGCGCTGCCGCTCAAGCTCGCCTTCGCCGAAGCGCCGGTAGGAGAACGGCTCGGTCGTCCAGCCGTCGGTCTCAAGCACGCCCGGCTCCAGGCTCTGCACGTTGCCGGTCAGGATCTGGCCGTTGGCGTCGGCGATCAGGTAGAGGTTGGCGCCGGGCTGGCGCGAGCGCTGCTCGACCACGCGCACCAGCACCGGCAGGCCGCCGCGCTGATAGGCCCGTGCCAGGCCGAGCACCTCGTCATTGATGGTCTGCTGGGTCTGGCCGGTCAGCATGCGCGCGGACAGCGACGTCATGTAGAAGACCAGCAGCACGGCGCAGAGCGCGAAAAGCAGGAAATAGAGCGCCGAAAGCCGCGCCGCCGTCGTCCTCATGATGGCCGGCAAGGATAGGGCCATCGAGTTTCTAGCCGCTCTTCAGCATATAGCCGGCGCCGCGCACGGTATGCAGGATCGGTTTGTCGAAACCCTTCTCGATCTTGCCGCGCAGCCGCGAGACATGCACGTCGATGACGTTGGTCTGCGGATCGAAATGGTAGTCCCAGACATTTTCGAGCAGCATGGTGCGCGTCACCACCTGGCCGGCATGGCGCATCAGATATTCGAGCAGGCGGAATTCGCGCGGCTGCAGCGTGATCTCGCGCGCGGCACGCTTCACGGAATGAGAGAGACGGTCAAGCTCGAGATCGCCGACCCGGTAGACGGTTTCGGCTTCCCTGGCGCTGGCGCGCCGGTTCAGCACCTCGACGCGGGCAAGCAATTCGGAAAACGCGTAGGGCTTGGTCAGATAGTCATCGCCGCCGGCGCGCAGGCCGGTGACGCGGTCATCGACCTCGCCCAGCGCCGACAGGATCAGCACCGGCGTGGTGTTGCCGCGCGAGCGCAGGCCGGCAATGACCGAGAGCCCGTCGCGGCGCGGCATCATACGATCGACGACCATCACGTCATAGTCGCCCGCATCGGCCAGCGCAAAGCCGGTTTCGCCGTCGCCGGCGACATGGGCGGTATGCCCGGCCTCGGCAAAGGCCTTCTGCATATAGTCGGCCGCCTCGCGATCGTCTTCTATGACGAGAATCTTCATGGGGCCGTTATACGCGATTTCGCTGGAAGATTGAGGGGCCGCCATGTTCGCAAATCTTTGCTGTTAGAGCGGCAGCGGGCGATGGGGGCCCGCTGCCGCCGGGGGCAGAACACGATGACTGACTAACGCGTTCGGCCCCTTGCTTTCCCGTGCGGCGGCTCGGGGGTGTTGAAACCGCTGCACTGGAAACTGTGTGACGTCAGCCCTTGGCGACCGGCAGGGCGACGAAGCGATTGCTATCGTCGCGGGTGATCTGCATCAGCACCGCCTTGCGGCCGGACTTGGCTGCATCGGCCATCGCCTTGGTGACGTCCTCGGTGCCGTTCACCTCCGTCGAATTGACCGAGGTGATGACATCGCCGGGCTGGATGCCACGGTCTGCGGCATCGCTGTCGGGATCGACATCGGTCACCACCAGGCCCTTGCCGTTCTCCGACTTGGTAACGGTGAGACCGAGATCGGCGAGTGCTGCGGGCTTTGCCGGTGCCGCAGGCTGTTGCTGGTCGGCCGAGGCCTGCTTGTCGGTGGACGGCAGCGTGCCGAGATCGACCTTGATCGTCTCGCTCTTGCCGTCGCGCCACACCGTGACGTCGATCGCCTTGCCGGGCGAATAGGCGCCGATCAAGCGGGCCAGCTCCTTCGGCGATGCAACGTCCTTGCCTTCGACCTGGGTGATCACGTCACCGGCGGTGATGCCGGCCTTCTTGCCGGGTCCGCCGTCCTGGGCGCTGGAAACCAGGGCGCCGTTCTGCGACTTCAGGCCGAGCGATTCGGCGATATCGGAGGTGACCGGCTGGATTTCCACGCCGAGCCAGCCACGCTGCACCGAGCCGCTCTTCATCAGATCCTGCACCACCTGCTTGGCGGTCGAGGCCGGAATGTCGAAGGCGATGCCGACGCTGCCGCCCGAGGGCGAGAAGATCGCCGTGTTGATGCCGACGACCTGGCCGTTGAGGTTGAAGGTCGGGCCACCCGAATTGCCGCGGTTGACCGACGCGTCGATCTGGATGAAGTCATCATAGGGGCCGGCGCCGATATCGCGGCCACGGGCCGAGACGATGCCAGCGGTAACCGTGCCACCGAGGCCGAACGGGTTGCCGACGGCAACCACCCAGTCGCCGACGCGAACCTTGGAATCATCGGCGAAGTCGACATAGGTGAACTTGCCGACGCCATCGACCTTGAGCACGGCCAGATCGGTGCGCGGATCGGTGCCGATCAGCTTGGCATCGAGTTCCTTGCCGTCGTTCATCACAACAGTGAAGGCCGAGCCTTCCTCGACGACATGGTTGTTGGTGACGAGATAGCCGTCATCGGAGATGAAGAAGCCCGAACCCTGCGCCACCGGGCGGGGCTGGTCGTTGTTGTGGTCGCGGTGGTTGAAGCGGCGGTTGCCGAACTGGCCGTCCTGATCGCCGAAGCCGCGGAATTGCTTGAAGAACTGGCGCAACTGCGGATTGTCGGGCAGAGGGTTGCCGTCCGGATCCTGCATCTGGTCGGAGCCATCATCGGCGGCAGGCTCGATCCTGGCCTTGACCTTGACGCTGACCACGGCGGGCGAAACGCGCTCGACGACGTCGGCAAAGCCCGGCACCTGCGGCGCCTCGACCCGCACGGCGTCGGCCAGAACAGGGGCCGTGCCGGTGGCGACGGCGCCGAAACCAATGGCTCCGGCAATGGCCAGCGAGGCGGCGGCGGCCAACAGGCGTTTGCGGGTGCGGGAATATGAATTGGGTGCAATAGACATGGATCTGTATCCTCTTTTCACTGGATGCGGCTCAGGCAGAGCATCCTCGGACAAGAGGAATAGAGAGGCGCACATTACGGCGCCATTTCCGGTTCATGAAAGTTTTGTAATGTTGGGGCTTCAGTCGCGCCGCAGGATGGTGTCCAGCGCCGCCTGTTCCTCGGCGCTCAGCGCCTTGGTCGCCTGCGAGCGGCGGGAGCGCGTGGTCAGCACAATGAAAATGCCGCCGACCAGAAGCAGAAGCACCGGCGTGCCCCACAGCAAGGCGTTTCGCGGGCTGAAGCGCGGCTTCAGCAGCACGAACTCGCCGTAGCGCGACACGATATAGTCCATCACCTGCTGGTCGCTATCGCCGGCAACCAGGCGCTGGCGCACCAGGATGCGCAGGTCGCGGGCAAGGTCGGCGTCGGATTCGTCGATGGACTGGTTTTGGCAGACCATGCAGCGCAAGCCTTCCGACAGGAGACGCGCCCGCGCCTCAAGCGCGGGGTCAGCGAGAACCTCGTCCGGCTTGACTGCCTGGGCGGCGCCGGCAAACAACAGTGCCAGCAACAGGATCAACGAAGCCAGCGAGACCTTGGTGCTCACGGCACGCCTGCCGACGGTATGGCGGAAGCCTGCTTGCGGCGGCGCGACGGCGCGCCGACACGTAGGCGGCGGTCGAACAGCGACATTGCCGCGCCCGCCATCATCACGAGAGCACCGCCCCAGATCAGCGTCACCAGCGGCTTCCACCACAGGCGCACGACGACCGACCCGTCGGTGCCCTCGTCGCCCAGCGACAAATAGAGCTGGCTGAACCCGATCGTCTCGATGCCGGATTCTGTCGTGGTCGTCTGCCGCACCGGAAAGAAGCGCTTGGCCGAGGTGATCTCAGCCGAAACACCGCCATCCGCCCCGATCAGAGAAAAGCGGCCGCGGTCTTCGCTGTAGTTCGGGCCTTGCGCGGGATAGAGCCCTTCGAAGCGAAGCGTGTGGCCGGACAGTTCGACGCTCTCACCGGCATGCATCGACAGGATTTTTTCGGTGCCGAAGCACAGAGTGCCGACAATGCCGAGCGTCGTCAGCCCAAGACCGAGATGGGCAAGTGCCGTGCCGAACACCGAACGCGGCAGGCCGGCGAAACGGCGCAGCATGATGGCCGGCGACACATTGCCAAAGCCGGATTTGACGGCAAGGTCGGTGAGCGCGCCGCAGACCAGCCAGCAGGCGAGGCCGACGCCGAGGGCCGCGAACACCGAGGCGCCGTCGATGAACAAGCCGGTGACCAGTATCGCCGAGAGGGCGACAGCAAAGGCCGCCATGAGGCGCTGGGCGGCGGCATAGAGGTCGCCGCGCTTCCAGGCGAGCAGCGGCCCGAACGGAACCAGGACCAGCAGCGGCAGCATCAGCGGGCCGAATGTCAGGTTGAAGAACGGTGCGCCGACCGAGATCTTGCCGGCCGAAAGCGCCTCGACCGCCAGAGGATAGAGCGTACCGACCAGCACGGTGGCGGTCGCCGTGGTCAGGAACAGGTTGTTGAGCACCAGCGCGCCTTCGCGCGAGATCGGGTGGAACAGGCCGCCAGCGGTCAGCCTTGAGGCGCGCAGCGCAAACAGTGCCAGCGAGCCGCCGATGAACAGCGTCAATATGCACAGGATGAAGATGCCGCGCGTCGGATCGGTGGCGAAGGCATGCACCGAGGTCAGCACGCCGGAGCGCACCAGGAAGGTGCCGAGCAGCGACAGCGAGAAGGTCAAAATGGCAAGCAGCAGCGTCCAGATTTTTAGCGCCGACCGCTTTTCCATGACGATGGCCGAATGCAGCAGCGCGGTGCCCGCAAGCCACGGCATGAAGGAGGCGTTCTCGACCGGGTCCCAGAACCAGAAGCCGCCCCAGCCGAGCTCGTAATAGGCCCAGTATGAGCCCATGGCGATGCCGCCGGTCAAAAACATCCAGGCGACCAGCGTCCACGGCCGCACCCAGCGCGCCCAGGACGCATCGATGCGGCCTTCGATCAGGGCCGCAACCGAGAAGGAGAAGCAGATGGAGAAGCCGACATAGCCGAGATAAAGCAGCGGCGGATGGATGGCGAGGCCGAGATCCTGCAGGACCGGGTTGAGGTCACGACCCTCAATCGGCGCCGGGTTGAGCCGGATGAACGGATTGGACGTCGCCAGAATGAACAGGAAGAAGGTGGCGCCGATCGCCCCTTGCACGGCCAGAACATTGGCGCGCAGCGTCGTCGGAAGGTTGGAGCCGAAGACGGCGACGAGCGCTCCGAAGAAGGTCAGGATCAGCACCCAGAGCAGCATCGAGCCTTCGTGATTGCCCCAGGTTCCGGTGATCTTGTAGATCAGCGGCTGCAGCGAATGCGAGTTTTCCCACACGCTCGCCACCGAGAAATCGGAGCTTGCATAGGCGCCGGCAAGTGCGGCGAAGGACAGCGCGGTCAGCGCGAAGCCGGTAACCGTGACCGGCCCGCCGACGGCCATCAGCCGCTGGTTGCCGGTACGGGCGCCGATGAGCGGCACGAGCATCTGCACCAGCGACAGTGCGAAGGCGAGGACGAGCGCGAAATGTCCGGTCTCTACCATTATCAGTTCGTGCTTTCCTGCCAGACGCCCTTGGCCTTCAGCCCGTCGGCCACTTCCTTGGGCATGTAGCGTTCGTCATGCTTGGCCAGCACGCTGTCGGCGACAAAGACACCGTCCGTTCCGAAGCTGCCCTCGGTGATGACGCCCTGCTCCTCGCGGAACAGGTCGGGCAGGATGCCGGTATACGTGACCTTGACCGATTTGTGCGTGTCGGTCACCGAGAACGCAACGGTTGCGCCCTGCCCGCGCACGACCGTGCCCTTTTCGACGAGGCCGCCGAGCCTGATGCGCTGACCCGGCTCCAGGCTGGCGGTGGTCAGATCGGCAGGCATGTAGAAATAGGAGGCCTTCTGGCCGAGCGCATAGAAGGTCAGTCCGGTGGCGGCGCCGAGGAAAGCCAGCCCTCCGACAATCACCGACAATCGCTTCTGCTTGCGCGTCATGTCCTACTCCGTCGCCGTCAGGCCGAGCGAGGCGGCAAAGGCGGTGAATTTCTTCGCTTCGTCACTGTCGGCGCCGAAAACGGCAATACCGCGATGTAGCGCGTCGCGCGCCTGGTCAGCCTTGCCCAGCACCACATAGGAACGAATAAGCCGCATCCATCCTTCCGTGTCGCGCGGATTTTGCCGCAGTTTTTCATCAAGACCAGCGACCATGGTGTCGATCATGGCCTGCCTGTCCTGCGGCGCCATCGACGAAGCAGCATCGACGGCTGCCGCATCGGGGCCTTTCGCGGGCTCTCCTGACGCGACGCTGCGGTTGGAAGCCTCGGCCAGCGCCTGCTGGACGGCACCGCGCCAGGGTGAGTCCGGCGGCAGGAGCCCGAGCATCTTCTGCCAGGCAGCGGTTGCCTCTGCCAGACGGCCTTCCTGCGCCAGCGCCATCGCCAGGTAGAAGGACGCTTTCGGGTTTGCCGGATCGAGCTTCAACGCCTGCTCGAAAGCGGCTTGGGCATCGGCCGAGACAATACCGCCGGCCGCATTGGCGATCGCCTCGCCGAGCCCGGCCTCGCGGGCAGCGGTGTCGCCGTCGAGGCGGATGGCGTTGCGATAGGCGGTCACGGCATCGGAAAAACGCTGCAGGCGCAGATAGATCGGGGCCAGCACGTCCCAGCCACGTCCATCGCTGGGGTTGGCCGCAAGATGAGCCTCGGCGCGTGCCACCAACTCATCCACTGAGCTATCGGCCGGATTCTTGGCCAGCCGTTCGGCAAGCGGCTGCGACGGCAGATCCGGCGAGCCCAGCTGGCTGTAGAGGCTCCAGCTGAGCAGCGGGACCAGCAACACGGATCCCGTCGCCACCAGCCTGGCCGCCCTCGACGGCTGCCGCATGCCGGGTGCATGGGCCTGACCAACATCCCCCAGGCGAAGGATGCGGCGGGCGATTTCGGCACGCGCTTCCTCGGCTTCCGCCGGCTGGATCAGGCCGCGCGCGGCGTCACGCTCGAGCTCGGCCAGTTGGTCGCGATAGACTTCGAGATCGTGCTCGCTGCTGGTCGAAGCGCCCTTGCCACCGCCTGTCAGCGGCAGCAGCACCGCCAGGCTTGCGCCCAGCGTGAGGATTGCGGCTATGACCCAGAACAGCATGGTTCTTCCAATAGAACGAGTGCCCTGCCCTGCCAACACGGGCATGCTGCGACGCTTTGACGGGACATCAAGTCCCGATCAAGGCAAGGCCCGGTTCCGATCCGCCGGACCGGGTTGTCAGGTCAACGGCGTCCAGCTGCCGTCGGTGTTGCGGCATGCGGTGCCGCGCGCGGTCTGGCCGGCCGTGCCGGTAAACACCGTATGGGTGTACTGGCGGCAATCCTGCGAGCCGACGCGATAGGGCTGGGCCGCGACGACTTCGCCGGAATGGGCCGAACTGTCGCTCTTCCACGTCACCTTCTGGCCGCTCGCCGTGTATTCGAGCGCCTTGTATTCCGCCTCGAGCGCCTTGCGCTTCTCGGTCTCGTTGAGGCCACTGCCGATGGAGCCACCGACGAGCCCGCCGGCCATGGCCGAAATGATCGTCGTCGCGACTTTGGCCCCTGAAGGAGGCGACGCGGGCGGGTTGGTGATGGAAATATCCGGGCCGCCGCCTTTGCTCAGCGTTCCGCAGCCGGAAAGGGCGAGCAGTGCGGAAACGAGCGCAACGCGAATCTTCATGCCTACAACCAGTTTTCTTGAACGGGATGCGCCGGGGGCCCGCGTCATCAGGGATATCTACAAGCCATACTATTGATATTTGTCGGAAATTTGGCGTTTCCGACGGCTTTTTGAGCAATCGCCGGGCCGCCATAACACAGGCACCCAGCCATGTCGATTGGCTGTGGAAAAAGCATCACTGGAGGCTCCTCAGGCGTACCACTGCCTTCAGCCCGCCCATGGCAGAGCGTTCCAGCGCCAGAACGCCGCCATACTCGTTGACGAGGTCAGCGACAATGGCAAGGCCGAGCCCGGTCCCCGGCTTTGTCTCGTCAAGGCGCCGTCCGCGTTTCAAGGCATCGCGGGCCTTGTCCTCGGGAATGCCGGGACCGTCATCTTCGATAGCGATCTCGAATAGCCCGGAGGCGTCCTTTCCAGCCGGCATGACGGACACGGCAACAGTGCTCCTTGCCCATTTCATGGCATTGTCCAGCAGATTGCCGAGCAGTTCCTCCAGATCCTCGCGCTCGCCGGCAAAGACGATGTCGGCCGCCGGCAGCGTAAGCGACAGGCTGACATCAGGCTTGAGCTTTTGCAGCACGCGCACCATGCGCTGCACAAGGGGCGTCACGGGGGTGCGGTAGACGACGCTGTCGCGCTGCGCAGCGACTCGGGCCCGCTGCAGATAATGATCGACCTGCTTCTGCATCGAGGCGGCCTGGTCGGCGATGAGCTGGCCCTTGACGCCGCCCAGTGCCCGCCCCTCATTAATCAGCACCGCCAGCGGCGTCTTCAGCGAATGGGCAAGGTTGCCGACCTGCGTGCGCGAGCGCTCGACGATGCGCTTGTTGTTTTCGATCAGTGCGTTGGTCTCGTTGGCCAACGGCTCGATCTCGGCGGGGAACTGGCCGTCGAGCCGCTGCGCCGTACCTTCGCGCACCAAAGCAAGCGCGTTGCGGACCCGGCGCAAGGGCTGCAGGCCGAGCAGGATGGCGATCGCATTGATGGCGATCATGCCGACGCCAAACAGGCTAAGATAGGTCAGCAGGCGGCGCTGGAAGGTGGCGATCTCCTGCTCGAGCTCCGTCTTGTTGCCCATGACGCGGAAGCGCGCGGCGCGGTTCTTGGCGTCGAGGACGAACTCGCTTTCGAACACCTGCAGTTCCTCGTCACCGATGCCGTCGGTGGAATAGCTGCGCTGGAAACTGGAATTGAAAGGCACCTCGGCGACGGTCGGCGACGGTATCGTCGTGGTCATCGAGGACGAATGAAGGTTGCCGTGCACGCCTTCGGACGCCGGCTCCACCGACCAGTACCAGCCCGAATTCGGTTCCGAGAAGCGCAGGTCGCCGAGGTCGGGAGCGCCGGTGAGCTGGCCCGATTCGGAAACGCCGACGGAGCCGATCAGGTTGAACAAATGCGCCGACAAAAGGCTGTCGAAGCCACGCTCGCTGGCCTGGCGGTAGAGCGTGGTGATCAGGGTGAAGATGACGACCAGGGTGAGGATCGCCCAGATCGTGGAAAAGCCGATGACGCGGAAAGCTAGCGAGCGCGGCCAGAGCCGTGCCGAAAAAGGCTTCCTTGCTGGTCTGGGGAGCGGTTCCGCCTTACGCCTCCGGCTCACGCATGCGATAGCCCATGCCGCGCACGGTTTCGATCATGTCGATGCCCATCTTCTTGCGCAACCGGCCGACAAACACCTCGATGGTGTTGGAATCGCGGTCGAAATCCTGGTCGTAGAGATGCTCGACCAGTTCGGTGCGCGACACCACCTCGCCCATATGGTGCATGAGATAGGCAAGCAGGCGGAATTCATGCGAGGTCAGCTTCAGCGGCTGGCCGTCGACATCGGCCTTGGAGGCCTTGGTGTCGAGGCGCAGTGGCCCGCAGGTGAGCTCGGACGAGGCATGGCCGGCGGCGCGCCGGATCAACGCCCTCACTCGCGCCAGCACCTCCTCGATGTGGAACGGCTTGGTGACGTAGTCGTCGGCGCCTGCATCGATGCCCGACACCTTGTCGCTCCAGCGGTCGCGCGCGGTCAGGATCAGTACCGGCATCTTGCGGCTGTTGCGGCGCCAGCGCTCGACGACGCTGATACCGTCCATCTGCGGAAGGCCGATGTCGAGTACGACGGCGTCGTAAGGCTCGGTGTCGCCGAGGAAATGGCCCTCCTCGCCGTCATAGGCGCGGTCGACGACATAGCCGGCATCGACCAGCGCGTCGGCCAGTTGCCGGTTCAGATCCTTGTCATCTTCGACGACGAGTACGCGCATGATCGGTCAGGCCTGTTGATGTCTCAGATATAGGCCGATTCCGGCGGCCTGGGAAACGAGCCCTGCGAGAGGGAAGATGGGATCAGTTCGCCGGGACGACGATCTCGGAGCGGCGGGGGCGCTGACCGTCCTTGCCAGGAACGAGCACGACGATGACGCAGACCTCCTGGCCGCCACGGGTCGACTGCGAAGCCTTGGCCAGGGTGCCGCCATACTGCTCGGCAACCTGCTGGCCGATCGCATAGCAATCTGCCGCGGCCGCCGGCACCGACGCCAAAACTCCGGCCGCTGCAAGCGCCAGTGTCGCGGTTCCGAAAAGAGAGCGAAGCGTTTTCATGGTCGGCGTTGTAACGCAACTGTGCTGAACGTGAAATGAACGTTGAACGGTCGGAAATCCATCGCCGCAATTCCCCCTGCGCGCGAAACGAATGAATGCAATCATGTTACCCCTGTCCCCTCAGACCGGGCGTGGGATTCATAGCCGGAAAACCGGCTGCGCGGCTATGATTTTTGCGAACGGGCTTCAAATCGCAGGTGGATTGGGAACAGGTCAAGGCGCGACCATTCTCAGAGGCGCCCTAATTAGCCGAGGAAACGCCAAACCATCGGAGTGCGCCATGACGGATAGTGACCTTGCCGACCTCTACCGGGGCTACATCGCCTGCCTGAATGCCCAGGACTGGGCCAATCTCGGAATGTTTGTCGGCAATGAAGTTCAGCACAATGGCGAAATGCTCGGCCTGTCAGGCTATCGCCGCATGCTCGAAGGCGATTTCGAGGCCATTCCCGATCTCAGTTTCAATATCGAACTGCTGGTCTGCCAACCACCGCGCGTGGCGGCACGCCTGCATTTCGACTGTCATCCCAAGGGCATGCTGTTCGGCCTGCCGGTGAACGGCAAGCGCGTGACGTTCACCGAGAATGTTTTCTACGAATTCGGAGAGGGTCGCATCCGCGAGGTGTGGTCGGTCATCGACAAGGCCGAGATCCAGGCGCAGATTTAGAGCAATTCCAGGAAAAGTGTGAAGCGGTTTTCCCGGGAAATGCGCGTAGCGCTTTCCCTTGGGAATTGCGTCAAACAAGGAGATAGATCGGTTCGGCGTTTCCGCGAAACGCTCTAGGGTGCGCTTTGCGTGAGGGCGCGAATCCGCAGCACCCCGTGATGGAGCGCCAGGTCCTCGTCATAGCGCGCCTCGGCGAACTCGAGGGACAGTCGGGTCTGCTCGCGCGAGCCGGTGGCGAATGCAGCGCCGTCGAGGCGCGCCCGGATGCTGTCCATGATCAGGCGCGTCTCGGCCTCGCCTTGCGCCTTCGACCAGACATGCAACGTGATCAGCTGGTCGGCATCATTGTCGGCGCCGGTGTCCAGATCGAACGCACTGGTCCGGCCATAAGTGACATAGGGGAAGGCAGCGCCGTCGGCCGCCTGCTCGCGCAACCCGGCGCCGCCGAGCAGCGCCGTCAGCGAGGCGTCGCTCTTCAATCTCATGAACAAGGCTTGCAGCAAATCGCCGGGCGCCGTCATCCTCGTCTCCGTTCGCCTGTCACGTTTGGAACAACCTTAGTTTCGCGCGCAACCTAACGGTGTTGCACCAGTTTCGCCAGATGACGACCGGCCCGACGCAAGTTGCGAATCGGGCGGCATGGCCGTTTCACGGACCGGTTTCTATTTGGCATGCAGGGAGTTTCAAGAAGGGTGTTATGAGGAAGCCTGTTTGGTGGGCATGACAATACGCGATGCCGAAGCGATGGCCGCCTGAACAGCCGGGACGTCAAGCCGCGGCAAAAGCGGACCGCAAAGCCTGATCCAGGCTGATCCCAGCCGTCCTGATTGCGCGGCGAAGAGCTAGCCGAAATCCGCGGCGGTGAGCACATACATGCTCTTGCGGGTGCGGGCATAGGCCTTGCTGGCAATGTCATGGATGGAGTTGGACGCCGTATCGAAGGCGGCCAGATAGGTAGCTTCCGCGGTCGCCGTCCCCGATGGCGCCTTCGAGATTGCATCGGCGGCGACAGAGAAGGAAATCTGGAACATGCCGTCATGGCCGACAAAGCGGATGCGCTTGCCGGCCTCGTCATAGCTGCGGCTTGGATTGGGGAATGTCAGGCTCATGACTTGGCTCCCTTCGGTGCGGCGGCGGCCTTCTTGACTGTCGCCCGCTTCTTCTTCGGTGTCGGGTTCAGGGCTTCCTCAACGCGGTCGGCCTCTTCCTTGGCCAGGCGCAATCCCCTGAGCCTTGCGGTCTTGATCTCCCTGGCTCTGGCCTCGGATATGTAATCGGAGGTTGCCTTGTTGCGCTCGGCCGTCTTCTTCTGCTTGTCCACGAAGCGGGCCTCAGCTTTTTCCATGATACTCTGATTGCCGTCGGCCATCGCTTAAATCTCCCTTGTGCCTGAAACCGTCAAAACGAAACTTTCCATATAAATAGGCGCTTTGGCGCGGAAATTCAATTTTTTGAATTATTTATGCCGAGCGCGATATCTGGAAATCCGCATGCCAAATAATACTTTTTAATATTTTGAGTTGCCCGCGAATAATTTTTGGCACTCCTATCTATCGAGTGCCAACGCGCCTATAAGAGCGGCTGGCCGCCTGTGCAGGCCCAAGAAGGAAGTTCAAGGAAAGCCGACATTATGGGCGTCATCGACAAGAGCGAGACGGTCGTCATCGGCAAGAGCGTCAAAGCCAAGAAAGCCGCCTGACCGGCTTGGCTTTGCCAGGCTCCGGCCAGCCGCTTGTTTCACCACACGAACGGGATTGAAAAAATGTCTGCCAAGGAAATCAAATTCTCCACCGACGCGCGCGACCGCATGCTGCGCGGCGTCGAGATCCTCACCGATGCGGTGAAGGTCACGCTTGGGCCAAAGGGCCGCAACGTCATCATCGACAAGGCCTATGGCGCGCCGCGCATCACCAAGGACGGCGTCACGGTGGCCAAGGAAATCGAGCTTGCCGACAAGTTCGAGAACATGGGCGCGCAGATGGTGCGCGAAGTGGCTTCGAAGACCAACGACCTCGCCGGTGACGGCACCACCACCGCCACGTTGCTGGCCGCCTCGATCCTGCGCGAAGGCGCCAAGCTGGTTGCCGCCGGCATGAACCCGATGGATCTCAAGCGCGGCATCGACCAGGCTGTCGCCGCCGTGGTCAAGGACATCAAGGCGAAGGCCAAGAAGGTCAAGTCGTCGGCCGAGATCGCCCAGGTCGGCACCATCGCCGCCAATGGCGACGCCACCGTCGGCGCCATGATTGCCAAGGCGATGGACAAGGTCGGCAATGACGGCGTCATCACCGTCGAAGAAGCCAAGACCGCGGACACTGAACTCGACGTCGTCGAAGGCATGCAGTTCGACCGCGGCTATCTCTCGCCCTATTTCGTCACCAACGCCGACAAGATGCGTGTCGAGATGGAAGAGCCTTACGTCCTCATCCACGAGAAGAAGCTCGGCAATCTGCAGGCGATGCTGCCGATCCTCGAAGCGGTGGTGCAGAGCAGCAGGCCGCTGCTGATCATCTCCGAAGACGTCGAAGGCGAGGCTCTGGCCACGCTGGTCGTCAACAAGCTGCGCGGCGGCCTCAAGGTGGCGGCCGTCAAGGCGCCAGGCTTCGGCGACCGCCGCAAGGCGATGCTGGAAGACATCGCGGTGCTGACATCGGGGCAGATGATTTCCGAAGATCTCGGCATCAAGCTCGAAAACGTCACCATCGAGATGCTCGGCCGCGCCAAGCGCGTGCTGATCGAGAAGGACGCCACCACGATCATCGACGGCGCCGGAACCAAGGCCACCATCCAGGCGCGGATCGCACAGATCAAGGGCCAGATCGAGGAGACGACGTCCGACTATGACAAGGAGAAGCTGCAGGAGCGGTTGGCCAAGCTTGCCGGCGGCGTTGCCGTCATCCGCGTCGGCGGCGTCACCGAGTCGGAAGTGAAGGAAAAGAAAGACCGCATCGACGACGCGCTGAACGCGACGCGCGCGGCGGTCGAGGAAGGCATCGTCCCCGGCGGCGGCGTGGCGCTTCTGCGCGCCAGGCCGGCGCTTGCCGGACTGACCGGCGCCAATGACGATGTGACGGCGGGCATTTCGATCGTGCTTCGCGCGCTCGAGGCGCCGATCCGCCAGATCGCCGAGAATTCCGGTGTCGAAGGCTCGATCGTTGTCGGCAAGCTCTCCGACAACAAGGATCACAATCAGGGCTTTGACGCCCAGAACGAGATCTATGTCGACATGATCAAGGCGGGCATCGTCGACCCGGCGAAAGTGGTGCGCACCGCACTGCAGGATGCCGGCTCGATCGCAGCGCTTCTGATCACCGCCGAAGCCATGATCACCGACGTTCCGGCCAAGGATGCGACGCCCGCGGGTGGTGGCGGCGGCATGGGCGGCTATTGACCGTCTGCTGAAGTGTCCGCCTGGCAAGCCGGGCGGGCCAGGCCAGAACAACTGCCGCCGGGGACAATTTCCCGGCGTGCCCGAGGATTTCCGTCGGTCAGCAGTCAGCGACAGATGATCACGTTCGCACCGAAGCCAAATGCTGTGCCCGCGACCAAGCCGGCGGAGGAAAGCCGCTTCGATCGCATCCGCCGAATTGCCGCCGACAAGCACAGGCTGACCGATGCCGGCACGATCCGCCGCGAACCACCGAGGACCGGCGACAAGCGGCCGATGTGAGGCGCGCGCTTCGTTCCCTCAAGAGGCCGGGCTGCCTCGACCCTGTTCGGCGTGCTGCGCTATGAATTCGCAGCCATCGGCCGCCCTGGGGCAGGTCCTTGAAGGTCATTTGAAGCGTAATTATATCAACAACTAAGCGTGCGGTGCACGCGAAACGTAGTGCTTTGGTCAAGCTTCTCTATGGAGGTTGTCATGGCCAATAAACTCATGGAAGGAAAACGTGGCCAGGATCTGATTAATCTGATCCTTGCCGTTTGCCTGTTCGTCTCACCCTGGATAATCGGCTTCGCCGCTGAAACCACTGCCGCCTACAACGCCTGGATTGTTGGCGTTGTGCTCGGTGCGCTGGCTTTCGCGACGCTTTCCGTATTCGCCGAGTGGGAAGAGTGGGTGAATCTTGTTCTCGGGCTCTGGCTGATCGTCTCGCCCTGGCTGCTTGGTTTCATGGCGAACGCAAACGCAATGGGGACCCATGTGGTTCTCGGCGTGCTGGTGGTTCTCGCATCGGCCTGGGCAGTCTGGGACTTCCGTCACCCGCACGCGCATGCGTGATCGGTGACGACAAAAGGAGGAGCCCGGCGCGTGAGCGGCGGGCTCCGCTGATCGCTGAGAGCGATACGCCGGCCCGTGAACCGGGCCGCGTGCATATAGCGTGAAAAACAGGACCGCCCGGTCAATATCCCGGCGGCCGCAGCAGACCATCATTGCCGGTTGCGTTCCCTTCACGAGACCGGCGCTGCCCCGCCCTGTTCGGTGCGCCGCGCTATGAATTCATCGAGAATACCTGGTGTAGCGGCCGCCGAAGCCGGCGGCTGGAAGTCGGCCAACGCCCGCTTCCAGATGCCGGTGGCGCGCTCGGTCGCCGACTTCGAACCGGACTGCGTCCAGTTGCCGAAATTCGACCAGTCGGCAACCAGCGGCTCGTAGAAGGCGGTACGGTAGCGCGCCATGGTATGGCCGGCGGAGAAGAAATGCCCGCCTGGCTGCACTTCGGCGATGGCCTCGAAACCGATCGCATCGTCGTCGCCGGGAGTTGACGCGCAAAGCTCGGCAATCGACTGCACTGCCTCGATGTCGGTGATCAGCTTCTCGAAAGAGACACTCAGGCCACCCTCCAGCCAGCCCGCGGCGTGGATGCAGACGGTGGCGCCGGCAAGCACCGAACCCCAAAGGGCGAACTGCGACTCATGAGCTGCCTGCGCATCGGAAATGTTGGCGGCACTGCCGGCACCCGAACGCCAGGGAAGGCCGATGAAGCGCGCCAATTGGCCGGCCCCAAGTGTCGCCTTGACGTGTTCGGGCGTTCCGAACGCCGGTGCGCCCGACTTCATGTCAACATTGGAGGAGAAGGAACCGTAAAGCACGGGTGCGCCCGGACGTACGACCTGCGCCAGTGCCAGACCGGCCAGCGCCTCGGCATGCTGCAGCGTCAGCGCGCCGGCGACGGTGATCGGCGCCATGGCCCCGGCCAGGCAGAACGGCGTAATGACCAGGACCTGCCCGGCGCGGGCGAAGTCGATGATGCCTTGCGCCATCGGAATGTCGAGCTGGCGCGGCGAATTGGTGTTGATGATGGTGTAGCAATGGGCGCCGGCGCGGAATTCATCCTCTGACAGCCCGCGCGCCAGCCGGATCATCTCGAACCCATCCTCGACCTGCGGCGTTCCACGAGCGAAGACAAAGGGGAACTTGTCGGACAGCGTCAACTGCGCGCGGTTGACGGCATAGTGGCGTAAACGGTGGTCGACATCCTGCGGCTCGATGCAGGGGCAAAGCATGTGCAGTACGTCGAAATGCTGGATGAGCTTGGTCAATTCCTCGAAGGCGCTGAGCGTTCCCGGCCGGCGGCCGCGTTCGAGATCGGTGACGTTAGGCGCGCCGGCGCCGGCGAGGAAGGTCATGGAGCCGAGTTCGAGCATCAGATCGCGGCTGCGATCGCCGGCCAGCGCCGGGATGGACTTTGGCGCCGAGGCCAGTGCGGCCGCGACGATGTCTCGGCCGATGCGCACCATCTGGCTGTCCTCATCGATCAGCGCACCGGCTTTCGCGTAGATCGCGCGCGCCTCGGGAAGCAGCACCTTGATGCCGAGCTCTTCCAGCACCCGCAGCGCCGTGTCGTGGATGGCGGCGACGCGATCGTCCGAAAACACGGGCTGCGGCAGGAACGGGTTTTTGAGCGAACGGTAGTTGGGATGGCGGCTCGACCCGCTGCCGGCCTCACCGGTGTGCCCGCGCCGGCGCTCGCGCCTGGTCTCCCTTATGACATCATCGACCATGGCCACCACTCCTCATTGCCGCATTGCGTTGCCGTCAGGGTCGTAGGGCGAAGCCGCAATGACACGCGCCGGTCGCTCGACGCCGACAATGTGCACCGAAAGCTCGGTCCCCTCGCCTGCGAAATCGTCGTCGACCAACGCCAGCGCGACGCTTTTACGAACCGTGTAGCCATAGCCACCGGAGGTGACGAAGCCGACACGCCGGCCCTTGTGCCAGGCCGGCTCGAAGCCGCCGGCGTCGGCATCGACGGCGTCGACTTCCAGCGTCACGATCCGTCGTGTGGCGCCGGCATCACGCTCCTTCAGTGCCGCCTCGCGGCCGATGAAACCGCTTTTGAAGGCGATGAAGCGGTCGAGCCCGGTCTGTCCGGGCGTATAGCCTTGCGTGAACTCGCGCGACCAGATGCCAAAACTCTTTTCCAGCCGCAGTGCGTTGAGCGCATAATAGCCAACCTCGGCAAGGCCGAGATCCGCGCCGGCGGCGAGTACGGTTTCGCGCAAGGCGGCGTGCATGACGGCCGGGCAATTGATCTCGAAGCCGAGCTCGCCGGCGATCGACAGCCGCGCCACGCGGGCGCTCACCATGCCGATGTCGAACCGGCCGCAAGCCATGAAGGGCAAGGCGCCTGCCGAGACATCCTGATGCGTGGTCCGCGCCACGATGTCCCGCGCGTTCGGCCCGGTGACGAGGAAACCGCTGACGGTGTCGGAGATGTCGGCGACTGAGACGCCTTGCGCCGCATGCGCCTCGAACCAGCGCATGTGGAATTCCCGGAGATAGTAGGAGCCCATGAGCCAGTATTCGCCGCTGCCCCAATTGAAGACAGTGAGATCGCCCTTGAGCCGCCCGTCAGCTCCAAGCATTGGCGCCAGCTTCGCGTGCCCCGGCTTCGGCAGTTTCGACGCCAACAGCCGGTCGAGCCAGGCTTCGGCGCCCGGCCCCGACACGGCATAACGCGAGAAGGCCGAGGTATCGACGAGGCCGGCGGCGCGGCGGACCTGCAACGCCTCGTCGCCGACAATGTCGAAAGCGTTGGAGCGCTTCAGCGTCGTCTCCTCACGAAAACCGATCGGTGCGAAATAGGCGGGGATTTCCAGCCCCCAGGAGGCCGTCCATTCGCATCCGGCAGCGCTCATGCCGTCATAGGCGCCCGGGCGCTTCAGCGACCGGCCGGCGGGCAGGCGCTCGTTGGGGAACGTCATGACGAAGCGGCGGGCATAGAACTGGCGCGTCGTCTGCCTGAGATATTCGCGGTTTGCAGCAAAAGCGCCGTAGCGGGCGATGTCCATGCCGAAGATGTCGGCTTGCGGTTCGCCATGGATCATCCACTCGGCGAGCGACTTGCCGACGCCGCCACCCTGGCTGAAACCGGCCATAACACCGCACGCAACCCAGTAGTTCTTCAGGCCGCGAACCGGGCCGACGAGCGGGTTGCCGTCGGGCGTGAAGGTGAAGGCGCCGTTGACCCATTTGCGGATGCCGGCCGTGGCCAGGCACGGGAAGCGCTCATAGGCTTTCGACAGCTCCGGGCTGACGCGCTCGATGTCTTCCGGGATCAACTCGATGCCGTAATCCCAGGGGGCGCCGTCCATATTCCAGTGCTTCGGGTTTTGCTCATAGACGCCGAGCAGGACGCCTTTGCGCTCCTGCCTGAGATAGGAGAAGCCGTCGAGGTCGACGGCGAGGCCGAGCTCCTTGTCGAGCGCGGCCACCTCCGGAATGTCCTCGGTGACGAAGTAGTGATGCTCCATCGGCGTCACCGGCAGCTCGACGCCGGCCATGCGGCCGACCTGTTTGGCCCACAGACCAGCGGCATTGACGACATGCTCGGCGACGATCGTGCCCTGCTCGGTCAGCATATCCCAGCCGCCATCGGGGCGCGCCTTCAGATCGAGTACCCGGTTGCGCAGGATGACATCCGCGCCGCGTTTTTTCGCAGCACCGGCATAGGCGTGCGTCGTACCGTAGGGGTCGAGGTGCCCCTCGTTGGAATCGTAGAGGCCGCCCAGCACTTCGCTGACATCGACAATCGGGCAGATTGCCTTGATCTCCTCCGGCGTCACCAGCCTGGCGGTCTCGATGCCGACCGACTGGAACACAGCCCAGGCCGATTTCAGCCACTCCCAGCGCTGCGGGTCGCTCGCCATGTTGACGCCGCCGGTCATGTGCAGGCCGGCATTCTGGCCGGACTCGGCCTCGATCTCGCGATAGAGCTTGATTGTATAATCCTGCAGTGCCGCGACATTGGGATCGGCGTTCAGCGCATGGAAGCCGGCCGCGGCGTGCCAGGTCGAGCCGGCGGTCAGCTCGGCGCGCTCGATCAGTGCCACGTCGGTCCAGCCGAAGCGCGCCAGATGATAGAGCACCGAGGCGCCGACCACGCCTCCTCCGATGACGACCGCCCGATAATGCGACTTCACGAGCCTCTCCCTCGTTGGATACCGACACGATACATGTACTGGACACATGTGTCTAGACACTTATGTCCAGAGCTTGCGCAGAATTCATCGCCATGGCACTTGTGGGTCCATGATCATGATTGCTCCGCAGGCCGAGCCGGCACCCGGCAATATCAAGGTGACGCGCCGGGACTGGATCGATCTGGCGCTGCAGACCCTCATCGCGGATGGCATCGAAAGCGTGCGGGTTCTAACGCTCGGTCAGAAGCTCGGCGTCTCGCGCTCGAGCTTCTACTGGTATTTCCAGAGCCGCCAGGACCTGCTCGACCATTTGCTCGCCCATTGGCATGACACCAACACCAAGGCGATCGTCGAGCGCGCAAAGCGGCCGGCCGAGACAATCATCATGGCGGTCCTGAACGTCTTCGAATGCTGGGCCGACGAGCGCCTGTTCGATCCGCGGCTCGATTTTGCCGTTCGCGAATGGGCAAGGCGCTCCAACGATGTTCGTGTCGCCATCGACCAGGCCGACAACGACCGTCTCGGCGCAATCCGCGCGATGTATCGCCGGCACGGCTATGATGAGGAAGACGCTTTCATCCGGGCACGTGTGCTCTACTACATGCAGATCGGCTACTACGTGCTCGACCTCAAGGAGCCGGTCGAGGCGCGGGTCAGCCATCTCGCCGCCTATCTGCGCGCCTTCACGGGTCAGGAGCCGAGCGAAGCGGATGTGGCGCATTTCATGCACTTCATCGCCGCGCGCTGATATCGGCCGGCATGCCCATGCTCAAAATCCGTGCGGTGCGGCCCGGCTGCCCTTGTGAGCGGGCTGAAATGGATGAATAGTCTTCGCCGGGTGTGCCCGCCCTGAAATTGCCCGCTTAGGGTTTTCAGGTCGTGGGTGGGGTGAGTTTCGGGAATGGCCAGTCCTTTAGAACGACGTCCAAGAAGAAGAAGAGGTCCGATCGCCGCCGCACTGCTGGCGGTGGATGCGTGGATCGATTCCTCGCTCTACGAGATCCGCTTCAAGGCCGGCCAGTTCTGGGAATCGGCAACCATTTTTTCGCGACGCTTTCGCGTCACCGGCTGGCGGCGCGGCATTATCGAAGTGCTGAGCGAAGGTTTCACCATGGGCGCGGGCGGCTTCGTGGTGCTCCTGGCGCTGGCGATGCCGGCCTTCCAGATCACCACGGGCGACTGGCGCAGCCAAGGCGATTTCGCCGTCACCTTCCTCGACCGCTACGGCAACGAGATAGGCCAGCGCGGCATCATCCAGCGCGATTCCGTGCCGGTCGACGAGATGCCGGACCATGTCATCAAGGCGGTGCTGGCGACGGAGGACCGGCGCTTCTTCGAGCATTACGGCATCGACGTGCTCGGCCTGTCGCGCGCCATCTTCGAGAATGTGCGGGCCAATTCCGTCGTCCAGGGTGGCTCCAGCATCACCCAGCAGCTGGCCAAGAACCTGTTCCTGTCGAATGAGCGGACCTTGCAGCGCAAGATCAAGGAAGCCTTCCTTTCGCTATGGCTTGAGGCCAATCTGTCGAAGAAGGAGATCCTGCAGCTCTATCTCGACCGCGCCTATATGGGGGGCGGCACGTTCGGCATCGAGGCGGCGGCGGATTTCTATTTCGGCAAGAGCGTCAAGGACCTGAACCTCGCCGAGGCGGCGATGCTGGCCGGGCTGTTCAAGGCGCCGACCAAGTATGCACCGCACATCAATCTGCCCGCCGCCCGCGCTCGCGCCAATGTGGTGCTGTCGAACCTCGTCGATTCCGGTTTCATGACCGAAGGCCAGGTGTTGCAGGCAAGGCTGCATCCGGCCGAGATCGTCGACCGCGGCGAGCAGAAGAGCCCGGACTATTTCCTCGACTGGGCCTTCGACGAGGTCAAGAAGATCGCCAAGCCCGGCCAGCATTCGCTGGTCGCCCACACCACCTTCGACGCCAATATCCAGAAGGCGGCGGAGGAATCCGTCGAATTCCATCTCCGCCAGTTCGGCAAGGAATACAACGTCACCGAGGGCGCCGTGGTGGTGATCGAGACCAATGGTGCGGTGCGCGCCATCGTCGGCGGTCGCGACTATGGCGCCAGCCAGTTCAACCGCGCCACCAAGGCGCTGCGCCAGACCGGTTCGTCATTCAAACCTTACGTCTACGCCACCGCGATGGAGCATGGCTTCACGCCGGACTCCGTTGTCTCCGGCGGGCCGATCAGCTGGGGCGGCTGGTCGCCGCACAATTACAATGGCGGCTCGGCCGGCAATGTGACGCTGATCACGGCGATCGCCAAGTCGATCAACACCGTGCCGGTGCGGCTGGCCAAGGACTATCTCGGCATCGGCCCGATCAAGGCGATGGCGGAATCATTCGGTGTGGAATCGCCGCTGGAATCGCACAAGACCATGGTGCTCGGCACGTCGGGCATGACCGTCATGGACCAGGCGACGGGCTACAGCGTGTTCGCCCAGAACGGCTTCGTCGGCTCACGGCACGGCATCACGCAGCTCGTCACCCGCACCGGCGATGTCGTCTACGACTTTGCCAAGGATGCGCCGGCGCCGCATCGGGTTTTGTCGGAACAGGCGCTGAAATACATGAACACCATGCTGGCGGCGGTGCCGGCGATCGGCACGGCGCGGCGCGCGCAGCTGCCCAACATCGTGGTTGCCGGCAAGACGGGTACGACGCAGTCCTACCGCGACGCCTGGTTTGTCGGCTTCACGGGCAACTACACGGCCGCCGTCTGGCTCGGCAATGATGACTTCACCCCGACCCGCAACATGACCGGCGGCACGCTGCCGGCGATGGTGTGGCAGCGGCTGATGGTCTATGCGCACCAGAACATCGACCTGAAGCCGATCCCCGGCCTCGACAAGCCCTTCGTCGACGAAGAAATCGCGGCCAAGGCTGAGGAAGCAGAGAAGAAAAACGCCGACCAAGTGGCCGCCGACGCTGCAGCCGAGCGCCCACCGGTGCTGTCCAGCCGCACGACGCAGACGCTGCGCGAGATGACCAAGGTGTTCCAGGCAGCACCCGTGCTCTACGCACCATCGGCGCCGGAGACCCTGTCGGCGCTCTGATCCGCCGTTCCACTGGGCCGCTTGCCCTGCGGCCTGCCCCGCTATATCCCCGAACGACAATTCTCGCGTCCCGGTTCTTCATGCTCAAGACCGCCTTTCTAACGCTGCTCTCGCTTGCCATAGCCATCGGCCTCGGCAGCGGCAGCGTCTGGTATGCGCTGCAGGCGCAGAGCGGCGTCGGCGCGATCAGCATCGGCCAATGGACCGCCTTCCCTGAGATCGGCACCCAAAATGCCGACCCCTATTCGAAGGCGCGCGTGGCGCGTGAGGGCGTGCTGGCGCTCGGCAAGGCGGAGGGGCTGTCTTTCATCGCCGAACGCGATGCGGCAGGGGATCAGCTTCAGCGGCAGTGCGACTACAGGATCGAAGGCAGTTTCCCCACCGCCCGGTTCTGGACGCTCTACGCGGCCGATCAGTCGCTCGGCGTGGTCGACACCGGCAAGCCGCGGCTGGCGGCGCTGCAATCGTACCAGGTGCTGCGCCAGCCCGACAATTCGGTGATCATTGCCGTCGGCAATCGCCCGGCGCCCGGCAACTGGCTTCTGACCGAAGGCTTTGGCCGGATGTATTTCGTTCTCACCTTCTACGACACGCCGATCGCCTCGAGCACCGGCCTTTCCGACGTGACGCTGCCCCGCATCGTCAAGGCTGGCTGCAATGCGTAGGCTGCTGCACGCCCTCCTGCTCGGGCTGCTCGGCGCCGGCATCGTCCACATCGTGGTGCTTTTGCTGGTGCCGGAGTTTACCGAGCGCGACGCCTGGTCACGGCTGGCGCTGGCGTCCGACCTCTACAAGATGACCAGGCTCGACGCCGAGGCCGGCGGTGCGCCAGTGGTCAAGTCGGTCGATCCGCTGTTTTACGCTGCCGCCTGCCGCTTCGACCTTGCCGAGGGGATAGTGCGCATCAAGGCGCCGGGCAGCGTGCCGTTCTGGTCGGTCTCGGTCTATGACCGCAACGGCTACAATTTCTATTCCTTCAACGACCACACGGCGACCGGCAACAAGCTCGACACCGTGGTGCTGACACCGGCGCAGATGATCGACGTGCGCCGGGAGCTGCCGGAGGATTTGCAAGGGGCGATCTTCGTCGAAGCGCCGATCGAGGAAGGCATCTTCGTCATCCGCGCCTTCGTGCCCGACGACAGCTGGAAGCCGATTGTCGAACAGTTTCTGGAGCAGAGCTCCTGCGAGCTGCAGGACTACTGATCTCCAGGCCCGTGAGGCCGTTCAGTGATGCGGAGCAGGCGTCCGTGGTGTGTCTGGCTTGTCCGAACCGGCTGGCCGCGCCCCGCCCGTCAATGGCGGATGCTCGTAGCGGACGCCGGGGAAAATGATCACTGCCGCCGGCGTAGCGGTGTCCTGAACTGCTCGATTGACTGGTGCCCGTCGCGGCACAAAAGACAGTACCATGCCCATGGTTCGCGTATTCCTCTCGGTTGCCCCGGAGCACAACGCAACGCCTCCAAATGTGATTAAGGCAGGCAGAGGGTTAACGGAGCGCTAACGGATCGCCGCTAATTTGATGTTTGTTCCAGACCTCACGCGAAACCGACACAGTTGCGGTTGAGCATGGTCCGGGTCGTGTCGAGTGTCGGGCGTATCTTCCGTGTCAGCTTCGGATTTCAGGCAAATCGCTATACGGACGGAGTCGGGAAAAGCCGAAAGGCTGTTTCGCGCCGCCGTGTCGGCGTTCTGCTCGCTGACCCGCCCGTCGCGCCGCGAGATCGCCCAGCTCGAGGATCTGACGCTGCCGCTGTTCGACAGCGTGTCGGTCGAATCGCGCCGCTACGTCGCCGCAGCCCTTTCCGAATGCGAATATGCCCCGGCCGCCCTGGTGCGGCGGCTTTGCGAGGAGCCGGTCGATGTCTGCGCTCCTTTGCTCGTCCGTTCGCGGGCACTCAGCGATATCGACCTGATCGCTTTGATCGGCCGTCACGGCCTGCCGCATGCGCGCGCCATCGCTCGCCGCGAGGATCTGCACCCGACCATCGCGCAGCTGATCAAGGCGCTGGAGAAACCGACGCTGGTGCGGGTGCGACAGCCCGAGCCGATTGCCAAGGCGCCGGGCGACAGTGCCGAACCCGCTGCCGCCGCCCTCAGCCCACCAAAACTACCCGGCAGCGCTGCCGAAAGCGCGAGGCACCGGCTGCGCGCGATGATGCTCGCCGAAGGCGAGGCGACATCGGTCAATCCCTTCGTCGGCTCAGCGACCTATAGCAAGCTGCGCGAGACGGCGCTGACCGGCAACGCCGCCTTCTTCCAGACCGCGCTTGCCGACGCGCTCGACATCGAGTTTTCGACGGCGCGCGCGCTGACCGAGCAGTCGAGCTACGTCTCGCTGCTCGCCGCCCTGCGGGCGCTCGACCTCAGCGAGGACAGGGCATTCCTGATCGCGGTCGCGGTCTACCCCCGGGAGTTCCCGCACCCGCAGGCGATCCGCATCTTCCTCGACCGCTACCGTCTGCTGCACCACGATGCGGCCCTCGAAAAGCTCCGCGGCTGGAAGGCCGAAGCACTGTCACGAGCTGTGCGCGGCAACGCCCCTGTCGCCGCGAATGCCGACCTGGCGCAGGGCGGCAAGAAGGCCAGCCTCAAGGCATCTTGACCGAGAGAAGCTCCTCGATGGGAACCGAGCCGGCCTCGATCTCGACCACCCAGATATCGGGATCGAATTTCTTTTCCCGCTCCAGCCTGGCGTCAAACGGGCCGGCATCGTCGCCGGCGCCGAGCAGCGTGAAAAACCGGTCATCCGGTTTGGCCGAATCGTAGCTGGTCTGCGGCGCCGGGCCGAACAGGGAGACCTCGCCCAGCCGGCCGCGCGACAGCACGAAGACAGCGCCGGCCTCGGTGGCGCCGCGCTTGGCGACGGCCGCAAAGCCGCCGGCGCCGAAAACACGGCGCAGCAGGGCCGACACCCAAAGATCGGTGGTTACGCGCATGGCAGGGTTCCGGACGACATGCGCAGCGTCTTAGCCGGATTTTTAGTCGCCCGCGAGCGGTCGCCTGGTCTGTTCAGTTGGTCAGGCCGATTTCGCGCATCTTGACGTAGACGACCTCGTCGGGCTCGCCGGTCTCGGGCAGGCCGAACAGTGACTGGAATTCCTTGATCGCAGCCTTGGTGCGGGCGCCGACGACGCCATCGAGCTGCATGTCGTCATTGCCGAATGCCTTCAACCCGGCCTGGATCTTGACGATGCGGGGATCGAGCGCCTGGGCGGATGCCGGCGCGGAGACCGGAATTGGTGCGGGTGCAGCCGCGGGCGCGACAGCAGGAGCAGCGGCCATATACACCGGCCGTGGTGCCGGATGCGGAATACCCGCCGTTGTCTGCTTGGCGCCGAGCTGGTCGAGCAGGACGGCGTCGATCTCGCCGGATGCCGGCAAGCCGACCTTCTGCTGGTAGGCCTGGATCGCCTTGTGTGTATTTGGCCCGGAAATGCCGTCGACCGTGCCTGTGTAGAAATCGAGATCTTTCAGGATGCCTTGCACCTGCTCGACCGTCGGGTCGCTCTTGGCCGGCGCCGCGCCGGGCCGCAGGATGTTGATGGTGGTTTCGGGTTCGTCTGTGCCGGGGCGCGGGAAACCCTCGATACTGCGGGTGGCGAAGAAGGCGCCGGCATGCGGAAACGGCTGGTACCACAGCGCGTTGGCGGAAACGTAGAACAGCGTCACCAGGAAGGCGGTCGAGCCACCGACCAGGACCGGATTGCGCGAGATCGCGCCGCCGAGCGCAATCGCGCCGGCCTCGAAAGCGCCGCTGCGGCGCTTGACCGCCTTAGGCTGTTTTGCGGAGCGAGCCATTCCTGTCCCCTTTCGCGTCGCCCTTCGTCCTGGTCACGGGCATCGGCAGCACGCCGTTCCTGTCGGCCGCGCGCTTCTTCGGCCCGTTCACCGGCAGGCTGATCGTGACCGTGGTCCCCTCGCCCGGCATGCTCTCGATCGACATCGTGCCGTCATGCAGGGCCACCAGGCCCTTGACCAGCGACAGGCCGAGCCCGGTGCCCTCGAAGCGGCGCGTATAGTCGTTCTGAATCTGCATGAACGGCTTGCCGAGATTGGCGAAATCCTCCTCGGCGATACCGATGCCGGTGTCCCTGACCCAGAAATGCAGCCGCGAGCCGATCCGCTTGGCGCCGACGACGACATCGCCACCATCCGGTGTGAACTTAATCGAGTTGGAGACAAGGTTGATCAGGATCTGCTGCACGGCGCGGCGGTCGGCATTGATCTCGCCGGCGTCGGGCGCAATTTGCGCCTGGAGGTCGATGTTCTTGGCGCTGGCCTGCAGCTGCATCATCGACTGGCACATCTCGACCGCTTCGATGAAGCGGAACGGTTCTGGCTGGGTCGCGTAGGCGCCCGCCTCGATCCTCGACACGTCCAGGATCGAGGTGACGACGGCAAGCAGATGCTGGCCCGAATCCCGGACCAGGCCGACATATTCCTTCTGGCGCGGGTCCTTGAAGCCGCCGAACATTTCATGCAGCAGCATGTCGGAAAAACCGATGATGGCGTTGAGCGGCGTGCGAAGCTCGTGGCTGACCACCGCCAGGAAGCGGCCCTTCGCCACCTCGGCCGAGGCTGCCGCCTCACTGGCAGCGGCAAGCTCGTCGCGCAGTTCGGCGATCTCGTCGTTCTCGCGCAGCAGCAGGGTGAAGGTCTCCTGCTGCTCCTCGGCCTGAACCAGTTCGAGCTGGAATGGCCGATAATTGTCGGCCATCGGAGCATTGCCGTCCTGCGGCAGCCTTACCCGAAGATCGAGCCGCCGCGCCAGGGCGCCATCGCGCATGTCGGCAAGGGCGCTCAGATAGGCGACGCGATCGGACAGATGGATGCGGTCGAACAACCCGGCGCCGAAAAGCAGTTCCGGCGGCAGTTTCAGCATGGTGCGCGCCTTGGCCGATGCATCCAGGACTTCGCCGTGCCGGGCGACATGCAGGACAACGGCGTCGATCATGTCTTCGAGGCGATCGCTTGGAAGGAGCGCATGCCGCGCGCGTGCGGCATCGCCAAGAGCTGCAAGGCGAGGAACCAGCGTCAGCCCCCAGGCCAGGGGCAGCAGCCAGTGCCACACCGCGACGTGCACCGCGCCGAGCGGGACGACCGAGCCGACAAAGGGCTGCAGCAGCACTGCGGCAAGGGCGGAAATGCCGCCCCAAAGTGCCGCGCGCTTTGAACCACCGATCCACCAGGCTTCGAATGGCAGCGCCAGGACCAGCAGCGCAACCGGCGACGCCAGGCCGCCCGCTGCCGCGATGGCGCCGGCAAGGGCAAGACCGCCGGCGGCAAGCGCAACCTGGGCGGCCAGCGCCATCTTGCCCGACGCCGCCACCAGCAAGGCGGCGAACCAGCAAAGACCGAACGCGGCGAAGATTGTTGCGACGGTGACGGCGGCACCCATGCCCGAGGTGACCAGTGTCACCGCAGCACCCGCGGCAAAGAACGGAGCGGCAAGCATGATGCCGATGAACCGGCGCTGGCGCAGGCGGTCGTCCCGGCCGACGATGGCTGGATGGACCATGCGTTCGCAACCGGCTGCCAGCGCGCCAGGCAGTTCAATATATCTGGCCTTTATCAAACTCAACTCAACGCACTCGCACCCGGTCGTGACTGCCCCTGCTTTGCAGGTCGTTTTTGTTTGTTTGAAACTCGCATCCAGCGTTTAAGGAATGAATAAGGCTGACCGGAACAACGACGCCCCTACGGCAAAAATTGTGGTGCCGGCGCCAGAATGCACCGTCATTTGCGGCCATAGTAAACGGAGCGTTATGGGCAAAAGGCGTGCCTGAGGCGGCAAAATCCTGAGCCGGCATGCCAATCCTTCTGGATATATCCATGCATAACAATCGCTTGGATGGTTAGTGCAGGGTTAAGGGAATCGCCGGCAGTTGAAGCCAATGCATTGCAAAATGCTCCGTTTCGAATTTGCCTAAAATTTGAGGAAAATTTTCGCTGGGCAAGCAAGCCGTCCTTTGCGCCTCATGTGTCATTGTCGCTGATATAAAAGAGGTCATGTCGCATGGACGCATGATCCGGTCATGGACGAGAGGGCAGATCGATGGGCTTTCTGATTAGAATGGCGTTCTGGTTTTCGCTGGTGCTGCTGGCGCTGCCGCTGGGCGTAGGCTCCGACGAGGAGGGCCACGAGAGCGTCGGGCCGATCCAGGCACTGTTCGCGGCGCGCGAGGCGGTCGGCGACATCGCCGGCATTTGCGAGCGCAAGCCCGATGTCTGCGAGACCGGCAAGTCGGCGATGCACACGATCACCGCCCGGGCCAAGGAAACCGCCAAGATCGCGGCCGCCATGCTGGACGACAAGGGCACCGAGCCCACGACATTGCCCGATACCTCACTGGCCACCGGCAGCGTTGCCGAGGACATCGTGCTGCCGGCGACCGTCAACATACCTGCCAACCTGGTGGTGAAGAACTAAACACCGTTTCCGCTGTCTCTACAGCGACACCGCAGGCCGGTAGGACCTCTCGGCGCCTGCGGTGTTTTTCTTCTTTTTCCGTGACGCCGCGGCCGCGGATGACTATATCCCAAGCAATGGCCACGACGATCCAGACGATCCGCGACGACTTTTCCCTGCTCGACGAGTGGGAAGACCGCTATCGCTATGTGATCGAGCTCGGCGAAGCGCTGCCGCCATTTCCCGACGCCGAACGCAATTCCGTGAACAAGGTTCCCGGCTGCGTCAGCCAGGTCTGGTTGACCACGGAACAAGCGCCAGGCGCCGATCCCGTCATCACCTTTACTGGCGATTCGGACGCCCATATCGTGCGCGGCCTGGTCGCCATCATGCTGGCGTTGTTTTCGGGAAGGACCGCCCGCCAGATCCTGGAAACCGACGCCGAAGCGACGCTGAAGTCGCTCGGCCTCGACGAACACCTGTCGCCGCAGCGCGCCAACGGTCTGCGTTCGATGGTCAAGCGCATCAAGCGCGATGCCGAAATGGCGCTCAAGCAGACCGCTTAGTTCCGGAAACAAAAACGGCGCCTCGAAGGCGCCGTTGATCTTGTCGAACTGCAGCCGGTGTTACCGGCCCTTGCGCTTGCGGCCGAGGCCCATCTTCTTGGCCAGCTGCGAACGGGCAGCAGCATAGTTGGGAGCAACCATCGGATAGCTGGCGTCGAGATTCCACTTCTCGCGGTATTCATCGGGCGTCAGACCGTAGTGGGTCATCAAATGACGCTTCAGCGACTTGAACTTCTTGCCGTCTTCAAGGCAGACGATGTAGTCGTCATGGACAGAACGCTTCGGGTTTACCGCAGGCTTCTGCTTGTCGGCGGGAGGCTGTTCGCTTGCTCCGCCCACGCGCCCGAGAGCAGCATGGACGTCGGCGATAAGATTCGGCAGTTCGCCGACTGGCACGGGATTGTTGCTGACGTAGGCAGCGACCACATCGGCGGTCAGCTCGATCAGCGCATCGCTATTTCTGGAAGGTGTTTCGACGATATCCATGGTGTTCAGGCCCCAACGAAAGATGTTTCTGTTTGCGCCCTTTTTGAGAGATCGGGCATGGCGCGAATTTCACGCTGGAAGAGCTTCATGGATTCGCGTCCGGACATCTTAATGAGCCTGCGGGCCAAGTAAGTCAATTCGCATCTTGCGCTATATTCAACGATATTCATCGAATAGTCGCTCTTCAGCTTCAATCTTTCGTGCACTCTGTAACTTCGCGATATTTTCTGGTCGGACCAGGACTGGCATGACGTAAGGTCATGCATCACTAAATCAGCAAGGACTCATAAAGTGGACTGCGATGCTTAGCCTATGCTTTGTAGGCTCGAATGGCTGAATTGTTTGATTCGTACAAAATCAGAAGTTGCAAGGTGTTTGCGAGACCCGCCAAAGGAAGACCTGCTTTAGACCGGATTCAATAGGGAACGAGATATTTTCCGTAGACCCAGCCAGCGACAAAACCGCCATTCTGCGCTGGGTCGTGCCAAACTTGACACCATTGGTAGCGGATTGCCTGTTTCTGCTTCCAGTGCGGCTGGCCGGCGATCTCCAGAAGGTTCAGCCCTCCGGTGCACTTGCCGGTCATCTGCAGCATCGTCCCGTTGGGATAGGCAGCCTGCTTCTGGGATGCGTTGGACGGATATTTGCGAACGTTGAGCGTGTCGCCGAACGGCACACCAGCCACTTGCCAAGCGGCGAACGCGGTTGCATGAGACTGGCCGGTAACGGCCAGAACGGTCGAAGCGACGGCGAGAGCCGCGGCGGTGCTGGTGTAGAAATTCATCATCCTCTCCTTTCGGCTCATTGTCGCGAGCCCGCCGCACCAATGCCTGCCTGCCCTTGAACCCGCGCTGATCGGCGTGTTCATTTGCCATTCAAGTAACTTCTCCAGTGAGACGCAATGACCAAGACCCCAGCCTTTCCGACCGCCAGCCCGCCGAGCCCCGAGAAACACCCCGTCTTCGACACGCATCACGGCTTTACCCGCACCGACGACTATGCCTGGCTAAGGGCTGATAACTGGCAGGCGATGTTCAGGGACCCTTCCCTGCTCGACGGCCGCATCCGCTCCCATCTCGAAGCCGAAAACGCCTATCAGGCAACACTGATGGCCGACACGCTAGAGCTGCAGAAGCAGCTGTTCGGCGAGATGAAAGGCCGCATCAAGGAAGACGACTCGACGGTGCCGATGAAGGATGGCCCCTATGCCTATGGCTCATCCTTCAAGCTTGGAGGCGAACAGCCGCGCTATTTCCGCATGCCGCGCGATGGCGGCGATGAGCAGATCCTGCTCGACGGCGACGCGGAAGCCGAGGGCAAGCCCTATTTCCGTCTCGGCGGCGTCGACCATTCGGCCGATCATCGCAAGCTTTTGTGGGCGTTCGACGACAAGGGCTCCGAATTCTTCACGCTGCGCGTGCGCGACCTCACCAGCGGCAAGGAATTGCCCGACCAGATAGGCGCCACCAGTGGTGGCGGCACCTGGAATGCCGCCGATGACGGTTTCTTCTACACCAGGCTCGACGACAATCATCGCCCGTCCAAGGTGCTGTTCCATGCGCTCGGCGACAGAACCGAGAATGACCGGCTGATCTATGAGGAAACCGACCCCGGCTTCTTCATGGATGTCGGCGGCACGCGCTCCAATGAATGGATCATGATCGGCATCAACGATCACGAAACCTCGGAATACCGCCTGATGCGCGCCGATGAACCCTTCGCCGAGCCAAAGCTTGTGGCGGTGCGCGAGACCGGCCTGCAATATGACCTGGAAGAAGGCGGCGACATCTTCTTCATCCTTACCAATGCCGACGGTGCCAAGGACTTCAAGATCATGACGGCGCCGGCTGATGACCCGGTGCGCGCCAACTGGCAAGAGCTGGTGGCGCACGAGCCGGGCCGGCTGATCCTGTCGGTGGTCGGTTTCAAGGACCATATGATCAGACTCGAGCGCAAGGAGGGCCTGCCGCGCATCGTCGTGCGCGACCGCCGCAACGGCGAGGAACATCTGATCTCGTTCGACGAAGAGGCCTTCTCGCTCGGCCTTTCGGGATCCTATGAATACGACACCGAGATCATGCGCTTCACCTATTCGTCGATGACGACGCCGGCGCAGGTCTTCGACTACAATATGCGCAGCCGCGAGCGCGTGCTCCTGAAGACCCAGGAAGTGCCCTCCGGCCATGATCGGGACCACTATGTCACGCGCCGGCTGATGGCGCCTGCCGCCGATGGTGAACTTGTGCCGATCTCGCTCCTACATCACCGCGACACGCCGCTCGATGGTTCCGCACCTTGCCTGCTTTACGGCTACGGCTCCTACGGCATCGCCATTCCAGCCGCCTTCAACACCAACTGGTTCTCGCTGGTCGACCGAGGCTTTGTCTTTGCCATCGCCCATGTCCGCGGCGGCAAGGACAAGGGCTATGGCTGGTACGACGACGGCAAGCGCCAGCACAAGATGAACACCTTCACCGATTTCATCGCCGTCGCGCAGCACCTCGTCGCCGAGCGTTACACACAACACGACCGCATCGTCGCGCAAGGCGGCTCGGCCGGCGGCATGCTGATGGGTGCGATCGCCAATATGGCGCCGCAAAGTTTCGGCGCCATCATTGCCGAGGTTCCCTTTGTGGACGTGATGACCACCATGCTCGACGCAAGCTTGCCGCTGACGCCGCCGGAATGGCCGGAATGGGGCAATCCGATCGCGTCAGCGGAGGACTACCGGATCATCGCCGCCTACTCGCCCTATGACAATGTCGCCGATCACGACTATCCGCCGATCCTTGCGCTGGCCGGCCTGACCGATCCGCGCGTCACCTATTGGGAACCGGCCAAATGGGTGGCGCGGCTGCGCGAGCGCAAGAGCGGCGACAATCCGGTGCTGTTCAAGATCAACATGGATTCCGGCCATGCCGGCGCTTCCGGCCGGTTTTCCCGGCTGGAGGAGATCGCCTACACCTATTCCTTTGCGCTGAAGGTGACAGGCAAGGCTGAGACTTCAACGGAGGCGTAGAAATGATCGATCTCCCCACTTTGACGACTTACATCGCGGTTGTGCTTGGCTTTGTGTTTATTCCAGGCCCAGCCACGCTTCTGACGGTGGCGCGAGCGACGAGTTCCGGAACGAGAGTTGGCATCGCGACGGGAGCCGGCGTCGCGGCTGGCGATGTGTTCCATACCGTCATGGCGATGGTCGGCATTTCAGCGATCATCGCCACCTCGGCAACACTGTTCAGCATCGTGAAATACATCGGCGCGGCGTATCTCATTTACCTCGGCGTTCGCGCGATCATCGAGAGAACACCGGCCGATCCTGCTGCCGGCGCGCTCGCGATCTCCGCGGGCAAGGCGTTTCGACAGGCCGTCCTGACTGAAGTACTCAATCCAAAGACCGCGCTTTTCTTCCTCGCCTTCCTGCCGCAGTTCGTGCGACCTGAAAACGGATCGGTGATGCTCCAGCTGATGATGCTGGGTGTAATCTTTGTTCTGCTCGGCCTTTTCAGCACAGTTGTTTTTGCCGTAAGCGCGGGCCGGCTCGGCACTTTCCTGCGCCGCAATCCATCCGTGGTGAAATGGCAAGGCAAGGTGGTTGGCGGCATCTACTGCGCCTTGGGCATTCGCCTGGCTTTGCAGCAGCGCTGATGTCGGTGGCGAAAGGCGCGCCCTTCGAGGCGTGCTGATCATCACTTTTTGAATTTCTCGCTGCGCATTTTTACTCGCATTTGGGATGGCTGCGCGCTACCCAATGCGCGGCGCCTTCCAGGTCATGGCATACGCAAAGGGTCCACAATGCTGCTCGTCGACACCTATCTTGAGAAATCGCCGATCCAGGGCATCGGTGTTTTCGCCAAAACCCACATTGCCAAGGGCACGTTGGTCTGGAAGCTCGACCCGCGCTTTGACCGGATCATCGACGTCGAGACTTATGAGGGCGAGAGCGGGCCGGTGAAGAGCTATCTCGATCGCTATTCCTATCCCGACCGGCGCGATCCGAGCTACATCGTCTTCGAAGCCGACGACGCGCGCTACATGAACCATGACGACGAACCGAATTGCGATGTTTCCTCGCCCGAGGAGACCTATGCTTTGCGCGACATCGCACCCGGCGAGGAATTGACCTGCAATTACAACCACTTCTTCGACAGCGGCTTCGATTTCCTTGGCGACCGCCATCCGTAACAGGGATCACTTGGCCGGCTTGGCGCGTACCGGGTAGCCGTTGGGATGCGGCGGCACCGCCTTGAGATAGGCGGCTATCGCTGCGCGATCTTCCGGCGGCAGTTCGGCCATGTGGCGCTGCACGTCGACCATGGCGCCGCCGACGGAATCGAAATCGGGCGTGAAGCCGGTTTCGAGGTAATTGGCGATGTCGGCTTCCGACCAATCGCCGATGCCACCCTCGCCCGATGTGATGTTCGGCACGATGCCGCTGCCTTCGGCGGCGGCCGCACCGGCCAGCCATTGGCCTTTCTGCGTGCCGCCGGTGATGTCGCGCGGCGTGTGGCATTCGCCGCAATGGCCGGGTCCTTCAACGAGATAGCGGCCGGCCAGCACCGGGTCAGGCGTGCCGTCGGCAAAGGCAACCACCGGTTCCTTGCCGAGATAGAGCCGCTTCCACAGGCCAAGACCACGACGGATGTTGAAGGGGAAGCTGAGCGAGTTGTCCGGCGCCTTGCCGGCAACCGCCGGCAGCGTCTTCAGGAACGCATAGAGATCGGCAATGTCAGCCGGCTTCATGCGGGCATAGGACGTGTAGGGAAAGGCCGGATAAAAATGCTCGCCCGAAGGCGACACGCCCTTCAGCATGGCATTGGCGAGGTCCTCGACCGTCCAGGCGCCGATGCCGTCCTTGGGATCTTGCGAGATGTTGGGCGGCACGAAGGTGCCGAACGGGGTCTTGAGTTCAAGGCCGCCGACCAGTTGCAGGCGGGCTTCGCCCTTGGACCCCGGCTTTGCGTGACAGGAGGTGCAGCCGCCGGCATTGAAGATGCGCTTGCCCCTGACGGCATCGCCGGGGCCGAGTTGCGCCAGGGTTTCGGTGTCGAGTTTCACTGGCGCCGACAACAACCAGCCGGCCCCGGCGCCGGCGACGCCCAGGACAAGGGCGGCGCCGATGAGTTTTTTCAACAGGGCCATTGCCCGGGGTCAGCCCTTCTTCACCCGGTAGGTCTGGTGGCAGGTGCCGCAATCGCTGCCGAGAGTGCCGATCTGCGCCTTGAGCGCATCGACATCGGCAGGCGCCGCGGCTACCGCCGCCTTGACGTCGGCGACATATTTCTCGTTCGTCTTCTTGAAGCCGGCCATGTCTTCCCAGATTTTCGGCGAAGCCGTGGTGTCACCTGTATCGCTGCCCGCCGGGAACAACGTGTCCACATCGACTTTCTCGGCATTGACCTGCAATGCCTGCAAGGCCGTCAGCACGGCGGCGGCATCGAAGTCCTGTTCGCCTTTGGCGATTTTCGACAGGCCGCCGACGATCTTTCCACGCTCCTTCATCAGTCCCTGCCGGTCGAGGATCGGGTCGGCAAAAGCAGCCGATGCGGCGAGGCTGAGCATAGAGATGGCGATGACAAGCTTTCTCATTCAATTGGCTCCAAGGGGGTAATGAGGGTTCGCGACCTGACGTTAACGGATGGCGAGACGGGATTATTCCCTCTCGCCGACACGCATTCTGCCGATTTGCTGTGTGCTTCCCGTTTCGAGCGGAAAAAGAAAAGCCCCGGGTACCGGGGCTTCTCAGGATCAGTCAGGCTTTCGCTTTTTCGTAGAGTTCGAGGACATGGTCCCAGTTGATCAGGCTGTCGACGAAAGCCTCGAGATATTTCGGCCGGGCGTTGCGGTAGTCGATGTAGTAGGAATGTTCCCAGACATCGACGCCGAGGATCGGCGAGGCGCCATGGACCAGCGGATTCTCACCATTCGGGGTCTTGGAGATTGCCAGCTTGCCGTCCTTGACCGAGACCCAGGCCCAGCCCGAGCCGAACTGGGTGGTGCCGGCGGCGATGAAGTCGGCCTTGAACTTGTCATAGCCGCCGAGGTCGGCGTCGACCGCCTTCTGCAAGGCGCCGGGAAGCTTGTTGCCGCCACCTCCCTTCTTCATCCACTTCCAGAAATGGATGTGGTTGTAGTGCTGGGCGGCGTTGTTGAAGAGGCCGGCATTCTTGCCGAACGACTGCTTGACCACCTCTTCGACCGACAGGTCGCCAAGGCCGGCTTCCGCGGCCAGCTTGTTGCCGTTGTCGACATAGGCCTTGTGGTGCTTGTCGTGGTGATACTCCAGCGTCTCCTTCGACATGTAGGGCTGCAACGCCTCGTAATCATAGGGCAAAGCGGGCAATTCAAAAGCCATCGGTCATACTCCTCATGGAAAAACCCGGTGTGAATACCGGATTAAGATAGGGCTGGATTGATCTGGAACAACTCCGGAACTGAAGTGCCGGCTCCTTTTCTAAGCGGGTTCAGGAAAAGTGTCACACGGTTTTGCCGACAGGATGCTGCGTCAAAAAAGAACGCCTAGCAAACGAAGCGCGGCGGCTCAGCCTGCAGGCTTCGAATGCGCCCATTCCCAATAGAGTTCACGCGCCTTCTTGGCTACCGGCCCGGGCTGGAGATCGCGGTCCTCGATGCGGGTGATCGGCACAACCTTGGAATGGTTTCCGGTCGAAAAGATCTCGTCGGCTTCGAGGAAGTCGCGTACCGACAGCATCTTTTCGGTGGTCTTGAAACCGTAATCGCCAAGCAGCGTCATGGTGCGCGAGCGGGTGATGCCGGACAGGAAGGTGCCGTTCGGCGCCGGCGTCAGCACATGGCTGTCCTTGACCAGGAAAATGTTGGAGGTTCCGGTCTCGGCGACATTGCCCAGCATGTCCAGCACCAGCGCATTGTCGAAGCCGCGCATCTTGGCTTCGAGAATGGCGCGGCCATTGTTGGGGTAGAGGCAGCCGGCCTTGGCATTGGTCGGCATGGTCTCGATCGTCGGCCGCCGGAACGGCGACACGGTGATCGAAAAGCCGGCCGGTGAGATCATCGGCGATTCGTAGAGGCAGAGGCAGAAGCGGGTCGAGGCCGGATCGGCCGGCACGCCCATATAGCCGCCATGCTCGGCCCAGTACATCGGCCGAATATAGACCGCGGTCTTGCCGTCAAACTTCTTCAGTCCGTCCCAGGTCAGTCCGACGATCTCGTCGGCGCTCATCGACGGTTTCAGGCCGAGCGCGATCGCGGACGCATTCACCCTGGCGGCATGCAGCTCGAGGTCGGGGGCGACGCCTTCGAACCAGCGGGCGCCGTCGAAGACGCTGGTGGCAAGCCACATGGCATGGCTGCGCGGCCCCAGGATGGCGACGTTGCCCTCGTACCAGTCGCCGTCGACGAAGGTCCATGTCGTCGAGAGCGCCGCAGTCGCCAGTGTCATTGTTCGGTTCCGCTTCAAAGCTGCCTGTTGCCGACATTGGAAGATGCTTTGGGCGGCGCCGTCAACCGGCATCCGGCGGATTTTGTTGAGGCCAGCGAGCCGCAAGAAAGCGACCAGGACTGCAATCGATGCTTGCACCTTGCCCCGCCTGCGCTCAAAACTGTTGCCATGCATTACGCGGCTTACGTTTTCGACGCCTACGGCACGTTGTTCGACGTGCATGCCGCCGTGCGCCGTCACGACGGCGAGATCGGGCCTGACGGCCAGCTTCTGTCGGAAATCTGGCGCGCCAAGCAGCTGGAATATTCCTGGGTGCGCACGCTGATGGGCGGCTATGCCGATTTCTGGCAGCTCACCGAACAGGCGCTCGATTTCGCCCTGCGCAAGGTTCCCTCAGCAGACAAGGGGCTGAAGGCAAAGCTGCTCGAAGCCTATTGGCGGCTCGACTGCTATCCGGAAGTTCCCGCCGTGCTCAAGGCGCTCAAAGCGTCCGGCGCCAAGCTGGCAATCCTGTCCAACGGTTCGCCCGAGATGCTGGAAGCTGCTGTCAAGTCGGCGGCCCTCGACCAGGTACTGGACGACATCTTTTCCGTCGATGCCGTCAAGCGCTTCAAGACCGACCCGTCGACCTACGACATGGTGGCGACAGGCTGGCGCCTCTATCCAGGCGCGGTCTCCTTTCAGTCGTCCAACCGCTGGGATATTGCCGGGGCGACCAAATTCGGTTTTCGCACCGTGTGGATCAACCGCGCCAACCAGCCTGAGGAATACAGGGACTTTCCGCCGGCGCTTATCCTGCCGTCGCTGGAAGGGTTGTTGACGGGCGGCTAAGGGCTCTGTTGCCTTGGAGCAACAGTGGCAGGACGGTCACAGCTTCGCCTTTGTTTGTCCACCCTCAGGCCAGAATCGGAACCGCCTGTCGCGCCAGGCATTGGGGGGTAGGCCGACAGTGCGCCGCCTGAAGGCATTCACGCTTTCTTGCGATCTGAGACTTTAAAAAAGGCAACCATGTTGAAGACCGAAATCGACCCCTATCGCCTGAGCCGTCGCGGCTTCCTGAACGCCGCAGCCCTTGGCGCCGCCTCGATTGCGGTCTCCGCCTGCACCACCACCGGCTCGGCGCCGCCGCCGGCCGAACCGCCGCCGCCGACCTATGAAGAGCCACCGCTCGGCGACTACGCCACGATGTACGGCCCGATGTCGGACAGCGGCTTCGTACTGCCGGCCATCCCGATCAAGAAGATGGACCCGCAGTTCCTGCGCCAGATCGTTCCCGACCCGACCGGACAGCGGCCGGGCACCATCATCGTCGATACGACCAACCATTTCCTCTATCTGGTGCGCGAGGGTGGCCAGGCGATCCGTTACGGTGTCGGCCTCGGCCGCGCCGGCTTCGAATGGTCTGGAGACGCCGTCGTCCAGTGGAAGCAGAAGTGGCCGAAATGGACGCCGCCGGATGAGATGGTCGCCCGCCAGCCTGAACTGGAACAGTACAGCGCCAAGAATGGCGGCATGCCCGGCGGGCTGAAGAACCCGCTCGGCGCGCGTGCGCTCTATCTCTTCCATGACAATGTCGACACGCTCTATCGCCTGCACGGTTCGCCGGAGTGGAACTCGATCGGCAAATCCGTCTCGTCGGGCTGCGTGCGTCTGATGAACCAGGACATCATCGATCTCTACGACCGCGTACCGTCGAAGAGCCCGGTGGTCGTAACGTCCGACATCGGCCAGCCGATGGTGGCGAGCGCAAACCGCCAAGCCATCCCGATCGACGGCGGCGTGCCCGACGGTTCGGTCCTGCTTGGCCCGGTAAACTGAGCGGCGAAACGGGATTTTTTCTGAGTGAGCGTCGCGAACCGAAGCTGGGCGTGTGCCTATTGTCAGTTCGGCAAATAGGCACCGCTCCAGGAAATACTGGCGGCACCCGACTTCAGCATTCTGTCGATTTCAGCGTCGGTGTAGCCAACCGAAGCGAGTACGGCGCGCGTCGATGCGCCGTACTTCTCGGCGGATGCGGGAGCGTAGACCTTTCCCCGAGCCGGCCGGACGGCGAAAGGATCAAGCTGCGTCACCATATGACCGCTTGGGTGGCCCGGAAAGACCGAGAAAGAATAGCTGCCATATTCAATGCCGGGCTTCCCATCCGCCGTCCTTGCGCTGCGGCTTCGGATCGTCTCGATGTTCTCGCACAGCGATGCACCAATGTCGGCGTCGACCAGGCGCTGCCGCCAGGTTTCGGCTGGTTCGGTTAAAAACGCGCTGGCCAGATGGCCCTCCCGTTCGGGCTTCGGTATCGAAGCCAGTCCTCGCAGGCCTTCGACGGTGTCGAAGCGTGGCAGGTCGGCTTCGTCGGCGCAGAGCAGGATTGAGCCGCCGGACGCCGTTTCATAGAGCCTGGACAACACATCGAAGCCTTTTGTCTCGCGGCCAGCGGGTTCGTCGAACGGTTGGCGACCATCATAGTCGTAGCAGAACGGGATCTGCGCCAGACCCGTCAGCGCCGACAGCGACGTGCGTGGCCGGCCGACAATACCGGTCGTCGATTTCTGGTAAAGCGCTGCGGCCACGCCGAGAGCGGCGCCAAACCCGCACATGACATCGATGGTGCCGACATGGGCATGCTCTTCCGGCGTCTGCATCGATCCACCAAACCGAAGCATGATGCCGGTCGCCGCCTGAACCAGATCGTCGTAGCCGAGATAGTTGGTTCGAGGTCCGGCACGGACGCCGCTGAAGCAATCGAGCTGGCAGAAGATTGCCTGAGGATTGAGTGCTTTTAGCCCTTCGGGATCGAGGCCCATGATTTCGACCTGACGGTCGGTGGCATTCCAGATGACGACATCTACGGACTTGACCAGCCTTTCGAAGGCCCCACGCCCGTCCGCGCTTGCAATATCAAGCAGCGCCGACTTCTTGCCGCGCATGTGGGACATGCCAAAGATCACGGTGTTCCAGCAATCATAAAATGGCTTTGCCGGATCGACCTTGATCACCTCCGCGCCGAAGCGAGCGAGGTAAGCGGCTGAGTGCGGACCGGCAATGACGTTGCAGAGATCGAGGATTCTGATGCCGTCGAGCCAGCCAGCGGAGGCATCTGCGATAGGGTCGGGGAAGCGTGGGCGGGGTGTTTGTGCCAGCTTTGCCAGCGCCTCGGCCACGGTGACCCAGTTCCGCGGCCCCGGGCTCAGCATGGCTTCGCCGCTTTCCTGCAGCCACACCATCGGCCCCGGCTGGATCATGTGGCCCAGAATCGGATCCTCAACCTCGATCATCAGGCCAGCCGCCTTGGCATGATCGTCGGCGATCCATTCCTGCAGCCAGCGCTGCGGCGCACCGGGAAACAATCCCTCGCCGAAGATGCGCTCCCATTCCGCCGCCGGGCGCGTCAGGAAAACCTCCTTCATCCGCGCCGCAATCTTGTCGGCCCAGAATTTCGGCAAGGGATAGACGCCTAGCGACACGTCCGACGACCATTCTGAGACTGGAAGATAGGTGTCGTCTTCCTCGCGCAGCCCCTCGCCCACAAGCTCGTCGTAAAGGCCGAGCGTCTGCAGGCAGCGTTTGGCGTGATTTTTGTGGCTCGGGCACACGACGTAGAACATGCGACCGTCGCTGCACATGTAGCTGCGATAGAAAGGGTCGAGAAACTCCTGCAGATCGTCGTAGGACATGTCCATCGGCAGGCCTTGCCCACGGCGCCGCTCAATCTCTTGTTCGCGCTGCGTCTGGTAGCGAAGCGGATAGTTTTCGATCCTGATGGAGTTGTAGGACAGGCCCTCCATCACCGCGCAGGCGAGCGGCACCTCGATATGGTCGCCATGCCCGGTCCGTTGCCGGCTTTGCAGAGCCAGAACCGTGGCAGAGGACGCAAGCATGGTGCCATAGGCGGAGGCGAGCGGAAGTGGCGAGAAGGATGGATTGATCCCCATCAGCACCCGGTTCAGGCCCATGTCGGTGAAGACGCCGGACGAAGCGGCGATAACGGTCTCGAAGGCGCGCCAGTCGCGGCGCAGTTGATCGTTCGAGGCAAAGCCGGGGATCGACACCGTGATCAGTTCGGGGCGGGCCTTTCGCAGTGCTGTGAAGTCGATGCCGAGCCGGGCCAGCACGCCGGGCCGAAAATTCTCGATGACGATGTCTGCCTCGGCAACAAGTGCACTGGCCTGTTCCAGGCCGGCTGTGGTTTTCAGATCGATGGTGACGATCAGTTTGTTGCGGTTGAGGATCGCATTGGCGGGATTGTCCCAAAGCGAACCGGACGGCGGATCGACATGCACCACAGTTGCACCGAGGTCGCCAAGGATCATCGCCACCGCGGGGCCGGCGATATACTGCCCAAAATCGACGACCCTGATACCCGATAGCGGCAGAGCCGAACGAGAGATCGATGTCATATTGTGATCCTCCGGCGCTTTTCTTCAGTGGGCGCGCTGTCGCGCGTCGTCGATGATCCAGCGTGCTGCCTTTTCGGCGATCATCATTGTCGGGGCGCTGGTGTTGCCGCTGGTGATCGTCGGCATCACGCTGGCATCGACGACGCGCAGACCTTCGATGCCGCGCACAAGCAGCCGGCTGTCGAGGACAGCCATTGCGTCGTCCTTGCCGCCCATCCTGGCGGTGCCGACCGGATGGAAAATGGTGTTTGCGATGTCGCCGGCGAGTTTGGCCAGATCTTCGTCGCTCTGAAACTCGATGCCGGGTTTCCATTCGACGGGATTGTATCTCGCAAGGGCCGGCTGGGCGACGACCGACCTGATCTGCCGGATGCTATCGGCGGCGATCTTGCGGTCTTCCTCGGTACTCAAATAATTGGGTGCTATGGCAGGTGCTTCGCCACGCCGTCCGGAGCGGACCCGCACATTGCCGCGACTGGTCGGATTGAGGTTGCAGACACTGGCGGTAAAGGCCGGGACGGAATGCAGCGGTTCGCCGAAAGCATCGAGGCTGAGCGGCTGAACGTGATATTCGAGATTGGGGTGCGTCTGGCCGGGATCGGAGCGCGTGAACGCGCCGAGCTGCGACGGCGACATGCTCATCGGGCCGCTGCGCTTGACGGCATATTCCAGCCCGATCATCGCCTTGCCGAAGAGGCTGTTGGCGAGCGTGTTGAGCGTCCTGGCATTGGTGACCTTGAAGACGGTGCGGATTTGCAGATGGTCCTGCAGGTTTTCTCCGACGCCGGGAAGATCGAGTTCGACGTCGATGCCGGCACCCTTCAGATGGGCCGCCGGGCCGATGCCGGAGAGTTGCAATATCTGCGGCGAGCCGATGGCACCGGCGCACAGGATGACCTCGCCACTGGCCTCGACCGATAGCGGTTGGTTGCGTCTGTGGAGAGACAGCCCCGTGCATCGTTTGCGCCCATCCGGCGCGGTTTCGATGCGCAGCCTGTCTACTTCGGCTTCGGTCCAGACCGCCAGATTGCGGCGATGGCGGACCGGGCGCAGAAAGGCTTTCGAGGTGTTCCAGCGCCAGCCGGATTTCTGGTTGACCTCGAAGTAGCCGACACCTTCGTCATTGCTGCTGCTGAAGTCGGGAGAGCGAGGGATCCCCGCCTGCACCGCGGCATCGGTGAATGATTCCAGAATATCCCATTTCAGGCGCTGCCTTTCGATGCGCCACTCGCCGCCATGGCCATGCATGTCCGAGAAGCGGCTGTTGTCGCCGGTCACCGGGTCGGCGCCGCCGTCGAGTCGATGGTGATCCTCATGCGCCTTGAAGTCCGGCAGCGCGTTTTCCCATGACCACTCATTGTCGGCCGTCATGGCCGCCCAATGATCGTAGTCGCGCGACTGGCCGCGCATGTAGATCATGCCGTTGATCGACGAGCAGCCACCGAGGGTCTTGCCTCGGGGATAACGCAGTGACCGGCCGTTGAGGCCCGCCTCGGCCTCGGTTTTGTAGAGCCAGTCGGTACGCGGGTTGCCTATGCAGTAGAGGTAGCCCACCGGTATGTGGATCCAGGGGTAATTGTCCTTGCGGCCAGCCTCGATCAACAGGACCCGCTTGGCGGGATCATTGCTGAGGCGGTTGGCAAGCAGGCAGCCTGCGGAGCCGGCGCCGACGACAACATAGTCGAAAACCGCGGCAACCGGACGGTTCGTCTGCGGATTCATGGCTTGCGTTTCCCACGAAGAGCAATGAGCGGAGAGAAGTGACGGGTGGCGCGACCAGCGCGGCCAAAACCCCGCCATCTCTTATAATTCTGGCCAGCAATTACAGACATGAAAATCCTCCAATGCCTACATAGCGGCTATTCCTGTGGCAAATCCAATGATAAACGCGAGAAAGCATTATAAGGAATTTTTATATGCCTGATCACCTCGATCTGAGGCTGCTGACAGCCTTCGTCACCGTGGCGCAGGAAGGCAACGTGACCCGGGCGGCCGAATTGCTGCATCTGACCCAGCCCGCCATCAGCCTTCAACTCAAGCGCCTTTCTCTGGACCTTGGCGTGACATTGTTCCAGCGAACGGCGAGCGGACTTGAACTGACCCGCGACGGCGCGCTGCTCGCCGCCAAGGGCCAGCAGGTGTTGGCGCTGGCGGGCGAGTTCAGGCAGACCGCGAGGCATCTCAACGCACAACTGCGCGGCAAACTCAGGATCGGCACGATTATCGACCCTGAGTTCACTCGCCTTGGCGCGTTTCTGCAAGCTCTTGGCGAAAGTGGCCCAGGCATCGACACCGAACTTCGACAAGGCATGAGCGGCGAAGTTGCCATCCGGCTGAAGCGCAACGAGTTGGACGTCGGCTTTTTTCTCGGCGACCTCGATGATTTCGGCACCAGCACCACCACCATCGATGCCGAAGCCCAGTTCTTCATAAAGCCATTGTCGCGCCTGACCTATCGCGTCGTGGCGCCGCCTGCCTTCGCCGGCATGGTCGCAGGACGGGACTGGAAGGAGCTTGCCGAACTACCATGGATCGGTACGCCGCCGGCATCGGTCCACAACCGGCTGCTGGCAAGGCAACTGGGCAGCATCAGGCAAAACATCGTCGCTCTCGTCGATCAGGAATCCTCAATGCTGGCGATGGTTCGCACCGGCCTTGGGCTCAGCCTTTGCCGCGAATCCATCGCGCTTAACGAACGACAGGCAAACGGCATGGTCATCGCTGACAAAGTCAGACTGGAGACAAGTCTGGGTTTTGCCTGCCTGTTCCCAAGGCGATCCGATCCGAATGTTTCTCTCGCTTTCGATGTGATCGACCGCATCTGGCGCGGAGAAAATCACGGCAATTCCAGGAAAAGTGCGTAGCGATTTTCCGTCCGAAATTTCGTAAAAACAAAGAGTTATAGCGTTTGGGTGATTCTTATGCTGATCGCTAAAACGCTCTAGGTGCGGGATGGCGGCCCGCGGCTTCTGCCCGGGGCCGCAAGACACAGGTGCTCGCGCGCCTCCGCGTCCGGTGTCAGCACGACGATGTTGGCGTAGGCGGGATCCGGCAGTTCCGGCCATGAGCGGTCTCAAGCAACAGTTCTTCCCGACATCCGATCGCCCTGAAGTGCTGGTCGAGGTTCGCCTGCCGGAAGGCACCAGCATCGGTACGACGACCGCCACGGTCGAGAAACTGGAACACTGGCTTGGCGAGCAGCCGGAGGCCAAGATCGTTACGAGTTACATCGGTCAGGGCGCTTCGCGCTTTTTCTTCGCCATGGCGGCTCCGGGCTCGTGCTCGCCGCCGTCTGATCGGTGGCGTGGTAGGCCAGGATGGTGTCGATGACACGCGATCAGGATGCCCCCCCAGTCCAATAACAAGTCGCTTTTTCATGCCCATCGCCTTTTGTGAAAATAGATTGCATTCGTACTCTATAACTTATATAGATTATGAACGCAATCAAAAGGAGACCGATGATGCGTGTGACCCGCAGTCAGGCTGAGCAAAACCGGCAAACCGTAATCGACGTGGCAAGCCGGCTTTTTCGGGAGCGCGGATTTGATGGCATCGGCGTCAAGGATTTGATGGAGAGCGCCGGGCTGACCCAAGGGGGGTTCTACAAGCAGTTCGCGTCCAAGGACGACTTGGTCGCGCAGGCGTCCAGACGGGCATTGGAAAGCGCCGCGAACCGCTGGTCGGCCGCGGTCGCGGCGAGCCCTGAGGATCCGCTTGGCGCCGTGATCGATTTCTATCTCAGTACCGGGCATCGCGACGAAAAGAGGGACGGCTGCCCGGTGGTTGCGCTTGGCTCGGATGCTGCCAGGCAAGGTGCCGATGTGAAGGCGTCATTCGAGGCCGGCATCCGGGAATATCTCGGGATGCTAGGCTCATGGGTTGGCAAAGCCGGCGGCGAGGAGACCGGCGGTAAGGCCATGGCCGTTCTCTCGACAATGGTCGGTGCGGTCGTCCTTTCGCGCGCCGTCAATGATGCGGATCTCGCGAAGGCCTTTCTTGGTGCAGCGTCCGATCAAGTTCGCGAAGCCGTCGCGGCCTGAAAGCGCACGCAGCGCTCGCGACGCACCCAAGTGATAGGAGAATAGATGCGACGGATCGTTGTTACCGGCATGGGAGCGGTCACGCCCCTTGCCGCAGATGTGGAAGCATCCTGGTCGCGTCTCCTGGCCGGTCGCTCGGGCATCCGAAGGCTGACCGACGATGTGGTCGGAGACCTGCCGGCGAAGATCGGCGGCACGGTTCCTTCCCGGGAACAGGATCCCGAAGCCGGCTTCGATCCGAATGCCGTCCTGGCGCCGAAGGATCAGCGCAAGGTCGACCGCTTCATTCTCTTCGCACTGGCGGCAGCGGAAGAGGCGATTGCCCAGGCGAACTGGAAGCCTGTCTCGGAAGATGACAGGGGCCGCACCGCGACAATCATCGCCTCGGGGATTGGGGGGTTCCCGGCCATAACCGAAGCGGTGCGAACGGTCGATCAGCGGGGTGTTCGACGTCTTTCACCGTTCACGGTGCCATCCTTCCTGGTGAACCTGGCGGCAGGACAGATTTCGATCCGTCACGGCTTCAAAGGTCCGCTCGGCGCGCCGGTGACGGCGTGCGCGGCCGGCATTCAGGCGATCGGCGACGCGGCTCGTTTGATCCGCGCCAACGAGGCCGACATCGCGGTGTGCGGCGGAACGGAAGCCTGCATAAACATCGTCAGTCTCGGTGGGTTTGCCGCGGCACGCTCTCTTTCGACTTCGTTCAATCACCGTCCCGACGAGGCCTCCCGCCCGTTCGACATGTCGCGTGATGGCTTCGTCATGGGCGAAGGCGCTGGCATCCTGGTCATCGAGGCATTGAGCCATGCGCTTGCGCGCGGCGCCAAACCGCTGGCCGAGCTGGTCGGCTACGGCACGACGGCGGATGCCCACCACGTCACGTCCGGTCCCGAGGACGGCGACGGTGCGCGTCGAGCCATGGAGATCGCGATTGACCAGGCCGGTATTTCGGCGCGTGAGGTCCGCCACCTCAACGCACACGCGACCTCAACGCCGGTCGGCGACCTCGGAGAAATCGCGGCGATAAGAAGCGTCTTCGGGACGGATTTCGGCATAGCCGTCAGCGGAACGAAGTCGGCGACTGGACACCTGCTTGGAGCCGCCGGCGGGCTTGGAGCCATCTTCACGATTCTAGCGCTCAGGGATCAGGTCGCACCGCCGACGCTCAATCTGGGCGCCCCCGATCCAGCCGCCGAGGGGATCGACTTCGTCGCAAACCGCGCCCGGCCAATGGAGATGGACTACGCGATCTCCAATGGCTTCGGCTTTGGCGGCGTCAACGCCAGCGTGTTGTTCCGGCGCTGGACCGACAATGCTGACCGGCAGGATTTGGGCTACCCCGCCCGCGACTGAGGAGGAGCGCTCGCGCCAGCCGCCAGCGCCACCACGGCAGCTTCTGCCTCCGCAAGCCGGTTGAGATCCCAGCCGATGAACGTCGCCGCTTGTCTCAGCGGCCAGTTCCGAGGCAATCCCTGGTCCGTCCTCTACATCGGCGGTCGAGCACCAGTACGCGCGTGCCGGCTCGCGTCGGTGTCACCGCCTAGGTCCGGCCCGAGCGGCCTAAGGCCGCCGGTCAGAAGCACGACGCGATCGACGAGGACCTTCATTGCCACCTCCTACAGAACGCCGTGGGCTTCATCGATCGAGGTGTCCGCGACACGGCATGGTGGGCAGGCAGCAGGCTTGACGTCCACTGCCTCAAATCAGCCTGGCCGGCTAATGCTTTTCTATCGCCCCCTAGACAGGCTGCCTAGAATCCCGCGCACGATGGCGCGGCCGACCGATGAGCCGACGGAACGCACCACCGCCTTGATCGCGGCCTCGGCGACCGTCTGGCGGTTGGAGGGCCTCGGCGCCGGTGCACGGCGACCGCCCGATTGCGGCGGCGGCGGACCGTCATTGTCGAAGCCCGGAATGGTCCAGCGCGAGCGGCCGCTATCGGCCTGCTGCGCCTGCTCGTCCTGCGCATCCTTGGCTTTCTTCTGCAGCATCTCGAAAGCCGAATCGCGGTCGATGGTCTGGTCGTACTGGCCGGCGACCGGGCTCTGGTCGATCAGCTTGCGGCGCTCGTCCGCCGTGATCGGGCCAAGCCTGGACGACGGCGGCCGGATCAGCGTCCGCTGCACCATGGACGGCACGCCCTTGGCCTCCAGCGTCGAGACCAGCGCTTCGCCGGTGGCGAGTTGGGTGATCGCGGTGGCGCAATCGAAATCCGGGTTGGGCCGGAAGGTGTCGGCGGCCGTCCTCACCGCCTGCTGTTCGCGCGGCGTGTAGGCGCGCAACGCGTGCTGCACGCGATTCCCGAGCTGGGCGAGAACCTTCTCAGGGATATCCAAAGGATTCTGCGTGACGAAATAGACGCCGACGCCCTTGGAGCGGATCAAGCGAACCACCTGCTCGACGCGGTCGATCAGCACCTTCGGCGCTTCGTCGAAAAGCAGATGCGCCTCGTCGAAGAAGAACACCAGCTTCGGCCTGTCCGGGTCGCCGACCTCGGGCAATTCCTCGAACAGCTCCGACATCAGCCAGAGCAGGAAGGTGGCGTAGAGTCTGGGGTTCATCATCAGTCTGTCGGCAGCGAGCACGCTGATGGCGCCGCGGCCATCGCGGGTGGTGCGCATGATGTCGGCGATGCGCAAAGCCGGCTCGCCGAAGAAATGCGCCGCACCCTGCTGTTCCAGCACCAGCAGCGTGCGCTGGATGGCGCCGACGGACGGCTTGGTGACATTGCCATAACGGGAGCTTATCTCGTCGGCGCGCTCGGCGATGTTGGCCAGCAGCGCCTGCAGATCCTTCATGTCGAGCAGCAGCAGGCCGTCCTCGTCGGCGATGCGGAAGGCGATGTTCATGATGCCTTCCTGCGCTTCGGAGAGGTTCATCAGCCGCGACAGAAGCAGCGGCCCCATTTCCGAGACGGTGGCTCGTATCGGGTGGCCCTGCTCGCCGAACAGATCCCAGAAGATGACCGGGAATTCCTGGAAGTCGTAAGGATCAAGCTTGACCTGTTCGGCCCGTTTGACCAGGAAATCCTGCGCCTTGCCCATCATGGCGATGCCGGACAGGTCGCCCTTGATATCGGCGCAGAACACCGGCACGCCGGCATTGGAAAACCCCTCGGCCAGGATCTGCAGGCTGACCGTCTTGCCGGTGCCGGTGGCGCCGGTGATCAGCCCATGGCGGTTGCCATATTGCAGCAAGAGCTGCTCGGCGCGCTGATAGCCATCGTCGGGCCTGCGGCTGGCGCCGAGGAAAATGCCGGTCTCGTCAGCCATATGTCCGTGTCTCCGCAAACTGAGCTGTTAAAGCCAATGGCCTTGCCGCCGGTATAGTGAGGCCGTTGCGAAGCGACAATGCTATTCATCCAGATTGGCCATTCATCAAGATTGGGCCAATTGTCCAAATTGGACCAATCCTCCAAATCGGTTTTTGGAGCTTGCGGATTTTGCCGGTGTTTGGCAATCGTTCATGGTTCGTCCACGCAGGCACACATATGTCAGCCGGACCGAATTGGGTTCGTGCTGGCGCATTGCATTGCGATATCGGGCGGGGAACCGTAGACTGGAGTGCTGAGGCTGGTGCGGCCGCATAAAAGCGAGGAACATGGATGGGCGCCGGAGCCTTGACCAGGAGTGTCGAACCCGCTGATGCAGAGCGCCAGCGTTGGCTGGTCTTGGCCGAAAAAGCGCTCGCCGGCGCCTCCTTCGAGGACAAACTGGTCTCGCATACCGACGACCCCATTCGCATAGAGCCGCTCTACGACCGCGCCGCTGGCGCCGAACCGCTTGTTCGCGCCAATCCCAGATCGCCCTGGATCGTAAGCCAGCGCGTCGATGATCCCGATATCGGCCGTGCCAAGGCGCAGGCTCTCGACGATGTTGCGCAAGGCGCAACGGGATTGTCGCTGGTCTTCGAAGGCGCCCCGAATGCGTTCGGCTATGGCCTGCCGAGGACCGCGCAGGCGCTGGAGACGGTGCTGGACGGCATACCGCTCAACCGCACGCAGATCCGCATCGACGCCCATCCCTGGAGCCGCGCCGTCGCCGACTGGCTGGTGGCGTTCCTGAGCAAGCGCCGCTCCGACCCCACGAAGCTCAATCTCTCCTTCGGCATCGATCCGGCGGCGATCTTTGCGGGAACCGGCCGGCTGCGGATGTCGATCGAGGCGTTGCAGGCATCGATGCCGCAATCGCTGGCGCATTTCTTTTCGCTGGGCGTGCCAGGCGTGCTGCTCGAGGCCGACGGGCGAGTGTTCCACAATGCCGGCGCCACCGAGGCGCAGGAACTCGGCACCATGCTTGCCTCCGCGGTCTCCTATCTCAGGATGTTCGAGGACGCGCGCCAGCCGCTTGTCTATGCCGCGCCGCATATCGGCTTTGCGCTGAGCGTCGACCAGGACCAGTTTCTGTCGACGGCCAAGCTCAGGGCCTTGCGCAGGCTGTGGGCGCGAATCCAGGAGACGTGCTCGATCCCTGCCTCCACCGCCAACATCCATGCCGAGACGTCGTTCCGCATGATGACGGCAGCCGACCCCGAGACTAATATTCTACGCACTGCGATCGCAGGCTTTGCCGCGGCCGCCGGCGGCGCCGATTCGATCTCCATCCTGCCGCATACGATCGCTCATGGCCTGCCGGCACCGTTTGCCCGCCGTGTCGCCCGCAACGCACAGCTGATCATGGCCAATGAAAGCCATATCGACCACGTCGCCGACCCCGCCTATGGCTCGGGCGCGGTCGAGGCGCTGACGCTGGGCCTTTGCGAAGCGGCGTGGGAAGAATTCCAGAGGATCGAGGCGGAAGGCGGCGTCCTGGTGAGCCTGCAGCAAGGCCATATCCAGAAGCGCGTCAAGGCGGCATCCGAGCGCCGCGCCGAGGCCTACCGGTCGGGTGAGCGGGCAATCATCGGCACCACGCTTTACCCTGCGAAAAGCGAGGTCCCGGTCGAGACGCTGGCGGCCGAGCGGCGGCCTCCCTTCACCGAGGGCGTGGCGGTTTGCGAAGCCCTGTTTCCGGTTCGCATCGACCAGTCAATCGGAGCCGCACCGTGATCCCGGATTTCTCAGAGATCGGCTGGTCGGCGCCACGGCGCGCGCCCGTCGAGGTCAAGGGCCAGCGGCTGACACCGGAAGGCATTGCCGTCAAGCATCTCTACACGCAGGGCGACCTCAAGGGGCTCACCCATCTCGACACCTATCCCGGCATGCCGCCCTTCGTGCGCGGGCCTTACCCCACAATGTATGTCCAGCAGCCCTGGACCATCCGGCAATATGCCGGCTTCTCGACGGCGGAGGAATCCAACGCCTTCTACCGCCGCAATCTCGCCGCCGGCCAGAAGGGCCTGTCGGTCGCCTTCGATCTGCCCACCCATCGCGGCTATGACAGCGACCACCCGCGCGTATCAGGCGATGTCGGCATGGCGGGCGTGGCCATCGATTCCATCCTCGACATGCGGCAATTGTTCGACGGCATCCCGCTCGGCGAAATGACGGTGTCGATGACCATGAACGGCGCCGTGCTGCCGATCATGGCGCTCTACATCGTGGCGGCGGAAGAACAGGGCGTTGCGCAGAAGGATCTCGCCGGCACCATCCAGAACGATATCCTGAAGGAGTTCATGGTCCGCAACACCTACATCTATCCGCCGAAACCTTCGATGCGGATCGTGTCGGACATCTTCTCCTACACCTCCCAGCACATGCCGAAGTTCAATTCGATCTCGATCTCCGGCTATCACATGCAGGAGGCAGGTGCGACGGCGGACCTGGAACTCGCCTACACCATAGCCGACGGCATCGAATATGCCCGCGCCGGCGTCGCCGCCGGGCTCGATATCGACCGGTTTGCACCGCGGCTTTCCTTCTTCTGGGCGATCGGCATGAACTTCTTCATGGAGGTCGCCAAGCTCCGCGCCGCGCGCCTGTTGTGGGCGACCCTGATGCAGAAGAATTTTGCGCCGAAGGACGAACGCTCGCTGTCGCTGCGCACCCATTGCCAGACCTCCGGCTGGTCGCTGACGGCGCAGGACCCCTACAACAACATCACCCGCACAATGATCGAGGCGATGGCGGCGACGCAGGGACATACGCAGTCGCTGCATACCAATTCCTTCGACGAGGCGATGGCGCTGCCGACCGACCATTCCGCCCGCGTCGCCCGAAACACGCAGCTGATCCTGCAAAAGGAATCAGGCACCACCCGCATCATCGATCCATGGGGCGGCTCGGCCTATCTGGAGCGGCTGACGCATGATCTTGCGGCGCGCGCGCTTGCTCACATCGAAGAGGTCGAGGCCCTCGGCGGCATGGCGGCGGCGACCGAGCAGGGCATCCCGAAACTGCGCATCGAAGAGGCGGCGGCGCGCACGCAGGCGCGCATCGATTCCGGCGAACAGATGCTGGTCGGCGTCAACGCGCACCGCCCCGACAACGACATCAAGGTCGACGTGCTTAAGATCGACAATGCCGAGGTCAAGGCCCGGCAATTGTCGAAGCTGCAAAACCTCAAAGGCACGCGCAATGTCGGCGCGGCCGAGAGCGCGCTCGATGCGCTGACCCGCGCCGCGCAGGGTAACGAAAACCTGCTGGAATTCGCCATCCGCGCCGCGCGCGCCAACGCCACGGTTGGCGAGATCTCGCTGGCGCTGGAAAAGGTCTTTGGCCGTCACGTCGCCTCGGTGCAGACGATCTCCGGCGTCTATCGTAACGCGCTTGGCGACAATCTGACGGTCGACAGGCTGCTGGAGAAGCTCGAAGCCTTCGAGAAGAAGTCCGGCGGCAAGCCGCGCATCTTGGTCGCCAAGATGGGACAGGACGGCCACGACCGCGGCCAGAAGGTCATCGCCACAGCCTTCGCCGATCTCGGTTTCGACGTCACCGTCGGCGCAATGTTCCAGACGCCGGAAGAGATCGCCAAGCTGGCGGTCGCGCAGGACGTCCATATCATCGGCGCTTCGTCGCTGGCGGCGGGCCACTTGACGCTGATCCCTGAACTGCGCGATACGCTGAAGAAACTCGGCCACGCCGACATACTGATCGTCGCCGGCGGCGTCATCCCGCCGCAGGATTACGACGCGGTGCTGGAAGCGGGTGCTGCAGAGATATTTCCGCCGGGCACGGTTATCCCGGATGCGGCGGAGCGGTTGCTGGATCGTTTGCTGGCGGGTTGAACCAAAGACCGCTTTTCTGCCACGCAAAGTTGTGGTACAGTGGCGAATGCAATCAAAAGCCGTGAAAACTGCTATCCACAGGCTCCATGACGGATCAGGCGCGTTGATCTTGCGGCGAGAAATTCTCGACGGCCTGAAACTGCAATTGGGCGATCAACTCGAGATCATCGAAACCGGTAGCGGCATTGTTCTGACGCCGGTGGAAAGTACCGATGTGGAACGGCAGATGCGTACCGCCAGCGCCACCATAGATGAATACGAGGCTGAACTGCAAAAGCTGGCAGTGTAGCTCCTGACGGCCGGCATCAGTTGTCCGACAGCTTGACGATTTCCCATTCCTTGCCGTTGACGCTTGCCACGTCGCCGACCTTCTTGCCGAACAGCGCCACCGCCATTGGCGAGACGTGGGAAATGCTGCCCTTTGACGGATCGGCTTCATCCTCGCCGACGATCTTCCAGTGCACCTTCTTGCCGTCATCGCTTTCCAGCGTGACGCCCATGCCGAAACGCACCTGGTCGCTGCCCGGTTCGGGCACGGAAAGCTCGGCACTTTCGCGGCGCGCGGTCCAGTAGCGCAGGTCGCGCGAGACGACGGCAATACGCTCGCGATCGGCTTTTCGCTCGGCTTTGGCCAGTATGTCGCGCAGATCGGCAAGATTTTCCTCAATCTGCGCCAGCCCGCGCTCCGTGACCAGATTGCGGTGCGGGCTGATCGGCCGCTCGCCAATGCCGGCAATGGCGTTTTCGCTGTCTTCCTCGCGGGTAAAAGCTCGGCTCATCGGATAAGCTTAGGCCCGCTTCGGCGACTGTACAAGCCACTTGCCGAGCCCGGTCATTGGCCGGACTATGGCCGGGCGAACACCTCTGCGGCTGGCATGATTCCTGCGGTTAGCCGGGCGATCGCAAGGGATGTGCCGATGTTGAACAGACGAGCGCTGCTGAAGGGAACGGCTGGCTTTGCCGTGCTCGGTCTTTCGCTGGGCAAGGCCTCGGCAAAGACGGCAACGCGTGGCTCGATCGACGCCACGGAGCTTGGCGTGCAGCCGGACGCAGCGGACGACCAGAGCAAGCCCTTTACCAGGATGCTTGCCGAGGCCAGCGAGCGCAACATGCCAGTGTTCCTGCCGCCCGGAAACTATGTGGTATCCAACCTGACCTTGCCCGCCCGTGTCAGGCTCTCCGGCGTGCCTGGCGCCTCGCGCATTCTTTATGGCGGCAACGGCCATATGCTGACGGCCGAACAGGCAGAGCATATCGAACTCACCGGGCTGGTCTTCGACGGTGCCAACAACTGGCTGGCCGATGACGCGCAGGGTCTGGTCGATCTGCGTCGCGTCGCTCATCTCGTCATCGACAATTGCCAGATTACAGGCAGCAGCAAGCACGGCGTGGCGCTCGAGCATGCGGCGGGCCGCGTCGAGCGTTCCGAAGTAAGGGGGGCAGCTGACGCCGGCATTTATTCCGTCGAGGCGGCCGGTCTGGCGATATCGGACAATACCGTGTCCGACTGCGGCAATGGCGGAATCCTCGTGCATCGCTGGCAGCAGGCCGAAGACGGCACCGTCGTCAGCGGCAACCGTGTCCAGCGGATCGGTGCGCGCAGCGGCGGCACGGGCCAGAACGGCAACGGCATCAACGCCTTCCGCGCCGGCAATGTCTCCATTACCGGCAACATCGTCTCCGACTGCGCCTTTTCGGCGATCCGCGCCAACAGCTCCAGCAATCTGCAGGTGACCGGCAACACCTGCTCGCGCTCAGGCGAAACCGCGCTCTATTCCGAATTCTCCTTCGAAGGCGCCATCATCGGCAACAACATCGTCGATGGTGCGGCCAACGGCATTTCGATCGTCAATTTCAACGAGGGCGGCCGCATGGGCGTGTGCTCGAACAACATCGTGCGCAATCTCTCGACCACGGGCCCCTACCCCGCCGATGCGCCGGGCTTCGGCGTCGGTATCAGCGTCGAGGCCGACACCACCGTCTCGGGCAACGTCATCGAGAACGCGCCGCTCTACGGCATGCAGATCGGCTGGGGCGCCTACCTGCGCAATGTGGTTGCGACGGGAAACATCATCCGCAAGGCTGGGACCGGTATTGCCGTGACGGTCGTTGAGGGCGCGGGAAATGCCATCATTTCCGATAATGTTATCGACGGTGCCAGGAACGGCGCCATCATCGGTCAGCGCTGGGCCGAACCGGCGACCGGCGACCTCGCCCGGACAAGCGATACCGGCAATGTGCATCTGACGGTCGAGCGAAACCGCGTCAGCTAAGCGCCGCAGTCGGGCGTAGCGAGCCGACTTTGGCGCCGATGCGGCTTTCGATTGCTGGATTGGTCTGCTCCAGCAGATTTGCCGCCAGCGCCTCGTCGGTGCTGAGAAGTTTTGCCAGCACCGCTGCGATCATGACCTCGGCGGCGCGGCCGGCGCCATCATCGCATTTCAACGCAATGCCGAGGCCAAGCTCCGGAACGGCGGCGCAATAGACGCCCTCGGCGCCGGTCTTGACGAAGATGCGGCCGGGCGCGGCCTGCATCAGCGCGACGTCCGCCTTGCCGGTGCCGGCAACCAGGAAAGGTTCGGCCATGCAGGCCGTGAGCAGGCGCTTGGCTGCCTTGGCGCGCCGAGGCGCAAAACCGCTGCCCGTCGCCATGCGGGCAAAGCCCAGCGCGAAGCTTTTCAACGGAACGGCGTAGGTCGGGATCGAGCAGCCATCGATGGCCCGGTCATTGGCATCGTGGGCAGCGCCGGTCACCGCCTGCATGGCGTCTCGTACCATCTCCTGAAAGGGGTGGCCGGCCTTGACGTAGCCCTGATGGGCAATCCCCGAGTGCACACAGGTGCAGAGAAAGCCGGAATGCTTGCCGGAACAATTGTTGTGCAGCGCATTTGGCGAGCCGCCTGCGCGCGCCAGTGCAATCTCCGCACCATGGCTGGAAGGCCAGTGCGCGCCGCATTCCAGTGCAGATTTGTCGAGGCCGGCCTTGGCCAGCATCGCCTGCGCCAGTTCGACATGCGAGGGCTCGCCCGAATGCGAGGCACAGGCCAGCGCCAGTTCGCGGTCGCCGAAGCCGTACGCATCGGCAGCACCCGTTTCGACCAAAGGCAGTGCCTGGATCGCCTTGACCGCGGAGCGCGGAAACACCGGGCGCGCCGTATCGCCGATCTCCAGGACAGGCTTGCCGTCGCCATCGAAGACAGCCACAGCGCCGCGATGGGCGCTCTCGACGATCGCGCCGCGCAAGACTTCGACCAGAACCGGATTCGACATGTCACCTCCCGCAAATGCAGGGCGGTTTATCTGATCCGATCGAGAATGGAAACGTAGTTGGCGACGGCAGCGCCGCCCATGTTGAAGATGCCGCCGAGCTTGGCGCCGGGCACCTGGATGCCGCCGGCCTCGCCGGTCAATTGCATGGCGGACAGCACATGCATCGACACGCCGGTGGCGCCGATCGGGTGGCCCTTGGCCTTCAGCCCACCAGATGGATTGACCGGCAGCCGGCCGTCCTTGGCGGTCGTGCCGTCCAGCGCCAGTTTTGCGCCTTCGCCGGGCTTGGCCAGGCCCATCGCCTCATATTCGATCAGTTCGGCGATGGTGAAACAGTCATGCGTCTCGATGAAAGAGAGATCGTCGAGCGTCACGCCGGCCTTTTTCAGCGCCTGGTTCCAGGCCTGCTCGCAGCCTTCGAACGACAGAATGTCGCGCTTCGACATCGGCAGGAAATCCTGAACATGCTCGTTGGCGCGGAAGGCGACGGCGCGGCGCATCTTCAGCGCCGTCGACGTGTCGGCCAGCACGAGGGCAGCGGCACCATCGGAGACCAGCGAGCAGTCGGTGCGCTTGAGCGGACCGGCGACGAAGGGGTTCTTCTCGCTTTCCTGGCGGCAGAACTCATAGCCGAAATCCTTGCGCATCTGCGCATAGGGATTGTCGACGCCGTTCTTGTGGTTCTTGGCGGCAATCATGGCCAACGCATCCGACTGGTCGCCATAGCGCTGGAAATAGGCCTGCGCGATCTTGCCGAAGACGCCGGCAAAGCCAGCCGGGGTGTCGCCCTCCTCCGGCAGGTAGGACGCCTTGAGCAGGTTCTTGCCGATCTCGGGGCCGGGCGTCGTCGTCATCTGCTCGGCGCCGACCACCAGCACGATGCGCGCTGCATTGGCATCGATGGCGCGGATGCCTTGGCGGACCGCGGCGGAGCCGGTGGCGCAGGCATTCTCGACCCTGGTCGCCGGCTTGAAGCGCAGCCGGTCGTCGGCCTGCAGCACCAGGCTAGCGGTGAAATCCTGCGGGGAAAAGCCGGCGTTGAAGTGGCCGAGCACGATCTCGTCGACCTCATCCGGGCCGATGCCGGCATGGTCCAGCGCGTCGACCGCGACCTTGGTGATCAGCCCTTCCAGCGTCTCGCCTTCGAGCTTGCCGAAGCGCGAATGCGCCCAGCCAACGATGCATGCGGTCATGGCGGTCTCCATCCTTGGCGCCAGCCTAACATGGGCTCATATGGCGCACTTCGCCTTTATTGTTCAAATATAAACAATCCCTCCCACGTCGAAAAGGGCCGCAAGCTGACAATCGCTTGGTGCAGGCTGCAATCGAGTCGATTTTTTGTTGATTGGCGGATCAATAAAAAATAATCTGCGGGCAAAGAGCCGGGAACAACAATGCCGAAAGTCGGAATGGAGCCGTTGCGCCGCAAGGCGCTCATCGACGCGACGATCTCGGCGATCGGTGAGCGCGGCTCGCTTGACGTGACCATGTCGGAAATCGCCGGCCGCGCCGGCGTGTCGTCGGCATTGGCGCACCACTATTTCGGCGCCAAGGACGAACTGCTGTTGGCGACGATGCGGCACATACTGGCCGAACTGACGATCGACATGCGGCGCGCGCTGCAATCGGCCGGTTCGCCGCGTGAACGCGTTTCGGCCGTTGTGGCCGTCAATTTCTCCGACATCCAGTTCCGGCCGGAAACCATCGCTGCCTGGCTCGCCTTCTATGTCGAGGCGCAGAAATCATCGGCCTTGCGCCGGCTGCTCAGGGTCTATGCGCGGCGGCTGCATTCGAACCTGATGAGCGGGCTGACCGGCATCCTGGCCAGGCACGAAGCCGACCGCGCGGCGGAAGCAACCGCAGCGTTGATCGACGGCCTCTACATCAGGCGCGCGCTGAAGGACGGCGTGCCAGACGCAGCCACCGCGATCGCGCTGGTCGAGGATTATCTGGAAACCAAACTCGGCGGGCGACAGTGACCGGCAAGCGACCCAACATACTGATCGTCATGGTCGATCAACTCAACGGCACCTTGTTTCCCGATGGGCCGGCGGACTTTTTGCACGCGCCGCATCTGAAGGCACTGGCAGCGCGTTCGGCACGCTTTGCCAACAACTACACCGCATCGCCGCTCTGCGCGCCGGGCCGCGCTTCGTTCATGAGCGGTCAGTTGCCGTCGCGCACCGGGGTCTATGACAATGCCGCCGAATTCATCTCCTCGATCCCGACCTTCGCCCACCATCTGCGCGCCGCCGGCTACTACACCTGCCTGTCGGGCAAGATGCATTTCGTCGGGCCGGACCAGATGCATGGTTTCGAGGAGCGGCTGACGACCGATATCTATCCCGCCGATTTCGGCTGGACGCCGGATTATCGCAAGCCCGGCGAGCGCATCGAATGGTGGTACCACAATCTGGGTTCGGTGACAGGAGCAGGCATCGCCGAGACGACCAACCAGATGGAATATGACGACGAGGTCGTGTTCCTGGCGACGCAAAAGCTGTACCAGCTTTCGCGCGATCAGGACGACGCGGAACGCCGGCCCTGGTGCCTGACCGTCTCGCTGTCGCATCCGCACGATCCCTATGTGGCACGCAAGCAGTACTGGGACCTCTACGAGCACTGCCAGGCGCTGGATCCGGAAACCGGGTTCATCGCGCATGACGACCAGGACGCGCATTCGCAGCGGCTCTACCATGCCAGCGACTATCCGTCCTTCGAGATCACCCCGGAGCAGGTCCGTCGCTCGCGACGCGGCTATTTCGCCAACATCTCCTATGTCGACGACAAGCTCGGCGAGCTTCTGGACGTACTGAAGCGGACACGCATGTCCGACGACACAACCATCCTGTTCTGCTCGGATCACGGCGACATGCTGGGCGAGCGCGGCCTCTGGTTCAAGATGAGCTTCTTCGAGGGTTCGGCCCGCGTGCCGCTGATGATCGCCGGCAAGGGCGTTCCGGCCGGGGTGATCGAGGCGCCGGTCTCCAATCTCGACGTCACGCCGACGCTATGCGATCTCGCCGGCATCGACATGAGCGCGATCGCGCCATGGACCGACGGCCAGTCGCTGCTGCCGCTTACCAAGGGCGAGCGGCGCACCGCCCCGGTGCTGCTCGAATACGCGGCGGAAGGCTCCTACGCGCCGCTGGTGGCGATCCGCGACGGCCGCTACAAATTCATCCATTGCGAACTCGACCCGCCGCAACTGTTCGACCTCGAAGCCGATCCGCTCGAGCGCGTCAATCTTGCCGCCGATCCGGCGCATGCCGAGCTTGTGGCTGCTTTCACGAGAACGGTCCGGGCGCGCTGGGACATGGCGGTTTTCGACGCGGCCGTGCGTGAGAGCCAGGCGCGCCGCTGGGTTGTCTACCCCGCGCTGCGCAACGGCGCCTACTACCCCTGGGACTTCCAGCCCCTGCAAAAGGCCTCTGAGCGCTACATGCGCAACCACATGAACCTGGACAATCTCGAAGAGAGCAAGCGGTATCCGCGAGGCGAATGATGACCATTCTTGTACCATCCCTCGACCACCTCAAGCAGGCCTATGCGGTCACCTCGCAGGCAACGCAGATCACGCCTTTGCTGGAATCTGCGGCACTCGCCAAAGAGACGGGTGCGGCGCGCGTTTTCATCAAACCGGAATCGCTGCAATGGGCTGGCTCGTTCAAAGTGCGCGGCGCCTATTGGCGGCTGAAGCGTCTGTCGCCTGATGAAGCGAAGAAAGGCGTCGTCGCCTATTCCTCGGGCAATTTTGCGCAAGGGCTGGCGGCCGCCGGCCAGGCGCTGGGCATTCCCGTCACCATCGTCATGCCGATCGACGCGCCAGCCGCCAAGCGCGATGCCACTGCTGGCTATGGCGCGCGCGTTGTGCTGACCGATCATGGCGATCGCGCCCGTGAAGAGGTCGCTGCCGCCAAGGCGCGCGAGATCGCCGAGACAGAAGGGCTGGCTTTGCTGCATCCATTCGACGATCCGGAGATCGTTGCCGGCCAGGCCGGCGCCGGGCTCGAAGCGCTCGAGCAACTCGAGGCGAAGGGTGCCAGCGCTGACCTGCTGTTCTGCTCGGTCGGCGGCGGTGGGCTGATCGGCGGCGTGTCGCTCGCCTTCCACTATCTGTCACCGGCAACCCGGATCATCGGTGTCGAGCCGGAAGGGTTCAACGGCATGGGTTCATCGCTGGCGCATGGCGCCATCGAGACCATGCCGATCGCGCCGAAGTCGATCTGCGACGGGCTGATGTCGCGGCGGCCGGGCGATGCGCCCTTCGCGGCGGTCAAGGCCGCCGGCGTGCGCGGCATCACTGTCGACGACGCCTCGGTCCGGCGCGCCATGAAGATCGCCTTCGAGCGGATGAAGCTGGTGCTCGAACCATCGGGCGCCGCATCATTGGCGGCGCTGCTCGACGGCAAGGTGGATGTGGCGGGTAAAACCGTCCTGGTTGTGGCTACCGGCGGCAATGTCTCGCTCGCCGATTTCATGGCGCATATGAACCATGCTTGAAGCAGATTTCGTTATCATCGGCTCCGGCTCCGCCGGCTCGGCCATGGCCTACCGTCTGTCGGAAGACGGTAGGCATTCGGTCATCGTCATCGAGTTCGGCGGCACCGATATAGGCCCGCTGATCCAGATGCCGTCGGCGCTGTCCATCCCGCTCAACATGAGCCTCTACGACTGGGGCTTTGCCAGCGAGCCCGAGCCACATCTCGGCGGCCGCGTGCTGGCGACGCCGCGCGGCAAGGTGATCGGCGGCTCATCCTCGATCAATGGCATGGTCTATGTGCGCGGCCACGCGCGCGACTTCGACCACTGGGCCGAAGAGGGTGCGACCGGCTGGAGCTTCGCCGACGTGCTGCCCTATTTCAAGCGAATGGAAGACAATGATGGCGGCGAGGACGGCTGGCGCGGTCACGGTGGCCCGCTGCATGTCCAGCGCGGCCCGCGCAAGAATCCGCTCTATGGGGCCTTTGTCGAGGCCGGCCGCCAGGCCGGGTTCGAGCTGACCGACGACTATAATGGTTCGAAGCAGGAAGGCTTCGGGCCGATGGAGCAGACAATACGCGGCGGCCGCCGCTGGTCGGCAGCGAGTGCCTATCTGAAGCCGGCTCTCAAACGGCAAAATGTCAGCGTGGTCAAAGGCTTCGCCCGCCGCGTGATCATCGAGAATCAACGCGCCGTCGGCGTCGAGATCGAAGCTCACAAACAGATTCAGGTCGTTAAGGCACGACGTGAGGTGATCGTTGCCGCGTCGTCGATCAATTCGCCCAAGATCCTGATGCTGTCCGGCATCGGCCCTGCCGCTCATCTCGCCGAAAACGGCATCGAGGCGATTGCCGACCGCCCCGGCGTCGGCCGCAATCTGCAGGATCATATGGAGCTCTACATCCAGCAGGAATCCACGCAGCCGATCACGCTGAACTCGGTACTCAACCCGTTCTCCAAGGCGCTGATCGGAGCGCAGTGGCTATTCTTCAAGACCGGTCTCGGCGCCACCAACCATTTCGAGGCGGCGGCCTTCGTACGCTCTCAAGCCGGCGTCGACTACCCCGACATCCAGTATCACTTCATCCCGGCGGCGGTGCGCTATGACGGCAAGGCGGCGGCGAAGGCGCACGGCTTTCAGGCGCATGTCGGACCGATGCGTTCGAAGTCGCGCGGCTCGGTGACGCTGCGCTCGCCAGACCCGAAAGCGACGCCGGTCATCCGCTTCAACTACATGTCGCATCCAGACGACTGGACGGAGTTCCGCCACTGCATCAGGCTGACCCGCGAGATCTTCGGCCAGAAGGCTTTTGACAGCTTCCGTGGCAAGGAAATCTCGCCGGGTTCGCATGTCCAATCGGACGAGGATCTCGACGCCTTCATCCGGGATCATGCCGAGAGTGCCTACCACCCGTGCGGCACCTGCAAGATGGGCCGCGCCGATGACATCATGAGCGTGGTCGATCCGGAGTGCCGGGTCATCGGCGTCGAGAGCCTGCGGGTCGCGGACTCCTCGATCTTCCCGCGCGTCACCAACGGCAACCTGAACGCGCCCTCGATCATGACCGGCGAGAAGGCATCCGACCACATTCTCGGCCGCACGCCGCTGGCGCCGTCCAACCGGGAACCCTGGATCAATCCGCGCTGGCAGCTGTCGGACAGATAGAGCATGATCCGCCGGACAATTTGAGCCTGCCTATTGGGCGAAGACGATTTTTGGAGACTTCCCATGCGCGCCCAGCCGACGGCTTCGCACTATGTCAATGGCCGCTACATCGAGGATGAAGGCGGCGCGCCTCTGCTGGTGATCTATCCGGCGACCGGCGAGATCATCGCCACGCTGCATTCGGCGACACCGAACGTGCTGGAGCTGGCGATCGAGGCCGCGCGTGCTGCGCAACCCGCCTGGGCACGGATGAAGCCGGTGGAGCGCGGCCGCATCCTGCGCCGCGCCGCCGACATTCTGCGCGCCCGCAACGCCGACCTCGCCCGCATCGAGACACTCGATACCGGCAAGGCGATCCAGGAAACGCTGGTGGCAGATGCGCCCTCGGCCGCCGATTGCCTTGAATATTTCGGCGGCGCGGTCGCTGCCTTCAACGGCGAGGCCATCGACCTCGGCGGACCCTTTGCCTATACGCGGCGCGAGGCGCTCGGTGTGTGCGTCGGCATCGGCGCCTGGAACTATCCGATCCAGATCGCCGGCTGGAAATCCGCGCCCGCGCTCGCCATGGGCAATGCCATGGTGTTCAAGCCGTCGGAGAATACCCCGCTGTCGGCGCTGGCGCTGGCCGAGATCTACTCAGAGGCCGGCCTGCCCGACGGGCTGTTCAATGTCGTGCAAGGCTATGGCGATGTCGGCGCCGGGCTGGTTGGGCATGACGTCGTCGCCAAGGTCTCGGTCACCGGCTCGGTACCGACCGGCCGCAAGGTGCTGTCGCTTGCCGGCTCGAAGATGAAGCACGCGACGATGGAACTGGGCGGCAAGTCGCCGCTGATCGTCTTCGATGATGCGGATCTCGAAAACGCCATTGGCGGCGCCATGCTCGGCAATTTCTATTCCACGGGCCAGATATGTTCCAACGGCACGCGCGTCTTCGTGCAGAGCGGCATCCATGACCGCTTCGTCGACCGGCTGGTCGAGCGGACGAAAAAGATCCGCATCGGCGATCCGCTCGATCCGGAGACGCAGATGGGACCGTTGGTGAACAAGGGGCAGCAGGAGAAGGTCGTTTCCTACATCGCGGCCGGCAAACAGGACGGCGCGACGCTCGCCTGCGGTGGCAACGTGCCGGCGCTGCAAGGTTTCGATGGTGGCTTCTTCGTCGAGCCGACCGTGTTCACCGGCGTGACCGACACCATGCGCATCGCGCGTGAAGAGATTTTCGGGCCGGTGATGAGCGTGCTGAAATTCGACGGCGAGGACGAGGTGATCGACCGTGCCAACGACACCGAGTTCGGCCTTGCCGCCGGCGTCTTCACCCGCGACATTCGGCGCGCGCATCGGGTGATTGCCGAGCTGCAGGCCGGCACGTGCTGGATCAACGCCTACAATCTGACGCCGGTGGAAATCCCGTTCGGCGGAGTGAAGCAATCCGGCATCGGCCGGGAGAATTCGCTGGCGGCGCTGGCGCTCTATTCGCAGTTGAAGGCGGTGTATGTGGAGACCGGGGATGTGGCGAGCCCGTATTAGGGCTTCACCCCTCCACCGTCCCGTCCAGATACTGCGTCAGTGCGCAGACCAGATGGTAGAAAATGCTGGCCGGCACGTCCGATGCCAGTGAGCGACCGCGTTCGTCGATGCGGTCGATCCACAGGCCGAGCGGGGCCGGGTCGATGTGCCAGCGGAACAGCCGGCCAACGCGCGCCTCGATCTCTGGCTTGAGGTCGGGGCCGCCAGAACCATCCAGCGCAATCGCCGCCTTGATGGCTTCGGCCTGTGGCCAGCTGCGCGACACGAGGTCGAGCGGCATGCCTTGCCGGGAGACCGCGCCATAGGCAAGGCCGGTGGCGCGGTTGAGGCCGTTGGCGATGGCCGAGGCATAGAGTTTTCGGGCAAAATTGCTCAACTCGCTCTGGCCGCTGCGGGCGGCAAAATCCGTAAGCAGCGAGGCCCATTCGAAATGATGGCCGGGCTCGGTCCATGTGCCCCTCTCGCCGGCGGCCGGCTTCCATCCTGCGTCGAAAAATTCGCCCAGCGTCCAGCTCTCGGCATCGAAGAAATGGCTGCGGAAGAGGTCGATGATGCGGGCGGCGCGGCGCAGATAGGTGCGGTCGCCGGTCGCCTCGTACCAGGCAAGGAAGGCTTCGAGCAGATGCATATGCGGGTTGGAGTGCCGTTCGCCCTCGCCGTCGGGCGTTTCGAGAAACCCGGTCATGCGGCTGTCCTCGAGATGTGTATCGAGGAACGAGAAGGTTTCCTCACCCAGCCGAAGCGCATCCGGGTGGCCGCAGATATGCGCATGCGCGAGTGCCAGGAGCACGCAGGAATGGTCGTAGGCATCCTCGGTGGCGTCGGCGACGGAGCCGTCGACATTGAGCGTGCGCACCCAGCCACCGCGATCGGTGCGGCCCTTGCCGGCCATGAAGGCAATGCCATGGCTAATCATGCGGTCGGCCGGACCATCCCAACCACGCGCCTTGGCTACGGCGAAGGCATAGACCTGTCTGGCGGTGGTGCGCATGCGCTTGGGCTTCAACAGCGGATTGCCGTCGAAACCCAGCGCCTCATGAAAACCGCCATGGCGTTCGTCGACGCCAGCCGTAGACCACAGCGGCAAGGTCTCCTCGAACAGCCAGTGATGCACACGCCGCCGCCAGGCGCCGCTTTCGATCACGCGGTCATGCGCAGGCGTGAACCTGGTTTCCAGCCGGCCCGATTTCTCCAGCTGCTCGACGATCTTCTTCACGTGCTGGCTGTGGCTCACCGGAGCGACAAACGTGGCGTCAGCCGTCGAGACGATGGCAACGTCCTTCATGCCGATTGCCGACAACAGCCGTCCGTCGCTTCTGATGTAGGAGTTCTCGCAGTCGATAGCGACGACATCGCCGACGACGACATTGCCCTTGGCGTCGGCAGGGCCGACATCGAGCAGCGACTGCCACGAGCCGAGATCGTTCCAGCGGAAGCCGGCCGGCACCATGGCGATGTCTTTTGCCCGCTCCATGATGGCGTAGTCGATCGAGTTCGACGGGATGGCGGCGTAGAGGTCGAGCGGCATATAGAGGCCGGACAGATCCGACGTCGCCGCTTTGTAGGCCGCTTCCGTGGCCTGCCAGATATCGGGCTGGAAGGCCGCAAAGGCGTCGCGCATGGCGCCGGCGCGAAACAGGAAGATGCCGGTGTTCCAGTAGAAGGTGCCCGCCTTGAGGTAGCTTTCGGCGGTCGCCAAGTCGGGCTTTTCGACGAAGCGCGAGACGTCGAAGACGCCGCCGCTTTCGGCTGCAACCTCGATATAGCCATAGCCGGTTTCGGGCTGTGTCGGCTTGATGCCGAACACGACGAGACGACCGGCAAGCGCTGCCTGAGAGCCCGCCTCGATGCTTTGCCAGAACTGTTTCGGCGTGGCGATCTCATGGTCTGACGGCACCACCAGAACCAGGCTGTCGCCGAACTCCGACAATGTACGCAGCGCAGCCAAGGCAACAGCGGCGGCGGTGTTGCGGCCGGTCGGCTCGAACAACGGACCGCCGCCTGAGAGGTCAAGACCGGCAAGGTCGGCATGGACGCGCTCGGCATGGCGCTCGGCGGCGATCAGGAAGATCGGCGTCTCACCTTCCGGCCGCGCCGTCAGCCGACGCAAGGTCTTGGCCAGCATCGAGCCGTCGCCGGAAAGATCGTGGAACTGCTTTGGATTGTCCTCGCGCGACAGCGGCCAGAGCCGCGAGCCGACACCGCCACTCATGACAAAACTGACAATGCACTCGGACATGAAGGGCCCAATCAAAAGGTCTGGTTATAGGCGCCGACTTCAGGATTGCGGCGCAGCACGGCGTCGACGGCCTCGAACATCTGGCGGCGGCGGGCCGACGATACCGGGCTTTCGACAACCACGACAAGCTCCGGCTTGTTCGACGACGCCCGCACCAGGCCCCACGTGCCGTCCTCGGCCACGACACGCACGCCGTTGACGGTGATCAAGTCTGATATCTTCTGGCCGGCAAGGCTGGCGCCTTCCCGCTGCATGGCCTGGAAGTCCGCCACCACACGTTCGACCACGCCGTATTTCACCTCGTCGGCGCAATGTGGCGACATGGTCGGCGTGCCATAGGTCAGAGGCAGTGCGCGATAGAGATCGGCCATCGAACGCTTTGGGTTGCGGTTGAGCATCTCACAAATGGCGATCGCGGTGATAAGGCCATCATCGTAGCCGCGGCCGATCGGCGGGTTGAAGAAGAAATGGCCTGATTTCTCGAAGCCGGCGACAGCACCGAGCTCGGCAACGCGGCGCTTGATGTAGGAATGGCCGGTCTTCCAGTAATCGGTGACGGCGCCATTGGTGCGCAGCACCGCATCGGTGTTGAACAGCCCGGTCGACTTGACGTCGACGACGAAGGTCGAGCCGGGATACTGGCTGGAAATGTCGCGCGCCAGCATGACGCCGACCTTGTCCGCAAAAATCTCGTTGCCTTCATTGTCGACCACGCCGCAACGGTCGCCGTCACCGTCGAAGCCCAGCCCGACATCGGCGCCGGTCTCCAGAACCTTGTCCCTGATGGCATGCAGCATCTGCATGTCCTCCGGGTTCGGATTGTAGCGCGGAAACGTGTGGTCGAGCTCGACGTCGAGCGGGATCACCTCGCAGCCGATGCGCTCAAGCGCCTGCGGCGCAAAGGCGCCGGCAGTGCCATTGCCGCATGCGGCCACAACCCTGAGCTTGCGCGCGATGTGCTTGCCGCCGACGAGATCGTCGATATAGGTCTCGCGAAACCCGGAGACGAAATCGTAGGAGCCGCCTCCGACAAGATCGAAATCGCCCGACAGCACGATCTGTTTCAGTGCGCTCATCTCCTCCGGCCCGAAGGTCAGCGGCCGCGCCGCGCCCATCTTGACCCCGGTCCAGCCATTTTCATTGTGAGACGCCGTGACCATGGCGACGGACGGTGCGTCGAGGGCGAACTGGGCGAAATAGGCCATCGGCGAGAGCGCCAGGCCGATATCTTTCACCCGTGCCCCAGCAGCCATCAGGCCGGAGACCAGCGCCAGCTTGATGCCGAGCGAATAGGCGCGGAAATCGTGGCCGGTAACGATGTCTGGTCCCGCATCAAGACGGCGAATCAACGTTCCCAGCCCCATGCCGAGCGCCTGGACGCCGATCAGGTTCAGTTCCGGCGGCTGCGCCGAGCCGGCATGGCCGAACCACCAGCGCGCATCGTACTCGCGAAATCCGGACGCCTTGATGAGCGCCTCGGTTTCAAACTCGAAGCTGTTGGGCCGGGCTTCGCCTACGATTTTCAGGGGCAAGACAGCAGAGCTCCAGGCGGTGGAAATACAATTTATCGAGGCTGCGACCTAGCACACAAGGCTTTAAGCGGGGTTTATCCCGGGGAGGAAATCCAAGCTTTGCGGCGATGCCCGACGAAAGCGAAGGAAATGCGACAGAAGCGCTGCCATTGCCGCTTGCAGGAACGGGACGCGGCAGCTATAAGCCCGCGGTCTGGTCACGGAGTGTAGCGCAGCCTGGTAGCGCACCTCGTTCGGGACGAGGGGGTCGCAGGTTCAAATCCTGCCACTCCGACCAGAAAAAACAGACACTTAGGTGTCCGTTTCTCCCGACACCCCACAAGATACATTAAAGGCGAACCGGGTCGCATCGGCGGCCGGTGTCGGCATTGTATTTTGACGAGACAACCATCTGCGCTACCTCGATAATAGGACAACCGCCGAGACAGCGGCCCGGAACGAGGTTTGCGGAAGATGAAATTGTTGATTTCAAGCGCGGGCCGGCTGTCAGCGCTGCTTGCCCTGTCGCTGGCGGGAGGCTGCTCGTCGCTGGGCGGCACGGTCAACCCGGCGAAATACGACAGCATGTCCTGCGCCGAGCTCAACAATGCTGTGGGCGACATCGCGCGCGACATCTCGCAGACCGCCATCACCCGCGGCAAGGTCGCCAACACCAGCGTGCCGAACTGGCTGCTCGGCGGCGCACGTGTGAAGACCGCCGTCGCCAACCGAGAGACGGCCAGGATCGAAAAGCTGAAGCAGCAAGAAGATGCGCTCGTCGTGGCAAGAGCCAACAGATGCCCCAGGTCAGCGGGCTAAGCGAACTGGGCCCGGCCCCGACGATCTGCTTCCCGTCACGTCTCAAGCACTCAACCGGAACCGCGTGACATCGATCGCAGCGTTCATCAGCGTCTGCGTATAGGCGGCCTGCGGGTTGCTGAAGATCTCTTCGGTCGGGCCTTCCTCGACGATCTTGCCTTGCTTCATGACGATGATGTAGTCGGCCATGGCACGCACGACCGCAAGGTCGTGGCTGATGAAGAGGTAGGACAGTTCGTGGTCGGCCTGCAGCTTGCGCAGCAATTCGACGATCTGTTTCTGCACCGACCGGTCGAGCGCCGAGGTCGGCTCGTCCAGCACCACCAGTTTGGGCTTCAGAATCATGGCCCGCGCGATGGCGATGCGCTGGCGCTGGCCGCCGGAGAATTCGTGCGGATAGCGGTTGCGTGCGTTGGGATCGAGGCCAACCTCGAGCAAGGCCTCGACCGCGCGTTGATCGCGTTGCTTGCCGGACAGATTCGGCTCATGCACCAGAAGCCCTTCGGTGATGACCTGGCCGACGGTCATGCGCGGCGACAGCGAGCCGAACGGATCCTGGAAGACGAGTTGCATCTCGCGCCGCAGCGGCCGCATGGCCTGGCGGTCGGCGGTGGAAATGTCGCGATCCCCGAAGCGGATGACGCCATCGCTGGGCAAAAGCCGGAGCAGTGCGCGACCGAGCGTCGATTTTCCCGAACCGGATTCACCGACGATGCCGATGGTCTGGTTGCGCTTCAGCCGGATCGAAATGTGGTCGACAGCGCGTAACAGTAGCGGCTCGCCGGCGAGGAAGCCGCCGCCGATCTTGAAAGTCACTTCGACATTCCTGCCTTCGAGCAGCACCGGCGCATTGGCTGGCGGCGGCGCCTTGGTGCCGGTCGGCTCGGCGGCCAGAAGCATTTTCGTATAGGCATGCTGCGGATTGGCGAACAGGGCCTCGGCCTGGCCCTCCTCGACCACTTCGCCATAGCGCATGACATAGACGCGGTCGGCGAAGCGCCGGACGATGCCGAGATCGTGGGTGATGAAGACGATGGCCATGCCGAGCTTGCGCTGCAATTCGGCGAGCAGCATCAGGATCTGTGCCTGAATGGTGACGTCGAGCGCCGTCGTCGGCTCGTCGGCGATCAGAATGTCGGGGTCGTTGGCCAGCGCCATGGCGATCATGACGCGCTGGCGCTGGCCGCCCGACATTTCGTGCGGATAGGATTTCATCCGCCGCTCGGGATCGGGAATATGCACCAGCCGCAAGAGCTTGAGCGCCTCTTCGCGCGCCTCGGCCGCGTTCAGCCCGCGATGCTTCCGGATCGGTTCCATCAGCTGGTTGCCGATCGAATAGAGCGGATCCAGCGAGGTCATGGGCTCCTGGAAGATCATGCTGATCTTGGCGCCGCGGACCTTGTTGAGGTCGGACTTGCTCAGCGTCAACAGGTTGCGGCCGCGATAATCGACGTGACCTGTCGCCTCGCCGTTGGACGCCAGCAGGCTCATCGCCGCCATCATCGTCTGGCTCTTGCCGGAACCGGATTCCCCGACCACGGCAACGGTTTCGCCCGCCTTGACGTGAATATTGATGCCCTTGACGGCTTCAACCGCGCCGTCGAGCGTGCGGAAGCGGACGCGAAGGTCCTTGACGCTGAGGATCGTTTCGGGAGTTCCCATCTCAACGGTTCCCATCTTTATCGATCTCTCGGGTCGAGCGCGTCGCGCAGGCCGTCGCCGACGAAATTCAGCGCAAACAGCGTCGAGACGAGGAAGAAGGCCGGAAACAGGAGCAGCCAGTTGGCGGTGCCGATGTTCTTGGCGCCGACAGATATCAGCACGCCCCAACTGGTCATCGGCTCCTGCACGCCAAGGCCGAGGAAGGACAGGAAGCTTTCCAGGATGATGACCTGCGGCACCAGCAGCGTCATGTAGATCACCACCGGTCCGAGCAGATTGGGGATGACATGGCGGATCAGGATGCCGCGCTGGCCGACGCCCATGGCTTCGGCCGCCTGGACATATTCCTGGCGGCGTATCGACAACGCCTGGCCGCGCACGATGCGCGCCATGTCGAGCCATAGCACCGCCCCGACGGCTAAGAACATCAGCACGAAGTTGCGGCCGAAGAACACCACCAGCATGATGACGAAGAAGATGAAGGGCAGCGAATAAAGCACGTCGACGATGCGCATCATCACCTCGTCGATCTTGCCGCCGGAAAAGCCGGCTGCCGCCCCGTAGAGGACGCCGATGACCACGGCAACAATGCCGGCAAGCAGGCCGATGGCCAGTGAAATGCGACCTGCCATCAGCGTGCGGGACAACAGATCGCGGCCGGTGTTGTCGGTGCCGAACAGGAAATATTGCTGCTTGACCGACGCGCTCATCGTCACTTCGAGACCGTCGGGCGACTTGCTCTCTATCCTGGTGTCGTCGAAGGCATCGGAGCGGTCGAGGTAGCGGATGTTGCGCTCGTCGATCGGCTTGGTCGAGGTAACGGTGACGGTGATGCGACTGCCGTGCTGTTTCCACTCCTTGATGTCGACGCGCATACGCTTGATCGCATCCGTCAGCGCTGTCTCGATCATGTCGGCCTTTGGATAGGCTGAGAAGCTTGGCGGCGTGCGCACATAGTCGGCATAGATGGTGGTGTATTGATGCGGCACAAACCAGGGCCCGAATATGCTGATGACGCCGATGAAGGCCAGATAATAGAGGCTGAACATGGCGGCGCGGTTGGCTTTGAGCCGCGCCCATGCATCGCCCCAGAGCGAGCGGCCGACGACGACCGGCGGAGCAGCGGCGGCTGTGATGTCAGTCATACCGCACCCTTAGTCATAGCGAACTCAGTCATAGCGAACTCTGGGGTCGACGACCGCGTACATGACGTCGACGATCAGGTTGAAGACGATGGTGAAGAGCGCGATCACCACCACGGTCCCCATCACCAGCGTGTAGTCGCGGTTGAGCGCTGCATCTACGAAATAGCGGCCGACGCCGGGAATAGAGAAGATCGTCTCGACGATGACCGAGCCGGTAAGCAGCGCCGCGGCCGCCGGACCGGTGAAGGAAACGATCGGCAGAATGGCGCCGCGCAATGCGTGTTTGACGACCACCGACCAGTCGGAGAGCCCGAGCGCACGTGCCGTTCGGATATGATGCGAACGCAAGCTCTCGATCATCGAGCCGCGCATCAGGCGGGCGACGATGGCAATCTGCGGCAAAGCGAGCGTCAGCACCGGGCCGACCTTGTTGATCAGTGCGCCATCACCCCAGCCGCCGATCGGCAACAGCTTCCAGGTCAATCCGAAGGCAAGCTGGATGATCGGGGCGATGACGAAGGTGGGGATGGTGCTGCCGGCGGTCGCCAGCGCGATCACCGTATAGTCGCCAAGCTTGTTCTGGTTGAGCGCGGCAATGGTGCCGAGCACCGACCCCAGCAGAAGCGCCAGGATCAGCGCGGAGGTGCCGAGTTGGACTGAAATCGGCAAGCCCTTGGCAAAGAGTTCGGTGACGGTGAAGTCAGGCAAATTGTAGCTCGGCCCGAAATTGCCTCGCAGCAGGTTGCCGAGATAGTGGGCATATTGCAACCAAAGCGGATCGTCGAGGCCGAACTGTGCTTCCAGATTGGCCCTGATCTCGGGACTGAGGCCCCGCTCCTGATTAAACGGGCCGCCCGGTGCGACGCGTATCAGGAAAAACGCCAAGGTCACGATGACGAATAGCGTCGGTATGGCGGTCAGAAGCCGCCGTAAGATATATCGCAGCATCAGCGCCCCGTTTCGGCCAGAGCGACACACGTCCATGCGGACGCATAACCACGCTCCGGCGCCAAATCTTCGCACCGGGCTTGCCGAAAATCGACCACGACTTTCGGACCGGTGCGATGACCGACCAGCCCGCCGCGCCCGGATAAGGCGCGGCGGTCCAGTCAAGGATGACTATCAGTCCTTGGAGACGAAGCGGGACGGATGGATGTCCATCACATTGTCGTCGAAGCCATGCAGCTTCGAGGAAACGATATCGTGGAAGCTGTAGTAGAGAAGCGGAATGTTACCGACATCATCGACGAGGATGCGCTCGGCCTCAGTGAGGTCCTTCATGCGCTCTTCCGGCTTGCCGCCGGCGGCGGCGGCCTTGTCCATGGCCGCCTCGTATGCCGGGCTGCTGTAGTCCGAATAGTTGTTGCCGCTCGCCTTGCGTGTGATGCCGAGGAAGGTTTCCGGATCCTTGTAGTCGGCGATCCAGGCGGCACGCGCCACGTCGTAGTTGCCCTTCTGCTCGAGGAAGGAATAGTGGGTCTTGGTATCGGTGTTGAGCAGCGTGATCTCGACGCCAAGCGGCTTCAGCTGTTCCTGGATGGCAACCGCGGTGTTCTTGTGATTTTCCGAGGTGTTGTAGCGAATCTCCATCTTCAGCGGATGCTCGGGCGTATAGCCGAGTTTCTCGAGGATCTTCTTGGCGGCGTCCTCGCGGTCGATCTGCGACATGTCGGCGTATTTGGCCATTGCCGGCGTGTAGCCCGCGATGCCCGGAGGCACCATCGAATAGCCGGGCAGCATCGAGTTCTGCCAGACCTTCTCCGCGAGGAAGTCGCGGTCGATCGCCATCGAGATGGCGTTGCGCAGCTCGACATTGTCCCACGGCGCCTTGTCGGTCTTGATCGCGTAATAGTAGGTGCCGAGATATGGTCCGACGCGGACCTGATCGCCGAACTTGGTCTTGAGGTCAGCCAACTGTTCGGTTGGCAGGTCGCCGTAGCTGTCGAGTTCGCCAGCCTCGAAACGCTTCATCGCCGATGAGCGGTCTTCGGTCGGGATGTAGTTGACGACGTCCATCTTGACGGTCGCGGCGTCCCAGAATTTCGGATTCTTGACCAGCTTCATGTGGTCGTTGGGAATCCACTCGGCCAGTGTATAGGCGCCGTTCGAAACGAGATTACCCGCCTTGATCCAGTCAGCGCCGAGCTTGTCGATTGAGGCCTTGTTGACCGGATAGGTGGCCTGGTGAGTCAGCATCTCCAGGAAGTATGGCGTCGGCGCCTTCAGCGTCACTTCCAGGGTGTTGGCGTCGATCGCCTTGACGCCCAGATCCTCGGGCTTGCCCTTCTTGGTGTTGACTTCCTCGGCGTTCTTCACCGGATAGAGCATGGAAGCGTATTCGGCGGCGGTCGCCGGATCCTCCAGCCGACGGAAGGAGTAGACGAAGTCGTCCGCCGTCACCGGGCTGCCATCCGACCACAAGCCGTCCTTGCGCAGCTTGAAGGTGTAGACGGTGCCGTCATCCGATACCGTCCAGCTTTCGGCGGCGCCCGGAATAAGGTTCGTCTTCTGGTCGTGCATGACCAGCCCCTGGAACAGGTCGCGTATGATATCGGCTTCGTAGACGGTCGAGGTCTTGTGCGGATCGACCGTCTCCGCTTCGGCAGCGCTGCCTCTGTTATAGACAGTCTCGGCAAGGGCCGGCGTCAGGAACGTGCCTGCGGCAAAGGTCATGGTCGTGGCGACCAGCGTCGCCTTCAGCATATTTTTCAGCATGAAGTCTCTCCCTGTAGCGCTGCCCAGCGGCTCGCGCCTTTCGAGTGTTGACGCCCCGGAACCGATTTCTGGCCCCTTTTGAGCGCACCGCCGGTTCCCGTCCGGCAGCTTGGTGGCAGGAGACTAGACAGACGGAAATATTATTTCAACCGTTGCTTGCTTGACGTTGAGTGAGCTGCCTCAATGCTAAAACAGTGATCGCTAAAATATAAGCCCGGCTGAATTTCAGGACATCGTATCTGCCAGAGGCGATTTTGACGCCAGCCTGTCCCTGAACGGATCAGGCTATCTTGCCGACAAAGCAGCCCAGCGCCGGCAGCGACAAACCATCCTCCTGGAGGGCAGCACCACCCTGACCGATCGCCACGACGGGCCCGAGATCCGGCGGCAGTGGCCAGTCGGCCGGCTCGTCGGCGAAGTTGAAGACGCAGAGCAATGTCTCGCCCTCACCCTGCCTGACGAAGGCAAGGACTTCGCCCTCGGTATCGAGAAAGCGGATCGACCCCTTGACCAGCGCCGGATGCTCCTTGCGCAGGGACAGCATCGTCCGATAGCCGGCGAGCACGGAATTTTCGTCGCCATTCTGGATGTCGACCGCCTGGGCGCGGTGACTTGCCGGTACCGGCAGCCAGGGCTTGGCCGTTGAGAAGCCGGCATTGTCGGCGCCCGCCTCCCAGACCATCGGCGTGCGGCAACCGTCCCTGCCCTTGAGCCCCGGCCAGAAACGGATGCCGAAGGGATCACGCAGATCCTCGAAGGTCAGTTCCGCCTCTTCCAGCCCAAGCTCTTCGCCCTGGTAGAGGCAGATCGAGCCGCGCAAGCATGAGAGCAGCGCGATTGCGAATGTGGCCACCGCATTTGGATCGCCGCCCGGCCGCGTCCAGCGGCTGACATGGCGCACGACATCGTGGTTGGAGAACGCCCAGCAGACCCAGCCGTCGACAACCGCTGCCTCGAAGGCCTCGACGCAGCCGCGCACATGGGCGGGCGAGAATTGTGACCCGAGCAGATCGAAAGTGTAGCACATGTTGAGCTTGTCGCCGCCGGAGGTGTAGGCGGCGAGCGTCTGCAGCGAGCGGCCTTCGTCGCCGACCTCACCGACGCTGGCGCGGTCGCCATACTCGTCGAGCATAGCGCGAAAGCGCCGGAGGAAATCGAGGTTCTCTGGCCGCGACTTGTCGAACAGATGTTCCTGGAAGAGGTAGGTGTTGGTTTCGCCATTGGTGCCGGCGACGCTCGACGCCAGCGGCGGGTTGCTGCGCAGCCAGCGGTCATGGACATAGTAGTTGACTGTGTCGAGACGAAATCCATCAACGCCGCGGTCGAGCCAGAACCGCACCGTCTCCAGCAACGCGTCCTGAACGTCCGGATTGTGGAAGTTGAGGTCTGGCTGCGAGGCCAGGAAATTGTGCATGTAGTATTGCCGGCGGGTCGCGTCCCACTCCCAGGCTGGGCCGCCGAAAACCGACAGCCAGTTGTTGGGCGCGTTGCCGTCGGATTTGGTCTCAGCCCAGACGTACCAGTCGGCCTTGGGGTTGTCGCGGCTGGCACGACTTTCGACGAACCATTCGTGCTTGTCAGAGGAGTGTGACAGAACCTGGTCGATGATCACCTTCAGGCCGAGCCGGTGCGCCTCGGCCACCAGCGCATCGAAATCCTCCAAGGAGCCGAACATCGGATCGACCGCCTGATAGTCCGATACGTCGTAGCCCATGTCGGCCATCGGCGATTTGAAGAAGGGCGACAGCCAGACGGCGTCGACGCCGAGCGAGGCGACGTGCGCCAGCCGCGACGTGATGCCTGAGAGGTCGCCGCTGCCGTCGCCGGTCGTGTCCTGGAATGAGCGCGGATAGATCTGGTAGATGACGCAGCCGCGCCACCATTCGGCCCCCTGCTCTGTATTGCCATCGGCCATCACGAACCCTTCCTGGCGCGGCCCTTTGCGGTCCGGCGCTCGATCATGAAACTGACGCTGCGGCCGGGCAGCGGGCGCGCGAGGTCGATCGCCTGCGTTTCAATCGCCGGTCGCCACTGGAACCCTTCCCGCACGGGCAGCGTGAAGACGCATTGGCGACGGTCACCATTGACGATGACGGCGAGGCGCTCGTCCCCGCTATCGGCGACCAGCATGACGAGGCGATGGCGCGCGGCATCGTTCCAGTCGGCCTCGCTCAGTGGCGCGCCGGTCTCGGTCAGCCAGGCGACGTCGGGCACGTCCGAACCGCCTTGCGGTTCTCCAGTCAGGAAGCGCGGGGCGGCAAGCGCCGGCATTGCGCGGCGCAGTGCGGCGAGCGCCGACGCATGGGCTTCCAGCGCAAGGTCGCGCCCAGCCCAGTCGAGCCAGGTGATGGCGTTATCTTGCGCATAGGCGTTGTTGTTACCTTTTTGCGTACGCCCGAATTCGTCGCCCGCGGTCAGCATGATCGTGCCGCGCGAGGCAAACAAGGTGGCAAGCAGCGCGGAGCGATCATGGAGCCGGGCCTCGGCAATCGCCTGGTCGGAGGTCTCGCCCTCGACGCCATTGTTCCAGGACAGGTTCTCGTTGTGGCCGTCGCGATTCTTCTCGCCATTGGCGTGGTTGTGTTTCGCTTCATAGGCGACGATGTCGGCCAACGTCATGCCGTCATGCGCGGCGATGAAATTGACCGTGCGGCTGATGCTGCGGCCTTCTTTGGCGAAGACATCGGACGAGCCGGCAAGCCTTGTCGCCAGCGCGCCGACCACACCGGCATCGCCTCGCCAGAAACGCCTGACATCGTCGCGGTAGCGGTCGTTCCATTCGAGGTAAGGCGGGCGGAAATTGCCGAGCTGGTAGCCGTTCGGGCCGATGTCCCAAGGCTCGGCGATCAGCACACGGTCGGCCAGAACGGGATCTTCGGCGATGGCTTGAAGCAGCGGCGCTTCCCGGTCGAAAGCGCCCTCGACACGGCCGAGGACCGGCGCCAGGTCGAAGCGGAAACCGTCGACGCCGGCATCGCCGACAAAGTGGCGCAGCGTGTCGAGGATCATTTGCTGAACCACCAGATGATCGCAGGCAATCGTATTGCCGGTGCCGGTGTCATTGACCAGCCGATCGTCGGCCTCATGCCTGTAGTAGGCTCTGTTATCGAGCCCGCGCAGCGACAGCGTCGGTCCGAGCCGGTCGCTCTCGCCGGTGTGGTTGAAAACGAGATCAAGGATGGTGCCGATGCCGGCCTTGCGGAGCGCCTCGACCGTGTCGCGCAATTCGGCGAGACCACCTGGCGCCAGCCGCGGATCGAGCGCCATGAAGGTGACAGGGTTGTAGCCCCAGGCGTTGCTCAAGCCCAGCGGCGGCAGATGCCGCTCATCGATCGAGGCGGTGACAGGCATCAGCTCGACTGCTGACACGCCGATCTTTTTGAGATGTTCGATGATGGCGGGATGGGCAAGTGCCGCAATGGTGCCACGCTGGGCTTCCGGCACGTCCGGGTGCAGTTTGGTGAAGGAGCGTACGTTGAGTTCGTAGATCAGGCCGCCGGGCTGGAACAGCGGCGGCGCGGCCGGGACGGCTTTGGGCAAAGCCACAGCCACCGCCTTGGGCATCAGCGAGGCCGTGTCCATACCCATGCTGCGGGGCCGGGTCAGGCGCCAGTCATAGGCGTAGGGCCTGTCGATCTCGACGGCATAGGGATCGGTGAGAAGCTTGTCCGGATCGAACCACAGCCCGCGCTCCGGCGCATAGTCGCCATCGGCGCGAAAGCCGTAGCGGGTGCCGGTAGCGAGGCCCGCGATAAAGATTGCGTAGACGCCCTCGCCTTCGGACTGGAGTTCGAGCCGATCGTGTTCGCGCGAGCCGGTTTCGTCGAAGATCGACACCCAGAGCCGCCGCGCGGATGACGACCAGACGGCGAAGCGTATGCCTTGGTGGCTGATGGTGGCGCCGAGCTGGTTCATGGGCGCACTTCCCCTTCTCCCCTTGTGGGAGAAGGTGGATCGGCGCGCAGCGCCGAGACGGATGAGGGGTGTTGGAAGCAATGCGGCGTCCATGATCTGGACGCCGGGTTGCGCCAAGCTGGAGCACCCCTCATCCGTCCGAGCTTCGCTCGGCCACCGCCCGGGGGCGAGCCACGGGTCTCGCCCCGTCCTTCGGACCCCACAAGGGGAGAAGGGGGAGCCATCTTCGCCACCCTCAAGTAATCACGCTCGGCTTGTTGCGGCCGGTGTGGCTCTTGATGCCTGCAATATCATCCGCCGCGGCAATCAGGTCGGCGAGCGCCTCCTGCGTGTCGAGATTGTGCCTCGCCCTATCCGGCTCGTAGCGCTCGATGTAGACGCGCAGCGTCGCGCCCGACGTGCCGGTGCCGGAGAGGCGGAAGACGACGCGAGAGCCGCCCTCGAACAGGATGCGGATGCCCTGGTTCTTGCTCACCGAGCCGTCGACCGGGTCGTGATAGGCAAAATCGTCGGCATTGGCGATCTTCAGGCCGCGCACGCTGGTGCCAGGCAGCGAGGTCAGCTTGGCGCGAAGTTCGTCGACCAGCGCGTTGGCGCGTTCGGTCTCGACCTCCTCATAGTCATGGCGCGAATAGTAGTTGCGGCCATAGGTCGCCCAGTGCTCGGTGACCACCTGCTTGGCGCTTTCGCCGCGCACGGCCAGGATGTTGAGCCACAACAGTACCGCCCACAGCCCGTCCTTTTCGCGGACATGGTTGGAGCCGGTGCCAGCACTTTCCTCGCCGCAGATCGTCGCCATGCCGGCATCGAGCAGATTGCCGAAGAACTTCCAGCCGGTTGGCGTCTCATAGATGCCGATGCCGAGCTTTTCGGCAACGCGGTCGGCGGCCCCGCTGGTCGGCATAGAGCGGGCGATGCCTTTCAGGCCGTCCTTGTAGCCCGGCGCCAGTTGCGCATTGGCGGCAAGCATGGCCACCGAGTCCGACGGGGTGACGAAGATACCCTTGCCGATGATCAGGTTGCGGTCACCGTCGCCGTCCGAAGCGGCACCGAAATCCGGCGCGTCCGGTCCCATCATCTCGTCATAGAGATGCTTGGCGTGGACCAGGTTGGGATCGGGATGATGGCCACCGAAATCCGGCAGCGGCTTGTAGTTGCGGCAGGTGCCGTTTTCCGCGCCAAGCCGGCGCTCGAGGATTTCCTTGGCATAGGGTCCGGTGACCGCATGCATGGCGTCGAAGCGCATGCGGAAGCCGTATTTGAAGTTGGCGCGGATGGCGTCGAAGTCGAACAGGCTTTCCATCAGCTCGGCATAGTCGGCGACCGGGTCGATGATCTCGACCTTCATGCCGCCGGCCTCGATCGTGCCGATCTTGTCGATGTCGATCTGGGCGATATCGGCGGTCTTGAAGCTCGAAATCGTCTTGGTCTTTTCGAAGATCGCGTCGGTCAGTTTTTCCGGCGCCGGGCCGCCATTGCCGGCATTGTACTTGATGCCGAAATCCTCATGCGGGCCGCCCGGATTGTGGCTGGCCGACAGGATGATGCCGCCGAAGGTCTTGTATTTGCGGATGACATGCGAGGCGGCCGGCGTCGACAAGATACCACCCTGCCCGACCATCACCTTGCCGAAACCGTTGGCAGCAGCCATGGCAATGGCCTTCTGGATGACCTCGCGGTTGTAGAAGCGGCCGTCGCCGCCGATCACCAGCGTCTTGCCCTTGAAGCCGTCGAGCGCATCGAAGATCGACTGAATGAAGTTCTCGGCATAGTGCTCCTGCTGAAAGACAGGCACCTTCTTGCGCAGGCCGGACGTGCCGGGTTTCTGGTCAAGATAGGGTTTGGTGGGGACGGTCCGGATCATGCTTCAGGCAACCCTTTTCGAAAGCAACAGGCGGTAGAGTTCAACGTATTTGTCGGCGCTCTTGTCCCAGGAGACATCAGCCTTCATGCCCTGGCGCTGGATCTGTTCCCAGACTGCCGGGCTCGAATGCGCGTCGACCAGCCGGCGAATGGCGTGCAGCATCGCGCCGCCATTGTTGGGCGCGAACTGGAAGCCGGTGGCAACACCTGCCGAGATCGCGGCCTCGTTGGCATCGATGATGGTGTCGGCAAGGCCGCCGGTGCGGGCCACGACCGGCACGCAGCCATAGCGCAGGCCGTAGAGCTGGGTCAGCCCGCAAGGCTCGAAGCGCGACGGGATGACGATAGCGTCGCAGCCGCCTTGCATTGTGTGGGAAAGCCCCTCGTCGTAGCCGACCACGACGCCGATGCGGCCGCGATGGCGAGCGGCGGCGGCAAGCAGCGCTCCTTCGAGGCCGGCGTCACCCGAGCCAAGGATCGCCAGTCTTGCGCCGGTGGCGACGACGCCGTCGACGACCGCCGCCAATATGTCCATACCCTTTTGCCAGGTCAGCCGGCTGATGACGCAGACGATCGGGCTGTCGTCCTGCTCCAGATTGAAACGGTCCTCGACAACAGCCCGGTTGGGCAGGCGAGCCTTCAGCGCCTGCGCGGAATAGGCCGACACCAGATGCTTGTCGGTCTCGGGGTTCCAGATGTCGACATCGATGCCGTTGACGATGCCGTAGAGATCCGAGGATCGCATGTTGATCAGACCGTCGAGACCCATGCCGAATTCGGGCGAGCGGATCTCCTGGGCATAGGTGGGGCTGACCGTGGTGATCGCCCAGGCAGCCTGCAGCCCGGCCTTGAGGAAGCCGACGCCGCCATAATATTCGACGCCGTCGAGCGCCATCGCCACCGCCGGCAGGCCGAGCTCCCCGAAGATGCCGGCGCCGAACTGGCCCTGGAAGGCAAGGTTGTGCACAGTGATCAGCGACGGCACGCCGACCGCCTTGCCGTATCGCATATAGGCGAGCGTCATCGCCGACTGCCAGTCATGGGCGTGGACGAGATCCGGCTGGTAGCCGGAGATGGCGCCGCCGGCGATGTCGCCGCCGACCTGGCTCAACGCGGCGAAGCGCCGCCAATTGTCGGGCCAGTCGGCGCCGGCCGCATTGCCGTAGGGGCCGCCGGGACGGTCGTAGAGATGCGGCGCGTCGAGCACGAACAAATCGAGCCCGGCAATCTTCACGGCATGAACTGAAGCCTTGCCGCCCTGCAGCAGCGGGTACTGGTAGACGGCCTTCTTTTTCTTGAAGGCGCCCATCACCTGGGGAAGGCCGGGGATGAGCGTGCGCATCGTCACGCCCTTGGCGGCAAGTGCAATCGGCAGTGCGCCGGTCACGTCGGCCAGTCCGCCGGTCTTGATCAGCGGGAAGATTTCGGGCGTGACCGACAGAACCTGCATGCGTTTCTGATCCTGTCTAACTCTTTGTTTTTGCGCAATTCCGGACGGAAAACCGTTTCACACTTTTCCTGGAAGCTCCTAAAGCTTCAGCTTGTCGATCATGTCCTGCGTGACCAGGCAGATGCCCTTCTCCGAAACGCGGAAACGCTTGGCGTCGAGCGCTGGGTCTTCGCCAACCACCAAGCCTTCCGGTATCCTTACACCGTGGTCGATGACGACGCGCTTCAACTTTGCGTTCCGCCCGACATGAACGTCGGGCAGCATGACGACTTCTTCCAGCGTCGAATAGGAGTTGATGCGCGCACCGGTGAAGATCAGGCTGCGCTTCAGCGAAGCACCTGAAACGATGCAGTCGCCCGACACCAGCGAGGAGACGGCCGAACCGCGCCGGCCATCCTCGTCATGCACGAACTTTGCCGGCGGCTTCAATTCGGCATAGGTCCAGATCGGCCAGTCGCGGTCGTAGAGGTCGAGTTCGGGGGTAATGTCGGTCAGGTCGATATTGGCTTCCCAATAGGCATCGACGGTGCCGACATCGCGCCAATAGGCCTCGTTCTCGGCCGTCGAGCGCACGCAGGATTTGGCGAAGCGATGTGCAATCGCCTTACCATGCTGGACGATGTAGGGGATGATGTCCTTGCCGAAGTCGCGACTCGAACCCGGCTCGGCGGCATCGCGGCGCAGCTGTTCCATCAGGAACTTGGTCTTGAAGACATAGATGCCCATCGAGGCCAGCGCGAATTCCGGCTTGTCGGGGATACCAGGCGGATCGGCGGGCTTTTCGACGAAGGCGATGATGTTGTCCTTGCCATCGACATGCATGACGCCGAAACCGGTCGCTTCCATGCGCGGCACTTCGAGGCAACCGACGGTGACGTCGGCATTGGCGTCGACGTGCTGACGCAGCATCAACTCGTAGTCCATCTTGTAAATGTGATCGCCAGCCAGGATCACCATGTATTCGGGGCCATAGGCCTCGATGATATCGATGTTCTGGTAGACGGCGTCGGCGGTGCCTTCATACCACTGGGTTTCCGAGACACGCTGGCTGGCCGGCAGGATGTCGAAGCTTTCGTTTCGCTCGGGGCGCAGGAAGTTCCAGCCGCGCTGCAGGTGGCGGATCAGCGAATGCGCCTTGTATTGGGTGGCGACACCGAGGCGGCGAATGCCGGAGTTGAGCGCATTGGACAGCGCGAAATCGATGATGCGCGTCTTGCCGCCGAAATAAACAGCCGGCTTGGCGCGGCGGTCGGTCAATTCCTTGAGCCGGCTGCCGCGGCCGCCAGCCAGCACATAGGCCATGGCATCGCGCGCCAGCGGCTGGGTTCTTTTCAAGTCTGCCATTTTTTACCCTCCCAAATTACCAGTCTGGTGCATCGCTCAGTCGCCAACAAGCTGACGGACTTCGTCCGCAGCGCATTGACGAACCTAGTCCGCAATGAATTCCAGCATGATCGTCGACAGCGGCGGCAGAAGCATCGTCGCCGAAATGCCTCCTCCCTCCGCCCTGGCTTCTATCACGCCGCCATTGCCCTTGCCCGAACCACCATAGTCCGAAGCGTCGGTGTTGATGATTTCGCGCCATTTGCCGACCGCGGGCAACGGCACGCGATAATTTTCGCGCGGCACCGGCGTGAAGTTGGAAATGACGGCGATCGGGTTGCCGTCGGGCGCGCTGCGCAGCCAGGCGAAGACCGAGTTCTCCTTGTCGTCGACGATCAGCCAGGAGAAGCCTTCCGGTTCGCAGTCGCGCGCATGCAGCGCCGGGCGCGAGCGATAGAGATAGTTGAGGTCGCGCACCGTCTGCCAGACGCCGCGATGCGGGCGGAAATCGAGCAGGTTCCAGTCGAGCGCGCGCGCTTCGCTCCACTCGCGGCGCTGGGCGAATTCCTGGCCCATGAACAGCAGCTTCTTGCCGGGATAGCCCCACATGAAGGCGTAAAAGGCGCGCAAAGTCGCGAATTTCTGCCAGTCGTCGCCGGCCATCTTGCCCAGCAGCGTGCCTTTGCCGTGCACGACCTCGTCATGGGAAAGCGGCAGGACGAAATTCTCTGAAAAGGCGTAGGTCAGGCCGAAGGTAAGGTCGTTGTGGTGGTGTTTGCGGAAGATCGGTTCCTTGGCAAAATACTCCAGCGTGTCGTGCATGAAGCCCATGTTCCACTTGAAGCCGAAGCCCAGTCCGCCTTCATGCACCGGGGCGGAGACCTTCGGCCATGAAGTCGATTCCTCGGCGATGGTCATCACGCCGGGGTGGTGGCCGTAGACCTCCTTGTTCATCTTCTGCAGGAAGGACACCGCTTCGAGGTTTTCGCGACCACCCTTCTCGTTGGGGATCCATTCGCCCACCTTGCGCGAATAGTCGAGGTAGAGCATCGAGGCGACCGCATCGACGCGCAAACCGTCGACATGGTATTTCTCGGCCCAGAACAGTGCATTGTTGACGAGGAACGACACCACCTCGCGGCGGCCGAAATTGTAGATTGCGGTGTTCCAGTCGGGATGAAAACCCTTGCGCGGATCGGCATGCTCATAAAGTGCGGTGCCGTCGAAATTGGCCAGGCCATGCGCGTCGACCGGGAAATGCGCCGGCACCCAGTCGAGGATGACGCCGACGCCGGCGCGGTGCGCACCGTCGACGAAACGGGCAAAACCATCAGGGTCGCCGAAGCGCGCCGACGGGGCATAAAGTCCGGTTGTCTGATAACCCCATGACGGGTCATAGGGATGTTCGGAGATCGGCAGGAATTCGATGTGGGTGAAGCCGGTTTCGACGGCATAGGGGATTAGCTGGTCGGCGAGTTCGTCCCATGACAGGAAGCTGCCGTCGTCGTGCTGCTGCCACGAGCCGGCATGGACCTCGTAGATCGATATGGCTTCGCGCCGCGGATCGGCCTTGCGCCAGTAGCTGCGGTGCGCATCGTCGCCCCATTCATGCGCCGGCGGCACGGCCGTCACCGAAGCGGTGGCCGGGCGCAGCTCGGACTTGAAGGCGAACGGATCGGCCTTGAGCGGCAGGCGCACGCCATCGGGGGCAATGATCTCGTATTTGTAGGGCCGGCCCGCGCCGATATCAGGAATGAACAGTTCCCAGATGCCGGTGTCGCGGCGGTCGCGCATCGTGTGCCGGCGGCCGTCCCATTCGTTGAAGTCGCCGACCACCGAGACACGCCGCGCATTGGGCGCCCAGACGGCAAAATGCACGCCCGACGCGCCCTCATGGTCGATGAGATGGGCGCCGAGCTTGTCGAACAGCCTGAGATGCGACCCCTGGGCGATGTAATAGTCGTCCATCGGGCCGAGCACCGGGCCGAAGGAATAGGGATCGGTCAGCCACCAGTCGCCGCCGGCATTTTTGGCGTGAAAGCGCAGCGGCTGGCGTTTGCGGATCGAAACCTTGCCCTCGAAGAAACCGGCATCGTCGCGGCGTGAGAGTTCGCCGACTTCCTTGCCGGTCAGCGTACAGGCGGTGACAAACTCGGCATTGGGCACGAAGCAGCGGGCAACGAAGCCCTTGCCGGCTTCATGCACACCCAGAACCGCGAACGGATCGCCGTGCGTGCCGGCAACAATCGCCGCGACATCGCCGGCTGGCGCCAGCCCGTCCGGCCCGCTTGTCGCAGCGGTCACGCGCGGTTTCCTCATCAGGTAGCGTCCCTCCCAGGGATCTATTTTGTTTTGTTCATGTCGCTATCCCAAAACCGCTACGCACTTTTAGGCGACATTCACATGAGGCCACATTGTTCGTGGCCTCATGCAATCATATCAGGCGGGCACGTTCCAGATTTCTTTCGCATATTGGCGGATTGTGCGATCGGACGAGAACCACCCGACGCGGGCAACGTTGCGGATCGCACGTGCGTACCAGTCGGGACTGTTACGCCAGACGGCGTCGACATCGCGCTGGGCGGCGGCGTAGGCGTCGAAATCCGCCGCCACCATGAACCAATCGGTGTTGTAGAGACCGTCGACCAGTTCGCGGTAGCGATCCGGCTGATCGGGCGAGAAAACGCCCGACGAGACGGCAGCGACAGCCTGCGCCAGTTCCGGCGATCCTTCGATGACGGCGCGCGGGTTGTAGCCATTGCCGCGTCGCTCGGCGACTTCGGCCGTGGTCAGGCCGAAGATGAAGATGTTGTCGTCGCCGACACACTCCTTGATCTCGACATTGGCGCCGTCGAGCGTGCCGATGGTCAAGGCGCCATTCAGCGCGAACTTCATGTTGCCGGTGCCCGAGGCTTCCATGCCGGCAGTCGATATCTGCTCCGACAGGTCGGCGGCCGGCATCATCACCTCGGCCAGGCTGACATTGTAGTTCGGTACGAATACCACCTTCAGCAGGCCGCGCACCGAAGGGTCGCTGTTGATGACCTTGGCGACGTCGTTGGCGAGTTTGATGATCAGCTTGGCGTTGTGGTAGCTGGGCGCCGCCTTGCCGCCGAAGAATTTGACGCGTGGCATCCAGTCCAGCTCGGGATGCGAGCGGATCTGGTCGTAAAGGGCGATGGCTTCCAGGATGTTGAGCAGCTGGCGCTTGTATTCGTGGATGCGCTTGACCTGGATGTCGAACAGCGCAGACGGATCGACCTTGATGCCAAGCCGGTCGGCGACGAGATTGGCAAGCTTGACCTTGTTGGAGCGCTTGACCGCAGCAAACTTGTCGCGGAAGGCGGCGTCGCCGGCAAAGGCATCGAGCCCCTTGATGGCGTCGATATCGTCGAGGAAGCGGTCACCGATCGCTTCACGGGTGAGCGCGGTGAGGCCTGGATTGCACTGGATCAGCCAGCGCCGCGGCGTAATGCCGTTGGTCTTGTTGTTGATGCGGTCGGGATAGAGCTTGTGGAGATCGGCAAATACCGTCTCCTTCATCAGCTCTGTATGCAGTGCCGACACGCCGTTGATCGAGTGCGAGCCGACAAAGGCCAGGTTGCCCATGCGCACACGGCGGTCGCCGGCTTCCTGGATCAGCGAGATGCGGCTGATCTGCTCATTGGAGAACTGGTTGGTGGCACGGGCCTCCAGCAGCACCTGGGCATTGATTGCGTAGACGATCTGCATGTGGCGCGGCAAAAGCCGCTCGAACAGCGGCACCGGCCAGCTTTCCAGCGCCTCGGGCAGCAGCGTGTGGTTGGTGTAGCCGAAGGTGCGCTTGGTGACGTCCCAGGCCTGGTCGAAATCCATGCCGTGGACATCCATCAGCAAGCGCATAAGTTCCGCCACGGCAATCGCCGGATGGGTGTCGTTCAGATGGATCGCGGCCTTGTCGGGCAGCGACACGAGATCGCCATACTGGCTGAGATGGCGCTGAACGATGTCCTGCAGCGAGGCGGTGGAGAAGAAGTATTCCTGGCGAAGCCGCAGTTCCTGCCCTGCCTTGTGGGAATCGGCAGGGTAAAGCACGCGCGACAGCGCATCGGCCTTGTTGCTTTCGGCCAGCGCGCCGATGTGGTCGCCGGCGTTGAACTTGTCGAGCAGGATCGGATCGATCGGCATGCCGGACCACAGCCGCAGCGTGTTGACGCGGTTGGCGCGCCAGCCGACCACCGGCGTGTCGTAGGCGACGGCCTGGACATGCTCTGTCGGCTTCCAGACGTGGCGTTCGAGCCGGCCGTCCTTGGAGGTGATCGATTCCACCGAACCGCCGAAGCCGACCTCGAAGGCACGCTCGCGGCGTTCGAACTCCCAGGGGTTGCCGTGGTCGAGCCAGGTCTCGGGCAGTTCGACCTGCCAGCCGTCATGGATCTCCTGGCGGAACATGCCGTTGGCGTAGCGGATGCCGTAGCCATGGGCGGGAATGTCGACGGTTGCCATGCTTTCCATGAAGCAGGCGGCAAGCCGGCCGAGACCGCCATTGCCGAGTGCTGCATCCGGCTCGAGCCCGGCGATGAGGTCGAGGTCGACGCCCAGCGACTTCAGCGCTTCGCGCATGTTGTCCATCAGGCCGAGATTGGAGAAGGCATCGCGCATCAGCCGGCCGATGAGGAATTCGAGCGACAGGTAATAGACGCGCTTTTCCTGCTGGGCGTAGGCCTCCTGCGTCGCCTGCATCCAGTGGTCGACGATGCGGTCGCGCACGACCTTGATCGAGGCCGTCAGCCAATCATATTGCGTGGCGACGCTGGTGCCCTTGCCGACCCTGTATTTGAGGGCCGACAGCACTTCGTCGGCGAGCGTCTTGGGATCGGGAATTTCGAGATCAGGGGCTTTGGTTGTCATCGTGCGCGTCATACTGCCTCTCGTGATCGTGCTGCGATCATACCGGCTTTCGCTCCCAGTCCCAGCCCATCCTAGTGCATTGCAACATACATTCAATCGATTTAGATCGGTATGCCACCGGTTCTCCCTGCGGCAATTTATCCGCCAAGCGGATCAGGCCGCCAGTTGCGCCTCCGGCGGAACCTTGGCTCCAGTCATGAAAGCCACGGCATCCGACATCGTATATTGCTTGGGATCGATGACGGCGAGGCGACGCCCCAGCCGATGGATATGGATGCGGTCAGCGACTTCGAAGACATGCGGCATGTTGTGCGAGATCAGCACAATCGGCAGGCCGCGCTTCTTGACGTCAAGCATCAATTCCAGCACGCGGCGGCTTTCCTTGACGCCGAGTGCGGCGGTCGGCTCGTCCATAATCACCACGCGGCTGCCGAAGGCGGCGGCGCGTGCCACCGCCACGCCCTGACGTTGGCCGCCCGACAGCGTCTCGACCGGCTGGTTGATGTTCTGGATGGTCATCAGCCCGAGTTCGGACAGCTTTTCGCGGGCGATCTTCTGCATCGCCGAACGGTCGAGTCTGCGCAGCCACTGCCCGACAAAGCCCGGTTTGCGCAACTCGCGACCAAGAAACATGTTGTCGGCAATCGACAGTGCCGGCGACAGTGCGAGGTTCTGGTAGACCGTCTCGATGCCGGCCAGGCGCGCCTCGATCGGCGAGCGGAAATGGACCACTTTGCCGTTGAGCTCGATGGTGCCGGAATCTGGGATAACGGCGCCGCACAACGCCTTGACCAGCGTCGACTTGCCGGCGCCGTTGTCGCCGATGATGGCGAGAATCTCGCCCGGCATCAGGTCGAAATCGGCATTGTCGAGCGCCACCACCCTGCCGTAGCGCTTGTTGAGGCCCCTGGCCTGCAGGACCGGAGTGCCGCTCATGCCGAAATCCTCCTGATCCATTGGTCGATGGTGACGGCAACAATGATCAGCACACCCACGGCGAAATCCTGCCACAGCAGTTCGAGGCCGGAAAGCGCGAGCCCGTTGCGGAAGACGCCGACGATCAAGGCCCCGATCAGCGTTCCGACGATCGAGCCGCGGCCGCCGAACAGAGAGGTGCCACCGATCACGACTGCGGTGATGGAGTCGAGATTGGCGGTCTGGCCCGCCTGCGGGCTTACGCCGCCGATGCGTCCGATCAGGACCCAGGCGGCGATCGCGCAGATGAAACCGGCGAGCCCGTAGACGGCTATCAGGGTCCGATTGGTGTTGATGCCGGCCAACCGTGCTGCATCCGGATCGTCACCAGTGGCATAGATGTGCCGCCCCAACGCCGTTCTGTTCAGCACGTACCAAATGATGAACGCCAGGATCAGCATGACCAGCGACCCGTAGGTCAGCACCCAGCCTTTCAGAAAGATCCAGTCGAGCCCGAGCGTTTTCGAGAAGAAATCATACGGTTTGAAGATCGTACCCGTCCATTGCAGGAAGGGTGCCGACGCCTCCATGTCCTGCTGGCGGATAGTTTCGCTTTGCGAATACCAGACGTTCAGCGCGCCAAAGATGCTCCAGGTGCCAAGTGTGACAATGAAGGGAGGCAGACGCAGCATCGTCACGATCAGGCCGTTGACGACGCCGCATGCCGTGCCGCAGAGCAGCCCGAGCGGAAAGGCGATCAACACCGGAACGCCATAGACCACCGCGGTCCGCCCCATCACCACCGAGCACAGGATCATGATGGCTCCGACGGACAGGTCGATACCGGCCGTAAGGATGATCAGTGTCTGGGCCACACCGAGCACGGCAATGATCGTCACCTGCTGCAGCACCAGCGAAAAATTGAACGGGGCAAAAAACTTGTCCGGGGCGGCGATCGAGAAGATGACCACACCCAGCAGCAGAACGATAAACGGAATGGACGTGGGAAATTGGTGAAGGAAAGCCTGGACACGGCGGATCATGCCTGCATCCGATTCATCAAAGCTGGCCAAGGCTTCCGTGGCGCCTTGCAGCCCCCGTTCGGCTGTGGCCGAACCCGCGGTATCATCACTCATCAGGCAATCCTCCCGCGCCTCCCGTCAGGGGGCGCCAAAAGCGCCCCCTTCGAGTTCTGGACAATAGACTTGGTGGAACGATGTTGGAAGGCACTCAGCCCCAGCAGAGCTTCAGGCCTTCCTCGACCGAGATCGACGTCACACCTTCAGCCGGCTTGGCTGTGATGAGCTGCGCGCCGGTGTCGAGGAAACCCATCTTCGGGTCGATATCGGGAATCTTGCCGGAGACGATCGCGTCCAGCGCCATGGCCGCCATCTTCAGCGGATATTGCTGGCTGGTTGCGCCGATTACGCCTGCCTGAACATTCTTCACCCCGGGGCAGCCGCCATCGATCGAAACGATCATCACGCTACCATCATCCTTGCCGACTGCCTTCAGCGCTTCCCAGGCGCCGGCCGCCGCCGGTTCATTGATTGTGTACACCACATTCACATCCGGGCACTTCTGCAGCGCGTTCTCCATCGCGGTGCGGCCCTTCTCCTGGTCGCCCTGGCTGATTTCGTGATCGCAGATGCGCTTGTCGTCTTCGTCGCCGTATTTGTTCGGATCCTTCACGTCGATACCGAAGCCCTGCATGAAGCCCTGGTCACGCAGAAAGTCGACGGTCGGCTGGTTGGTCGCGAGATCGAGGAAGACGATCTTGGCGTCCGCCGCCTTGTCGCCCAGGGTCTTGGCGGCCCATTGACCGATCAGCATGCCGGCCTTGCGGTTGTCGGTTGCAAAGGTCGCGTCGGCTGCGTCCATCGGATCGAGCGGGGTATCGAGCACGATCACCTTGAGACCTGCATCGCGCGCCTTCTTGATGGTCGGCACGATCGCCTTCGAGTCGCTCGGCACGATGGCAAAGCCCTTGGCGCCCGCCGAGATCAGGTTCTCGATCGCCGCCACTTGGCCGTCATTGTCGCCGTCGAACTTGCCGGCGGCGGTGATCAGGGTAACGCCCAGTTCCTTGGCCTTGGCCTGAGCGCCCTCGCGCATCTTGACGAAGAACGGATTGGTTTCCGTCTTGGTGATCAGGCCGACGGTATCGGCCGCATAAGAGGCGCCTGCCATCGCGCCATAAAAGGCAAGGCCGGCAAAAGCCGCCTTCATGATAGTCCATTTACCCATGACTTCCTCCCAGTAGAACCACCTTCAGCGCCGGCCAACCAGCGCTTGGCGCCCACTGAAGTTCTCCCAGTGTGGACGCAACGTCAAATGACACCAGCGGGAGGCGCTTGTCAATAATTAAATCACTCTTATTTATTATTGACAGCATTGCACGGTTCACTCATTCTGCCGCAAAAGCCGTAAGAATAAACCAAGGGAAGGAACAAGGGTGGAGACCGGCATTGCGAGGCACGGTTCGCCCGAGGCGGCCGCCAGCCGTCTCCACCGTGGCACCAACCAGAGCGGCATGCGCGACCACAATGAGCGGCTGGTGCTGTCGCTGGTGCGCCAGCATGGCAGCCTGGCCAAATCGGACATTGCGCGCATGACCGGGCTTTCGGCGCAGACCGTCTCGGTGATCATGCGCGAACTGGAGGAAGACAGCCTGCTGGTGCGCCAGGCGCCGTTGCGCGGCAAGATCGGCCAGCCTTCCATTCCGATGGCGCTGAACCCTGAAGGCGCATTCTTCATCGGCCTGAAAATCGGCCGCCGCAGCGCCGAGCTGGTGCTGATCGATTTCCTTGGGCATGTGCGTTCCATGCTGCAGCACTCCTACCGCTATCCGGCGCCGCGCGAGACGGTGGAGTTCGTCACATCGGGCATGAAGACGATGCGCGCCGAACTGACGCCGGCGCAGGACAGGCGCATTGCCGGGCTCGGCATAGCCATGCCGTTCGAACTTTGGAACTGGGTCGACACCGCCGGTGCGCCGCGCGACATCATGGACGAGTGGCGCCATCGCGACATCCGCACCGACATCCAGTCGCAATGCGAATTCCCGGTCTATCTGCAGAACGACGCGACGTCGGCCTGCGGCGCCGAACTGGTGTTCGGCCAGACCGGCGGCGCGCGCGACTTCGTCTATTTCTACATCGGCGCCTTTGCCGGCGGCGGCATCGTGCTCAACGGCCGGCTTTTTGGTGGGCCAACAGGCAATGCCGGGGCGCTGGGCTCGATGCCCGTGCCCGGGCCGGACGGCAAGCCGACACAGCTCATCGACGTTGCCTCGATCGCCATGCTGGAAAAGGCGCTCAGCGACCGCGGTATAGACGGCTCCTACCTCTGGACGTCACCGCAGGAATGGGGCGATATCGGCGCCGAGTTGGACGACTGGATTGCCAGCGCCTCACGGGCGCTGGCCTATGCAATCGTATCGGCGTCCTCGGTGATCGATTTCGAGGCGGCAGTGATCGATGGCTGGATGCCGCTCGCTGTCCGGCGGCGCCTGGTCGATGCGATCAAAGCGGCCATTGGCACGATCGACGGCGAAGGCCTGAAGCTGCCGGTTGTGCGCGAAGGCACCGTCGGCATCCACGCCCGCGCGCTGGGCGGCGCCAGCCTGCCGCTGTCCGAACGCTTCCTCATCGGTTCGACCACGATTTCCAGGAGCACCTGAATGCTGATCGGTATTCCGTCGCTGCTCGGTCCGGAGCTTCTGGCGACCTTGCGGGCGATGGGCCATGGCGACGAGATCGCGCTTGTCGACGGCAACTACCCGGCGGAAGAACAGGCAAACCGGCTGGTGCGAGCCGACGGTCATCATCTGATACCGGTGCTCGACGCCATATTGAGCGTGCTGCCGGTGGACGACTTCGTGCCGGAAGCGCTGTTTCGCGCGTCGGTCCGAGGCGATCCCTCGGTTGCCGATCCGATCCACCATGAGATCGAGGCACTCTGCGCCCGGCGCGCACCAGGACGCAAGGTGGTTGCGCTGGCCGGCGCCGACTTCTATGCACGCGTCCGGTCGGCGCACGCCATCGTCGCGACCAGTGAACCCAGGCTCTATGCCAACATCATCATCCGCAAAGGCGTGATCCATCCGCCGGAGAACAAGAAACCATGATCCTCTGCTGCGGCGAAGCCCTGATCGACATGCTGCCGCGCACCACGACGCAGGGCGAGCCGGCCTTTGCGCCCTATGTCGGCGGCGCGGTCTTCAACACGGCGATCGCGCTTGGCCGCCTCGGCGCGCCGGCGGGCTTCTTTTCCGGCCTGTCGTCCGATCTGTTCGGCGGCCAATTCCGCGAGGCGCTGGGGGCAAGCAAAGTCAGCTCCACCTATGCGCACACCTCCCCTCGCCCTACCACGCTGGCCTTCGTGCGGCTTACCAACGGCCAGGCGACCTACACCTTCTATGACGAGAACACCGCCGGGCGGATGTTGACCATCGAGGACCTGCCGGAACTCGGCGCAGAGATCGAAGCCATGCTGTTTGGCGCCATCAGCCTGATCTCGGACCCGGCGGGTGCTGCCTATGAGGAATTCATGAAGCGCGAGCACCGGCGCCGCGTCATGATGCTCGACCCCAACATCCGGCCGAACTTCATCCCCGAAAAGGCCAAGCATCTGCGTCGCATCCGCTCGATGATGGCGATGGCCGACATTGTGAAGCTGTCGGACGAAGATTTGCTCTGGTTCGGCGAGGCCGGCTCGCATGAGGACGTCATTCGCAACTGGCTGGACCGCGGCCCGAGGCTGATCGTCGTCACCCATGGCAGCGAAGGTGCTGTCGGCTACAGCCGCGAGCATAAGGTCACCGTGATGCCACAGAGGGTCGAGGTGGTCGACACGGTCGGTGCCGGCGACACTTTCAATGCCGGCATTCTGGCCTCGCTGCACGAGCAGGGTCTGCTCACCAAGGCTGACATCGGCGGCCTTTCCGAGGACGCCATCCGCGAGGCGCTGGCACTCGGCGCCAAGGCGGCGGCCGTGACCGTATCGCGGGCCGGCGCCAATCCGCCTTGGCGGCATGAAATCGCCTGATCCACCAACCATCGGGCCCACGCTGCTGCGACGGCACGATCACTTTATGTTTCCGCGGGCCGGAAAGACGCGATAAATCAGCCGCGTCACGTCCTGGAAAGCCCGGATTTCCGGCATCTTGCTGCAACGCGGCAAAAACTTGGGGTAACAGGCTGCGACACCTCGGCCACCCGCCGCCCGACCGGTCCGGCTTTCTCGACCGACCCAACTCTGGTACCAGCGGGCCGGTTAAGTTGTTGTTTCTGCGCGTGTCATTGTCCCTGAAACCCGCGCGCATTACCGTTTTGAGGCCGACATGCAGTTCATCGATCTTGGCGCACAGCGCGAACGTATCCGCGACCGGCTAAAGGCCGCGATCGACAATGTCGTCGAAGAGGGCCGCTACATCCTCGGGCCGCAGGTCACCGAATTCGAAAACAAGCTCGCCGCCTATATCGGCACCAAGCATGTCGTCGCCTGCGCCAACGGCACCGACGCGCTGCTTTTGCCGCTGTTTGCAGCCGGAATCGGCCCGGGCGACGCGGTGTTCGTGCCGAGCTTCACGTTCGCGGCAACGGCGGAAGTGGTGGCGTTGGCCAAGGCCGAACCGGTGTTCGTCGATGTCGACGCCGAGACCTACAATATCGACATTGCCAGCCTCGAGGCGGCGATCGCGATGATCAAGAAGGAAGGAAGGCTGAAGCCGAAGGCGATCATTCCGGTCGACCTATTCGGACTTGCCGCCGACTACGAGGCGATCATGGCAATCGCCAAGCGCGAAGGCCTGCTGGTGATCGAGGATGCCGCGCAGTCGATCGGCGGTTTGGCCGACGGCAAGATGTGCGGCGCATTCGGCCATGTCGGCTCGACCAGCTTCTATCCGGCAAAGCCGCTCGGCTGCTACGGCGATGGCGGCGCGATGTTCACCAATGACGACGCGCTTGCCGACCAACTGCGTTCGTTTGCCTTCCACGGCAAGGGCGAAACGCAATACGACAATGTCCGCGTCGGCATCAATTCGCGCCTCGACACGCTGCAGGCAGCGATCCTGATCGAGAAGCTCGCCATCCTCGAAGACGAGATGGTCGCACGCCAGGTGGTCGCAGACCGTTACGCAGCGGGCCTCGGCGATATCGTCAAGGCATCGCGCAATCTGGGTGGTGGCCGCTCGGCCTGGGCGCAATATGCCATCGAGACGCCGAAGCGCGACGGCCTGCGGGCGCATCTGACCGAAAAGAAGATCCCGTCGGTGATCTACTATGTGAAGCCGCTGCACGAGCAGGTGGCCTACAAGGATTATCCGCGCACGCCGTCCGGCCTTGCGGTTTCGGAGGAACTGCCGAAGCGGATCCTGTGCCTGCCGATGCACCCTTATCTCAGCGAAACCGACCAGGACCGCATCATCGAGACGATCAGGAATTATATCGGCTCGAACTCCGCGCATGTAGCAGCGGCGTAAGGTCGAGACGTCGGCGCGAGACACCCCCCTCTGCCCTGCCGGGCATCTCCCCCTCAAAGGGGGAGATTGGCAGCTTTTGCGCCCCGCGCTCATCCCAGCAACGTTAGCGATTTGCGAAAGCCGATATGACATCCAATCTCCCCCCTTTTGAGGGGGAGATGGCCGGCAGGCCAGAGGGGGGTGTGAAGGATCGCTTAGGGAGACGACCTCAGCCGATCTGCGCGCTCTTCCCGCTCGCAATAAAGTGCGGGTTGGCGAAATCCTCGTCGTCACTCTGCCTGCGCTTGCCATAAGCCAGCGGCTCGCCGTCGAGTGTGCGCGTCATGCCGCCGGCGGCGCGCAGCACGGCGTCGCCGGCCGCCGTGTCCCATTCCATGGTGCGGCCGAAGCGCGGATAGATGTCGGCCTCGGCTGCAGCGAGCAGGCAGAATTTCAGCGATGAGCCGACCGAGACGATCTCGGCGGCGCCGAGGTCCCTGATAAAGGCTTCGGTCTCCGGCGTGTTGTGGGAGCGGCTGGCAACGACGGCGAGCGGCGTCACCGCCGTCCTGACCGAAATCCGCCGCCGGCCGACGATCCGGTAGTCGCCATCGACCTCGACGGATTCCGCGCTGCCCGGCCGTCCCGAAAAGAATCGCCCGCCGCAGGGCGCGAAGACGACGCCGATCTCCGGCACACCGTGCCGGACAAGCGCGATGTTGACGGTGAAATCGGTCCTGCGGTTGACGAACTCCTTGGTGCCGTCGAGCGGATCGATCAGGAAGAAGGCGCCATCCAGATCGGGCGGCACGATGCCGGCGGCGACCTCTTCCTCGGCCACGCAGGGAATATCGGGATAAGCCGCACGCAGGCCGGCAAGGATGATCGTTTCGCTCTCGCGGTCGGCTTCCGTCACCGGCGAGGAGTCGGACTTGCTGTCGACCGCGCAGCCGGCCTTGAAGACCCGCATCACCTCGCGCCCGGCTTCGAGCGCCAGGCGCTCGAACACGGCGAGCATCACCTCGTCGTCAGATGCCGCCGCCGGCTTCGTATTGGTCTTCAGCAATGTCGCGCTCGTTCAGCCAGTGTTCCAGAGCCTCTACCATCTCCTCGGCCGTCTTGCCGAGTGTCTTAAGATGGATTTCCGGTTTTTCCGGGGCTTCATAGGGTGAATCGACGCCGGTGAAGTTCTTGATCTCGCCGTTCAGCGCCCGCGCGTAGAGGCCTTTCGGATCGCGCCTTGCGCATTCCTCGAACGGCGTGTCGACAAACACCTCCACGAATTCGCCCTCGGCCATCAATTCGCGCGCCACACGCCGTTCGGCGGCGAAGGGCGAGATGAAGGAGACGATGACGATCAGCCCGGCGTCGGCCATCAGCTTGGCCACTTCGGCGACGCGGCGGATGTTTTCGACCCGGTCGGCATCGGTGAAGCCGAGATCGCGGTTGAGGCCGTGGCGGACATTGTCGCCGTCGAGAATGTAGGTGTGGCGCCCGGAGGCGAACAGCTTCTTCTCGAGCAGGTTGGCGATGGTCGACTTGCCTGAACCGGAAAGCCCGGTGAACCAGAACACGGCGGGGCGCTGGCCCTTCAGGTCGGAGCGACCGCGCTTGCCGACATCGAGCGATTGCCAATGGATGTTTTCGGCGCGGCGCAGCGTATGCAGGATCATGCCGGCGCCGACCGTGGCGTTGGTGATGCGGTCGATCAGGATGAAGGCGCCGGTGGTGCGGTTGTCGGCGAAGGTGTCGAAGGCGATCGGCGTGCGGGTCGAGATGTTGCAGATGCCGACTTCATTCATGTCGAGCGACTTTGCCGCCTCACGGGCGAAGTCGTTGACGTTGACGCGGTATTTCAGGTCGGTGACGGTTGCGCTGGTCTGATCGGTCTCGGTGCGCAGTATGTAGGAGCGGCCGGGCAGCAGTGCTGCCTCGTCGAACCAGACGATGTTGGCGGCGAACTGGTCGGCAACCTGCGGCCGCGCCGCTGGCGACACCAGCATGTTGCCGCGCGAGACTTCCACCTCGTCGTCGAGCACAAGGGTGATGGCCTGGCCGGCGACCGCCTGGGCGAGATCGCCACCATGGGCGACGATGCGCTTGACCCGCGAGGCCTTGCCGGATTTGGCGACGACCACCTCGTCGCCCTGGGTGACCTGGCCGGACGCGATGGTGCCGGCAAAGCCGCGGAAGTCGAGATTGGGCCGGTTGACATACTGCACCGGAAACCGGAACGGCAATTCGACCGCCGCCTCGTCGACCGACACGGTCTCAAGATGCTCGATCAGCGAGGGGCCGGAATACCACGCCGTCTTGTCGGAGCGGCTGGTGACATTGTCGCCGTAGCGGGCCGACATGGGGATCGGCACGATCGTCTGGAAGCCGAGCTCATGCGAGAACTGCCGATAATCCTCGACGATGCGGTCGAACACCGCCTGGTCAAAGCCGACGAGGTCGATCTTGTTGACGGCAAGCACGATGTGGCGGATGCCGAGCAGCGAGGCGATGATCGAGTGGCGCCGGGTCTGGCGCAGCACGCCCTGGCGCGCATCGATGAGCACAATGGCCAGATCGGCGGTCGAGGCGCCGGTCGCCATGTTGCGGGTGTACTGTTCATGGCCAGGCGTGTCTGCGACGATGAACTTGCGCTTGGGCGTGGCGAAGAAGCGATAAGCGACGTCGATGGTGATGCCTTGCTCGCGCTCGGCCTCGAGGCCGTCGACCAGCAGCGCAAAGTCGATGTCGTCGCCAGTGGTGCCGTGCTTGCGGGAATCGCGCTCGAGTGCTGCGAGCTGGTCCTCGAAGATCTGCTTGGTGTCGGACAGAAGGCGGCCGATCAGCGTCGATTTGCCGTCGTCGACCGAGCCGCAGGTGAGGAAGCGCAGCAGCGACTTCTTCTCCTGCGCCGCCATGTATTCGCGGATGGAATCGGTCGGGGCGAGGCTCTTGGCCAGGATGTGGCGCATGCTCAGAAATACCCCTCGCGCTTCTTCTTTTCCATCGAGCCGGCTTCATCGCGGTCGATGAGGCGGCCCTGGCGCTCGGAGGTGCGCGCCGTCAGCATCTCGCCGACAATGGCTTCCAGCGTGTCGGCGTCGGATTCAATCGCGCCGGTCAGCGGATAACAGCCGAGGGTGCGGAAGCGCACCAGGCGGTTCTCCACCGTCTCGCCGGGACGCAATTGCATGCGATCGTCATCCTTCATGATCAGCATGCCGTCGCGTTCGACCACCGCGCGCTCCTTGGCGAAATAGAGCGGCACGATCGGGATGTTCTCCTGCAGAATGTACTGCCAGATGTCGAGCTCGGTCCAGTTCGACAGCGGAAAGACGCGGATCGATTCACCCGGCGCGATGCGGGTGTTGAAGATCTTCCACATTTCAGGCCGCTGGTTCTTCGGGTCCCAGACATGCTGGGCGTTGCGGAAGGAAAAGATGCGCTCCTTGGCGCGCGACTTCTCCTCATCGCGCCGCGCTCCGCCGAAGGCGGCGTCGAAACCGTATTTGTCGAGCGCCTGGCGCAGCGCCACGGTCTTCATCACATGGGTGTGGGTGTTCGAGCCGTGGTCGAAGGGGTTGATGCCGTCGCGCACACCGTCTTCATTGACATGGACCAGAAGGTCAAAGCCGAGCTTCTGCGCCATCTGATCGCGAAAGGCGATCATCTCGCGGAACTTCCAGGTGGTGTCGACATGCAGGAACGGAAAAGGCGGCTTGGCCGGATAAAAGGCCTTCATCGCCAGATGCATCAGCACGGAGGAATCCTTGCCGACGGAATAGAGCATCACCGGCTTGGAAAAGGAGGCGGCAACCTCACGGAAGATGTGGATGGATTCGGCCTCGAGCCGCTGCAAATGCGTAAGCGCGATGTTCATGGACTGTGAGCGTTCTCTCGTGCCATCCAGACCTTGCATCAGATGCATCGGGCGTCTTTTTCAGCCGCCCGGTTCAAGCTTCACCGCTGGACACTATCGGTTCGTGCCGGCGTTCTAGCAGATCGCTACATGATATAACAACGCTGGAAAGGCCGGCGGCCAAGCCGTTTGGGAACGAATTTTCCAGGAAAAGCCCAGAATCCGGAAATTCCTGCCCGGCAAATTGATTGCCTTCAAAGGTCGGGAAAAATATTGCCGGAACCCTGGGAAAACGGTCGGGCCGGTGGATGCTTCCGCTATGCGATGCGGCCACGCCACCGATTTCGATCGCTGCAAGATCCTCTCCGCACTATCGAAAACCGGACCCAGCCGCTATACCGGCTCCTGAACCCGCGCGGGGCGGGATGCCGCAAAAGCCGCCGCCAAAACACCGTCCGTCGCCAAGCGACCCCAGCCCATTGTGAACCAGAGCATTGACCCCGATTTCCACTATCAAGCAGCACCTCTCGCCGTCTCGGATCAACATCACCTTCTCCATTCTCTGCTTCCTTTGCCCGCCTGTGCTGGGGTCGGCGGTCAGCTTTGTGTTCAATGGCGGCGGCCTGTGGTCGGTGTTTCTGCTTGCGCTGAAAAGACGGCGTTTCAACATCGACCGGCCGATGATCGCGATGACGGTGGCGATCTATGCCTATTGCGCAGCCTCCGTGCTCGCCTCCATCGTCAACAGTTCGATCGCCAGGGATGCGCCGCATCTGGCGGGGCTGATCACCTTCCTGTTTTTCCCCGTCTCATACGCGACCTGGAGCATTACCGAGAAAACCACGCTGGCGCGCATCGTCGTGCTGGCGAGTGCTGCCGCCTGTTTTGGCGCCCTGCTGCTGGGAACCGTGCAATATTACTGGCTGGGCATGCGGGCCGAAGGCGGCGCCGGCAATGCGATCGTGTTCGCGACCGTCGCCTGTCTCGGCATGATGATGTGCCTGGCGGGCGTCTTGTCGGGCATCGAAAAGAACAGGGTCCTGCTGGCCTGCGCGACACTGGCCGGTGCGGTCGCCATCCTCCTTTCGGGGTCGCGGATCATCTGGCTGGCGATGCTGGTGGCCGGCATCGCCGTCCTGCTGATCAACCGTCGCAAGCTCAACAACAGAAACGCCATTCGCCTCTTGCTGATTGCGGGCACGACCGGCATCCTCATCGCTGTCGTTGGTTTCCCCATCATTTCCGAGCGCGCGGCTTTCCTGTTCAGCGACTGGGATGCGCTGGCCACGAAAGGCGACCACACCACGGCGCTCGGCTTGCGCGCAGCACTTTGGCAGATCGGCCTTAGCGCCTTCCACGACATGCCGATTTTCGGTCACGGCATTGCTGCGAGCCGTGACCTGATAAAGCAAGGCTTCCACGACCAGTTCAACATGCCGTCTACGGGCTTCAGCCATTTCCACAATGGCTTCCTGACCGCATTGGTGGAGGCCGGGTTGCTTGGCGCCATTACGCTGGTGGCTGTGTTCGTCGTTGCTGCGAGAAACGCCGCCATTGTGCTGCGCAACAGCACCGACGCGATCGAGCGGTTCGGCGCCACGATGATTGTCGTTACCGTGATCACCTATCTCATCGGGGGCTTGACCGGCATCCTGGTCGGCCATGATATCCTTGATTCGACATTGATGGTGTTCCTGGTGTCCGGGACCTACCTTGCTTCGGGCCGGCAACAGGCGCTGCCGGAACAGCGGACGCCACAGGCAAGCCAGCCATGAAAGTGCTGGTCACAGGCGCGACGGGTTTCATCGGCAGGCAGGTCGTCAACCAGCTTGGCGAAGCCGGGTTCGAGGTGCGCATGGCCTCGCGTCACCTGGAACAGCTCGATCCCGCGAGCGATGCGGTCCTGTTGCCGGACGTCGAGGCGCCGGCCCAGGCATTCCAGGCGCTGATGCTAGACATCACCCATGTCGTCCACTGTGCGGCGCTCAACAATGACCGCAAGGCAAGCGAGGCCGATTTTATGGCCGCCAACGCGACACTGACCGCCCAGCTGGCGCACGCCGCGGCCCGGCGGGCAAGCGGGCGCTTCATCTATCTCTCATCGATCCGGGCGGTGGCCGGTCCTGCTTTCAGCGGCACCATCGACGAGGCGACACCCCCTGCCCCGCAATGCGCCTACGGGCGCTCCAAGCGCGAAGGCGAGATCAGGATCCTGGAAGCCTATGCATCGAGGCCCGCCGATGCGACGGCGCTGCGGCTGCCGCCGGTCTATGGCGAAGGCATGAGGGGAAACCTGCGTGGGATGATGCGGCTCGCAGGCACTACACTGCCAGTGCCCGCTGGCCTTCTAACGGCAGTTCGTTCGCTGATGTCCCGTGACGCATTAGCCGGCGCCGTGGTGCATCTTTTGACCCGTCCCAAGCAGCCGCGCCCGACCTATGTCCTGGGCGATGCTTCTCCGGTCGCGATGTCCGAAGTCATCACCGCATTCCGCCACGGGTTCGACATTCCGGCCCGCTCTCGCCTCATGTCGCCTCGACCGTTCCGGTTGTTGGCCACGCTGCTTGGCAGACGAGCGTCGTACGAAGCGTTAATGGCGACACAGATCTGCGACCCGTCACCGCTGGTCTCGGAAGGCTGGATGCCGGAAACCGACACGCTCGGCCGACTTGAGGAACTCGCGCGAAAGGCCCATCAGGCCCGGTAGATTGTGCCGAACAGGATTTTGACGTCGAGGCCCACCGACGCCATCCTGAGATATTCGGCATCGGTTTCGGCACAGAGTTTTGGGTCGGACATATCGATGCCTTTCATCTGCGCAAGCCCGGTAATGCCCGGAACCGCCGCAAGCACGCCCAATTGCCTGCGGCGTTCGATCAATTCCGTTTGCGTGGGCAGGCATGGACGCGGCCCGACCAGGCTCATCTCGCCCTTCAGCACATTCCACAGCTGCGGCAGCTCGTCGATCTTGAATTTTCGCAACACCGCGCCGGCGGCAGTGACGGCGTTTGCCGGCGCCTGATGCGAGGGCAGAGACGGCGTTCCCACAACCATCGTCCGCAGCTTGCGGCAGCGAAACAGCACGCCATTCTGTCCGATCCGGGTTTGCGAAAATAATGCGGGTCCAGGCGACGACAGCCTGATCGCCAGCATGGCAAGCAGGATGACGGGCGAGGTCAGCGGCAAGAGGACCGCCGCCACGACGAGGTCGAAAACTCGCTTGGGTCCCCTCATGGCCGTCCCTGCATGCTCTAGATCCGCCGCCAGATGAAGGCCAAATAGAGCCCAAGCGTACCAGCCAGCGTCTGCCGGTAGACGCCGCTTTTTCTGAGAAGACGCAGGCGTCGCAAGACACCGCCCTTGCGCGCCCTGATGAACAGGCCGAGGCAAGCGGCGGCATCCCTGCTGAGGATGTCGCGATTGACCGCCAGACCGCTCAGATTGTGGTCGGTCCAGATGGCGAACTCGCCCTTGAACAGGCGCCCCAGCCGCGACAGCCGCGCCTTCCACGACACGTTGGCGCCGACCAGGTTCGCCTCATGCTGGCGGTAGCGCACCAGCGGCCGAGGGTCATAGCGAACTATGCCGCCGGCGGCGGTGACGATCAGATAGGTCCACCAGTCATGGCTGACGAACTCGGTCCTTGCCGATGCCTTTGCCAGCAACTTTCGCGCCGTGCGGTTGATCATCATCGTGTTGCCGCCGGCAATGCTTTGCACGAGCGCGTTGCGAAACGAGGGCGGCTTCAGGAACAGCGGCGAATGCCCTTGCGCTGCTCCGGTTTCGGATATGGTCGCGGTCCTCGAGCAAAACAGCAGCGGCGTTCCGGCATCGTGGCCCTGCATCCAGGCGATAGCGCTCTCCAGCCTCTCCGGCTCCCAGATGTCGTCCTGGTCGCAGAAGGCGTAGTAGTCGGCATCGATGCGCGGATCGATGATCATCGAGCGGAAGTTGGCGGCAAAGCCCTGGCGAGGACCGTTCACGAGGGTTAGCTGCCCCTTGGACCAGCGGCTCTGCCAGGGGCCGATGATGGCAGCGGTGCCGTCCGTCGAACCGTCGTCGGAGATCCAGAGGTCAATATGGGGATGCGATTGCGCAAGCAGCGATGCGAGCTGCTCGTCAAGGAAGGCCGCGCCATCTTTCGTGCCCAGCAGCACGGCCACACGCTGATCTTGTCTGCTCACTGGTTCAGAATCATCTGCAAACGCCTGGGACCGGCCATCGGATTGGTTTCAATAGCCAATCCCGGTCGATCAGGACAGCTTGTTTGTTGTCAGCAATTCCCGACGGAAAAACCGCTTCACACTTTTCCTGGAATTGCTCTAACCCGCTTGTCCGACCGTTTTCGCAATGGTTTCCCGGTGCGTGTCGGCTGGAGGCTGTTCGGCCTGATGAAGCCCGGCCATGACGGCGAGCGCTGCTGCCTTGTCCTGGTCGCGCATTGCCGCCTGCAGCGATGTCAGCGCAACCTGCACCTTGGACCATCCCACGACATCGGTTCGCAGGCCGAAGATCTTGGGGATGTCGAGTGCGACGATCTCTTCACTGCCGCCATGCAGCACCTCGTGAAGCTTCTCGCCCGGCCTGATCCCGGTGAAGCGGATCGGAATGTCGGTGTAGGGGCTTTTGCCGGCCATGCGGATCATGGTTTCAGCGACTTCGAGGATCGGCACCGGCTTGCCCATGTCGAGCATGTAGATGGCGTAATCGTCCTTGCCCTGGCGCCGCTCGGCGTCGGCCGCCGCCATGATGACGAGGTCGACGGCTTCGGCCACCGTCATGAAATAACGGGTCATGCGGCGATCGGTGATGGTGACCGGACCGCCGGCCTCGATCTGCGCCTGGAAGATGGTGGCGACCGAGCCGTTGGAGCCGAAGACATTGCCGAACCGCACGGCGATGAACTTGGTGCCGGAGCGACGGCCATTGGGTTCGGTGGCGTGCGTCTCGTGCAGCGAAGAGACGATCTGCTCGGCGGCGCGTTTTGTCATGCCGAGCACCGAGGTCGGATCGACCGCCTTGTCGCTGGAAATCAGCAGGAACTGCGGCACCCCGCATTTGGCGGCAACCTCGGCGCAGACAAGGGTACCCAAAATGTTGGTCTGGATCGCCGATTCCCAGTTTTCCTCGAGCAGCGGCACATGTTTGAGCGCTGCGGCGTGGAAGATGATGTCGGGCTTGAAATCGCTGACGACGCGGGTGATCTGGCGCCGGTCGGTGACATCGACGATACGGCTCTTGAGCCGGACATGATCCTTTTCGTCGACCTGCTGGTCGAGCTGGAAAATCCCGAACTCCGAGATGTCGGCGACCAGAACCGCCTCGGCGCCAAGTTCCAGCGACCGCTTGACCAGGATGCGGCCGATGGAGCCGGCGCCGCCGGTCACCAGCACGCGCTTGCCGCTGACGAAGCCGCCAATGCGCTCGACGTCAGACGGAACCGTGGAACGGCGCAGGATGGTTTCCATCTCGACAGCGTCGAGAACCAGCTTCCCGCCCTGCCCGAGTTCCGAGACGCCGGAGAACTGGACGACGGCGATGCCGCTGTGGCGGGCGACACGGACCAGCTCCGAATACTCCTCGATCTCGCGTTCGGTGCCATTGCCGAAAATCAGCATGTCGAGGCTTTTGGTGCCTCTTGCATATTCTTCCAGGACCTCGACCAGGCGGGGCCGCACACCCACCACCGGGACGCCCTGGATCTGCCTGCCCAGCGGCGCGCCGTTCTCGATGGCCATGATGCCGGCGATGGAATATTCGGCCGGCTCTGCCGTGCGCGTGAACCGGATGATGACGTCTGCTTCGCCGAGCCTGCCCACGAACAGCGCCTGCTTGATCGCCACATTGCTCGCATTGCGGCTCAGGATTCGCCAGCTCGCCCCGTCGCGCAGGAACCGGTAGTAAAGCCGGGGCGCCGATATGATGGTGAAGGAGACGAGGAAAAAGACGATGAACTGGCGCTCGTTGAGGCCGGTCACCGGCTGAAACGATCGAACCGCCAGCGAGACGACATAGAGCGTGGCGGTCAGGATCGCGCAGCTCTTCAGAATGTTGAAGAAGTCCGGCGTGGAGGCGAAACGCCACACGGTGTTGTAGAGGCCGCAATAGCGAAACAGGATATGGCTGAGAAGAACAATGCTCACCCAGCACGCCAGGCCCGGCCAGGAGAGCGCATCGAATGAAAGTCTCGACTGCGAAAGCCCGAGACTCAGCGCCACCGCAACCAGGACCATGACCAGGTCCTGGATCATTATAATGGCGCGCCGCATCTTCGGCCGAAGTCCGGATACGACTTCTACATAGGATGTCATTGGGTAGTACTGAACTCCAGGCGCGAAAGCTCTGCCGTCAGATTGGCGGCGGACCGACCAGTCCGTCACCACTCCAAAGCACCAAATCCCCAAGCCCATGACCCGCCTATCGCATTAGCGTGGAGTCGGATGTATCGCCAGTTGTTTTTGACGAACACGTGATCAAAGGTGTAGTTTGCTTCACACAAGTCCCACCCGGCTTAACTGTTGGCCTTTCTGGACAATTGGACAGATGCAACAGACGTTGCTAATGGGTCGCCCTGGATATTGAGACCGGCTTCAATAAGCCGCGGTGCGTTGCCATATGGCCTCCGCAATGGCTATGAAGTGTCCGCTCGCCTCAGGCCGCTTTTGGCCATATGAAGCGACAGAGAATGGATTGCGACCCCCGAACGATGATTGCGGCACTAAACGGCGCTGTCGACGATATCAGCAAGGCTATGAAGCTGCACCGGGTCTGGGTTGCGCTTGCTCACGAAGACATCGGCGACCAGCATAGGCGCACGACGCTTGGCCCACTTTGGCTGCTGGTCAACTACGTAGCGTTCGTCGGCACGTTCGTTTTCGTGTTCCAGCCTGCCGGCAAGGATGCTGCGGGCTATTCCGCCTATGTCGCAATCGGCCTGATGGTCTGGTTCTACCTGATGGAAATCATCTCCTTGAGTGTTTCCCTCTTCCAGCGTGAGGAGAGCTTCATAGAGGGCACGACCCTGCCCCTGTTTGTGTACGTGATGCGGATGACGGTTCAGTCCGTCATTCGCGTTGGCTATGCGATCGCAGGTTGCATCGTGATTCTGCTCCTGAGCGGCTCGGGACTTACCCCCGCATGGCTATGGTCGCTTGCAGGGCTACTCCTGATCCTGTTCGCCACTCCAGCCGTCATCACGGTCTTCGCCTTCCTCGGCGCATTCTTTCCCGACAGCCAGTTCATCGTCGGCAACATCATGCGAGTCGGGATGTTTTTTACGCCTGTCTTCTGGATCTACAGCGGACAGGGCGGCATACAAAAATACGCCTATAACTGGAATCCATTCAGCTATTTCCTGGAAATCGTGCGCGAGCCGATCACGAACGGCGCGTTTCCGATGCAGGCATTCGCCGTAACGGTCTATATTTCCTTATTCATGTGGGCGATGGCATTGTTGCTGCTTGGCCGATATCGCAGGCAAGTTGTTTTCCTGATTTGAGTTTTTTCGATGGTCTCTATCAAGCTGGATAACGTCAGTCTGGTCTACAAACTGCACGAAAAGCTGACACTTTCCGCGCCTGACCGACGCATGGGTGGGCCAGGCGGCAGAATCGAGAGCTCAGGCAGAAAGCAGTTTGTGCAAGCCCTTGACGGCGTCAGTTTCGAGCTCAAGGCGGGCGAGCGACTGGGTTTGGTCGGCCCGAACGGAGCCGGTAAGACTACGCTTCTCAAGGTGCTCTACGGAATCTATGAGCCATCGGGGGGAAGCATCGCTATAGAAGGCAAGGTCGACGCGCTTTTCAACATCAACATAGGCTTTCGACGCGAAGCCACAGGCCGCAGGAACATCGTCCTGCGCGGATTGATCAACGGGTGGACAGAGGCCGAGATCGAAGAAAAAATGGAGGGTATTATTGCCTTCAGCGAGCTCGCCGACTTCATCGACCTCCCGTTCAAGGCTTACAGCCAAGGCATGGCAGCCAGGTTGGCATTTTCAGCGGCGACCGCGCTTGAGCCAGAGATCTTGCTGATGGACGAGTGGATCGGCGCCGGCGATGCTTCGTTCCAGGACAAAGCCAAACGGCGCATGGACGAACTGGCGGAAAAGGCAGGTATCATTGTGCTGGCCAGCCACAGTGAGTACTTGATCCAAAGCGTTTGCACAAAAAAGCTAACTCTCAAAGGCGGGCGGGTCGACACCATGGAAACGACCTGAACGCGCGCCCGGCCGATGCCATGCCCTGATAATTCCTACATTGCCGGCTAGACGGATGCTGCTGGCATGGCCAGTAGACACTTGATCAGAGGAAGCGATCCGTGACTCGAACCTGGGACAATTGGGATGTTGATGAAATTGCAGAGGAAATTCAGTCGATTTGGCAGAATTCGCCGATCGAACATGCGCATCGCGAAGAGCTCGTTCAAGTAGTATCGGTCCATATAGATAGCCACGCACTATCGATTCTTGAAGTTGGTTGCGGTACCGGCCTCATCTACGAAAAACTGATCGGTAATATCTCTAGCGATTCCAGCTATACGGGAGTCGACTCATCTTCAAAAATGCTGGAGATAGCGAGAAGAAATTTCCCAGAAGCCGAATTTCTTTCGGGAGATGGTTACGATCTCAGTTTTGGAGATCAGGAATTCGATGTTGTCCTGTGCTTCGAAGTGCTCGGCCACATTCCCGAGATAGAGAAATTCGTAGCTGAATTGCTTCGTGTCGCGCGGAGAACCTGCATTTTCACGACTTGGCCAAGCAGCGGACAGGAAATCGTTGAAAACCACGAAACGATTGGTGGTGTTCAGTTTCTACACCGGCAATACCCAGATGCCCTTATCCGGAAGGTCATCCGCACCGTAGGGGCGAAGGACTTGGATGACATCAGGTCGGTCAGCCTTCGCTCCGGCGGGCAAGCCTACATTGTTACGCGTCATTCCTGACCGCTGCCGAGTGCAATCTGGCGGAAGTGTGCGCGTTCGTCACGGATTTCACGTTCACGCTGCGCCTATCGAGATCTTGCGGCCTTCGCCATTGCGCAATTTCCAACGGAAAGCGCTTCGCGCTTTTCCCGGGAAAACCACTCACACTTTCCTGGAATTGCAGTAGCCGCAGTGACCGCGGCTACTCGAATTTCGCGAAAGGGAACCGCTTTAGCGCGCCGTAGATCACCGTTGGCCGAACCACCTCATAGATGGTGACCGGTACATCCGCCTCGTGTACGAAAACCCTGAGGCGCCATCCGGCCTCAAGGTCATGAAAAGGCGTGTCAAACGAAAATCTTGCGGGGAGGCCCTCTTCAATATCGGCGAGTGGTCGGGCCACGGTGCCCAGAATCTCATCGTTCCTGGACACAATCTCTACGCCTACGAGCCCTGCCTGCGCCCGAACAAGTGGCGCTATGCCAAGATGGACGGCCGATAGGGAGGTGAGCGCGAAATGAACGGTATATTCTCTATAGGATATACTTGAGAGATCCTCGCTCAGGCGCAGTTCATCACGTCGCATCCGGCCGAAGTGCTGATGGCTGAAACGATCAAGCGGATCGAAAACAGAGGAAACCATGTCCCACATTTCGCTCGACCGCCGAGTGACGGCTCTCGCAAGCCTGAGTGGACGCGAAAAATGTTGGGCCTCTACCTCCGAATGAAGCCTGGCAATCGTGGAAGCCACAGCGGGCTCAAATCTCGCTGAGGGCACGTCCCGTTGAGCCATCGAGACCTCAGCGACCGCCTCGATCGGCTTCGCGGACGCCGCCCTACTGAATGCAGTCCCGTAAAGGTCCATCAATTCAGCACGGACGTAGCCTGAACGTCCCAATATGCTTATCGTCCGATAAGCACTTCTCAACATCTCAGCCCGCCGCACAACTGAATATCCAAGAAACTCCTGAACGGCCTTCGCCAGCTCCTCCGGGGACGCATCCCTGGCAATCAACCCGCTGTAGCGATGCCTAAGCAATTCTGATACGCCGCCAACGCTAGGCGATACGACGGCGACACCAGACGCCATGGCCTGAAGCATCGTCTGCGGCATGGATTCGTCCAGAGCGGAAATGAGCAACACGTCGCAACTTGCGTAGAACCGCTCCGGGTCAGAAACGAACCCATGAAAGATGACGTGGTTTTCCAGACCATGTTCCGCCACATAATCGCGGCACTCGTTGGCGTAGTCGACGCGAAGGTCATCGTAACCTATTACGTGGACCGTAACGTTGTGCCCGGCCTTTTGCAGAAGTAGCGCCGCCTTGATGGCGGCGAGTTGATTCTTGCGAGGCTGCAATGTTCCGGAAACGACGATCTGCAGCGGATCCTTTATTGAAAAGTTCCGATCCTCTCGTGCCGCGAATAGCGAAAAATAGATATCGTCCACGGGGCACACGATACGACGCACGGCGACCCCGGATTCTTTCTTCCATCGCTCCCCATGTGCTGTCGAGGAGCAATGAACTGCATGGGCGAAAGCGTTTGTATCGGCGCCGTCGTAGTATTGATGAACGCTAGCGGCGATTGGAACCCCAAGCTCCAATCCAAGTGCCGTCATAGCTGGCTGCCAGGTGGCGAAATGAACAAGGCCTACATTGTGTCCAACCAATCTTTCGCCAATGCGACGTGCATCCTGCCGATCTCTCTCTTGAGGCGACCGGATTTTGGACGCGTCGACACGGTCCATCCCGTTCTGCCAGCTTTCCTCCAACAGTGGGGCATCCTTCGTTGCCTCACGCCAGAGACGAGCAAATTCCGGTCCAAACCTCTCGCTCTGCGGAACCAGACCCACAACGCTGAAACCGAAGGAGGAAGCTAGCGCAGCATGCCGTAGCAAATGAAGAGTTGCGCCCCCCAGCGCGGCCTCATGAAACCCAAAGAGGATTGCCTTATCCTTCAGGCGCGAATGAAGTGCAGTTGCGGCGAGCGCACCGAAAAAATCGTAGTATTGAATCTCCGTGGTATACCGACCTTCTACATATGTACGAGCCATTTCCAAAATCTGGTCCCGCTGTTCGGCCTTCAACTTGATCAGACCTTCAATGGCGTCTGCCCAGTCGTCAGGCCTATTGCTCACCTTGACGCAAACCGAGTCAGGCAAGCGGCTATAGGGCGCGACATTGCTCATCACGCTAATCGCGCCAGCGACGACCGATTCTAACAATTTGACAGGGCTCTTACTCCGTTCCGCACGTGTTTCACCCTCAAGAGGCGTCAGTGAAAGATCGAAATAGGTGCCGGTCAGTTCAGAAAGATAATGATCATATGAATGGGTGAACGGCTTGAAGTGAACATCGCAATCCAGGGCAGGACAATCACGCGGATCGATCCCCCAAAAATGAAATTCTACCTCATCCTTATAAGCGGACGCCACGCGCTGAAGGCCGGGCCAAATCTTGGTTAGAATATTTCTACGAAATTTATTACTAAAAATCGCAATTCGAAACTTCCCAGACCTTTTGTAGTCTCTCCTGGCGACGTACCTGCCTTGTATGTTTGTGCTTAGCTTAATAATATGGGAGTTATAAATCGAGAAATCTTCAATGATCTCATCGCTGTATCCAATCACGGCATCGGCCGCAGATATCTGGGCCACTATGCTTCGGTATCCCGGCGTACCAGGCGCGATGGCGGAATGTTCCGGCCCCACTTCATGGAAGCGGAGCATGTTATCATCCATCAGATAGGCACACGGGATGCCCTCGCGCCCCTTGCCGGCCAATAATTGTTCTGCCGGGCCCACAGTACGGTAGAGGATTGCTATGTCCGTGTCCGACGTGTCGAAACGCGGCACATCTCGCTCTCTGACGAAGGTACTGCTGAAGCCTCTTTGACTTTCAAGGTTCTCAAAATTGCGAACGGCCACATCCACAGACGTGCTATAGTCTGGCTTCGATACCAGTATGCGCTTGTGTTCCATGGCCCCAGACGCGGCGACTGCCAGCTCTGACGGGGTCAAATAGCCATTGAACTTGGAAATAAATGGCAGAGCTTCTTCTCTATAATATCTCCGTATCTCGGCCGTCGAGAATCGGTTCTTCCAATGTTCGGCACCAATCAGGTCATAGCAGGCAATATTGCCAGGCTTCAGCTGATTGTCTCGCGCAAGCCGCAAGTATTTCAAGGTCTGGGTAAAATCTGACCGCACATCCCGGCCGAGCGAGTTCTCCATGTCGGCGTGAACGATCGAACATGTCGCATCCACCCATTGAAATGGCGCACTTCTTCCGAAACGCAGCCAGAGGTCGTAGTCCGAGTATCGCCTGGCCGCCACATGAGGGTCGTACATGCCATGCCTTTCAAAAAGAGCAGCATGGTGAATTACTGAGTTATTTGCGATATAGTTGCCATGCTGGAGGAGTCCATAGTTGAACTCCTGCCCAAGCACGCGCAGAAAGACGTCGCCTTCGCTCGTCGCACGATAGGCGTCGCAACTGCCATAGGCGACGCTTGGAACAGCTTGTCGCTCAAGCCAAGCCATGCGCACCTTCAGGCTGTCTTCCGTCCAAAGATCATCGTCAAACTGGTAGGCAATGTACTTGCCGCGCCGGTGAAGCGCGGCCTGATTAACGCGCAAGGCTGGCAGACCACTGTTGTACCCATATGAATGTATGATGACCCGAGGATCGGCAAGCTGGTACTCGCTTAGCACGTCGGCAGTTCCATCGCGCGAGCCGTCATCCACAATGATCAGCTCGAAATCGCCATAGCTTTGCGAAAGCACACTCTCGATTGAAAGCCGTAAAGACCCGTTGGCACGCGCAAAAGTAGGGAGGATCACCGTCACTTCGGGTGCCGCCTGCCCTCTGTCGATGTGGCTGATGGAAAGATCATGGCCACAATCACCGAATCTCATATTTCCTCCGAATTCTGCTATCGGACAAGCATCGCGCGCCGCCACACCTTGCCACAAAGCGGAATGTCTATCGCTGCGATGACTCGTATCCAGCTACCACTTCTGGCGTATCGCCATCCATAACGATACTTCCCTTCTCTATCCATATAGTTCTGGCGCAAAAACTCTTTAGCAAATCAAAATTGTGAGAAGAGAAAACAAGAATCTTTCCCTGCTCCATGAATTCAAACATACGACGCTTGGCTTTCTTCGCAAAACGAATATCTCCAGCACCCATAACCTCATCTATAAGAAGTATTTCTGGATTTATGCTTGTTGACACTGCGAACGCGAGGCGAATGAACATACCCGCGGAATATGTCCGGACAGGGTACCCCAGGAACTCGCCAAGCTCCGTAAACTCCTCGATCTCCGGCAGCTTCGCCTCGATCTCACCGGGCGTCATGCCAAGCAGCAAGCCGCGGATGCGGATGTTGTCTCGACCGGTTTGATTCATCTCGAAACCGGTTGCGAACTCGAACATCGGGCAAACATGCCCTTCGGTTTCCACAACTCCGCTGGTCGGCGCGTAGATACCGGCCATGACCTTCAGCAGCGTGCTCTTTCCCGCGCCATTGAGACCGATAAGCCCCACCCTCTCGCCCTGCTCGATCGCAACAGTGACATTCTTCAGAGCTTCAACCGCATAGGCGCCAGAGGCCACTCCCCCGCTGCGCCTTCTGGTCAACCGGCCTATTAGCCCATCGCTGTTCGTATCGCCGGTGAAAAGCACGCCGGCGTTGCGTAGTCGTATGAAGTTCTGGGTCAAAGGAGGAACACCACTTTCTTATCCAACCGCGAGGCCACGTACCAAGCAATTCCATACAAGACGAGAATATATGCAACCACAAATTCGTATGAAAAAAGTGGAGCGAAGCCTCCAGACAGAATTGGATGACGAACGATATCGATCAAGTGGTAGAATGGGTTAACCATATACACGAGTTCTAGACCGTGATTCTTCAGGACGCTGGCCGGAACGACAATCGGCGTCAGATAGAACACGACCTGCAACACTCCCGATAACGCATGCGGAAGATCGCGGAACGCAACGCCAAGGTATGAAAATATCGCTATGTGGCCAATCAGAGCAAGATACAGTAAAAACAAGCCAGGAATTGCCGATGCCCATCCAGTTAGCCAACCTATACCAAGCACAATCTGAACAATACCGATTGCAAACAAGCCAATCGCAAAATTCATGCTGCTGCTTACCAGTGATCTCATAATATATATCTGCTTTGGATATGAGAACTGCTTGATGTAACCCTCTGCATTTATGAAAACCATGCCGGCGTCGACCACCGAGGCGGAAATCAACCCCCAGATAACGAAACCCAGCATCAGGTAGGGAAGGAAGGCCCTCAGGTCTTGCCCGAACATGACGCCGTAAACGAAACCTATCGCCCCCACATAGAGTCCAAGGTTGAGAAGAATCCACAGCGGGCCAACGAACGAACGGTGATAGCGCCGCTTGATGTCTTGCATGCCGATAAAAAACCAGACGCGATGAAGCAGCAGCGAGCGCAAGACGTCACGGAGCAGCCTGTTCTTATCCGCACTCGAATAGCTGTGTTTCATAAGCCGTACCGATTTTGCCGTTTCGCTTGAGTCGCGCCACCATGGAGGGCGATTCCAGCACTGCGTTGCAGCGCTTCTCGACCGTGGCCGGCGAGATGTTGCAGGTGGAGGCGGCAAGACCATGGGCGCGTTGCCAGTTGGCAAAAGATCATGCGGCCGGACAACCTGTCAAGAGCGCACCCCATATGATGGAAATAAAACATTAAAGACTAACTAGTATTTTTCGGATCATCTTCTTAGCGACAAGATAACATCCTCCATCCCGATAATTTACCAGCAAATGAACCCTATACCTCTCGACCAATCCCCATAATTTTCTCCATCTAATTTTTATCAATCTAAGCTTCTTGGCATTTTTTGGGCGTTCTTTGTCAATTTTCAAGAATAAGTCGGACCACTCTTGAGAAACCGTATTCAAATCATAGCGCTTATGCACATCGTCAAACGCAACACCAACCAATTTACTTCGTCTTTCTGGAAAACTTATTAGCATTGATACCGCGTTAAGCCACTCTTGCTCTGTATTCTCGACAAGCAATCCTGTCTCCATATCCTTTACGACGTTTTTATACGGAATAATATTTGAATATATTCCAGCTATACTGAGTGCGCCGTACTCTCGGTACTTGTTATCCGTCTTGCTGCGGTTTGCCTCATGGTCGATCAGAGGCGCCAAGCCAATCGCCCAATTTCTCGAAGTCTGGAATTTTATGTAGGCGCCGTAGTCGCCAGTGTGCGGAAAAAACCGAACTCGGGCGCCGGCCACGACTCCCTTTGGAAGGACGCCGGCGAATTCGAATACCGCTTTTGGAAATCTCTCCAGGATCGGCTGAATAAGCGGCGATATCAAACTCAGATCAGCGACCCGCGAAGGGCTTCCCGCAAAGCCGATTCGGATTTCGTCAGCAGAAATCGGAGATGAGCCGTCAATGAGTGAAAAATCGAAAAACGACGGCAGCACTGTCACGCGGGGATTAAAACTTGATACGAACCTGGCCAGCTCGGGGGAGTTTACGATAACGGTCTCAGCATGAGAAACCATAAACTCCAACGATTTCCTGACAATTGGGTGCCGATAGTACAATGCGAGAGGATTGTCTCCAACAATTCTCCAGAAGTTATCATCGATATAGTATGCATATGGCCGGCCTGCATCGGAAAGTAGTTCTGCCCATGCCGAGGCCTGCGGGTCAGCACACCTTACAAACATTGGGATCGTATTTTGGGTAAGGTCACCTATTTGCAGCTCAGTTAGAAGTTTTACTTCGTGATCGACTCCACGAGCCCGACAAGCCTCCATGATTTGCTCAAGCAAATATGTAGTGGCTATTTTTGCCTCTATGATCATCAAGACCCTGGCCATGTCGAGATCACATAGCCCGGCCCGGAGACGTCAGCATGAAGTAGTGCGTCGCGGTCATGGAGTGCTACCTCGACCCAAGCTCATGCGGATCAAGCCATCGGAACGGCCTTCCTCAATAAACCCCTCGCGCGTGTAAAGGCGAATAGCTTTTGTATTTTGCTCCATAACCTCAAGGAAGAGATAGGAGAGGTTCAGGAATTGCGTACCGAAGCGAACGATCTCTGCGCACGAACGGCCGATATATCCTTTGCCGGCCATTTCCGGCGCAACCAGAAATCGGCCGACTTCAGCGCTCCGGGTGTTCTCATCGATATCGTAAATGGCGCACTGGCCGGCCGGTTGGCCATTCGCTTCCACCAGGAAGAACAAATCATTTGGCTTTTTGAGGTAGCTTTTGTACCAGGCGATATGCGCGGCGAGGTCGATCTTGTCGGATGTCTTGAACCAGACACGTGCGTCGTCACGATTGCGCCAGTCAAGGATTGTCTCGAGATCCCGCTCTTCCACGAGCCTCAAGACAACTGTGCCGTCTCCGAAAGGGGCGATTTGCGGTTTCATTGGGCGTATTTGAGAACCAAGTCGCAAATCTGATCGACATCGGCCTTGGTCATACGAAGATGCAGTGGCAGCGAAATGATTTCGTGGCTTGCCGCGGCGGCATTCGGACACGTGCCGGCCGCAAAGGCATACATCCGGTAATCCGTGTTGTCGCGATAGTGAACTCCCGGATAGATTCCATGCTCGTTGAGGGCAAGCATCAGATTGTCGCGATTCTGAACCCGTATCTGGAGAAGGTGCTGGGCGGTTTCGCACCCTCGCACGGTCGGCACGACCCTGACATGGTTGTGCCCCTCCAGATGCTGGCGGTACCAGACGGCTAGCTGGCGCCGGAACGAATTGTCTATGTCGAGATACTTCAACTGGACAATGGCAATCGCGGCCATAATCGAGTTGCCGTGATATTTATGGCCGATCTCCTCGACGTCATACATCCATTTGTAGGCACCCTGGGAAGCGGTGCGGGCATACGTATCCTTGTTGATGCCCAGCCAGGTGAGTTTGCGGACGCGCTCATCGTCCTGGGCTTCCTTGAAACAGATCATTCCGGAATCGGCGGTTGGAAGATTTTTGACCGCCTGGAAACTAAATACCGACACATCGGCGTCGTCGCCAATGTGCCTACCGTCGACCCGAGTACCTGACATGTGGGCCGCGTCGAGCACCAGTTTGATGTCACGCGCGCGACAAATCTCCAATATCTTCTGATACTGGCCGACATTGCCTCCCATCCCGACGAATATCAGCGCCTTGGTCTTGTCGGTGATCCGCTCGAGCACGCTTTGCGGGTCGAGGCAAAGATACTCATCAACATCGGCGAAAACCGGCTTGAGGCCAGCATACAAGATGGCATGGTTTGTCGAAACGAATGTCAGCGGCGTTGTTATGACCTCGCTCTCGTCATCCCATCCGTATTTGGACTTGAACAGCTGGAAAGCCAGATGAAGCCCGACGGTGTTGGAATTCAGAAAATGAGCGTGCGGGAGGCCCGTATAGTTCTTCCATGCCGTTTCAAATTCGGCAGTCTTGAAACCTAGTCCGGTCCACCCTTTTTCCAGGCACTCACGGATTCCTGCAAGGCATTCCTCGATGCGGAAACTCGGTACGAAAAGCTGAACGCTCATAAAGTCTCTCCGTGACGCTGGCGGTTCATAGGTCGCTGGCATATCCCGTCTCACCGTTCAGGAGACGAGATACGGTTTTGTTTGTTGATTGCTGCCACTCCGGCGCCGCCCAACTAAAAGTCTCGGTGAACTTCGCGGTAGACAGCTGTGAATTGGTCGGACGCTTTGCCTTGGTCGGATAGTCAACGGTCGCGATGTCACGCACCCGGGCGTGGGGGCCGCCAAACACCTGGCTGGCGTCCAGGGCGTGGCGTGCAAACCCGCTCCAATTGGTCGCGCCAGTTCCTACCAGATGGTACGTGCCAAAGGAAGAAAAGCCCATGTCGGGACGCAGCATCGCCGCGGCATGCAAGATGGCGTCGGCGATATCAAGCGCCGACGTCGGATTGCCCCACTGGTCGGCGACGACAGGGATCTCGTCGCGGTCGCCGGCCAGCCGCAGCATGGTCTTGACGAAATTCTCGCCGAACGGGCTGTAGGCCCAGGCGGTACGCAGGATCAAATGACGTGGATTGGCGGCCGACACCGCTAGTTCTCCGGCAAGCTTGGAAGCGCCGTAGACGCTAAGCGGCGCGGTGGCGTCGGTCTCGACATAGGGGCCGTCCTTCGAACCGTCGAAGACATAGTCGGTCGAAAGATGGATGACGGGGACGCCAAGCCGTGCCGCCGCTTCGGCGACCTTGCCGGCGCCGACGGCGTTGATCGCAAAGGCCAGATCGGGCTCGTCCTCGGCCTGGTCGACGGCGGTGTAGGCAGCGGCCGACACCACGATATCCGGCCGCGCTGCCGCAAGCGCGTCGAACACGGTGTCGGGCCGCGCCAGATCGAGTGTCGGCCGGCCGACGGCGACAACCTCGATCCCGTCGCGCGCCTTCCCGGCCTCCAGCAGGCTGGCGGCGACCTGACCGTCGCGTCCGGTGACAACCAGCCTCACGCCGCGCCCTTCCTGCCTTCAACCTCGCCCCGGGACTGGACTTGGCCAAGCCGCTCGCCGGCGTAGCGCTGCTCGCGGATCGGCCCCCACCACCATTTGTTGTCGAGGAACCAGTCGACCGTCCTTGCAAGACCGCTATCGAAACTCTCAGCCGGCGCCCAGCCAAGGTCCCTGCCGATCTTGGAGGCATCGATGGCATAGCGGCGGTCGTGGCCGGGGCGATCGGTGACGAAGCTGATCAAATCGCGGTAGCTCCTGCCGCCCCTGCGCGGACGCCTGATGTCGAGCAGGTCGCAGATCGTCTCGACGACGCCAAGGTTGGTGCGTTCGGAATTGCCGCCGACATTGTAGCTCTCCCCCGGCTGACCCTTGGTGGCGACCAGTTCCAGGGCGCGGGCATGATCCTCGACGAACAGCCAGTCGCGCACATTGGCGCCGGCGCCGTAGACCGGCAGCGGCTTTTCATCGAGTGCGTTGAGGATCACCAGCGGGATCAGCTTTTCGGGAAAGTGATAGGGCCCATAATTGTTCGAGCAGTTGGAGAGCACGACCGGAAGGCCGTACGTCTCGTGCCAGGCCCGCACCAAATGGTCGGAAGCCGCCTTCGAGGCGGAATAGGGCGAGGACGGCGCGTAAGGCGTTTCCTCGACGAACATGCCGCCGTCGAACGGCAGATCGCCGAACACCTCATCGGTCGAGACATGGTGGAAGCGGAAGCGGGCTTTCCTGTCGTCGGCAAGCCCGCGCCAATATTCGAGCGTCGAATTCAGCACCTTGTAGGTGCCGACGATGTTGGTCTCGATGAAGGCGCCGGGTCCGTCGATCGAGCGGTCGACATGGCTTTCGGCGGCGAGATTCATGACGACGTCGATCTCGTCGCGGTGGAGGATGTCGAGGACCGCCCGCTCGTCACAGATGTCGGCCTGCGCAAATTTGTAGTTGTGCGCATTCTCGATCGTGCGCAGCGAGGCGAGATTGCCGGCATAGGTGAGCTTGTCGAGATTGGTCACATGGTAGGCCGGATTGGCGCACAAATGCCGGCACACCGCCGAGCCGATGAAGCCGGCACCGCCTGTCACCAGAAAATTCATGGCGCTCTCCTCACATCGTCGCGCGTCATGCGAACACCTCCGCCGTGGCAAGCGTCGGCGCCTTGAGGTCCTTGGCCGAGAGCTCGAAGGCGCCGGCTGGCGACGGCCAATCGATGCCGATATCGGGATCGTCGAAACGGATCGATCGGTCGTGCGCCGGCGAATAGGTGTCGGTGACCTTATACAGAACCTCGGTGTCCGGCACGAGCGTGACGAAGCCGTGCGCGAAACCCTTCGGCACCAGGATCTGATTGCCTTTCTCGGCCGATATTTCGAGCGCGACCCATTTGCCGAAGGTTTTCGAGCTGCGGCGAATGTCGACCGCGACGTCAAGAATCTTGCCTCTGATCACACGCAGCAACTTGTCCTGCGCGCGTGGGGGCAGCTGATAGTGAAGCCCCCGCACGACGCCCGCGGCCGCCGAATAGGAGTGATTGTCCTGGACGAAACGCAGATCGATGCCAGCTTCCGAAAAGCGCTCGGCATTCCAGGTTTCGATGAAATAGCCGCGCGCATCGCCGTGCCGCTTCGGCACGATCTCCAGCACGCCGTCGAGTCCGAGCTGCCTGACGTCCACTCTAAATCTCCGTCAGCTCGGTGACACGCCGGCGCAGATAGGCGGCGTATTCGTTCTTGCCCAGGCGCGTGGCGCGCTCAAGCACCTTGTCGGCGGTCAGCCAGCCCTGCTCGAAGGCGATTTCTTCGGGACAGGCGACCTTGATGCCCTGGCGGTGCTCGATGGTGCGCACGAAGGACGAGGCTTCATGCAGGCTGTCATGCGTGCCGGTGTCGAGCCAGGCATAGCCACGGCCGAGCTGATGCACATGCAACTGCCCGCGCTCGAGGTAGACGTTGTTGACCGCCGTGATCTCGAGCTCGCCGCGCGCCGAGGGCTTGATCGTCGAAGCGATGTCGACGACCTCGTTGTCGTAGAAATAGAGGCCAGTGACCGCCCAGTTGGACTTCGGCTTCTCAGGCTTTTCCTCGATCGTCAAAGCGGTGCCGCTGAGCTTGTCGAACGACACCACGCCATAGCGCTCCGGATCCTCGACATGGTAGGCGAACACCGACGCGCCGCTTTCACGCTGCGCGGCTGCGCGGCAGAGCTGTGACAGGCCCTCGCCGAAATAGATGTTGTCGCCGAGGATCATCGACACATTGTCCTTGCCGATGAAGTCACGGCCGATGATGAAGGCTTCCGCAAGCCCGTTGGGCTGCGGCTGTTCGGCGTAGGACAATTCGAGCCCGAATTCCGAACCGTCACCCAGCAACTCCCGAAAGATCGGCAAGTCGCGTGGTGTCGAAATGATCAGAATCTCTCTGATCCCGGCGAGCATCAAGACGCTCAACGGATAAAAAATCATCGGCTTGTCGTATATCGGCAGAATTTGCTTAGAGATCGCTAATGTTAGGGGATAAAGGCGCGTCCCGCTTCCTCCTGCAAGGATGATACCTTTCAACAAGCTCTCCTTGAATTGCCAGGCCCCCGCCCGAAATCAAGTTGACCGTGCTTAGGTTTCGTGCGGAGGCTTGTCAATTCAAACTCGGCCGTGGATCAGCACCAGAGTTGACCTGCATCTGCCGCCTCGCGGCAATTTTGACCGACTGGCCACAAGCTATTGACTGACCGGCCACAGGATGGCGATGCAATGGGCGCGGCGATTTGGCAAACCGGCTTCACGCCATCCTGGTGGACGCGTGACAACAAAAAGCCGGCGGGTCTTGGACCCGCCGGCTCGTTCCGTTGTCCAGTTTCAGGGCTGCTTCGGCAGCAGCGACCAGACGGCCGGCACCAGGCTGGCGGCGAGCGCCACCTTGATCAGATCGCCGAGGATGAACGGCAGGACACCGAACTGCCACGACTTTTCCACGCCGATGATTGTGGCCAACCAGGCAAAGCCCATGGCCATCATGACGATCTCGGCGACCAGCATGGCGTTGAACAGCTTGATCGGGTGGCGGTCCCAGCCGCGATCGGCGACCCAGCCGACAATTGCCGCCATGACGACGAAGCCGGCGAGATAACCACCGGTGCCGCCGATCATGTAGGCGATGCCGATGCCCTTTTCAGGCGTGCTCTGGAAGACCGGGAAGCCCATGGCGCCTTCGGCCATGTAGAGAAGCAGGGTAGCAACGCCAAGCCGCAGGCCAAATGCGGTGGCGATCAGCAGAACGGCCAGCGTCTGCATCGAGATGTCGACCGGCCCGAGCACGACTTTCGTCTTGGCCGACAGGGTCAAAAGCAGCGTTCCGGCGATCGCCAGCAAAAGCTGCGTTGCCAGGCGCTGCGCACCCTCCTGAGGCAAGGCGAGAGAAACAAGTGGGCGCATCGTCGTTGCAAGTGCCATGGTCTTCCCCAATCCGGATTGCCGCAGATGGCGGCCTCGCTTTTTCCTATATTGGCTTCCGTGCTATGCGGCAATCGCTTTTGCCGTCCCTTGACCGGAGCTCAACGACACCGCCATGGCGCTCAAATTCGACACCAGCTTCGATCCGGCCTATGGCCAGGGGGTCACCGTTGCGCCGGACGTGCAGCGCGTCACCGCCAAAAATCCCAGCCCCTTCACCTTTCACGGCACCAACAGCTACGTTGTTGGCCGCGAGACACTGGCAGTGATCGACCCGGGCCCCGACGACGATGCGCATTTCCAGACGCTGCTCGCGGTGATCGCAAACCGGCCGGTCAGCCACATTTTCGTCAGCCACACGCATCGCGACCATTCTCCGCTGGCCGCCCGGCTGAAGGAGCACACCGGTGCTGAAGTGCTGGCCGAAGGCCCGCATCGCCCGGCGCGGGCGCTCCGGATCGGCGAGATCAATCCGCTCGACGCCAGCGCCGACACGGCTTTCGTCCCGGACATGGCGCTGCCCGACGACGGGCTGATCGAGGGCGACGGCTGGGCGATCCGAACCGTGCTGACCCCGGGCCACACCGCCAATCACGCGGCATTTGCGCTGGAAGGCACCGGTATCCTGTTTTCGGCCGACCATGTGATGGCGTGGGCGACCTCGATCGTGGCGCCGCCGGACGGCGCGATGGCCGACTACATGGCCTCGCTCGACAGGCTGATCGCGCGCGGCGACCGCCTGCTGCTGCCCGGCCATGGCGGCCCGGTGACCGCGCCGCGCAACTTCATGCGCGGTCTCAAAACCCACCGCAAGATGCGCGAACGGGCGATCCTCGAGCGGATCCGCGGCGGCGACCGGACGATCCGGGACATGGTCAGGGCGATCTACAGGGACACTGACCAGCGCCTGCACGGCGCCGCCGCCCTGTCGGTGCTTGCCCATCTCGAGGATCTGGCGGCGCGCGGCCTGGTCAGCACGGAGGGCGAGCCGGCCATCGACGGGGTCTTTGTGCCGGTAGTCTAAGACTATTCAGCCGGCGCAGCACCCACCTGGCCCGCAACTTCCTGATCGAGCTCAGCGAGGAAGCCAACGATTCGCGCGGCATTGTCGCCGAGGTCGTAGCGGCCGTAGCGGGAGGCCGAGCGCATGTCGACGACGACCGAGTCGCCGTCATTGCTCACCCGGATGGCGATGTCGGCGGGCAGGCCGACCACGAAGCTCCGGGCCACTGCCGATATCGTCACCTCATCCTGACCGTCTGTCGCCGGGTATGGCGCGGTAAGCTGCCAATCGCGGCGGTCGAGCACGGTTTCGACGGCGTCGACGACGGTTTCGAACGGCAGATTATAGCTGTGGCCGGTGACCAGCGGATAGGCATCGGTTTGCAGGCGAGCCTCGCCCGGGGTTGGCGGCGCGAGCACGTTCATATCCTTGGTGCGGTCGCTGGTGTCGAGCACAGGCGGATTGTCGAGATCCGTCGAGATGTCCCTGAGCGGCGGTGTGGTCGCCGCCCAATAGGCGGCGATGCCGTAGGGCGCCAGCACCAGCAGCGCCAGCAAGGCACCGACCGAGAGGTCGCGGCCGCCGCGGTCGCCGAAATGCCACAACCTGGACAGAGCGAGGCCGGCAAACAGCAAGGCGAACGCGGCAAGCAGGGCGACAACCGCCAGCACCCACAGGAAGGCCGGCGTTTCGACCAGTTCGAAATGATGGCCGGCCAGCGCGGTCAGCAGCAGCACCAGGGCAAAAGCGCCCGTGCGCCGCGACCAGCCGGCCGCCGTCGATGTCTGCCGCTCGTCAACGTCCATTGTCTTCAGCACCGCCTCACCCCGCACAGAGGCTTAGAGCAAAGGCTGCTCAAATTGAACATCCCTTGCCTAACGTTTTCGACAGCCCAAAAACGCACGACCTCAATCAATCCGTCGGCAGGCGGTAGTCGCTGAACTGCTTGCGCAAGGTGATCTTCTGGATCTTGCCGGTGGCGGTGTGCGGGATTTCGCCGACAAACGCTATATCGTCCGGCATCCACCACTTGGCCACCTTGCCGTCCATGAAGGCCAGTATGTCGGCCTTGCTAGGCTCCTTGCCCGGCTTGGCGACCACGACCAGCAAGGGCCTCTCACCCCATTTCGAATGATGGACTCCGATTGCCGCGGCCTCGGCGACATCGGGATGGCCAACGGCGAGGTTTTCCAGGTCGATGGTCGAGATCCACTCGCCGCCCGACTTGATGACATCCTTGGCGCGATCGGTGATCTGCATATAACCGCCCGGATCGATATGGGCGACGTCACCGGTGTCGAACCAGCCGTCCTTGTCGAACTGCTCGGAGCCGACGCCGCCATAGTAGGCCCTGGCGATGGCCGGACCGCGCACCTTCAGCCGGCCGAAGGTCTTGCCGTCCCAGGGCAGTTCCTTGTCCTCGTCGTCCGTCACCTTCATTTCGACGCCGAAGGGCGGATAGCCCTGCTTGCCCTGGACATCGAGCCGGGCTTCGCCCTCGAGCTCTTGATATTGCGGCTTCATGGTGCACAGCGTGCCGAGCGGTGACATCTCGGTCATGCCCCAGGCATGGATAACCTCGACGCCGTAATTGTCCTGGAATTTCCTGGTGATGGCGCGCGGGCAGGACGAGCCGCCGATGACGACTTTGCTCAGATGGGGGAGTTTCTTGCCGGTCTCCTCCAGATGCTGCAGCAGCATCATCCACACGGTCGGCACGGCGGCGCTGAAGGTCACCTTCTCGGTGTCGAGCAGTTCGTAGATCGAGGCGCCGTCCATCTTGCAGCCGGGCATGACCAGCTTGGCGCCGATCATTGGCGCGCTTTGGCCAAGGCCCCAGGCATTGGCATGGAACATCGGCACGACGGGCAAGATGGTGTCCCGCGCCGAGATGCCCATGGCGTCAGGCATGGCGGCGATCATGGCGTGCAGCACATTCGAACGGTGGCTGTAGAGCACACCTTTGGGATCGCCTGTCGTGCCCGAGGTGTAGCACATGCCGGCGGCGGTGTTTTCAGGGAACGCCTTCCAGGCGAAGTCGCCATCGGCCTCGTTCAGCCAGTCCTCATAGGCGACCACATTCGGCAGCGTCGTCTCGGGCAGATGCGCTTTGTCGGTCAGCACGATCACCTTGCGCAGCGATTTGACCGCGCCGGCGATCTTTTCCAGCAGCGGCATGAATGTCAGGTCGACGAAGATCGCCCTGTCCTGCGCATTGTTCATGATCCAGACGATCTGCTCGGGAAACAGCCGCGGGTTCAGCGTGTGGTAGATGGCGCCGATGCCCATGATGCCATACCAGGCCTCGATGTGGCGCGCGGTGTTCCAGGCCAGGGTCGCGATGCGGTCGCCGAGAACAAAGCCATCGCGTTCGAGCCGTTGGGCAACCTTCAGCGCGCGGCGGTGGATCTCGGCATAGGTGGTGCGCACGACCGGACCTTCGATCGAGCGCGACACGATCTCTCGTGTTCCGTGCTGTCGCTCGGCATTGTCGATCAGCTTGTGGCAGAGCAGCGGCCATTCCTGCATCAATCCGAGCATCTGGTTCCTCCCATTGGTTCCTCGTTCTACCGTTTTTTGTTCCATTGTGAGACGAATGGGCCGATTGTCCAGCCATCAAGTCTCCAACCGTTAACGGCTGAAGCAAGCAGTGATCGAACGCTAGAGAAAACCGCCACAATCCGGCCATCGTCGGTGTTAACGTTCGTTAACGGGGCAAGGGGTGCGATTGGCGACTGAAAGAGGTTCGCATGGACGCGCAGCTCGACGACAGGCCGTTGGACGAGAGCCAGGCCGAAGACGTGCAGTTGGATGATATTCAACTCGACGACAACGAGCTTGAAGATACGCTGGCCGCAAGTCTGGCCGATCTGGTGCCGGAGGCCAAAAAGGTTTCCGAAGACGAGTTTGCCGAGGTGGTCGGCGGCGCCCTCGAGGCGGTCGGCGGGACGCTGCTGTTCAAAATGTGCGTCCAGAACGAGGGCGAAGGCCAGCATGTCGCGGCCGCGTCCATCGGTGACGGCGGCAATCGCCAGTTCCTGCTGCTCACCTTGCCGACCGGCGGTGGCGCGCTGAAGGTCGAGACCACGTCAAGAAGCACCAACCCGGTGGCCGGCATTGCCGCTGCCTATGCCGGCCTCATGGACGTCTTCAAGACCGCAGCCTGAGCGTTCGCTACGCGATCGTTTCAACGACTGACCAGGCACGCTGGCCTGCTACGATGGCCTTGCGCAACAGTTTCTCCGAACACACTTTAAAGGCGAGAGCAAATCCCCCGTCGCGCTCCCAACTGGACAAGGAGAACCCCCGCATGGACCAGATCGCCAACCCGGCCCCCGGCTTTCAGAGCAATCCGGCCAAGGTCATCACAGTCGAGCCTTATCGCGGCACGGTCGTCGTGCGCGCCGGCGATACGGTGATCGCCTCATCGACGCAGGCAACGCTTCTGTCCGAACCGCCCTACCCCCAGGTGCTCTACATCCCTTTCGCGGACATCGATTTCGGCCAACTCGCCAAAACCGCCCATTCGACGCATTGCCCCTACAAGGGCGACGCCAGCTACTGGAGCGTGCTGCCGGCCGGCGAGACCGGCAAGGACTCGATGTGGGGCTACGAGCAGCCTTTCGACGAAATGGCTGCTATTCGCGATCACGGCGCGTTCTATCCCAACAGGGTCACGATCGAAGCCACACCGGCCTGAGGGGCGCAACGTCGACAGCGTTGGTTGCGCCACATGCCTTGGAGATCGGCCGGAATGCACTTCGCGTCGTCATCCACGGGCGGAGCTGTAAGGCCCGGCTAGCTTCAGATGCCAGAGGTAGCGCTGTCGAACGGCGGATACGACTACCGCCGCCGCAACCTAATCCGTCGTGCCGTCATTGCCGACCCCATCGGCGTCGTCGAGGCGGACGAAGGTGAGGCCCTTGGCCTTGAGCGCCAGCAGACCTTGCACGACGCCCTCGCCGGCCGCGTGCGTCGGCTGGTTGATGTGGGCGATGATGACATCGCCATCCTTGGCGGCGGCGATGCGGCGGGCGGTTTGTTTTGCGCCGAGCAACGAGCCGCCATCGCCGTTTATCGAAAAGCCGGCGATCTTGAAGCCGAGCTTGCGGATCATGGCGATGGCCGACGGGCTGTATTCGGCGGTCGCGCCGCGGAACCATTTCGGCGCCGGCTCGCCGGTGCCGGCAAGAGCGGCCGCGCCCGACTCGACTTCGGCCTGCACCGCTTCAGGGCTGCCGGCGCTGCGGATGCCGTAGATTTTCTGCGGCGTGTCGACGGCCGGGATGTGATGGCCGCCATGGTTTTCCAGTTCGAACAGATCGGGATGCGCGCGCATGATCTCGACGGCGGCGGCGTTGCGCTTCAGCCAGATGCCGGTGACGAAGATCGTCGCCGGAATCCGGTTCTCCACCAGCGCCGAGAGGATCCGGGTGTCGGTCTGCCCGCCGCAGGCGTCGAGCGTCAGCGCGACGCGGCCTGCACCAACGCTGTCCTCAGCCTTGAGGCGCAGCGTCGGCTCGACAAGCGGCGCGGCATGGGCCGAAGACACGGCCAAGATAGATAGCGCCAAGGCGCAAAGCAGCTTTTGCAAGGGATGCCTGTCTCGTTTCGGAATCGGCGTCGTCATAGCCGCATCCCAAGACCGGCAACAAGGCGGAAATCGGGATATCAGCCATGAGAAAAGCTGATATCCCGACAATGTGACCGCCGCGCACCGTCAGACGGCGTGTTCCAGCTCCACTTGCGTGCGCGACAGGATCTCCCGCACCGCTGCGACGACCGGCTCGACCTCGAGGCGCCAGACGCAGCAGGCCTTGCTGGGATCGAGCGGATTGCACAGGCTGCCCGCCATACAATTGCACGGCATGGACGGCTGCAAAGCGACGCTGGGCACGCCGACCGGCCCCCATATGGCCGGGCTGGTGAGGCCGTACAGGCCGACCACCGGCGTTCCCGCGGCTGCGGCCATGTGCATTGGGCCGCTCTCATTGCCGACAAACATGCGCGCCTGCTGCAACATCGCCAGCAGTGTTTCCAGCGACAGCGCACCGACGAGGTTGACGATCGGCGACGTGGCCCTGGCCAGGATCTGCTCGGCCGGCCTGCGCTCGTCCGGTCCGCCGACGAGCACAAAATCCAGTCCGGTCTCGCGCGCAAACGCGTCGATCACGGCGGCAAAGCGTTCCGGCTGCCAGCGTCGGCCGTGAAAACTCGCGCCGGCATGCACGGCGATGAAACCGTTTGGCCGCAGGCGGTGTTTGTCCAGCAATGCATGGGCTCGCGCGGTCTCCAGCGGCAAGGGCCGGATCGACGGCGCGCGCACGCGCAAGCCGACGCCAAGCGGCTCGAGCGGCGAAAGATAGCGGTAGAGGTAGTGCTGCTCGCCAAAGCCGAACGGCCTGGCAAACAGATTCGCCGGCTGACGCTCATGCCAGCGCAGCGGCCTTTCCGGAGGGTTGTAGCCGATGCGGGTCCTGGCATTGAGGAGCCTGACGATGATGCGCGAGGTCTTTGAATCGGTGAGGTCGATGGTCAGGTCGAAGCGGAACCGGCGCAGCTTGCTGATCATCGAATAGAGTTCGCGCCCACGCTCCAGCGGGGTGCCGCGCATGGCCGTGCGGCGGAAGGTCACGACCTCCGAGGCGATGCCGTGCGCGGTCACGAAACTGGCGAGGCGAGCCTCGCAGAGAAAGACGATCCGGACGCCGGGATATTCGAGCTGCAGGTTCCTGGCGAGCGTGGAGGATAAAACAATATCGCCGATGAACTTGGTCTGGATGATCAGGATCGAGCGGAAGGGTTTGGGCGAAATCTGCAACATCTGTTTCTCGGCACCGGGCGGGTTGGGGGGCCGTGAAATTGGGCAGAAACGATGTCGGGATTGCGTGCGTGGGCGCGCACATCAGCGTGAATTTGCTTACAAAATCGTAAGCTTGGCGCCAAACGGCCGCCCTTGGGACGGCCGTTTGGTCGACGCGGAAAGAACTATGTCGAAATCAGGATGCCGCGGCGCTCTTTTTGAGGCGCGGCACTGCTGTCTTGGCAATCTGCACCGCGGCTTGCGCGGCGGCTAATCTTGCGATCGGAACGCGGTAGGGCGAGCACGAGACATAGTCGAGGCCGACCTCTTCGCAAAAGCGGATCGAGGCCGGATCGCCGCCATGCTCGCCGCAAATGCCGAGCTTGATATCTGGCCGCGTTGCCCTGCCCTTTTCAGCCGCCATACGCACCAGTTCGCCGACACCCTCGATGTCGAGCGAGACGAACGGATCCTGCTCGATGATACCCTTCTGCCGGTAGGTCTCGAGGAAGGACGCCGCATCGTCGCGCGAAATGCCGAAGGTGGTCTGGGTGAGGTCGTTGGTGCCGAAGGAAAAGAACTCGGCTGACTCGGCGATGACGTGGGCGCGGATCGCCGCGCGAGGGAGCTCGATCATCGTGCCGGTGAGATAGTCGATCTTGACGCCGGTCTCTTCCATCACGCTTTTTGCCACGGCATCAATGCGTGCCTTGACGTAATCGAGTTCCTTCACCAGGCCGACCAGCGGCACCATGATCTCGGGAACCACTAGCGCGCCGGCCTTCTTGCCGGCCTCGACCGCGGCCTCGAAAATGGCGCGCGCCTGCATCTCGGCGATCTCGGGATAGGAGACGGCGAGCCGGCAGCCGCGATGGCCGAGCATCGGGTTGAACTCGTGCAAGGCCTCGGTGCGCTGCCTGAGCTTGTCGGGCGAGACATTCATGGCAGCGGCGACTTCCGCCACTTCCGCTTCGGTCTTTGGCAGGAATTCATGCAGCGGCGGATCGAGCAGCCGGATCGTCACCGGCAGGCCGGCCATGATCTCGAACAGTTCGAGGAAATCCGAACGTTGCATGGGAAGAAGTTTGGCCAAAGCGGTGCGGCGGTCCTTCTCGGTATCGGCCAGGATCATCTCGCGCATGGCGACGATGCGCTCGCCGTCGAAGAACATGTGCTCGGTGCGGCAGAGACCAATGCCTTCGGCGCCGAAGGAGCGCGCCATGCGCGCATCGAGCGGCGTCTCGGCGTTCGTGCGCACTTTCATGCGGCGCGCCGCATCGGCCCATTCCATGATGGCGGCGAAATCGCCCGACAGTTCGGGCTGCAGCATCGACACGGCGCCCTTCAGCACCTGGCCGTTGCTGCCGTCGATGGTGATGATGTCGCCCTTGCGGAAGGTCTGGCCCATCGACATCAGGGTGCCGGCCTTGTAGTCGACGCGCAGCGAGCCGGCGCCCGACACGCAAGGCTTGCCCATGCCGCGCGCCACCACGGCGGCATGGCTGGTCATGCCGCCGCGCGTGGTCAGGATGCCCTCCGAAGCATGCATGCCGTGAATGTCTTCGGGGCTGGTTTCGATGCGCACCAGGATCGCCTTGCGACCTTGCGTCTTCAGCTCCTCGGCATCGGCGGACGAGAAGACGATCTCGCCGGTGGCGGCCCCCGGCGAAGCAGGCAGGCCCATGCCGATGACGTCGCGCGCGGCCTTGGGGTCGATGGTCGGATGCAAGAGCTGGTCGAGGGAGGCTGGGTCGATGCGGGCTACCGCCTCCTCCTTCGTGATCAGCCCGTCCCTGGCCATCTCGACGGCAATCTTTAGCGCCGCCTTGGCGGTGCGCTTGCCGGAGCGCGTCTGCAGCATCCACAATTTGCCGCGCTCGATGGTAAATTCGAGATCCTGCATGTCGCGGTAGTGCTGTTCCAGGCGGTCGGAGATGTCGACGAAGGAGCGGAACGCGTCCGGCATCAGCTTCTGCAGCGACGGCTTGTCGGAACCGGCGGCGATGCGCGCCGCCTCGGTGATGTTCTGCGGCGTGCGGATACCGGCCACGACATCCTCACCCTGCGCGTTCACCAGGAACTCGCCATAGAGCATCTTTTCGCCGGTCGAGGGATTGCGGGTGAAGGCAACGCCGGTGGCCGAGGTTTCGCCCATATTGCCGAACACCATGGCCTGGACGTTGACCGCCGTGCCCCAGCTTTCCGGGATGTCATGCAGGCGCCGGTAGGTGATGGCGCGGTTGTTCATCCAGCTCGAAAACACGGCGCCGATCGCGCCCCAGAGCTGCTCGTGCGGATCCTGCGGAAACGGCTTGTCGAGTTCCTCCTCGACCTTGGCCTTGTAGAGCGCAATGACGTCCTGCCATTCCTCAGCCGTCAGTTCGGTGTCGAGCTCGTGGCCGAGGCTCGCCTTCTGGTCCTCGAGGATCTCCTCGAACACTTCGTGGTCGAGCCCCATGACGACATCGGAATACATCTGGATGAAGCGGCGATAGCTGTCATAGGCAAAGCGGGCATCGCCGGAATCGGTGGCCAGCGCTTCGACTGTCTCGTCGTTGAGGCCAAGATTGAGCACGGTGTCCATCATGCCCGGCATCGAGGCGCGGGCCCCGGAGCGTACCGAGACCAGCAGCAGTTTCGACGGATCGCCGAAACGACGCCCGGTCAGTGCGCCGATATGGTCCAGCGCCTTGACGACGTCGGCCTTCAACGTGGCCGGATACGATTTGCCGTTGGCGTAATAGGCGTTGCAGACGTCGGTGGTCAGGGTGAAGCCCGGCGGCACCGGCAGGCCAAGACTGCACATCTCGGCCAGGTTGGCACCCTTGCCGCCGAGATGATTGCGGTCGCCGGCACGGCCTTCCGCGGCACCATCGCCGAAGGTGTAGACCCATTTGGTCATGCTCGCCCTCCAAGTCCTCGGAAGATAGACAACACTTCCCCGGAAGATAGACAACACCGGGGCCAAGGCCCGGTTCCCCCTATTCCGACCCGAGCGTTATTATGCTGCAGTGCGAAAGGCAAGGCGTGGTCAGCCAGGCCTCGGCCACTACAATCGATTAAGCAAAAGCTGCGTCAAAAAGACTTGCCGACCAGCCCATCCGCGATATAGAACATAACACGAACAGAGTTGGGAGTAGCGTGATGAAACTCAACGGAAAACTCGACTATCTCGAATTGCCTGCGACCGGCGGGACGCTGGACAGCGTCAAGGCTTTCTACAGCGCGGCCTTCTCGTGGTCGTTCACCGATTACGGGCCGACCTATTCGGCATTTGGCGAAGGGCTCGACGGCGGCTTCCAGGCCGATGGCACGGAGGCGCCGGCCAAACCGTTGCCGGTGCTTTATTCGCAGGATCTGGAAGCAACCTTCGACGCTGTCGAAAATGCCGACGGCACGATCGTCAGGCCGATCTTCTCGTTTCCGGGCGGCAGGCGGTTCCACTTCACCGATCCGGCCGGCAATGAACTGGCGGTGTGGGGCGAATAGAGATCACCGTGCCAAGCGGTGGATCAGTTTTGCACAGGGGGCCAACTCGGCATTGAGCTTTCCACCGGCTCGTCCTATAAGGCCGCGCGCAGCGGGTCGCCTGCTGGGGCGTCGCCAAGTGGTAAGGCATCGGTTTTTGGTACCGACATTCCCAGGTTCGAATCCTGGCGCCCCAGCCAATTCACATGCCTCTCGGAATCAATGATTTACAGACGCCGTGAATGGCTGCCGTCAGGGACTATCCGAGTCCCCACACAACCCGACTCTATCCACAGAGCCGGGCCGTGCGAAGAGGATCAATAGTCGTTGTCGTCCTGGATGATAACGTGATGATGCCGATGATGGCGACGCTCGATCGAGCCGGTCACGATAACAGTATCCGGGCGATGATGTCTGCGGCCGTGGTCGTAGAAGGCAACCGTGCCGTGTTTACGGTGATGAAGGCGTTGACCCTGGTCATTGATGACCTTGACGGTCTTGTGATGATGTCGATGATGGGTGGTGATGATTACGTCGGCTTCGGCTGCCGACGCTATCGTCGGCATCGCAATGAACAGCGCCAATGCGCTCACGATCATTGTTTTCATTGCAATATCTCCATCTGCTAATTATCCCTTCGCGGAGATAACCGCGTCCCGTCCCTTTGGTTCCGAGTGGCGGCGTCGGGTCACGCGGCGCGATCAGTGACCGCTGCTGCCGAGCATTGCGGCATGTCGAAAGAGGGAATTTCGCCACCAGGCCTTGTTGGCAGGACGCTCTTTCAGAGCCGACCGAGGCGTTGCGCAACTCGGCAAAGCAGCGCTGCCCACGACCTCCATATCGTCGCGTTCGATCACCTGAGCTGTGCTGTGAAGCATCTGCCTTGTGAGGAAGAGTCGGCACACGTCTTCCGGAAGACGACCAATCAGGCCGTCTCAGATGCCGTAAGCAAGTGCAAAATAGGCCACCGGTGCCAAGATCAGAAAAATCCCCATCACGATAAGCACGGCGATCGCCAGGCCCTCTGTTCGCCTGACAAGGTCAGCGACCTTGTCATCGTCAGCCGACTGTATGAGGTCAAGTACCGAAGAAACTTCAGGAGGGCTGTCGTTGTCGTTCGCGGGTCGGGTCGCCCCTTCACGCACTGATCTCTGGACAAAGGTCACTGTTGGCCTCGTTATCGAATACGCCCCGCCGCTTGGCGGTGCCACAACAATCGGGCGCCCGCTAGTCTTTGCAGAATGGCGGGCACCCGATTGACCGCCGATGAAGGGACTCATACTCGGCAGCCTGCTTGCAATGTATTGGGAGGGCATAGGTTGCCGCCTCCAGACCTATGGCTGTGACCCCAGGACTTCAGTCATATCCTGTTCCGACCTTGGTCCGCAGTTCGACGAAGGGGTGGCGGCATTTTGTTTTAACGCAGAAGAACGCGGGAACATTAGTAGGCTCTGATGAGTTCACTCTCAGCAACACAATTTCGGGAGAGATATCGTGAACAACATAATCTGGCTCGTCGGAGCAGTCGTCATCGTGATTGCGATACTGAGCTTCTTTGGCCTCCGATAGACGTCGTGTCTGCCGAATTGGGACAGACACAAACTCGCTTGCTCAACTTTTTTTGGGAGAATGAGTTGAGGGCGCCGTGCGTCCTATTTCAGCAACCGGAGTTGCGCGTTGACCCGACATGATAATCCGGCCGTCAGTTCGTCTTGCGGCCAAAGGCGCGAGCGGTGCGGCCAAGCTTGACTGATTTCGCCATCCATTGCGACGGGCATCGTCCATTGCGACGGGCATCGGTTGGCGAATTTCTTGGGGCGCTCCGACATCGCATCACTGGGCCTGAAGTGATGCAGCACGCTATGAGGCCACCGCCAGGTAGTCCCATAGCGTGAGTTCCCCTTCCCTACGCCAAGGCAGGCTCGGGGATGGTAGTTGCGCCGCCATTGCCTCGCTTCGGCAAGAGCGGGCCGCAAGATTTTTTTGAGATTGCCGGAGCAACTTGTCGGCGCGCTTTCCGCATCGCCGATGACCGCTCAACGGGTTCTTCCTGTTATTGCGTTTTCCAGGTCGCGTCGCGGTTTGTTCCAATGTGTCCAGTGCGGTTTGGCATCGCCTGGTTCTGGAATGCTGAGGCGCTGGCGATCATCTCATGACCTATTTCGCCAGCCATTCCGAGCGGTACCAATCGACGAATTTCTTCAGGCCGTCCTCGATCGAAATGCTGGGGCGAAAGCCGAAATCGCGCTCCAGCGCCGTCATGTCGGCATAGGTCTGCTCGACATCGCTGGTCTGCATCGGCTCGTTGTTGCGGATGGCTTTGACGCCGAGCAGGCGCTCCAGCGTGGCGATGAAATCGTCGAGGCGCTCCGGGCGGTTGTTGCCGACATTGTAGATCCGGCACGGCGGCGCCTCGACCGGCGGCTTGTCGAGCACGGCGACAATGGCGCGTACGACGTCGTCTATATAGGTGAAATCGCGCCACATCTCGCCATCGTTGAAGACGCGGATCGGTCTGCCCTCCAGCATCGCCTGGGTGAACAGCCAGTAGGCCATGTCGGGCCGGCCCCAGGGACCGTAGACGGTGAAGAAACGCAGCCCGGTCTGCGGCAGGCCGAAGAGATGAGCGTAGGTATGGCTCATCAGCTCGTCGGCCTTCTTGGTGGCGGCGTAGAGCGACACCGGCCTGTCGACCTGGTCGGTTTCCGCAAATGGTACCTTGCGGTTGCCGCCATAGACCGAGCTCGACGAGGCATAGACCAGATGCTCGAAGCCGACTGCCGCGCGGCAGAATTCGAGCACTTCGAGGTGGCCGACGACGTTGGAGCGGACATAGAGCCTAGGATTGTCCAGCGAATGGCGTACGCCCGCCTGCGCTGCCAGATGCACGACCTTGACGATGCCTTGCCCGGCGAGCGCATCGGCGAGCGCGCCCTGCTCAGCGATGTCGAGCTGGTGAAAGGAAAAACCCTTGTGTGGCTTGAGACGCGCGAGCCGGCCCTCTTTGAGCGCCAGGTCGTAATAGTCGTTCATGTTGTCGACGCCGACGACGGCTTCGCCGCGGTTCAGCAAATGATGGCAGACATGGCTTCCGATGAACCCCGCGGCTCCGGTGACGAGTACAGGCAACAACGTTCTCCAGGCACATGACCAAGCCAGCCATCAGAGGCGATTGGCTGCATTCCATTGGTGCTATAGTCGAAAGCCGAGATTGAGGCCATTGGCCAAGCTGACGCGTCAGCTCGCCTCGCGCATCGCCTCGGCGGCCTGCAGATCGACCGATACCAGCTGGCTGACGCCCTGCTCGGCCATGGTTACGCCGAACAGCCGGTTCATGCGCGCCATGGTGATCGGGTTGTGGGTGATGATGACGAAGCGCGTCTCGGTGGTGGCGGCCATCTCATCCATCAGGTTGCAGAAACGCTCGACATTGTGATCGTCGAGCGGCGCGTCGACTTCGTCGAGCACGCAGATCGGCGCCGGGTTGGTCAGGAACACGGCAAAGATCAGCGACATCGCCGTCAGCGCCTGCTCGCCGCCCGAGAGAAGCGTCATCGTCTGCGGCTTCTTGCCGGGCGGGCGCGCCAGGATTTCGAGGCCGGCTTCGAGCGGGTCGTCGGATTCGATCAGCTGCAGTTCAGCCGTGCCGCCGCCGAACAGATGCGAGAACAGCCGCTGGAAATGGCCGTTGACGACGTCGAAGGCGGCGAGCAGACGCTCGCGGCCCTCGCGGTTCAGGCTCTGGATGGCTTGCCTGAGCTTGCGGATCGCCTCGATAATGTCCTCGCGCTCGGAAACGATGGTCTCCAGCCGGTCGGACAATTCCTTCTGCTCTTCCTCGGCGCGCAAATTGACGGCGCCGAGCCGCTCACGCTCGACCTTCAGTCGGTCGAGCTGGCGCTCGATGTCGGCCATTTCCGGCATCGGACTGTCGACCTCCAGCCCGGTATGGCGAATGACCAGATGCGGCGGCGTGTTCAGCGTTTCCTGGATGCGGGCCTCGACCTCGAGCCGGCGTTCGTCGGCCGCGGTCAGCCGCTCCTCGGCGCGGACGCGGGTTTCGCGGGCATCGGCCAGCGACTGGATCGCCGCGGTGGCGGCCTTGTCCAGCTCGGCCTGCTTGTTTTCGGCCTCCTGCAAACGGTCGGCCGCCGCCTTGCGCAAGGTTTCGGCCTCGGTCAGCTGCGACAGCAGCGCGCGGCGCCTGGCGTCGATCTCGTCGGGCGCGTCGGCCAGCGTTTCGCGCTCGGCCTCGGCTTCGGCCCTGCGCTCGCCGAGCGAGGCGATCTGGGTGGAGGCGTTTTCGGCCCGCTGCAGCCAGCTGCTGCGCTCGGCGCCGATGGCGTCGAGCCGGCGCGTGCGCGCCTCGGCCTCGCGCCTCAAACCCTCATGGACGGCGCGCGCGTCGGCAAGGGTCGCGCGGTCCCTGCCGACATTGGCGGCGGATTGTTCGAGCTGCAACTGCAAGTCGCCGAGATCGGGCGCGTCCTGCAGCAGCATTTCGGCTTCGGCAAAGGCAGCGGCCGTCTCTTCATGGCTGTCGACGATGCGCGCCCGCGCCTCGTCCAAAGCGGCACGGCGGCTCGCCAGCTCGCCGCCGGCCTTTTCGGCCTCGGCCAAAGCGTTGCGGGCGGCGTCCAGCCCGTGCTGGGCATCGCGCCCGGCCTGGCGAGCATTGCGTTCAGCTTCGCTTGCCTGGCGCAGCGCCTGTTCGGCCTGGGCAAGGGCGGCTTCGGCCTCGCGCACGACCTGCGTCGCCTGCACCGCTTCGGCGTCGAGCTCGGCCAACCGGTTCTTCTGCGCCAGCCGCTGCGCGGCAGCGGTCGGCGCATCGGCGCTGGCGGTGAGCCCGTCCCAGCGCCATAGCGCGCCGTCGCGACTGACCAGCCGCTGGCCGGGCGCAAGCAGTGCCTGCAGCCGGCGGCCGTCAGCAGCATCGACGATGCCGATCTGCGCCAGCCGGCGGGCAAGCTGCGATGGCGCGCTGACCACGCTGGCAAGGCTCTTGATGCCCTCCGGCAGAGCCGCATCGCCCGGCTGGACCTGGCTTTCGCCCCAATGCACCGGCGCGCTGCGGTCGAGCGGGAAGTCGAGGTCTTCGCCAAGGGCAGCACCCAGGGCCGTTTCATAGCCGCGCTCGACGCTGAGCTGTTCGAGCACGGATGGGAAAAGATCGCCACTGGCGGCGTTCAGGATCTTGGCAAGCGTGCGGGCTTCGGTCTCGATACCGGCGAGTTCCGCCTTGGCGTCCTGCAGCGGCGGACGGGCGGCACTCTCAGTCTCGCGCGCCTCGGCGACCGCCTGTTCGGCAGCAACGGCGCCGGCCTCGGTTTCCTCCAGCCGGGCAAGCGCGTCCTCGACCAGCGCACGCTTCTCGGCGGGATCGGGCAAGCCGGCGACTTTGGAGATGATCTCGGACAGTTCGCGGTCGACGTCGGCCAGCTGGCGGCCAAAACGGTCGCGGCGTTCGGCGGTTTCGCGCAGCGTACGCTCGATCTGGTTTCGCGAGGCGGCGGCTTCGGCCCGTTCGGCGGTCAGCGCAGCGAGTTTTGCTTCACTTTGGGCGAGCGTCGCGCCGGCCTGCTCGAAAGCGGCCCGCGTGGTGGCCTCACGTTCGGCGGCGCCGGCATTTTCGGAATTGAGCGTGGCTTCTTCCTCGCGCAGGCGCTCGAGAATGTCCGCATTATCGCGCACCATGCGCTCCTCGCGGGCGATGTCGCCATCCAGTTGCTGCAGCCGGCGCTCGAGCTCGGCCTGGCGGGCGCGGATGCGGCCGGCCTCCTCCTCGATCTGCGCCTTGGCGATCGACAGGCGCTGGAAGGCGGCGGCGGCAGCGGCTTCAGCGTCGCGCAGGTCGGGCAGCCGGTGGGCGGCGATGCCTTGCTCGCGGGCGGCAGCCATCTGCGCAGCGGCGCGGTCGCCGACCAGAGCAGTGGCAATGGCGAGTGCCGAGCGCGCCTCGCCCTCCTGGGTCTTGGCCAGTGTCCAGCGCAAATGCAAAAGCGTGGCTTCCGCCTTGCGGATATCGGCCGACAGGTTCTTGAAGCGGGAGGCCTGGCGCGCCTGGCGCTTCAGGCTTTCGATCTGGCTCTCCAGCTCGCCGACGACGTCGTCCAGCCGTTCAAGGTTCTGTTCGGCCGCCTTCAGCCGAAGCTCGGCCTCATGCCGGCGCGTGTGCAGGCCAGAAATGCCGGCCGCTTCTTCGAGCAGCGCGCGGCGCGCCTGCGGCTTGGCCTGGATCAATTCGCCGATGCGGCCCTGGCCGACCATCGAGGGCGAGCGGGCGCCGGTCGACTGGTCGGCGAACAGAAGCTGCACGTCCTTGGCGCGGGCTTCCTTGCCGTTGATGCGGTAAAGCGAACCTGCCTCGCGCTCGATGCGGCGCGATACCTGCAGTTCATCGGCGTCGTTGAAAGCGGCGGGCGCGGTGCGGTCGCTATTGTCGAGGAACAGCGTGACTTCGGCGGTGTTGCGGGCCGGGCGCGTTCCCGAGCCGGAAAAGATCACGTCGTCCATGCCGGACGCGCGCATGTTCTTGTACGAGCTTTCGCCCATCACCCAGCGCATCGCCTCGACAAGGTTCGACTTGCCGCAGCCATTCGGCCCGACAATACCGGTCAGGCCGCGTTCGATGACGAACTCGCCGGGTTCGACGAAGGACTTGAAGCCGAGGAGGCGAAGGCGCGAAAACTTCATTCGCGCCTGCCTGGAAGACACAGAGATGCGCAGACGCCGAAGCGCAGTCGCTCCGCCGTCTGGACGTCAGAGCAGAGGGTCGATGATGGCCGATATTTCCTCAATCGACATCGCACCTTTGTAGGTCTTTCCGTTGATGAAGAAGGTCGGCGTCGAGTCGACCTTGAATTCATCGGCGCCGCGCTTCTGGACCGATCTCACATCGTCCAGAAGTTTCTGGTCCGTCAAGCAGGCCTCGAAGGACTCCTGTGTAAAACCGGCGAGTTTGGAGATCTGCAGCAGGGCGTCCTTGGTGTTGTTGACGCCGACCCAGTTGGGCTGCTGCTTGAACAGCACGTCGACCATCGGGAAATAATTGTCCTTTGAGCAGCGCGCCAGCATGAAACCGGCCTCGGCGCTCGGATCGAACGGGAATTCGCGCAGGATGTAGCGGGCCTTGCCGGTGTCGATGTATTTGGTCTTCAACTCAGGGAAGGTGGTTGCGGCGAAATGCGCGCAATGCGGGCAAGTCATCGAGGCATATTCGACGATGGTGACCTTGGCGTCGTCCTTGCCGAGCTGCTTGTCGGGCAGAGCGCCGGGCTTCAGCAGCTGAGCCATGTCGACGTCGCCACTCGATTCCGGCACCTTTGCCGCGGCAGGCGTGGCAGGCGTCGATGCAGGGGCGGCCGGCGCCGCGGGCTTTACGTCCGCAGCCTTGGCGTCCTCGTCGGAATCGCTGCATGCGGCGAGCAGTGCCACTGCCGGAATGGCTGCCAGCGACGACAGGAGGTTTCTGCGGGACAAGCTACGGTTCATGCGAATCACCTGACTATGGTTGGATTTTGCAATGCAAAGGCTAGAAAAGGCGAGAGTTGGCGGGAATTAAGGCATCGCCGTCCCCATTCCAATCGGCTAACTCTACATGCATCATCACGAATGCGCGAGATTGGTGACGGGTTCATGACCGGCCGATTATCGTGGCCGCTTGCGCTCGCCAAGAATAGTGGCGCCCAGCCGCTCCAGCGAAGCGCGCAAGCCGTCATCCTCGATCTTGCCGACCGTATCGGACAATTTGGCCTTCTCGACAGGCGTCAACGGCCTGGGAGCCGGTTTGGGCCGAGCCTTCTCTGACAGCACCGGCTTCTGCACGATCCTGATGCGGCCGATTGCGTTGAAGCCCAGGAAGGCGTTGACCCGGTTGATGATTTCGCCGGTCTCGTGCTGCAGATGAAGCGCGGCCATGCCTTCGCAGGCGATGACCAGCGTCGCCGGCTCGAACGGGTCGTCCTCATGCATGCGGCGCGGCCACTGGATTTTTTCCGGGCGCGAATGGCCGGCGAGCCTGGGGCCGGCGATCTCTTCCCACGACTGCACCAGGCCGATCGAAATGCCCGCCCGCTTGCGCAGCACGGGATCGAGAATCTGGGTCGCGAGATCGCTCACCGGAACGGGATTGCCGTAGGGCGTTCTCCCTGCCATGTACGTTCTCCAGCCACGCTCCTCACCAGCCCAGACCTTACCAACCAAGAGCCAGCCCGCGATCAATGGCACTGCACGAACAGACCCGCAAGGCCGCATCCCAGGACAGCAGCAAAGCCGCGTCCGGAGACATCGCTCTCCGCCTGCTCGGCTGGTACGACGCGCACCACCGCGAACTGCCATGGCGGATCACGCCGCGCGCGGCTGTGGGCGGCGCGCTGCCGGATCCCTACCGCATCTGGCTGTCGGAAGTGATGCTGCAGCAGACCACGGTCGAAGCGGTAAAATCGTATTTTCGCGCTTTCGTCGAGAGCTGGCCCAATGTGGAAGCGCTTGCCGCGGCACCGACCGAGGATGTCATGAAGGCCTGGGCCGGGCTCGGCTATTACTCGCGGGCGCGCAACCTCAAGGCCTGCGCCGATCTCGTCGCGGGGCAAGGTGGGCGATTTCCGGATAACGAAACGGGATTGAGGGAATTGCCGGGGATCGGCGCCTATACGGCGGCGGCGATCGCGGCAATCGCCTTCGACCGCCCGGCGGCGGTCGTCGACGGCAATGTCGAACGCGTCATATCGCGACTCTATTCGATCGCTGCGCCGCTCAGCGAGGCAAAACCCGAAATCCGCGCGCTGGTCGAAAGGCTCGTGCCGCGGACAAGGCCGGGCGACTTCGCCCAGGCGATGATGGACCTCGGCGCCACGATCTGCACGCCAAAGCGGCCGCGGTGCATGCTGTGTCCGTTGCGCGAAGATTGCAGCGCCATCCTGTCCGGCGATCCCGAGCGCTTTCCGGTGCGCTTGCCGAAGGCCGACAAGCCGCTGAGGCGCGGCGCTGCCTTCGTTGCCGAGCGCAGCGACGGCGCCATCATGTTGCGCAAACGGCCGGACAAAGGCCTGCTCGGCGGCATGACCGAAGTGCCGACCACCGGCTGGACCGCACGGATCGACGGCGCGACGACTGCGGACGCGGCGCCCTTCCCCGCCGACTGGCGGCGTGCCGGTGAGATCGCGCATGTCTTCACCCATTTCGCGCTCGAACTCGAAGTCTTTCACGCTCACATCGGAAGTGATGCTCCTGATGGGTATTTCTGGTCGCTGGCCCATGACATTTCCGGGGAAGCGTTGCCGACTGTCATGAAAAAGGTCATCGAAGCGGCGATACCGGGAGCGACCAAAAAGAAGCTCGCCTCGAAAGGATAGAAATGACTGAAATCCGCCACATCGTGTTCGACATCGGCCGCGTGCTGATCCACTACGATCCGAACATTCCGTTCAGCCGCCTGATCCCGGATGCCGAGGAGCGCAAGTGGTTCTTCGACAATGTCTGCACGCATGACTGGAACATCGAGCAGGACCGTGGCCGGACGTGGGAAGAGGCGGAAGCGCTGCTGATCGCCGAGCACCCCGATCACGCTGAAAACATTCGCAATTTCCGCCGCTACTGGCACGAGATGGTGCCGCATGCCTATGAGGACAGCGTTGCCATCATGCTCGGCCTGATCGAAAGCGGCCACGACGTGACCATGCTGACCAATTTCGCCGGCGACACGCTAGCCGAGGCCCGGCAGCGTTTCGACTTTCTCAGTCGCCCGCGCGGCGTCACCGTCTCGGCCGATATCCATGAGATCAAGCCCGACCGTGCCATCTACGACCATCACGTCGCCGCGTTCGGCCTCGATCCATCCGCGACGCTGTTCATCGACGACAGCCCCAGGAATGTCGATGGCGCCAAGGCAGCCGGCTGGCAGGCAGTGCTGTTCACGGATGCAAAAACGCTCAAGGCGGACCTTGAGCGTTTTGGGATCGCAGTCTGAGACAATCGGGAAGCGGCCGATCAGGCCCCTGCCCGCTCCATGCCGAGGCGGGCGATGCGGCGCAGTTCGTCGATCGGGGTCAGGCCGCCGCTGCGCTCATAGTGCCAGAAGGTCCAGCCATTGCAGGCGTCCAGCCCCTGCACCTCGGCGCCGATCTTGTGGATGGAACCCGCGCTGTCGCCGATCGCCACCGTGCCGTCGGCGCGCACCTTGGCCGCCCAGCGCTTCTTTGAGTCGTAAAGCGTGGCGCCTGGGGTCATCAGCCCGGTGTCGATGAGGCTGACAAAGGCGACGCGCGGCTCCGCGCGCTTGCCGGTGAGCACGGTCAAATCAGCGCCTTCCAGCGGCCGCACGGCGTCGATGCGCTCATTGGCGGCGTCGATATAGGCCTGCTCGCGCTCGATGCCGACAAAATGGCGGCCGAGCCGCTTGGCGACGGCACCGGTGGTGCCGGAACCGAAGAACGGGTCGAGCACGATGTCGCCCGGCTTGGTCGAGGCCATCATGATGCGGGCAAGCAGCGCTTCCGGCTTCTGCGTCGGATGCAGCTTGTCGCCATTGTCGTTCTTCAGCCGCTCGCCGCCGGTGCAGATCGGAAACAGCCAGTCGGAACGCATCTGGATGTCGTCGTTCGACGCCTTCATCGCTTCGTAGTTGAAGGTATAGCCCTTGCCCTTCTGGTCGCGCGAGGCCCAGATCATGGTCTCATGCGCGTTCTGGAAGCGGCGGCCACGGAAGTTCGGCATCGGATTGGTCTTGCGCCAGACGACATCGTTGAGGATCCAGAAGCCGAGATCCTGCATCTTGGCGCCGACCCGGAAGATGTTGTGGTAGGAGCCGATAACCCAGATGGTGCCATTGGGCTTCAGAACGCGGCGCGCCGCCAAAAGCCAGGCGCGGGTAAAGGCGTCGTAGGCCTCGAAGCTCTCGAACTGGTCCCAGTCGTCGTCGACGGCATCGACCTTGGACTGGTCGGGCCGGTGCAGGTCGCCATCGAGCTGCAGATTGTAGGGCGGATCGGCGAAGATGACGTCGATGGACTTTTCCGGCAGCCGGTCAAGTGCGGCAACGCAGTCGCCCTTGAGAATCGTGTCCAGCCATTCGGATTGCTGGGGGGCGTGGGAGAGGTCGTCGAGAAGACGCACGGCAGACATGTTTACACCCAAGGCACGCGTTACTGTTTACTCCCCGTTATGGTTACCGATCAGCGTAAATATTCCGTGAAGGGAAGGACCGGACCGATGGTATCGGCCTCGTTCATTTGCGCGAGCCGGCCTGTTGGTGTATGCCGCGCGGCTCAAGCCCTGCCGGGCTTGCCCCTCCTTCCCCTGTTCCGGATTGCCATGCCCCAGCCAGATCTTGTCATCTTCGATTGCGACGGCGTGCTCGTCGATTCCGAAATCATCGCCGCCCGCGTCGAGGCCGAATTGCTGACACTCGCCGGCTTCGAAATATCGGCCGAGGAGATGGCCGAAACCTATGCCGGGCTGACCTTCAAGGACATCATGATGCGGGTCGAGGAGAAATCCGCGATCCCGTTCCAGGCCTCGATGATCGACCGCGCCGAAGAGCTGGTCGACCGCAAATTGCGCAGCGACGTGCGCGCCATCGACGGCGTGCGCGAAGCGGTGGCCTCGGTGACGGCGCCGCGCTGCGTCTGCTCCAACTCGCGCTCCGAGCGGATCGAGTTCATGCTGGAGAAAGTGGGCCTGCTGCCGTTCTTCGCCGGCCGGATCTTTTCAGCGCTGGAGATACCGAGCAAGAAGACCAAGCCCGCCCCTGACGTGTTCCTGGTCGCGGCGGAGAAACTCAATGCCGATCCGGCAAACACCTTCGTCATCGAAGATTCCGTGCATGGCGTCGCCGGCGCCAGGGCTGCCGGCATGCGCGTGATCGGCTTCACCGGAGCCGCGCACAGCTATCCCGGCCATGCCGATGCGCTGACGGAGGCCGGCGCCGAAACGGTCATCCGTCGCTGGGCCGAACTGAAAAGCGTGATTGCCGCTCTGTCGGAGTGGTCGGACGCCTGAGTCAACTCAGTCCTTGGCTTTGGCCGACCTGGCTCGCGCCGGTTTTTTCCTTGCTCTGTTATAGGCAATCGCGGCGCGGACGAGCGCTTTCAGGGCATGCGCATCGATCTCCTCGCCCTCGGACACATCGATGGCGCGCCACACCTTGCCGTTCAGCCCGTTGTTGAACAGCCCGTCTGGATCCGGCAGGCTGGCGCCGTGGGAAAAGGTCAGCTTCACCTTCTCCTTATGGGCGTTGCCGACGGCGATCATGCCGTCGCACGACCATACCGGGCTTCCCATCCACTTCCACTCCTCGATGATTTCAGGATCCGCGTCGAGGATAGTCTTGCGCAGGCTGGCGAGCGTTTTGCCCCGCCAATCGTCCAGTTCGCGGATTCTGGCGTCTATCCGCTCGGAGGGTGAAGGTCCTGCCTCCGATTTGTTGGCACCGCTGGTCTTCATGGTGTCCTCCGCTCACATCTTCTCGCCGGGCAATTTACTGGCCTGCTTCACCCAGCTGACAAACCTGGCTTCGTCGATCTCTTCGCCTTCATGAATGTCGAGATAGCGCACTTCCTTCTGTTTCGACCCGCCGGGAGGAATGGGATCCAGCGACATGCCGCGGAAGAAGGCGACTTTGACGTAGTTGGTGAAGCAATGCAGGCTGAGGAACCAGCCGCCGCCCTCGATGCCGTAGAGCGGCGAGTTCCATTTGACGGCCTTGTAGACGCCGGGGAAGGCACGCTCGATGAGCGCGTCGAGGCGGCGCCCAACGTCGCTTTTCCAGCCCGGCATGGCCGCGATATAGGCCTGCACGGGCGCATCCCCAGAGGCCTTCGGGATCTGCGGGTTGCCGCCTGAAAGCAGCGCCGGCTTGGCTGGCGCTGGCTTGGCTGGAGCCGGCTTTGCCGCCTTCGATTGTCTGGTCACCCTGGCCACCGTCCCTACCCCTGCGCGCGCTGCTCGCCACGCGGTCGGGCGACATAGGGCAGCACGAACATATAGAGCCCGCTGAACAGCAGCAGGAAGAGCGGCGGCAACGGCGAATAAACCACCCATGCCGGAGGCTGCCCGAATGCCATTGTGATGAAATTGGCTGCCACGGTCGCCGTAAAGATGATCGACAGCCAACGGTGGGTTTGCCTTATCCACTTGCTCCAGTTCATTGCCACCTCCACCTGAAAACGAGCGCTTACCAGCGCGCCAGCTGGGTGATCTGGATGAGATTGCCGCAGTTGTCGTTGAGCTGGGCAATGGTCGAGCCGGTCACTTCGGTCGGCGCCATGGCAAACGCGCCGCCGCGCCCCTTGATGCGCTCGTAGTCGCCCTTGATGTCGTCGGTGAACAGCATGATCGCGGGCTGCCCCTGTTTGAAGATGGCCTGCTGGTAGGTTTTGGCGGCCGGATTGTCGTTGAGCGCGAGTTGCAGTTCGGTTCCCTCGGGCTCATCGGGTGAGGTTACCGTCAGCCAACGAAAAGGCCCATTGCTGAAGTCGGCCTTCACGGAAAAGCCCAGCACGTCGGTATAGAAGCGCAGTGCGTTGTCCTGGTTGTCCACATAGACGCTGGCCAGCTTGATCTTCATCGATTTTCTCCTTTGTGCTCGGTGACCCGGCGATCGGGGCATGGCGTTGAATTGTGCCGGCAGGCTTCAATCTGGCTTCGCCAGAACCTGCTCCAGCTTGGTGAGGAATTGCTGCCACCCGGCCCGGGCGCCGCCATAGGCCTGCTTCTGATCGGGACGGAAGCCCGACTGCTCGACGCGCAGATGAGTTCCCGTGCTGGTGGGCGTGAGCGTGAACGTCACCACGCTCTTCAGATTGTAGGCCGCATCCTCATGCGCAAAATCCCAGCTGTAGGACAACGTCCTGTTTTGCTCGATGGCCAGCACCTCGCAGTCCAGCACGCCGCCCCAGTCGCCGCGAAGATTGAAGCTGTGGCCGATGACGGGCTTGAAATCGTTCTTCATGAGCCATTCCTCCATCAGATGCGGCTGCGTCAACGCGCGCCAGATCTTCTCCGCCGGCCAGGATATGTCCCGCTCTACGACTACGGTGCGCAGTTCCGGCTTGCTCACTGGTCCATCCTTTTCAGCAGGTGCTCGAGATCATCGAAGCGGCTCTCCCAAAACCCGGCCATCTCGCTGGTCCAGTCGTTGAGGGGAGCGAGCGCGCCGGGCTGCGCGCTGTAATGGGTCTGCCGTCCGGCGTGGCGGTCGAGCACCAGGCCGGCCTGCTTCAGGACGCCGAGATGCTTCGACACCGCCGGCTGCGAGACCCCGGACTGCGCCGTCAGCGCCCCCACCGTCTGCTCACCCTGGCGGCACAGGCGCTCAAAGATGGCCCGCCGGGTCGGATCGGCAAGCGTTCTGAACAGAGTGTCGTGGGCGTCCGGCATCGGGATCAATAACCTGCGAGCTATTGATCGACGTATAACCGCCGAGATATGAATGAGTCAAGTGCCAAGAGGAATCCAAGGCGCAAACGCCACCTGCCTGCAGGCTTATTCCTGCAGGGGCACGACCAGATCGTGTCGATCTTTCAAAGAGTTGACAGCCACCGTCGCAACAGCGACGCCGCCCAGGCACTGCCTAGTTCGTGGCGGGAGCTCGCTTCTTCTTGCCGGACTTCTTGTCCGCCGCTGGCGCGATCTCGTCATAGCCGGCGTAGACCTGGTAGTCCTTGGCGGAAGGCTCAGGCACGACGACATTGGAATCGGTGAAAACGAACTGGGCGGCGGTCGAGGGATCGCTGACCTGGATCTGATAGGGGTGGATCTGCGAATAAAGCACGTCGGTGCCATGCATGACGGCGATGCGGATCGGCATGGTGATTGTGCCGGGGGTGAACATCGGTCCCGGCACGATCTTGCCGGCAACGCCAACCTTCATCGTCAACTGTCCGTTGGCACGGCTGCAATCGCGGCTCACATCGCTAATCGAGGCCTGGTAGATGATCTTGGTCGGATCCTTGTTCGGGTCGACGATGGTGCCATCCGGCGCTGTCTGCGCGGCGGCAGCGGCCTCGGCATCCTGCGGGGTGTCAGCCTTTTTCTTTTTCGACTGCGGCGCACCCTTGGCGTAGGTGTTGAAATAGGCGGTGCCGTCGCGCACCATCACTTTCGGGCAGTAGGCCTGCAACTGGCTGGCGAGCACCTTGGGGTCCTGCGGCGGTATTGGCGCATTCGGGTCGGTCTTCTTGCCCAATCCGAGGTTGAGGATGCCATTGTCGCTCGATTGGCAGCCGGCGGCGGCAAGCATAAAGCCGGTGAGCGCCAGACCCGCGACAAAGCGACGGTTGAACGAATAGAACGCCATGAAACTGCACTTCCCTCTCGCAAAGCTGGTGACCTATAGCAATGGCGCGGCAAAAATGCGACTGAGCCAGCGCAGAAATTAACCACTCTGTGGGAAACGCCAAGCGGCAACGGGTCTGTGACATGCAATATGTGAGTACTCGCGGGGAAGCGCCCGCGCTTGGATTTTCCGACGCGGTTCTGGCCGGACTGGCACGTGACGGCGGGCTCTATGTGCCGCGCGAGTGGCCGCAGTTTTCGGCAGCCGAGATCCGCGCCATGCGCGGCCTGCCCTATGCCGACCTCGCCATCCGCGTGCTGACGCCGTTTCTCGGCGGCGAGATCGCCGCACCCGTTTTCGAACGCCTGGTGCGCGAAGCCTATGCCACCTTCCGCCACCAGACCGTCTGCCCGCTGGTGCAGACCGGCCCTAACACCTTCATCCTCGAACTCTTCCACGGTCCGACGCTGGCTTTCAAGGACGTCGCCATGCAGCTGCTTGCCCGGCTGATGGACCATGTGCTGGCCGAGCGCGGCCAGCGCGCCACGATCGTCGGCGCCACCTCGGGCGACACCGGCGGTGCGGCCATCGACGCCTTTGCCGGCCGCGACCGCACCGATATCTTCGTGCTGTTCCCGCATGGCCGCGTCTCGCCGGTGCAGCAGCGGCAGATGACGACATCGACCGCCGCCAACGTCCAGGCGCTGGCCATCGAAGGCAATTTCGACGATTGCCAGGGGTTGCTGAAGGATATGTTCAACGACCATGCCTTCCGCGATGGAGTGTCGCTGTCGGGCGTCAATTCGATCAACTGGGCCCGCATCATGGCCCAGATCGTCTACTATTTCTCCTCGGCGCTTTCGCTGGGCGCACCCGACCGGCCCATTTCCTTCACCGTGCCGACAGGCAATTTCGGCGACATTTTCGCCGGTTATGCCGCAAAGAAGATGGGCCTGCCGATAGAGCGACTTATCGTCGCCACCAACGACAACGACATATTGGCGCGCACTTTCGCGACCGGCGAATACCGCACCAAAGGTGTGTTTGCGACGACGTCGCCTTCGATGGACATCCAGGTGTCGTCGAATTTCGAGCGGCTGTTGTTCGAGGCCTCCGACCGCAATGCCGAGACGGTGCGGCGCTATATGGCCGGGCTGAAACAGTCCGGCGCCTTCACCATCGAAACGGCTGAAATGGCCAGGATGCGCGCCGAATTCGACGCCGGCCGGGCCGATATGGATGAGGTCGCGGCCACCATCCGCTCGACGCTGGTATCAAGCAATTACCTGCTCGACCCGCATACAGCCGCGGCCGTGCATGTCGCCGCCGGCAAGGCTGACGGCGCAGTGCCGATGGTGGTGCTGGGCACGGCCCACCCGGCCAAGTTCCCGGCGGCTGTCGAAGCCGCCTGCGGCGTGTCGCCGGCCCTGCCTGCATGGCTGGGGTCCTTGATGTCAGCCGACGAAAAATACACGGTACTTCCATCCGACCTGAAAATGGTGGAAGATTACGTGAGCCGCCACTCAAGGGCAGCGCGTTAGGGAGTAATTGCCATATGGGTGTTGAGGTAAGCCGTCTGTCGAACGGCCTGACAGTCGCCACCGAAACCCTTCCAAGCCTCGAATCCGTTGCCCTTGGTGCTTGGGTCAAGTCGGGCGCTCGCAATGAGCGTGACGAAGAGCACGGAATGGCCCATTTGCTCGAGCACATGGCCTTCAAGGGCACGAAAAGGCGTACCGCCTTCGAAATCGCCTCGGAAATCGAGGATGTCGGCGGCGAGATCAACGCCGCCACCAGCGTCGAGACGACATCCTACTATGCCAGGGTGCTGTCCGACGACGTGCCGCTGGCCGTCGATATCCTTGCCGACATCCTGCAGGAGTCCGAATTCGACCCGCAGGAGCTGGAGCGCGAGCAGCATGTGATCCTGCAGGAGATCGGTGCCGCGCACGACACGCCCGACGACATCGTCTTCGACCGTTTCACCGAGACGGCGTTCCGCCACCAGACGATCGGCCGCTCGATCCTCGGCACGCCGGAAACCGTCAAATCCTTCACCTCCAAACAGCTGCACGATTTCATCGAACGCCAATATGGCGCCGAGCGCATGGTGATCGTGGCCGCGGGCGACATCAAGCACGACAATTTCGTGCGCGAGGTGGAAAAGCAGCTCGGCGGCTTCCGCAGCAAGGCCGACAGCACGATGCCGCAATATGCGCAGTATGTCGGCGGCGATTTCCGTGAGGATCGCGACCTGATGGATGCGCAGATCGTGCTCGGCTTCGAAGGCCGCGCCTATCATGTGCGCGATTTCTACGCCTCGCAGGTGCTGTCGATGATCCTCGGCGGCGGCATGTCTTCGCGCCTGTTCCAGGAGGTGCGCGAAAAGCGCGGCCTGTGCTACTCCGTCTATGCCTTCCATTGGGGCTTTTCCGACACCGGCATTTTCGGCGTCCATGCCGCGACCGGGCAGAGCGACATAGCCGAACTGGTGCCGGTCATCATCGACGAATTGCAGAAGGCCGGCGAAAACATCCTACAGGAAGAACTCGACCGGGCGCGCGCGCAATACCGCGCCGGACTGATCATGTCGGCGGAAAGCCCGGCCAGCCGCGCCTCGCAGATCGCCAGGCAGCTGCTTCTGTTCGGCCGGCCGATCGCCAAGGAGGAGTTGATGGAACGGCTGTCGGCGCTGACTATCGAGCGGCTGACCGACCTGTCGTCACGGCTGTTTTCGACCAAGCCGACGCTGACCGCCGTCGGCCCCGTGGGTACGCTCGCGCCCTATGAGGCGATCCTCGATTCGCTTGCGGGCACGCACACCACGGCCCGCAAGCTCGCCGTCTAAGTCCCCTCAAGGCGCGCCCCGTGTTCGCGCTCCCTTTCTTTCGCCGTGACCTGCCGGCACTGAAGGGCGACCGGGTCACGCTGCGCGTGCCCTACACCAACGACTATCGCGAATGGTCGGCGCTGCGCGGCGAAAGCCGCGGCTTCCTCGAACCATGGGAGCCGCGCTGGACGCCCGACGAACTCGACCGCACCGCCTGGCGGCTGCGCATCGGCCGCTACCGCGAAGACTATGCACAGGGAACCGCCATCGCCTTCTTCATCTTCGAGAAGGCGAGCGGCAAGCTTGCCGGCGGCATTACGCTGGGCAACATCCGCCACGGCGTCTCGCAAAGCGGCCATGTCGGCTACTGGATCGGCGAGAGGTTTGGCGGCCGCGGCCTGATGACCGACGCGGTCAAGGTGGTCTGCCGCTTCGCCTTCGATACGCTGAGGTTGCACCGGATCGAAGCTGCCTGTATTCCCGACAACGCCCGGTCGATCCGAGTGCTTGAAAAAGCCGGATTCCGGCGCGAAGGACTTTTGCGATCCTACCTCAGGATCAATGGCATCTGGCAGGACCACTACCTCTACGCCCGGATCGCGGACGATCCGCCGGGCGGCGCTGGAACGAAGGACTGATTTTTGACGAATTTCCTGCGAAACGGGTCGCTGTTGGCCTTCGTTCTGGCGGCTGTCGTCACGCTATGCGCGGCGCTCCCGGCCTTCGCCGTCGAACCGATCAAGATTGCCCGCGACGACGTCGCGCTCGACCTGTCGCGCGCCGTCACGATCTACCCCAACCAGGGCGAAAACTTCCAGGTGTCGACCGCGCCCGGCCCCGACGGCATCGTGCGGCGCATCGAGGTCGAGGCCAATAACGCGCGCTCGAGCGGTGACTGGGCGGTGTTTGCGCTCGCCAACACCACCGACCAGCAGCTCGACCGCCTGATCGTGGCGCCGCATTTCCGGCTGGTGAATTCTGGCATCTTCTGGCCCGATCTCGGCGCTACCCGCATCGCCGCGATCACGCCCAGCGAAGGCTTTGCGCTCGACCGCCAGTCGAGCCCCGACGCCGATGTGTTCCGGGTGACGCTGAACCCGGGAACGGTGATCACCTTCATCGCCGAACTCGCCTCGCCCAAGCTGCCCCAGGTCTATCTCTGGGAGCCGGAGGCCTACAAGGACTCGGTCAATTCCTACACTCTGTTTCGCGGCATCGTCATCGGCATTGCCGGCCTGCTGGCGCTGTTCCTGACCATTCTGTTCGTGGTCAAGGGAACCTCGATGTTCCCAGCGACCGCGGCCCTCGCCTGGGCAGTGCTTGCCTATATCTGCGTCGATTTCGGCTTTCTGAACAAGATCATAGAGATATCGCCCGGCAATGAGCAGATGTGGCGAGCGGGAACGGAGGTGGCGCTTGCGGCGACCTTCGTGGTGTTCCTGTTCGCCTATCTCAACCTCAACCGATGGCACGGCCATTTCAGCTATGGCGCGGTGGTCTGGATCCTCGGCCTGGTGCTGATCGCGGGTGTCGCCATCGTCGATCCGGCCGTCGCTGCCGGCATCGCCCGGCTGTCCTTCGCCGCCACCGCGCTAACCGGGCTCGGCCTGATCATCCTGCTCGGTATCCGTGGCTATGATCGAGCTATCATGCTGGTGCCCAGTTGGGTGATGGTGCTGCTCTGGCTATGCGGATCGTGGATGGCGATCACCGGCATGCTCGACAACGACATCGCCCAGCCGGCTCTGGGCGGCGGGCTGATCCTGATCATCCTTCTGATCGGCTTCACCGTCATGCAGCATGCCTTTGCCGGCGGCGCTCTGCATCAAGGCCTGTTCTCCGATCTCGAGCGCCAGGCGCTGGCGGTGGCCGGCTCCGGCGACACGGTGTGGGACTGGGACGTTCTGCGCGACCGCGTCGTCACCAAGCCCGATGTCAGCATTCAGCTTGGTCTCGCGCCCAACAGCCTGGGGGGTGCTGCCCGCAACTGGCTGCCGGTGCTGCATGCCGACGACCGCGATACCTTCCGCACCACGCTCGACGTGGTGCTCGAACACCGGCGCGGCCGGGTGTCGCAGAATTTCCGCCTGCGCGGCGCCGACGGGCACTACCACTGGTTCTTGCTGAGGGCGCGGCCGGTGATCGGCTCGGACGGCGAAGTGATTCGCTGCGTCGGCACCATGGTTGACGTCACCGAGCAGAAAAAGTCCGAGGAAAGGCTGCTGCACGACGCAGTTCACGATAATCTGACCGGGCTGCCCAACCGCGAACTTCTGATGAACCGGCTGGAAGCCATCATCTCGATCGCGCGCACCGAAGAAAAGGTGCGCCCGACCGTCTTCGTCATCGACATCGACCGGTTCAAGCAGGTCAATGACGGGCTCGGCATCTCGGCCGGCGACACCATCCTGCTCACGATTGCGCGCCGCCTGCACCGGCTGCTGAAGCCGAAGGATTCGCTGTCGCGCTTTGCCGGCGACCAGTTTGCGCTGATGCTGCTGTCCGAACAGGACCCTGCCCGCATCGCTGCGGTGGCGGACGCCATCAAGCACGCCATCAACAACCCGATCACCTTCGCCAAGCGCGAGATCGTGCTGACTGCCTCGATCGGCCTGATCACCTGGACTTCGGCGCAGACTTCGGCCGAGGACATGGTCAAGGATGCCGAGCTTGCCATGCACCAGGCCAAGCGCTTCGGCGGCGACAGGATCGAGCCTTTCCGGCCGGCGTTCCGCACCGTCGGCACCGACCGTCTGCAATTCGAATCCGATCTGCGCCGCGCCATCGAGCGGCGCGAGTTCACCCTTGCCTACCAGCCGATCGTGCGGCTGGAGGATGGCAGCATTGCCGGCTTCGAGGCGCTGCTGCGCTGGGACCATCCGCGCCGCGGCATGATCCCGCCGGGCGATTTCATTCCGGTCGCCGAAAGCTGCGGTCTGATCGTACAGCTCGGCCTGTTTGCCATGCAGCAGGCGGCCGAGGACCTCGCCGGCTGGCAAAAGCAGATCGGCGACACGCCGCTATCGGTGTCGGTCAACCTGTCCAGCCGCCAGCTGATCCGCCGCGACCTGGTCAGCGATGTCCGCTCGGTCATCGCGCGGGCCAATCTGAAGCCGCGCTGCTTCAGGCTCGAACTCACCGAATCGCTGGTGATGGACAATCCCGAGCAGACCTCGCATGTGCTGACCAAGCTGAAGCAGCTCGGCATCGGCCTGTCGCTCGACGATTTCGGCACCGGCTACTCGTCGCTCGCCTATCTGACGCGCTTCCCCTTCGACACCATCAAGATCGACAAGAGCTTCGTCGACGACGCGACGCCGAAGCGTGCGGTGCTGCTCAAATCCATGGTCAACATGGCGCATGAGCTCGGCCTGTCGGTGGTGGCCGAGGGTATTTCCGACGAAAGCGATGCGCTGGAACTGCGCCAGATGGGCTGCGAATACGTGCAGAGCTTCATGTTCGGCGCCCCGATGCCGGGTGACCAGGTGCTGAAAGCGCTGAAAGAGCAATACCCGATGACCCAGGCTTAGAGGCCGTTTGGCCTCTGGGTCAGCTGATAGGTCAGGCGTGCCCCGCCGCCAGGCTCAAATGCGCGAGGTCGATGCCGATAGTGGCCAGGATACGGTCGTATTTGCGTTCGATGTCGGTGTCGAACAGAAGTTCTGGCGTCGCCGGGCAGGTCAGCCAGCCATTCTCGGCAATCTCTGTTTCCAGCTGGCCGGCGCCCCAGCCGGAATAGCCGAGCGCCATCAGCGCGCGCCGCGGGCCGCGACCGGACGAGATGGCGCGCAAGATGTCGACGGTCGCGGTGAGGCAGATATCATCGGAGACGGTGAGCGAGGATTCCACCCGGTAGTCGCCGGAGTGCAGGACGAAACCGCGGCTGCGATCGACCGGGCCGCCATTGCGCACGACGAAGTCGCGGGCCTGCGCCGGCAGCCTGATCGCCTCCTGCTCGTTCATGATGCCGAGCTGCACCAGAAGATCGGGAAACAGCATCTGCTGCGTCTGGTTGATGATCAGGCCCATCGCGCCTTCGTCGCTGTGCGCGCAGATGTAGATGACCGAGCGCGTGAAGCGGTCGTCCTTCATGCCGGGCATGGCAATCAGGAACTGGTCATCAAGAAAGCCGCGTCCGCCGGCCGTCTTCTTGTGGCGCAACAAGTCCATGGAGGGAGCGTAACGCGTTTCCGGGACGCCGAAAAGATGCGCCGTGCGCGATTCGCCCAAAGCCCAATAGCTGGAGCAACGGATTCCCGATTGCCAACTTAATCCGGCTGATCGCTTGAACTCGACTGTTCCTCGCCCGAAAGTCACGCAAATATGATACGCAGAGCGCCATGAAAACATTGCGCGGCCATGAACTGACGATCAAATCACCGCCATGCAAAGCTTGAAAATCCTGCTGCTCGGCGCCGCCATCGGATGCGGAGCAGCTCTTCCCGCCGCGGCTTCCTCTTCGGACTGGTACAACAGCGAAGGCGGCAAGGTACGGCTGGTGACATCAGGCAAGGCCGACGACGCCGGGCGCATCCATGGCGTGCTCGACATTGCGCTCAAGCCCGGCTGGAAAACTTACTGGCGCGATCCGGGCGACGCCGGCGTGCCACCGCAGATCGACGTGTCGGCCAGCACCAACATCACCGCTGCGGCGTTTTCCTTCCCGCCGCCGCAGCGTCATGACGACGGCTATGGCAAGTGGGCCGGCTACAACCATTCGGTTTCGCTGCCGGTGACGTTCACCCTGTCCTCGCCTGGGGATGCGGCCGTCATCGATGCCGACATCTTTCTCGGCATCTGCGAGACGATCTGCATTCCGGTGCAGACGCGGCTGAGCGTCGATCCCGCCGCCGATCCCGACAATGCCGAGGATGCGGCCCTGGTGAAGGCGGCCCTTGCCACCTTGCCCGCCCCAGCCAAGGCCGATTTCGGCATCAAGGTCCTGCCCGGCAACCACGAGACGCTGATCGTCGAGGCGACCTTTCCCGGCGATCCGGAGGCGGCGGATTTCTTCGTCGCCGGCGAACGCGATTACATGTTCGGGGCGCCTGCGCGCAGCGAAAAGGACGGCCGTCTGGTGTTCACCATACCGATCCTCGACCGGCCGTCGACGACACCGACCGATGGCGGGTTGTATTACACGCTGACAAGTGCGGAAGGCGCGGTCGAGGGCGTTTTGCCTTTCCCCTGATACGGACCCGATCCAGGCTTTCCCTTGATCCAGACCTTGTCGGCGGTTGCGGGAGATGCCTGATTTCGCTATCGCAAGAAACCTTCCCTGCTTTCACACGAGGACCATCATGACGATTGCCGTTGGCGACAAACTACCCGATGCGACCTTCAAGGAAATGACCGCCGACGGCGCCAAGGTGATCACCTCGGCCGAGATTTTTGCGGGCAAGAAGGTGGTGCTGTTCGGCGTTCCCGGCGCCTTCACCCCGACCTGCAGCAACAACCATCTGCCGGGCTATCTCGAGAACCACGACGCCATCCTGGCGCGCGGCGTCGACACCATCGCCGTCGTCTCGGTCAACGACGTCCACGTCATGGGAGCCTGGGCGAATTTCACCGGCGGTCAAGGCAAGATCCTCTATCTGGCGGACGGGACTGGCGACTTCGCCAAGTCGGTCGGCCTCGATTTCGTAAGCAACGATATGGGGCTACGCGCGAGACGCTTTTCGATGATCGTCGACAACGGCAAGGTCACCGCGCTCAATGTCGAGACCAAGCCCGGTGTAGACACATCCGGTGCCGCTCACATTCTGAGCCAGCTCTAAATGGCGGTGGCCGCGTCGGATCATGGAGGCCATGACCTGACCACAGCGCGCTGCCGGATTGCCTGCTTTTGGGGGATATCGACAATGTTTGACATCATCTGGCGCAGTGTTGCGATCGGCATCGGCGCCACGGTGCTGATGGACCTCTGGGCGATGTTCCTGCATCTGGCGTTCGGCCAGCCGCGGCCGAACTGGGGGCCGCCCGGCCGCTGGGTCTGGCACCTCAAGGATGGCAAGGTCTTCCACGATGATATCGCCAAGGCCGCGCCCTATGCGCACGAGCATGCGCTGGGCTGGGTCTTCCATTACTTCACCGGCATCGTCTACGGCGTCATCCTGGTGGCGCTGGTGGGCAAGGCGTGGCTGGACGCACCGACCTTCCTGCCGGCCTTCATCCTCGGCATGGTCACCATCGGCGCCGGCTGGTTCCTGCTGGCGCCCGGAATGGGCGCCGGCTGGGCGGCTTCAAAGCGCCCCAACCCGATGCAGATCCGCGCGTTCAACGTGGTCTCGCACACGGTGTTCGCACTCGGCCTCTATGGGACTGCCCTGGTGATCCGCTGAGGACAGGTGCTATTCGCTGATCGCGCGCGGCTTCATCGCGGCTACGGTGTCGATGATCTCCTGACGCAGCGCGTCTTTCTCCGCCTCGAACTGCTCCCGCGTGATGCCGCGACCGCCGGTGGCGGTGACGCCGAATTCCTCCAGTGCGGATTCATAGCGCGCCTTCCATCGCCCCACATGCCCGGTCATTGCCTGGGTTAGCGCCGGTACCGAACCCGGATGTGCCGGCAGGCCGCATGATTGCGTGGTCCGCGCATCCGCCGCCAGCATCACGACATTCCAGTCGTCGAAACCGACGAGATCCATCTGGGCATAGAGGAAGGCGCCATGTTCGCCGTCCCAGATCGACTGGTCGATGACCAAAAAGGGCGCGGCACGGCAATAGCCGTTGCGTGCCGCCATCTCGGCGTTGAAGGCCTCGGTGCGCTGCTGAAGCCGGGATCTCGCCGCGGCGAAAAGGGCGATGTAATCATCCGCCGTGCGCATGATATTGCGCTGGTCGTCCGGTGCGAAGCCGGCCTCACGCAGGAAGGAACCGATCTTCGGATCGTCCCAGAGCTCTTTTGAGAAAACGCGCGTCACGCCGTCGGCATCCGGCGTCGGACGCATCATTTTCTTGAGATCGGCAAAGCTGTGCTGCTGCTTGCCGAAAGTCCTGTGCCCGAACATCGCCGCGCCTCATCGCCAGGATCGATTGCGCCGTTCTATCACCCAGGGATGAAATCGACTTTAAGCCAATGCCTAGAATTGCTGGCTTCCGGCCATCAATTACCGTGGCGCGGCTTGTCTATCGGCCACCATCCGTGGACGACGCGACGTATGCCGACATCGTAGGCGAAGTAGTTGCCGCCGCCGGCCGGCTGGTCCGCCTCGCGGCTGATTTCGCGACCACTGAGCGAAAGCAGCAGCAGGGTTCCGACGCCGCCATGGCCGACGAAGGCAATATCGCCACTGCCGGCGGTGCCGAGCACCGTTTCGACCTCGCTGACAATGCGCTGCTGGGCATCGATGGCCCGTTCCCAGCCGCGAATGCTTTTGTGCGGACTGGCGAAGAACTGGTCGGCGACCGCTTCGAACTCCGGCGGCGGCAGGAAGCCAGTTGCCGACCGGTCGTTCTCATGCATGCGTTCGCGCAGCTCGACCGTGAGGCCGAGATGCCTGGCCAGTATCTCAGCGGTTTCGATCGCCTTGCGCTCGGTCGACGAGACGACGCGCCGGATTGGGCCGACCCATGGTTGGTCGAGCATGGCTGATGCCCGCGCCCGTCCGATCTCGGACAGCCCCCATTCCGGCACCGGAACGTTGGCATCGATCTGAACCTGGGGATGGGTGATGTAGTACGCAATCGGCACGGGTGAGATCTTCCTGCCGGGAAGCCTGAACTCAATAGCTCTGGGTCGAGCGCCGTGCTCTTGGGGCCGCCGGCTGCGTCGCCGGCGCGGCCGGCTTCAGCGCCGCCGCGGGCTTCGGCGTTGCAGATGCGGCCGAGCCCTTCTTGAACGGCGCCATGCCTTCCCTTGCGAGTTCGTCGGCGCGTTCGTTCTCGGTGTGGCCGGCATGGCCCTTGACCCAGTTCCAGGTCACCTTGTGGCGCCTGTTGGCCTCGTCCAGCGCTTGCCACAGCTCACCGTTCTTGACCGGCTTCTTGTCGGCGGTCTTCCAGCCATTTTTCTTCCAGCCATGGATCCATTTGGAAATGCCGTCCATGACGTATTTGCTGTCGGTGTGAAGCTCGACGGCGCATGGCTCCTTAAGCGCGTTCAGCGCAGAGATGGCGGCGAGCAGCTCCATGCGATTGTTGGTCGTCTCGGCCTCGCCGCCCGACAATTCCTTGGTCTTGCCGTTGAAGCGCAGGATGGCGCCCCAGCCGCCGGGACCTGGATTGCCCGAGCAGGCGCCGTCGGTGAAGATTTCAACCTGCTTGGTCATGTCAGTCCGTATTCCGAAGGAGACCTGATCGCGCGATGGAAGCGCATGCGGCGGATATATTCGGTCGGATCGCGCTTCATGACCAGCCCGCCATCGGGAACGGTCAGCCAGTCATAGAGCCGGGTCAGCATGAAGCGCAGAGCCGAGCCTCGCGCCAGCATCGGCAGCGCCGCCTTCTCGGCAGTGCCCAAGGGCCGCACGCTCTGATAGCCGGCCAGCAGCGCCGTGCCCTTGGTCAGATTGAAGGAGAAATCCTTCTCGAAACACCAGGCGTTGAGGCAGGTGGCGACGTCATAGGCGTAGAGGTCGTTGCAGGCGAAATAGAAGTCGATGAGTCCAGACAGTTTCTCGCCGAGGAAGAAGACATTGTCGGGGAACAGATCGGCATGGATGATGCCGGCAGGCAGGCCCTGCGGCCAATGACGTTCGAAATCGGCGAAATCGGCGTCGACCTCGGCAGCCAGTCCCGGCTCGATCTCATCGGCGCGGTCGCGCGAGGCGTTCCAGAGCTTGCGCCAGCCATCGATCGCGAGCGCGTTGTCGCGGGTCATCGCAAAGTCCCGGCCGGCGAGATGCAGGGCGGCCAGCGCCTTGCCGACCTCTGCACAATGCGCCGCTGTCGGCCGCCGCAGCGACAGGCCTTCGAGGAAAGTGATGATGACCGCGGGACGGCCGGCCAGCGTGCCGATGACAGTGCCGTCATGCGCGGTCACCGGCAGCGGACAGGAAATGCCTTTGCGGGCGAGATGGCCCATCAGGCCGAGGAAGAACGGCAGGTCGGCCTTGTCGACGCGCTTTTCGTAGAGCGTGAGGATGTAGGCGCCGCTGGAGGTGTGCAGCAAAAAGTTCGAATTCTCGGTGCCTTCGGCAATGCCCTTGTAGGACAAGAGTTCGCCGACCGGATAAGCCTCCAGGAACGCGCCGAGTTCGCCCTCGTTGACATCGGTGTAGACCGCCATGTTCTGTTCACGCGGCTCCGTTGACGAAGGCCATGTCGGCCCGCGTCAGTTCGACATCGCGCAGAACCCGCATGACTGGAAAATCCTCCGTTTCGGTCGCCGTGATCGCGAGATCGATGGTCACCTCGAAGCGCTGTCGGAAAGCATCGATGATCTCGTCGACGATGATCTCCGGCGCCGACGCGCCGGCCGACAGGCCGAGCGTCGAAATGTCTGTGATGTCATTCCACGGAATTTCGGAGGCGCGCTGTACGAGAAGCGACATGGTGGCGCCTGCGCGCTCCGCCACTTCGACAAGACGGCGCGAATTGGAGGAATTGGGCGCACCAACGATCAGATAGAGATCGGCGCCGGCGGCGGTTTCCTTGACCGCTTCCTGGCGGTTGGTGGTGGCGTAGCAGATCGATTCGGCGGCCGGCGCATACAATTGCGGGAAGCGCTCCTGCAGCACGCGCAGAATGCCGGCGGTGTCCTCGACCGACAGCGTCGTCTGGCTGACAAAGCCGAGCGCTTCGGGGTCGGCTGGGGCAAAGGTCGCGGCGTCTGCCTCGGTCTCGATCAGCGTGACGGCGCCTTCCGGCAACTGGCCCATGGTGCCGATCACTTCGGGGTGCCCGGCATGGCCGATCAAGAGCACATGGCGGCCGAGCCGCTGGTGGCGCATCGCCTGCTTGTGCACCTTCGAGACCAGCGGACAGGTGGCGTCGAGATAGAAGAGTTCGCGCGCCTGGGCGTCGGCCGGCACCGATTTCGGCACGCCGTGGGCCGAAAACACCACCGGCGACTTGCGATGCTCGGCCGGGATCTCCGAGAGTTCCTCGATGAACACCGCGCCAAGGCTTTGCAGGCCTTCGACGACATAGCGGTTGTGCACGATCTCGTGGCGGACATAGACCGGCTTTCCGTATTTCTTCAACGCCAGCACGACGATCTGGATGGCGCGGTCGACGCCGGCGCAAAAGCCGCGCGGCTGGCAGAGCCGGATCGTCAGAGGAGGCTTGGTCTTAGTGTGAAGCATTACATTGGGCCGGTTGTTCAGAGGCGAAATGAGGTGTGCACCCCCGCCCTGTCAAGGGCAGCTGACATCATTCAGGCTTCACTGGGCGGCGCAGCCTGATGATCAGAACCGCGGCAAGGGCGGCGGCCAGGCCATACCAGGTGAAGGCATATTGCAAATGAGAGTTCGGCAGATCGATGATGGTGACGCCGCCGACCGGCAGCCCACCGGGGTTCGGCGACTTGTCGGCGTCGATGAAGATCGGCACCAGCACGGCGCCAGCCGGCAGGCCGGCGCTCGCCGCCATCGCATCGCGGTCCTTCCAGTAGAAGATGTTCTTGGCCACGTCATTGTCGGGCAGCATCGTCGACGGCTTGGCCAGCAGCGGGTTGCGCGCCAGCCCCGTGACCGTCACCTTGCCCGTCACCTGCCCTCGCGGGCGCTTGGCGGCATCCTCGAGGTCATAGGGAACGAAGCCGCGGTTGATCAGCACGAAACGGCCATCGTCGAGCGCCAGCGGTGTGTAGACATTGAAGCCGGCGTCACCGTCCCAAGTCGCGTAGAAATGCCGCTCACCGGAATGCAGGAAGGTGCCGCTGACGGTGACCGGCGTGTAGTCGACATCACCGGTGGCGGCGAATTCCTTCTCGACGTCCGCCAGCGGCCGTGGTGCTGAGTGGGTGCGCTGGTCGATGGTCGCCAGCAGGCCTTCCTTCCAGTACAGGCGCTGCACCTGCCAGGTGCCAAGCCCAAGCAGGATGACGAACAGCACCAGGCCGAGGCCGAGAAGCAACGCCGTCTTCGGCCGCGAACGGCCGGTGGCTTTCGCCAACGCATCGCTCATTGCTCGTGGTCCAGCCGGCCTTCAGCCGCCTTGTTGGTGTATTGCAGCGTCAGCAGCACGCCTTTGATCAACCTCAGCGCCGTCAGGCACAGCGCCACCGCCAGCGGTATCCAGATGATGAAATGCAGCCAGAGCGGCGGGCTCAGCGTCACTTCCACCCACAGCGCCAGCCCCACGATGATGAAGCCGATGATCAGGATGACGAACACCGCCGGACCGTCGCCGGCATCGGCGTAGGAATAGTCGAGACCGCAATTCATGCAGCGCTTGCCGACGGTCAGGAAGCCGGAGAACAGCCGCCCTTCGCCGCAACGCGGACACCGGCCGTGCAGGCCGGCCGAGATCGGCTCGATGGGTGGCCAGATCGCCCTATCTTCACTCATGGATAGCGTCTTCGGTCATGTTCTACGGCTCGATTTCGATCGGCGTTGCATCCGGCACCATAGTCCAGATTTCATCCGTGTCGGAGTTCGTAACCCCAATGCAGCCATCGGTCCAGTCGACCAATTGAAGCAGCCAGCCCCACCAGCCGAAGCCGTTGGGCTGGCCATGGATGGGCGCCAAAAAAGAAAGGCGGCCGCATTGCCACGGCCGCCTCTCCTATTCGTTTGGGGGTTGATTCCCCGATGAAAGCCGTCAGTGGCCTTCGATCAGCGCGCCGGTCGATCCCCAGACATAGATCGCGCTGAACAGGAACAGCCAGACCACGTCGACGAAGTGCCAGTACCAGGCAGCGGCCTCGAAGCCGAAATGCTGCTTCGGTGTGAAGTCGCCCTTCATAGCGCGGATCAGGCAGACCAGCAGGAAGATGGTGCCGATGATCACATGGAAGCCGTGGAAGCCGGTCGCCATGAAGAAGGTGGCGCCATAGATGGAATCCTTGAAGCCGAACGGCGCGTGTATGTACTCATAGGCCTGCACCATGGTGAACAGCATGCCGAGGCCGACGGTCAGCACCAGGCCGTTGATCAGCCCCTTGCGGTCGCCGTGGATGAGCGAGTGGTGCGCCCAGGTCACCGTGGTGCCCGACAAAAGCAGGATGATGGTGTTGTAAAGCGGCAGATGGAAGGGATCGAGGACTTCGAGACCCTTCGGCGGCCAGACGCCGCCGGTGAAGGCGGTGCGGGCATATTGCTGCGCCTCGCCCGGAAACAGGCTGGCATCGAAATAGGCCCAGAACCAGGCGACGAAGAACATCACTTCCGAAGCGATGAACATGATCATGCCGTAGCGCAGATGCAGCGACACGACGCGCGTGTGGTGGCCCTCATGCGCTTCCTTGATCGTGTCCGACCACCAGGCGAACATGGTGTAGAGGACAATGACCAGCCCGATGAAGAACAGCCACGGATTGGCGATGTTGTGGCCGAAGATCGGGAAGTCGCCGTTCTTGAGATACTGCATCAGGGCGACGCCGCCGACGGCGGTGACCAGCGCGCCGATGGAGCCCAGGAAGGGCCACGGGCTCGGGTTGACGAGATGGTAGTCGTGTTGTGGTTTTGCGTGCGCGTCTGCCATATCAACCCCCGAGATTTGCTTCGGTATCTGAAATTTTGCTGCTGTTGGCCGGTGCCGACGAGGCAACCGGTTTGTTCTTTTCGACCGGGAACATGGTGTAGGACAGGGTGATCGTCTTCAAGTCCTTCAGTTCCGGCACGTTGACGATGTCTGGATCCACATAGAACACGACCGGCATATCGAGCGTCTCGCCGGGCTTCAGTGTCGTGTCGGTGAAGCAGAAACACTCGACCTTGTTGAAGTACGGGCCTGCCAGTTCCGGCTGGACGTTGAAGGTTGCGCGGCCGGTGACGGCGCGGTCGAATTTGTTGGTGGCGCTGTAATGCGCCTGCGTCGTCTCGCCGATCTTGATAGTGACCGAGCGGGCGACCGGCTGGAACTGCCAAGGAATGCCATTGGTGTTGGCGTCGAAGCGTACGGTGATGTCGCGGTCGAGGATGCGGCCGGCATATTGCTTCTCGGCGCGCTGCGTGGTGCCGCCATAACCGGTAGCCTGGCAGAACATCTTGTAAAGCGGCACCGCGGCGTAGGCCATGCCGATCATGCCGCCGAAGAAGGCGACGCAGACGGCGGCGACGACGCGGTTGGTGTTGTTCTTTTTCGGGTCGGTCATGGTCTGACGGGTCATCATCGGCCTCACATCGATCCGCTATGGCCGAATTTGACGATCGTGATGACGTAGAAGACGACAACCAGCGCCGCCAGCGCCAGGCCGATGGCGGCCGAACGGTTGCGGCGGGCTTCCTGCTGGCGCTCGGTCAGCGTGACCAGTTCAAGCTTCTTGTCGACCATGGTCATGCTCCGCCGATGGCCAAAGCGCGACCGATGACACAGTCGGCGAGGTAGATAGCGAAGATGGCGAAGAGGTAGAGCAAGGAATAGGCAAACAGCGCCTTGGCCGGCTTCATGACGCGGTCTGCGTCAGTCATACGAAGCACTTTCCAGGCGTACCAGACAAAGCCGGCGCCGAGCGCCAGCGAAGCGATGCCGTAGCCCGCAGTGGTGAAGCCGAGCACCCAGGGAAGCACGCCGATTGGCGCCAGGATCAGCGCGTAGGCGAAGATCTGGCGCCGGGTCGAGGCCTGGCCGGCAACATTCGGCATCATTGGAATGCCGGCCTTGGCGTAGTCGTCGGACTTGAACAGCGCCAGCGCCCAGAAATGCGGCGGCGTCCACAGGAAGATGATCAGGAAGAGAACGAGGCTTTCGAGGCTGACCGTTCCGGTCACCGCCGCCCAGCCGATCACAGGCGGGATGGCGCCGGCGGCACCGCCAATGACGATGTTCTGCGGCGTCGAGCGCTTCAGCCACATCGTGTAGACGACGGCGTAGAAGAAGATGGTGAAGGCGAGCAGCGCCGCCGACAGCCAGTTGATCAGCACGCCCAGCGTCATAACCGACAGCACCGACAGCACAAGGCCGAAACTCAGCGCCTCGCCGGGCAGGATGCGGCCGGAAGGAACCGGGCGGCCGGCGGTTCGGCTCATAACGGCATCGATGTCGGCGTCGTACCACATGTTCAGCGCGCCCGAGGCGCCGGCGCCAATGGCGATCGCCAGGATTGCGACCATTGCGATCAGCGGGTGAACGGTCACGGGCGCCGCCACCATGCCGACAAAGGCCGTGAACACCACCAGCGACATGACGCGCGGCTTCAGGAGGGCGAAGAAATCGCCCGCCGTGGCTTCCGAAATTCGAAAGCCCGCTTCGTCAATCAATGGGTCGTCGACCAGGGCCATGCGTACATAAGTCCAATCATTCCGTTGGCCAAAACCGCCGGCGGGCCGGCGGTTTCGTAATCAGGCTGCCTTACTTGATCTTCGGCAGATGTTCCCACTGGTGGAAGGGCGGCGGCGAAGGCAGCTGCCATTCGAGCGTCGTTGCACCCTCGCCCCATGGATTGGCGCCGGCCACCCGCTTCTTCTGGAAGGCTTCGAACACGCCGTAGAGGAAGATCACCACGCCGACGGCCGAGATATACGAACCGTAGGACGACACCATGTTCCAGCCGGCAAACGCGTCCGGATAGTCGATGGTGCGGCGCGGCATGCCGGCGAGGCCGAGGAAATGCTGCGGGAAGAAGATCAAATTGACGCCGACGAAGGTGACCCAGAAGTGGGTGTTGGCGATCACCGGCGAGTACATGTAGCCGGTCATCTTCGGGAACCAGTAGTACCAGCCAGCGAAGATGGCGAAGACCGCGCCCAGCGACAGCACATAGTGGAAGTGGGCGATGACGAAATAGGTGTCATGCAGCGAGCGGTCGAGGCCGGCATTGGCGAGTTGGACGCCGGTGACGCCGCCGACCGTGAACAGGAAGATGAAGCCGAGCGCCCACAGCATCGGCGTCTTGAACGAGATCGAGCCGCCCCACATCGTCGCGATCCAGGAGAAGATCTTCACACCTGTCGGCACGGCGATGACCATGGTGGCGAAGACGAAGTAGCGCTGCGTGTCGAGCGACAGGCCGGTCGTATACATGTGGTGCGCCCAGACGATGAAGCCGACGGCGCCGATCGCGACCATGGCGTAGGCCATGCCGAGATAGCCGAACACCGGCTTCTTCGAGAAGGTCGAGACGATATGGCTGATGATGCCGAAGCCCGGCAGGATCAGGATGTACACCTCGGGGTGACCGAAGAACCAGAACAGGTGCTGGAACAGCAGCGGGTCGCCACCGCCGTCCGGTGTGAAGAAGGTGGTGCCGAAATTGCGGTCGGTGAGCAGCATGGTGATGCCACCAGCCAGGACCGGCAGCGACAAGAGCAGCAGGAACGCGGTGATCAGCACCGACCAGGCAAACAGCGGCATCTTGTGCAGCGTCATGCCCGGCGCGCGCATGTTGAAGATGGTGGTGATGAAGTTGATGGCGCCGAGGATCGACGAGGCGCCGGCAATGTGGATCGACAGGATCGCCAGATCCATGGCCGGCCCGGGCTGGCCGGAGGTCGAAAGCGGCGGATAGAGCGTCCAGCCGCCGCCGACGCCGAAGGCGCCCGGCGCGCTCGGCATGAAGGCCGAGGCGATCAGCAGTATGAAAGCCGGCGGCAGCAGCCAGAACGAGATGTTGTTCATGCGCGGAAAGGCCATGTCAGGCGCGCCGATCATGATCGGCACCATCCAGTTGGCGAAGCCGCCGATCAGCGCCGGCATGACCATGAAGAAGATCATGATCAGAGCGTGCGCGGTGCCGAAAGCGTTGTACATGCTCTTGCCGCCGTCGATGGCGGCATCGCCGTTCATGCCGTAGACCATCTGCGCCAGACCGGTGAAGATCTGGATGCCCGGCTCCTGCAACTCCATGCGAATGACGACCGAAAGCGCGCCCCCGACGATGCCCGCGAAGATCGCGAAGATCAGATAGAGCGTGCCGATGTCCTTGTGGTTGGTGGAGTACACCCACCGGACCCAGCCATGATAGGGCTTGTGGTCGTGGTCGTCGTGAGCTGCAGCTTCTGCCATGGTCGGCTCCGTTCCCTAAATCTTGCTAACCCGCGGCATCAATTGCCGGCGGCCGCTACCTTGTTGGTACCGTCGACCTCGGCCATCAGCGCCTTGTTGGCACCCGGAAGGTCGGTCTTGGCTGCTGCCAGCCAGGTCTTGTACTGCGCGTCGGAGACGACGCGGATGGCGATCGGCATGAAGGCGTGGTCCTTGCCGCAGAGCTGCGAGCATTGGCCGTAATAGAGGCCTTCCTTCTCTGCCTTGAACCAGGTCTCGTTGGTGCGGCCGGGAACCGCGTCCATCTTGATGCCGAAGGCCGGCATGGCGAAGGAGTGGATGACGTCGGTCGCGGTGACCAGGACGCGGGTCATGGTGTTGACCGGCACCACCATCTCATTGTCGACCGCCAGCAGGCGCGGATAGACCTTGCGGTCTTCCTTGCCAATCGCCGCGCGGTCGGCGTCCTGAAGGATGGCCGAGTTGAAGGAGAGCGTGTTCTCGGTCTGGTACTCATAGTCCCAGTTCCACTGATTGCCCGTGGCCTTGACGGTGAGCTTGGCTTCTTCCGGCGGCGTGTACTGCGCGGTCAGAAGCTGGAACGAGGGGATGGCGATGAAGAGCAGGACGACGACCGGCCCGACGGTCCAGATGATCTCGATCAGCGTGTTGTGGCTGGTCTTGGACGGAACCGGGTTTGCGCTGGCGCGAAACCTGAAGATGCACCAGGCGAGAAGAGCCAGAACCAGCGCGGTGATCGGGACGACGAACAACATCGTGTAGTTTCCGAACCACTCGATCTGCCGCATCATGTCGGTCGCCGCCGGCTGAAAGGTCATCTCCCACGGCTGCGGCTGGGCCGCATGGGCGGAGGCACCGGCGAAAAATGCGGCGGCAGCGCCTGCTGTTGCCATCAATTTGGCGCTTGCTGGGAATTTTCTCATCGCCCTCTTCATCTCCCGGTTCCTCGCGATCGCGCGCAAGAATATCGAACAATGCCGGAATGGGAATCCCGGACAGTTCCAAGGGTGGTTCAAACCATACTCTATTTCCCTCCGCAAGAAAGGAGCGGGCGAAACCGTGCGGCATTTTTGCGCGCAACTGCTGCCGCGCCGTTTCAGCGGCTTTTTGCCCCGCGCCGATCGTCGGCAGATGAGCTATGCGGGCTTGTGGCCGGAATACGCCCGACGGTCGCAATTCGGGCGAATTTGCTAGGGAAAAGCGCATTATTGCGCTTGCCGGGGCTGACCGGCGGTCGCCCTTATCCTTTACTTGGCCTTGGCGCGGCTTAAAGTGCCGTGATTCGCAATGGAGCCGTCATGACCTCTTGGCTTTCGAGAAACGCTTGGCATTCGAAAAGCGCTTGGCTTTCGAGCAGCGGGGCGAAGGTCATCTTTCTCGCCGCCATGATCGGTATCGGCTCGTCCGCGGCCGGCATCGCCAATGCAGCGCAGCCGAGCGGCACGGTCAAGTCGACGCATGGTGCGTGGTCGATCATCTGCGACACGCCGGCCGGCGCCACCTCCGAACAGTGCGTGATGATGCAGAACGTCGTCGCCGAGGATCGCCCGGAAATGGGGCTGTCTGTCGTGGTGCTGCGCACTGCCGACAACAAGGCCGAGATCCTGCGCGTGCTGGCGCCGCTCGGCGTACTCCTGCCCAACGGGCTTGGTCTCAATGTCGACGGCAAGGATATCGGCCGCGCCTATTTCGTGCGCTGCTTCCAGGACGGCTGCTATGCCGAGGTCATTCTCGAAAAGCCGCTGCTCGACACGCTGAAGACCGGGACGTCGGCCACCTTCATCGTCTTCCAGACGCCGGAAGAAGGCATCGGCATCCCTGTCGACCTCAAGGGCTTCGCCGACGGTTTTGCCGCGCTCCCCTGAGCTTGATGCTTGCGAAGAGCCCGGTCCCGAACCAGGATTTCCCGCGGGTTCGATTTTTGGCTGTGGGGGTCATCATGCGCTCTTTTTCTCTTCTTCTGTCGACCGGCCTGATTTGGTCCGGCGCAATTTCCGTCGCCCTTGCCGAGGATGCCGAAATCATCACGACGCCCGATCCGGCCGTCATTCTCGAGATTGCGAAAGGCTATGGCTCGGCCAAGATGGACAAGGATGACGGCGGCGATCCGATGGTCTCCGGCCGGCTTCAGGGCATGAAATATGTGATCTACTTCTATGGCTGCGAAAACCATGAGAAGTGCAAGTCGATCCAGTTTTCGTCGGGCTATACGGATGTCTTCACGGTCGACCAGGCCAATGAATGGAACAAGAAGTTCCGCTGGGTGAAGGCCTTTTCCGGTGACGGGTCGAACTTCAAGATGGATGTCATGTTCAGAGGCGGGATTACCCGCTCCTACCTCGAGGAGCAGTTCTCGAACTGGGATTCCATGACCAGCGACATCAAAGAGTTCGTGAACGAGAAGTAGGGCTCCGCGCTCCACGTCCGGCTGCGGATCGTCATTGCGGATTGTGCAGGCGCGTCTTCGCGCCTACATCGTGGCACAACCACTCCTCCTGTGAACGGACCTGCCATGAACAGCCTGATCGGCCAATTCGACATTTCAGACGATCGCATCAAGCGGATCGTCGCCGACACTCTCAACGGCGCCGATGACGGCGAGCTGTTCCTCGAATACAGCGAGAGCGAAGCGCTGATGTTCGACAATGGCAAGCTGAAGACCGCCAATTTCAACACCGACCAGGGCTTTGGCCTGCGCGCGGTGGCCGGCGAGGCCAGCGGCTACGCCCATTCCAGCGATCTGTCCGAAGCCTCGCTGCTGCGCGCGGCGGACGCGGTCTCGACCGTCAAGGGCGGCTATTCCGGCACGCTTGCCGCGGCCCCTGCCCGCACCAACCGCCATCTCTATGGCGACGAGAACCCGATCCCCTCGCCCTCCTTCGAGGTCAAGGCCAAGCTGTTGCAGGAAATAGACGCCTGGCTGCGGGCCGAGGATCCGCGCGTGCGCCAGGTGACGGCCTCGCTCGCGGCGTCATGGCAGCATGTCGAGATCGTGCGCGCCGACGGCCAGATGGTGCGCGACATCCGGCCGCTGGTCAGGATCAACGTGTCCGTCGTGGTCGGCGATGGCGACCGCCAGGAGAGCGGTTCCTACGGCATGGGCGGGCGCAAGGCATTCGGCGAGTTCCTGGTCGAAGACAGCTGGAAGCATGCGGCACGAGAGGCGCTCAGGCAGGCGCTCGTCAATCTCGAAGCCATCCCGGCGCCGGCCGGAACCTTCGACATCGTTTTGTCCAGCGGCTGGCCGGGCGTCATGCTGCATGAGGCCGTCGGTCACGGCCTGGAAGGCGATTTCAACCGCAAGAAGACATCGGCCTTTGCCGGCCTGCTCGGCCAGCAGGTGGCTGCCAAGGGCGTCACCGTCGTCGACGACGGCACCATGCCCGAGCGGCGCGGCTCGCTGACCGTCGATGACGAAGGCACGCCCTCGGCCCGCAACGTGCTGATCGAGGACGGCAAGCTCGTCGGCTACATGCAGGATCGCCAGAACGCCCGGCTGATGGGCATGAAGGCGACCGGCAATGGGCGGCGCGAAGGCTACGCGCACCAGCCGATGCCGCGCATGACCAACACCTACATGACATCGGGCGACATGGAGCCGGACGAGATCATCGCTTCGGTCAGGAACGGCATCTATGCCGTCTCCTTCGGCGGCGGCCAGGTCGACATCACTTCAGGCAAGTTCGTGTTCGGCTGCACCGAAGCCTACATGATCGAGAACGGCAAGGTGACGCAACCGATCAAGGGCGCCATGCTGATCGGCAACGGACCGGACGCCATGCACCGTGTGTCGATGATCGGCAACGACATGAAGCTGGACAACGGCATCGGCATGTGCGGCAAGGCCGGACAGGGCGTGCCGGTCGGCGTCGGCCAGCCGCATCTGAGGATGAACCAGATGACGGTGGGCGGCACCAGGGTTTGATGGGGGCCTGGCTCGCCCCGCATTCGATACCTTAAAAGCTGGCAGTATGTCTGCTCCTCGGAGCCTGACGATTCAGCCTTGAATTCGTCGCCGCCTAAGTTTATCTTACCTTTGTCTTACTTCAAGGGAAGAGCCGCTATGGCTGCCTCAGGCAAGCTTGTCACCACCGTCTCCACAAAGGGGCAGGTCATTCTGCCAAGTTCGATCCGGAAACGGAGGGATTGGGTCGCGGGGACCCGCCTTGTGGTGGAGGACACACCGGAAGGCGTACTGCTTAGGCAGACGCCGGCCTTCGCCGCTACACAGCCGGAGAACGTATTCGCGTCCCTGCCCAGTAGAGGCAAACCTCTGACGCTGGAAGAAATGGACGCCTCTGTGCTGGCGGAGGCACGCCGGCGCCATGCTCGCGATTGATACCAATCTGATCGTCCGCTACCTGACTGGCGATCATGCGGAGCAGGCTCCTCGAGCCCGAGGACTGATCGATGGCCGACCCGTTTTCGTCCCCGTTACCGTAATGCTTGAGGTCGAATGGGTGTTGCGCAGCGGCTATGGCTACGCGCAGGCCGATATCGTGCAAGTGCTGCGGAAATTTGGCGGGCTCCCCACTGTTGAAATCGAGGACGGAGCAGCCGTGTCGTCCGCACTAGACCTAGCAGAGAAGGGAATGGATTTTGCTGATGCATTGCATCTCAGCAAATCGGCCCACTGTGAAGGCTTCGCGACGTTCGATCTTAGGTTTATCAAAGCGGCAAAAGCTGCCGGACACGACAGCGTACAGGAAGCATAGGACGCCGCCTACCGCCTTCTCCTCGGCTTTTCTAGCAGCGCCACCGCCTCGACATGCGGCGACCACAGGAACTGATCGATGGGCGTCACGCTTTTCAGGGCATAACCGCCGTCGATCAGAATGCGCAGGTCCCTGGCCAGCGTCGCTGGATTGCAGGAGACGGCGGCGACGAACGGCACGTCGGAGCGGGCGATCTGCTTCGACTGGTCCTCAGCACCGGCGCGCGGCGGGTCGAAGACGACGCCGTCGAAAGCGTTCAGCTCCTTGAATGTCAGTGGGCGCCGGAACAGGTCGCGACGTTCGCCGGTTACCCGCTTCAGGCCGGTGGCGAAGCGTGATCCGCGGTCGAGCGCCGAAAGGGCGGCCGCATCGCCTTCGACCGCATGCACCTCGGATTTCGCCGCCAGCCGAAGCGCAAAGCTGCCGCAACCGGCGAAAAGATCCGCGACTTTCTTGGCGCGTTTCAGATGTCCGCCAACGAGGTTGGCCATCGTCTGTTCGGCGGCTTCGGTTGCCTGCAGGAAGGCGCCGGGCGGTACGGCGACAGCGACGGTGCCGAACATGACCACAGGTTTTTTCGGCTCGATGACGATCTCGTCGTCGATCGAAAGCCGGGCAAATCCATTGGCCATGACGAAGTTGGAGGCGATCCGGCGTTGGTGCTCGCCCAGTTTGCCTGACTCATAGACCGCGACGTCGAGGCCCGAGCCCGTCACCGTGACCGCCATGCGGAACGATTTGGTGGTGGCGCAAACCAGGTCTGCGACCGATCGCAAGCGATCGAGCACGGCAACGATCTCCGGCAGCGAGATCGGACATTCCTCGATCGGGATGATTTCCGGCGACAGATGGCGATGGAAGCCAAGCCGGATGCCGGTGTCGGTGCGCCGCGCGGCGAGCACGACGCGGCGGCGCGTATGGGGCGCGCACGGCACCAAGGCGCCGATGTCGCCGACAATGCCTTTCAAGGCATGCACGACCTTGTCGCGCTTCCATTGCTGGTAGGCGTCGGCTTGCAGATGCTGGACGGCGCAGCCACCGCATTCGGTGAAATGCCGGCAGGCCGGATCGATGCGCAGCGGCGAGGCCTCCAGCACCGCCATCAGCGTGGCGCGATCCCTTTCGCGCGCCGCGGTGACAGTCTCGCCGGGCAAAGTGAAGGGAATGAACAGCTCGCCGGTTTCCGTCTCGGCGACGCCGTCGCCTTGCGAACCCAATCTCTTGATGGTGAAGCGCGTGCTCATCGGTCCTTGATCCCACCGAGCAGGAACTCGCGGTTGCCGTCGCCGCCTTCGATCGGCGACATGTGCAGACCCAGCGCACGCCAGCCAGGAACGCCTTCGAGCCATTCCTGCAGCAGGCCGGCAACGCGGGCGGCGTCATAAGGATCTTTCAGCAAGCCGCCCTTGCCGATCGCCTCGCGGCCGGCCTCGAATTGCGGCTTGACCAGAAACACGGCACGAGTTCCCGGCCTGGCGATGGCGAGCGCCGGTGGCATCGCCAGTTTCAGCGAAATGAAGCTGACGTCGGAAACGATGAAATCCGGGATACGGCCGCCGAGATCGGCGACGGTGAGCTCGCGGGCGTTCAACCCCTCGATCACGGTGACGCGCGGATCGGACGAGACATCGGGATGCATCTGGCCGTGGCCGACATCGATGGCCGTGACGTGGGCCGCGCCGCGTTCGAGCAACACCTGGGTGAAGCCGCCGGTCGAGGCGCCGATATCAAGGGCTTCGGAGCCCGAGGGATCAAGACTGAAGTGGTCGAGCCCGGCAATCAGCTTCAGCGCCGCGCGTGAGACATAGCCCTGCGCGGGATCGTCGATGACGATGAGGCATTGCGGCAGGACGGTCTGGCCGGGCTTGCGAGCGACCACGCCATCCACCGAGACAGTTCCACGCTCGACCGCGTCGCGGGCGCGAGAGCGGCTCGCAAACAGGCCGCGCTGGACGAGCAATTCGTCGAGCCGCTGGCGTGTGCTGGCTGGCAGAGGGGAGTTCATTGGCCTTCATGGCGAAAGCCGGTCGCGAAGGCAAGGACATTGGGGCGAGAGAAGCTGGCCGACCCGCCGCCAGTTGATAATCGCACCCGGTCCGGCAAAATGCCCGGGGCGGGAGGGCTCGGCAATGCGGAGGAGGACGAATGCTGACGGGAACCTGCCATTGCGGCGCCGCCCACTGGACCCTGGAGGGAGACCCCGGCCCGATCACCGCTTGCAACTGCACGCTTTGCCGCCGCTACGGCACGCTCTGGGCCTATGATTTTGTCGATGAGCGCATACGCGTTGCAGGACCCGTGCATTCCTATACGCAAGCTGGGAAATACAAGCCGTCGCTGGAAATCCTGTTTTGTCCGACCTGTGCCTGCGTGCTCGCCTGGCGCGGCTTGCGCCGCAGTGACAGCGGCCGCACGCGGATCGCCGTCAATGTCAGGCTGGCGCCGCCGGAGGCGGTCGCCGACCTGCCGATCGACCATTTCGACGGTCTCGATACCTACGATGACCTGCCACGCGACGGGCGCTGCGTGCGTGATATGTGGTTTTAAGCATGATCCCGAAAAGTGGGAACCGGTTTTCGGACAAGATCATGCTCAAGCAAAAGAGATAGCGCCCCATCCCGATCCCATCGGGATGGAACAGGCTTTAGAAAATCGTGCGAAAAACCTGGCGTTCGACGGCGGGCGCCAGCCCGTCACTGGCGTCGCCGGAAGCCTGCTTGGGCGGGCTCTCGACGGGCGCAGCCGGTACGTCCGGCACGACAACGAGCTGCGGCACCTGCTTGTAGGAAAAGCCGCCCCTGATCTCGCCCATCTTGCCGGCGACGATGCTTGCCACCTCCTGTTCGAGCTTGCGGTCATAGCGTGTTTCGGCCACGGCCGGCGCGGCGATGGCGGCCAAAAGGGCCACGCCGCACAGAAGCGTTCGCATTGCTTTTTAACTCCCTGCCTTGGTCGGGTTCTAGCAGGGCGGCGTTGAAAAACGGCCAAAAGACACGGTAAGCGAAACGCCAAACAGAAGCGTTAACAGAACGTTACGGAAGGAAGCCGGCAAACCGCTTCAAAGGCGTGAGATTTTGATTCAGGCGCGATTTCAAGCCCGCTGGGCGCGAGCGGAATGGCCAAGCGCAACGAATACGGTGCGCACGATGCCGGCGGCATCGAGCCCGGCATCGGCATACATTTTTTCCGGCTTGGCGTGGTCGGTGAATTCGTCGGGCAGCACCAGCGGGCGCACTTTCAGGCCGCTTTCCAGCAGGCCTTCATGGGCGAGGAACTGCAGCACATGGCTGGCGAAGCCGCCGACAGCGCCCTCTTCCACCGTCACCAGCACTTCGTGCGAGCGGGCAAGCCGGCGGATCAGATCCTCGTCGAGCGGCTTGGCGAAACGGGCGTCGGCAACCGTCGTCGAAAGCCCGGCCGCGCCGAGTTCCTCGGCCGCCAGAAGGCAATCCTGCAGCCGCGTGCCGAAGGAGAGCAGCGCCACCTTGGTGCCTTCCCTGACGATTCGGCCCTTGCCGATTTCGAGCACCGAGCCGCGCTCGGGCATTTCGACGCCGACGCCGTTGCCGCGCGGATAGCGGAAGGCGATCGGACCTTCGTCATAATAGGCGGCGGTGCGCACCATGTGGCGAAGCTCCGCCTCGTCGGCGGCCGCCATCACGACGAAGCCCGGCAGTGTCGCCAGGAAGGTGGTGTCGAAGGCGCCGCAATGGGTGGCGCCGTCCGCGCCGACAAAGCCGGCCCGGTCGACCGGGAAACGCACCGGCAATTTCTGGATCGCCACATCGTGGACGACCTGGTCATAAGCGCGCTGCAGGAAGGTCGAATAGATGGCGGCGAAAGGCTTGTAGCCTTCGGTGGCGAGGCCGGCGGCAAACGTCACCGCATGTTGTTCGGCGATGCCGACATCGAAGGTCCGGCTCGGAAACGCCTCGCCGAACAGGTCGAGGCCAGTGCCGTTCGGCATGGCGGCGGTCACGGCGACGATGCGGTCGTCGGCGCGGGCTTCCTGGATCAGGCTTTCGGCGAACACCTTGGTGTAGGCCGGCGCGTTGGCCGGCGCCTTGGTTTGCGCGCCGGTGATGACGTCGAACTTGTTGACGCCGTGATATTTGTCGGCCGCAGCCTCGGCCGGCGCGTAGCCCTTGCCCTTCTGGGTCACGACATGGATCAGCACCGGGCCGTCGGCATGGTCGCGGACGTTCTTCAAGACCGGGATCAAATGCTCGAGATTGTGGCCGTCGATCGGGCCAATGTGGTAGAAGCCGAGCTCCTCGAACAGCGTACCGCCGGTGACATAGCCGCGCGCATGCTCGACCGCCCGCGTAATGGCGCGATCAGCGCGCTTGCCGAGATAGGAGGTCAGCTTCTTGCCGAAATCGCGCAGGCCAAGATAGGTCTTCCCTGAAGCGAGCCGCGCCAAATAGGCGCTCATGGCGCCGGTCGGCTGCGCAATCGACATGTCGTTGTCGTTGAGGATGACGATAAGGCGGGCATCGAGCGCGCCGGCATTGTTCAATGCTTCAAATGCCATGCCTGCCGACATGGCGCCGTCGCCGATGACGGCAATGACATTGTTGTGGCCGCCTGAGAGGTCACGCGCCATGGCCATGCCGAGGCCAGCGGAAATCGAAGTCGAGGAATGGGCGGCGCCGAAGGGGTCGTATTCGCTTTCGGCACGGCGGGTGAAGCCGGACAGGCCACCCTCCTGGCGCAGCGTGCGAATGCGGTCGCGGCGGCCGGTCAGGATCTTGTGCGGGTAGGCCTGGTGGCCAACATCCCAGATCACGCGGTCTTCCGGCGTGTTGAAGACATAGTGCAACGCTACCGTCAGTTCGACGACACCGAGGCCGGCGCCGAGATGCCCGCCCGTATGCGAAACGGCATCGATCAGTTCGGCGCGCAACTCCGAGGCCAGCTGCGGCAGCTCGCTTTCGTCAAGCTTCTTCAGGTCGGCGGGAATGCGGACCTTGTCGAGAAGCGGCGTATGCAGCGTTGCGTTCACTGTTTAGGAGCCTGCCCAGCTATTTTCGTTCATGCGCGTTGATCATGGGCGAAATATGCCTGCGCCGCCGGAATGTAAATGCGTGTCAGTGACGCGGGTGTTGCTGACGTTAATTGTCCGGTAACGGAATGAACTCGTCCTCATCTCCAGGAACGATATCGAAGCGGCCTGTCTTCCATTCCTGCTTGGCCTGTTCGATGCGCTCCTTCGACGACGAGACGAAATTCCACCAGATGTGGCGTGGCGACCCGAGCGAAGCCCCGCCGAACAGCATGAAATGAGCGCCACGCTCGGACGACACGACGATCTCGTCGCCGGGCCGGAACACCAGCAGCCGCTCGGCCGGAAAGCGGTCACCCGATATCGAGACATCGCCGTCCAGCGTGTAGATGGCGCGCTCCTCGGCGTCGGCTGGAATTTTCACGCTGGCGCCGGGTGCCAGGCGCAGATCGGCGTAAAGCGTTTCGGTGTCGGCTCTTACCGGCGAGCGCAAGCCAGAGAAATCGCCGATCACCACGCGGCCGCTGACGCCCTCGGCGTCGATTTCGGGCAGACGGATTGCTGCGGTGTTCTCGAACACCGGCGCCACCTCCTCCTTGTTGTCGGGTAGCGCCAGCCAGGTCTGCGGGCCGGAGACCGACATCGGCGCGCCGCGCAATTCTTCCGGCGTCCGCTCGGAATGGACGATGCCGCGGCCGGCGGTCATCAAGTTCACGTCGCCGGGCTGGATCACCATTTCGGTGCCGAGCGAATCGCGATGCCTGATCTTGCCGTCGAACAGAAAGGTGACTGTGGAAAGCCCGATATGCGGGTGCGGACGGACATCGAGCGCCTGACCGGCGCGCAAAATGGCTGGACCCATGCGGTCGAAGAAAATGAAGGGGCCGACCAGCCGCCGCCTTGCCGTCGGCAAAGCGCGGCGAACCTGGAAGCCGTCGATGTCCTTGGCGTTCGGAATGACCATCAACTCGATCTGGTCGCTGGCGAAGGCATCGCCAGGCTCAGGGTCCTTGCCGGGGAAGAAACTCATCTGGATTTCCTCAGGCGAAGCGCAGCGCCGACTTGGCTTTTGCCTTGGCTGCCACCTCTTCGCGATTGCGCGGATGATGGTTGGTTTCGAGCGAATGGAGCAATTCATGCGCCGATTCGGCGATCGCCTCGACGGCGCGGTCGAAGGCAGCCTGGTTGCGCTGCGAGGGCCGCGTCGTACCGCTCAATTTGCGCACGAACTGGAGGGCGGCATCGCGGATCTCGTCATGTGTTGCCGGCGGATCGAAATTGAACAGGGTCTTGATGTTTCTGCACATGCTTGAACTCCTTACCTGCTTTCTCTGCCCGCCCCGTTGACAAATTATTCCGCGTCGAGTGGTTCCGTCCCCACCGGCTTGCCGTCGCGCGATAGCCGGATCTTCTCGACCTTGTCTTCGGCCGACTTCAGCAGCCGGTCGCAATGGGCCTTCAGCGCCTCGCCGCGCTCATAGATCCTGATCGACTGGTCGAGCGGCACGTCGCCGCGTTCGAGATCATCGACGATCTTCTCCAGCGCGTCGAGTGCCTGCTCGAAGCTCATCGCCTTGACGTCTTCATTTGCTTCGCCAGCCATGCCTTATCCCTTCATCAGCCGCCCGACATGGGCGGCGACCGAAAATGCCAATCCCTGCAGATCGTAGCCGCCCTCGAGCAGGCTGACGAGCCGGTTGCCGCTGTGGCGCCCGGCGCGTTCCAGCAACTGGCCGGTCGCCCAGTCGAAATCGTCCTCGCTGAGGTTGATCTCGGCCAGCGGGTCGCGATGGTGGGCGTCGAAACCGGCGGAAATGATGATCAGATCCGGCGCGAAATTGTCGAGCGCCGGCAGGACGCGCGACAGTAAGGCATCGCGAAACATGTCCGAGCCGGTCTGCGGCGCCAGCGGCGCGTTGACGATGTTGCCGACGCCGGTTTCGGTCTTGGCGCCGGTGCCGGGATAGAGCGGCATCTGGTGCGTCGAACAATAGAGCACCGAGGGGTCGTCCCAGAAAATGTCCTGCGTGCCGTTGCCGTGATGCACGTCCCAGTCGACGATGGCGACACGCTCGGCGCCGTGTTTCTTCTGTGCATGACGCGCCGCGACCGCCGCGGTGTTGAACAGGCAAAAGCCCATCGCCGTGGTCTTTTCGGCGTGGTGGCCGGGCGGACGTGAAGCGACGAAGGCATTGGCGACGCGGCCCTCGAAGACGTCGTCGACGGCAGCGTTGGCCGCACCGATCGCGGTGACCACCGCCTGCCAGCTTTTCGGGCTGGCGCTGGTGTCGGCGTCGATCGAAACGATGCCGTTTTCGGGGATCGCGGCGCGGACGCGGGCGACGAAATCCTCAGGGTGGGCGTAGAGAATGGTGGCCTCGTCGCCTTGAGGCGCCGTGACCCGGTCGAGCCCGGCAAACGCCTCGTCATCGAGCACGCGCTCGATGGCGCGCAAGCGATCTGGCCGCTCCGGATGGCCGGGCGGTGTCAGATGTTCGAGGAAGATCGGATGGGTGTAGAGACGGGTGACCATGCCCCGATATAGGCGCGTCCCGCCGCTTTGACCATGTTTTCGCGGCAGGAAAGGCCGGTGTTCAACAGGGATTAGGTGCTCGGCTGCGTCCAGCGCGAACCACCAAAGGAGGCCAGAGCCTTGTCCTTGAGTTCCCTGAACTTGGACGACGCCTCGGCCAGCCGCCGGTCCCATTCGGCGTTCGGCGCCTGGCCTTCGATGGTCTTGAAATAGACCTGCATCAGGCAAGCAATGGCGAAGGGCTCGATGAAGGCCGCCTTGAAGGCCCAGGCAAGGAGGATGGCGAGCACGAAGGCCCAGCCCCCGAGCTGCCCCGGAATGAACCACATGATGGCGGCGGCCGGCGCCAGCATCAGCAGGAAGATGACGAAGGACACGCCCCACATGATGACTGCGAGCCAGACAGCGTTCTTGACCATGGTCTTGCCGTTCTGGGCATAGAGCACGACGCCTTGCCTGGCTGTTTCGAAGGGCGACGACGAGTTGATGCGGATGTTGTAGCCGAGGATGATCTCGTCGACATTGGTCAGCGACAGGCGGATGACCGTGTTGATGAACGAGACCAGGCCGCCGAGGGCCGGAATGGGCAGGAAGGCGGCGATGCCACCGATCAGGCCGGTGATGGCGCGGATGGCGCCCTTGACCAGCTGGTCGAGCACGAAAAGGATGTTGGCCTCGGCGAAACGCTCCTTCACGACATCCCTGGCGTAGGCGATCTGATCCTGGCCATTGGGGACGTCGCGGCCGTCGATCAGATGCACCATGACGGCGATATGGCCGGCCTTGACGACGTAAAGGATGTATTCGCGGATCCAGTAAAGCGCGATCGAAACGACGCCAATGCCGACGATGCCGCCCCAGAGCGCAAAGGAAAGCGGCCCGTCGGGATCGGTGGAGATATGGCCGACGCCATAACCGACAGAGGCGCCGCTGCCGGTCGCCACGATATAGGCCAGCGTGATGCCGAAATAGACGATCATGCGAAAGACGATGAACGGCCATGTCCTGATCATGATGGACACCGACCTGCCGATCTCGAAATCCCACATGCCCGAATCTCCCCTCAGAGATGGTGGCAGAGGATGAACCCGGGTCCGGAATTGTCAATCTCGGCTAAGGCCGGGTCTCGGCTGGTGAGAGTTCAGACCGGCAACGAACCCTGCTTCTTGAGCAGCCCTTCGAGCAACTGCTTGAAGGCCGCGACCACGGTCTTCGACGTCGCTTCGGGGTCGTTCGAATTGGCGATCCGCTGCGCCGCCTGGCTGCTGGCGCCGTTGATCAACCGCGCCGCGGTTTCGGGGTCGACGCCCGGCACGACCACCCCTTCCTGCTGCAGACTGGTCAGATGATCGGTCATTGAACCGACGCAGGCATTGGCATTCGGCCAAAGTGCAGGATCTCCCAGTACGGCCGGGCCATCGCGGAACATGATGCGCTGGATTTCCGGCTCCAGCGCCATCTCGATATAGGTCGTGCATTCGTCAACGAAACGCTGCCAGCGGCTCGGTGCTTTCGATGCTATCTCATTTATGCGAACCGCCATCTCGCCGTCGATTTCGGCGATGACGGCCTGCAATAGCCCCTTTTTGTCGCCGAAGTGATGATAGAGCGCGCCCCGCGTCAGCCCGGCGGACGCTGTGAAATCATCCATCGACGCTTCGGCATAGCCGATCGTGCCGAAAGCACGGCGGGCCGCCGTGATCAGCTTGGCGCGCGTTTCAGCAATCATCTCCTTACGTGGTCTGTGCATGGCTTTGGACCTATTCACATACGTCTCGTATGCCAATTGACATACGCAACGTATGATCTATTTAACAATCATACGCATCGTATGTAATTGTCGAATTGGCCTTTGTCGAGGAACCAAGCCATGCAAAACCCCTATTCGGAAATCTTTCGCGCTCCTGGAGCCAAGGGCTTTGCCGCCGCGGGCTTCCTGGCGCGCCTGCCGATCGCCATGGCGCCGATTGGTATCGTGGCCATGCTCTCACAAACACGTGGTGAATATTGGCTGGCGGGTGCGGTCTCGGCGACATTCGCGCTGAGCAATGCTTTTGTGGCGCCGCAAATCTCAAGGCTGGTCGACCGCCTTGGCCAGACACGGGTCGTGGTGCCAACCACCATCGTCACCGTGATTGCTTTCGCGGTGCTGATTGCGGCAGCCAATCAGGACTGGCCGGTATGGACACTGTTCGTTTCGGCGCTGGCGGCCGCCGCCATGCCCAGCATGCCGGCAATGGTGCGCGCGCGCTGGACCGAGATCTTCCGCGGCCGGCCGCAAATGAACACCGCTTTCGCCTTCGAGTCGGCGGCGGACGAACTCGTCTACATCGCCGGGGCATCGCTGTCCGTGGGCTTGAGCGCCGCCCTGTTCCCGGAAGCTGGTGTTCTGGTCAGCACGCTGTTCCTCGCCATCGGTTCGACGGCTTTCATCCTGCAGCGCGCGACCGAGCCGCAAGTGCGGCCGGTGGATCATGTCACGAGCGGCTCGGCAATTCGCCTGCGGGCGGTGCAGATCATCACCCTCGCCCTGATCTTCATCGGTGCGACCTTCGCGACGACGGAAGTGAGCACCGTCGCGATCACCAAGGAGCTCGGCCAGCCCGGCGCCGCCAGCCTCGTCATCGGCGTCTATGCGTTGGGATCGTTCGTGCTTGGCCTCGTCGTCGGCGCGCTTAATTTGAAGGCGCCGCTGCAGCGCCAACTGGCGATAGCGGTGGCCCTCGTCGCGCTCGGCACTTTGCTGCCGCTCACCGCCGGCACGACACCGCTGCTGGCGCTGACCGTGTTCCTTAGCGGCGTGGCGATCTCTCCGACCTTCATCACCGCCTTCGGCCTGATCGAGCGGCACGTGCCGGAAGCGATGCTGACCGAAGGCATCACCTGGGTGATGACCGGCATCGGCATCGGCATGGCGCTCGGCTCGTTTGCCGCCGGCGCGGTGGTGGATGAATTCGGCGCCCGGAACGGGTTCTGGGTTTCGGTGGCGGCGGGCACCATCGCACTGGTCACGGTGCTCGCGGGCCAGCGCAGCCTGGCCACCCACACATGCGACTTGGACGGATGCGACGCAGCCGCCGTTCCTGCGGAATAATGGTTAGGAGTATTCAGCCGGCCGTCCATCATCGCAGACGTCGGGAGTTAGCCGAAGCCTCCGCGACGTCGTCATCCACGGGCGGAGCGACGCGAAGCGGAGCGCAGTCCCGAGGATGACGAAGGGATGGAGGCTTCAGCCAATCTCCAACGACGTGACCCTTGGCAGGAGCGTTCGCCCTCGGCCTACAGTATCTCGGTTTTGGCGATATGAATGCCAAAACCTTCCAGACCGACATAGTGGCGCTCGCGCGAGGCGATCAGGTTGATCGAGGAAATGCCGAGGTCCTTGAGGATCTGAGCGCCGAGGCCGATTTCGCGCCACTCGTTCTCGCGGCGGCGTGCCTCTTCATGGTCCTCGCGATCGCCGCTCAATGGCCGCTTGCGCTCCTGATGGGCGACGCCGACGGAGCCCTCTCGGAGATAGACGATGACGCCGCGCTTGCGCTCGCCCATCGCCTTCATGATGCCGTCGAGCCGATGGCTGGTGCCGAAGACGTCGGTCACCACATCCTCCGAATGCAGCCGCACCGGTACGTCCTCGCCGTCGCGGATGTCGCCGAAGACGACCGCGACGTGATGCATGGAATCCCAGGGCAGCGTGTAGGTGAAGACCTGCGCCTTGCCGCCAAGCGTGTCGATCTCAGAGCAGGCGACGCGCTCGACCAGCGTTTCCTTGCGCTGCCGGTAGGCGATAAGGTCGGCGACCGAAACCTGCTTGAGGCCGTGTTCCTCGGCAAAGCTTGCTACCTGCGGTCCGCGCTTGACGGTGCCGTCGTCATTGACCAGCTCGGAAATGACGCCGACCGGCGGCAGGCCGGCGAGCTTGCAGAGGTCAACCGCGGCTTCGGTGTGCCCAGAGCGCATCAGCACGCCGCCTTCGCGCGCGATCAGCGGGAAGATGTGGCCGGGCCGGACGAAATCCGAGCCGCCGACATTGCCATTGGCAAGGTTGCGCACGGTCAGCGTGCGGTCTTCTGCCGAAATGCCGGTCGTGGTGCCGTGCTTGAAATCGACGCTGACGGTGAAGGCGGTGGTGTGGGCGGAATCATTGTCGGCGACCATCGGCGACAGGTTCAGCCGCTTGGCCTCGTCGCGCGGCATCGGCGTGCAGACGATGCCGGAGGTGTGGCGGATGATGAAGGCCATCTTTTCGGGCGTGCAATGCACGGCGGCAACGATCAGGTCGCCCTCGTTCTCGCGCCCGTCATCGTCCATGACGACGACGATCTCGCCGCGCTCGAAGGCGCGGAGGGCTTCGACGATTTTCTTCTGATCGTATGGCATGGAAGGCTCGCTTCGCTCGCAGGGCAGGAGGGGAATAGGGCAGTAAGGCAGTAGGGAAAAGGAAATTTCTGGCTGCTTAGGCGGGCTTCTTAACATACTGCCCTATTGCCTTACTGCCCTATTCCCCTCCCTTCCCGGTCTGTCCTCTATGCCGCAGATAGTGATCGGCGATCGCGCAGGCAACCATGGCCTCGCCGATCGGCACGGCGCGGATGCCGACGCAGGGGTCGTGACGGCCTTTGGTCATGACGTCGACGTCGTGGCCGTCCTTGTCGATCGACTTGCGCGGCGTCAGGATCGACGAGGTCGGCTTGACCGCGAAACGGGCGACGATGGCCTGGCCGGTCGAGATGCCGCCGAGAATGCCGCCTGCATTGTTGGACAGGAATACCGGCTTGCCGTCATTGCCCATGCGCATCTCGTCGGCATTCTGTTCGCCGGTGATGCGGGCGGCTTCGAAACCGTTGCCGATCTCGACGCCCTTGACGGCGTTGATCGACATCAGGCCGGACGCAATGTCCTGGTCGAGCTTGGCGTAGATCGGCGCGCCGAGGCCGGCCGGCACGCCGTCGGCGACGATCTCGATCACCGCGCCGACGGAGGATCCGGATTTGCGGATGCCGTCGAGATAGAGGGTGAAGACCGCAACCGACGCTGGATCCGGGGTGAAGAACGGGTTTTCGGCGTCGCCAATAAAATTCCAGTTCCAGTTGGCGCGGTCGATCGATTTCTCGCCCATCGAGACCAGCGCGCCGCGCACCACCATGCCGGGCACCACCTTGCGGGCAAGCGCGCCGGCAGCCACGCGCGCGGCCGTCTCGCGCGCCGAGGAGCGGCCGCCGCCCCGATGGTCGCGGACGCCGTATTTGACGTCATAGGTGTAGTCGGCATGGCCGGGACGGTACTGGCGGGCGATCTCGCCATAGTCCTTGGATCGCTGGTCGACATTCTCGATCAGCATCGAGACCGGCGTGCCGGTAGTGATCATCGTCTCGCCGTCCTCGTCGAGGATGAAGCCGGACAGGATCTTCACCTCGTCCGGTTCGCGGCGCTGCGTCACAAAACGTGACTGGCCGGGACGGCGCTTGTCGAGTTCGGCCTGGATATCTTGCCGCGTGAAGCGGATGCCGGGCGGGCAGCCGTCGACGACACAGCCGAGTGCGGCACCATGGCTTTCACCCCAGGTGGTGACGCGGAACAGATGGCCGAACGTGTTGTGAGACATGGATTTTAGCCCTGCCCGGCATGAGAGCCGGCTTAAGCCTGCCTTCTATTGGCGTTTTCCACAGGGGTCAAACTGTGATCTTGCGGTTTTAGTTTTGACACATTCGGTTGGTTTCTGCTCTCTTCCATCCGCCCGTTGAAAGCTCGCCGCCACCTGTGCAGGCGCAATGACAAAGAGGACGACGATGCGTACCCTGATTGGCGCTGCTGCCGCCATGTTGCTGATTTCCACCGCCGCCTATGCCGGCCAGACCGAAGGCCTGATCAAGAAGGTCGACAAGGACGCGCTGACGCTGACGCTGGAGGACGGCAAGTCCTACAAGCTCAACGCCGAGACCGATCTCGACTCGCTGAAGCCGGGCATGGATATCGTCATTGCTTATGACGTGACGAATGGCGAGAACGTCGTCACCGACATGGAACTGCCTGATACCGAGTAAGGCCGACACCGTATAGGACCGGGCATCGAACGGGATCTTTCACCCTGCGTACAAAACAGGAGGGACGTCCTGTTTGTGGAGCTTCTGGTCATGCGAAGCTCCGGCTTCCAGCCTAAAGCCACTCCAGACGCCCGTCCTGCAGCCTAAGCACCCGGTCCTGCGGCACTGCCAGGTTTGCCGCTTCGTGCTCGGAAACACCTTCCACCATCCTGAACAGGGTCCGTATGACGCCGCCATGCGTGACGCAGACGGTCTGGCAGTCCAGCGCATCGAACCACGGCTTCACCCGTTCGAGCAGCATCTGGTAACTTTCGGCGCCCTCGCCCGGCGGATGGAAATTCCACTTGTCGCGGCGGCGCGCCTTCGGCGAGCCGGGGCTGTGTGCCTCGAGTTCGGCAAAGGTAAAGCCCTGCCAGTCGCCAAAGTGCACCTCGACCAGGCGCGGGTCGGTGCGGTAGGCGTCGGGATCGAGCCCCATTGCCGAGCGCAGCCGCTGCATCGTCTCACGCGTCCGCTTCATCGGGCTGGCGACAAAGTCGAAATCGCCGGGATTGTCGATCAGTCCGGCCAACCGCCGTCCGTTGCGGGTCGCCTGCTGGCGGCCGAGTTCATTGATATCGGTGTCGGCCTGGCCTTGCAGCCGGGCCTCTGCATTCCACTGCGTCTGGCCGTGGCGCACGATGTAGACGAGCGGAACCATCAAGTCTTCCGGGTGTCAGGACAGGCAGGCGGAAATCGCGGCAGGACTATTCCTTGACGGTCGAAATATCCGGCGCGTCGACCGCCTTCATGCCGACGACATGGTAGCCGGAATCGACATGGTGCACCTCGCCGGTGACGCCACGCGACAGGTCGGACAGGAAATAGACGCCGGAATCGCCGACTTCTTCCTGGGTGACCGTCTGCTTCAGCGGTGAATTGTATTCGTTCCACTTCAGGATGTAGCGAAAGTCGCCGATGCCAGAGGCCGCCAGCGTCTTGATCGGGCCGGCCGAGATGGCGTTGACGCGGATCTTCTTGCCGCCGAGATCGACGGCGAGATAGCGCACGCTTGCTTCGAGCGCGGCCTTGGCGACACCCATGACGTTGTAGTGCGGCATCACTTTTTCGGCGCCATAATAGGTCAGCGTCAGCAGCGAGCCGCCATCGGTCATCAGCGCCTCGGCGCGCTTGGCGATGGTGGTGAAGGAAAACACCGAGATGTCCATGGTGCGCAGGAAATTGTCGCGCGTCGTCTCGACATAGCGGCCGGTCAGCTCGTCCTTGTCGGAAAAGGCGATGGCATGGACGAGGAAGTCGAGCTTGCCCCAATGCTTGGCGACATTGGCAAAAACTTCATCCAGGCTTGCCGGATCGGTGACATCGCAATGGCCGGCGACAAAGGCGCCCAGTTCCGCAGCCAGCGGCTCGACGCGCTTCTTGAACGCCTCGCCCTGATAGGTCAGCGCGATCTCGGCGCCATGGTCTACGCAAGCCTTGGCGATGCCGTAGGCGATCGATCTGTTGTTGGCTACGCCCAGTATAAGCCCGCGCTTGCCGGCCATAAGGCCCTGTCCACCCGCCATGTCAGCGCTCTCCGAAAGATTTTCTGCTTTGGAGTGCCTATCGCACAGGCAGAAAGGCGCTTCAAGCGCAGACGGGCCACGCGTTCAATTCAGACACTCGGCATAAACAACGAATGGGGAATAATAACGATGTTGTGAGATTCAATGCCTCACTTCGGCCAGCGCGCCTGGACCGGCGAGGCCCGGGCGACCAGCCGAATCGGCTGGTCGGCACCGGATATCGCCTTATTCGGCGACTTTGCGCCAGGGAATGAGCATTCCCACCTGCTTGCGGTAGAGGCGGTACTGATCGCCGAACATCGCGATGAGATCGCGTTCCTCGAGGAAGATGCCGAGCAGGATGTAGCCGGTGCTGCCGGCTGCGAAGAGGAGATGGCCCCATGTCATGGACGGCGTCGCCCAGAAGGCGAGGAGAAAGCCGACATAGATCGGATGCCGGACCCATTTGTAGAAAAGCGGCGTCCTGAACACAGGCTCGGGCAATTCGCTCTTGCGCAAAGCCGCGAAAACCTGGCGCAACCCGAACAGTTCGAAATGGTTGATCAGGTAGGTGCTGATCAGCAAGACAGCCCAGCCGAGCCAGAACACGCCATGGAGGAAGGCGACCCAGAACGGGTTCTCGACCGTCCAGACGGGGCCGGGGATCGGCCGCCATTGCCAGCAGAGCAAAAGCAGGATGAGGCTGGCCAAAAGCACATAGGTGCTGCGCTCGGCCGCGTGCGGGACAATCCGCGTCCACCAGCGCTTGAACCCCGGCCGCGCCATGATGCTGTGCTGGGCGGCGAAAAGGCCGAGCAGCAGTGCGTTGACGATGACGGCTTCGACCGGACTCCCCACGATCCCTGAATCGATCGATTTCGGCACCGCAATGTTGCCGACGAAACCAACTGCGTAGAGAAACGAACCGAGAAATATCAGGTATGCGGCAACGCCGTAGATAAGGGTGATTACGCCCGCCATGACTGCCCCTCCATGCAAGCATCAGGATTCGGTCGGTCGACCGAATTCAGGGTCAAAAACCATAAATTTGATGGCGAGTCAACTTGATCGGTCGTTCGACCGAGATATGGTGGCGAGACGCCCAGCCCCGGACAGGAGAACCTATGATCCGCCCAGATTGTGCCGATTCCAGCGGCAGGCATACCGCATGACGGACGCTGTTAAAGCCCCCGCCCCGCCCCAGAACAAGACAAAGCGCGACACGCGTGCCGAACTGATTTCGGCAGCCGAGCTGTGCCTCTATCGAGGCGGCTATGCCGACCTGTCGACGCGGCGGGTTGCCGAGATCGCCGGCGTTCCGCTCAGCCAGATCCACTATCATTTCGGGTCCAAGGAACGGCTATTCCTGGCCCTGCTCGACCATCTGAACGAGGGGCTGTTAAAGCGCCAGGCGGAGACGTTTGCAGCACCGATGCCGCTGTGGCAGCGCTGGGAGCGCGCCTGCGATTTCCTCGATGATGATCTGGCGTCCGGCTATGTCCGGATCCTGCACGAGATGATCGCGGCAAGCCTGTCGAGCCCCGAAATCGCCAAGGCGGTGCGCCGCGACCTGCGCGGCTGGTTCGAACTGCTGGACGGACTGGCGCAAGAGGCGGAGCGGCGGTTCGGTGGCCTTGGACCATTTTCCGCCGCCGAGGTGACCAGCCTGGTCAGCGCCGCCTTCCTTGGCAGCGAGACGATGATCCTGCTCGAGATCGAGAGTCCGCACGTTCCGGTGCGGCAGGCGCTGCGCCGCTTCGGCGAAACTATCCGGCGGATGGAGGAAGCAGAGCCCGCAACCTAGAGCATTTCGGGGTTTCACGGAAACGCCGAAATGCTCTAACCATCTGTTTTTACGCAATTCCGGACGGAAAACCGTTACACATTTTTCCTGGAATTGCTCTAGCCGGCGAAGGCTGCGTCAGCCTTTGCCGCCGCGCATCAGCGCTTCGAGGTCGCTGTCGCCACCTTCCGGCAGCATGATGCGGACATGGGCGTAGAGATCGCCATGGCCGCCGGCCTTTTCCGGCAAGCCCCTGCCCTTCAGTCGCAGAACCTTGTCCGAACTCGACCATGCCGGGACATTGACCGCCAGCCTGCCGGTCGGCGTGTCGACCGGAACCTTGGCGCCCAGCACTGCATCGGCCAACGCGACCTCCAGATCGGCATGCAGGTCGCGACCCTCGATGCGGTAGCGCGGATGCCTGCGGATGTGGATCTTGACCAGGGCATCGCCCGGCTGTCCCGGACCCTGCTCGCCCTGGCCCTTCAGCCGGATGGTCTGGCCGTCCTCGACATAGGCCGGCAGCTTGACCGCGATCTTGCGCCCGTCGGGGAACATGGCGGTCACCTTTTCGGCGGTCGCCATCTCCTCGATGGTGACGTCGAGCGTCACGTTGAGGTCGGCAGCCTGGACGGGCTGGCGGCGATCGCCTGTTCCCGCGCCGCGGGCACCCGAAAAGGCGTCGCCGAAGATCTGGCTGAAGATGTCGCTGTTGCCGTCGAACGGATCGCCGCCGGGACGGCCTGAACGGAATTCGAAGCGCGAGCCCCCGCCGCCCTGCTGACGGCGGAAGCCGGCGAACGGATCGCCGCCACCGGCTGCGCCCTCGAAACCCTGGAATTTCGGCTTGCCGTCGGCGTCGATCTCGCCACGGTCGTACGCGGCGCGGGTCTTCTCGTCGCCGACGACCTCATAGGCCTGGTTTGCTGCGGCAAACCGGTCCTTCGCCTTGGGATCATTCGGGTTCTGGTCCGGATGATGCTTCTTGGCGAGCTTGCGGTAGGCCGATTTTATGTCCTTGGCCGATGCGTTCTTGGCAACGCCCAGCACCTCATAGGGGTCGCGCATGCGTCCTGCCTGCAGAAGGAGTGAGTCTGTAGTTGCCTTCTATATGCGCTCGCATAGGAAGAAATTCCAGTGCTGCACAGCCATATTGACGGCGGAATTAGAGCCCGATGAGATCAGGTCCGGTCATTGAGCGGGCGATGGTTTGAGACAAACGGGATTTGGCGACGGACGTATGGCACGGCGGATGGACACTGGCCGTCCAAAACCATCGATGCTAGGCTCAAGGCATGACGCGTGAGGCTGCGATAGCCCGGTCGGAGGCATACTTCGATTCCGGCGCTTTTCGGGAGGATTTGGCCCGTCGGATCAGCATGCCGACAGAGAGCCAGAACCCTGATCGCGGACATGTGCTGGTCGAGTACATCGAGGCTGAGATAAGGCCGGCATTTGAAGTGCTTGGCTTTGCCTGCCGAACGCTTAACCAGGACGGCTGGCCATTCTTTTTCGCCGAACGCACAGAGGACGCGGCACGTCCGACGGTACTTGGCTATGGCCACGGCGACGTGATCCGCGGGTTGGATGACGAGTGGGATGAGGGTCTTTCACCGTGGCGTCTGACCGAACGTGACGACAGATGGTACGGTCGCGGCGTCGCCGACAACAAGGGCCAGCATTCGATAAATGTCGGCGCTCTTCGAGCCGTGATCGAGACACGCGGAAGGCTCGGCTTCAATGCCAAGTATCTCATCGAAATGGGGGAAGAACGGGTCTCGCCCGGCCTGCGGGAACTGGCCAAGACCCACAAGGAACTATTCCGCTCGGATGTGCTGATCGCCTCGGACGGCCCCCGCCTCTCCGTCGAAAGGCCGACCGTGTTTTTGGGTTCGCGCGGCTCTATCTCCTTCGACATCTGGATTGATGCGCGCAAGGGCGGCCATCATTCGGGAAACTGGGGCGGTCTGCTCTCGGATCCAGCCATTCAACTTGCCCATGCTATTGCGAGCATCACCGAACCGACCGGAAAAATTCGGATTCCGGAGTGGCTTCCGACAAGCATTCCCGAGGATGTGCGACACGTTCTTGCTGACTGTGAGGTGGAGAGCGGCACGGAAGAGCCCAGGATCGATCCCGACTGGGGCGAGCCTGGCCTGACCTCCGCGGAGAAGGTTTTTGCGTGGAGCTCATTTTCGGTGCTGGCCTTGGAGGCGGGGAATCCGAGGATGCCTGTTGGTGCCATCCCGCCCCGAGCCTGGGCGCGTTGCCAGCTTCGCTTCGTCATCGGGGTGGACGTGCAGGACGTCCTCGCTGCCTTGCGCCGTCATCTGGACAGCAACGGTTTTTCGACCGTGCAGATTGCAAAAGTGCGCGACGAAGTTTTTCACGCGACGCGACTGGATACGAGGCACCCATGGGTCAGTTGGGTGGTCGATTCGATCGCCCGCACGACGGGAAAGAAACCCGCTATTCTGCCGAGCCTCGGCGGGTCACTCCCGAACGACATCTTCTCCGAAATTCTTGAAATGCCTACCATTTGGGTCCCGCATTCTTATCCCGGGTGTTCGCAGCACGCGCCCAATGAGCATCTGCCGGTTGCCATTGCCCGAGAAGGGTTGGGGCTGATGGCGGGACTTTACTGGGATTTGGGCGAAGCCGAACGGTCAGCCGATGACGCGCTCAGGCCTTGGGAAAGCAGATATTGATGTCGAGGCTATGTGAGGTCGGCTCTTGGCGCATCTTCCCCTACCGACGTAGGGCCAAACATGCGCTTTGGAACACTTAAAGCGCCTTGAAGTCCTGCACGCGCCACGCGCCGGCGCCGGCCAGGCAGACTTCGCCCTTGAACATCGCGACGCCGTCGAAGCTTTCGCGCGAGGCGGTGAAGCGACGGCACGTCTGGCCGTTGTCCTTGAGTTCCACCAGGTCGGTGATCGAACCGCGCGAGCCGGTGCCGGAGTTCGCCCAGGGAACGGCCTGCCCGGCAAGTTGCTCGATGTCGGCCGAAGACACGGCGTTGCGGATCGTCGTCTGGTCGGAGGCGCGATCCTGATCGAGCGGCGCGGTAGGGTCGGGTGCGCTCGAGGTGAGGAGCGAACGGTCGACCTCGGCTTTTTCCAGGCTGAAGCCGCCGGCGCCGCAGGCGGCAAGCGGCAAGGCGACGATCACGATCACGGCTTTCGATCTGGCCGAAGCGATAGCGCTCCATTGCCCGCTGTCAAAAGCTTGCGCGATACGCAACAATCGGCAACCCCCTGAGATTCGAGACAATTTGAGAAAAACTATGAGTGACACTGAGTTAACAAGTGGTGACTTTACCGACGCTGCCGAGCCGTTCCGGCTCTTTGCCGCGTGGCTGGAGGACGCCACAAAGAGCGAAATCAACGACGCCAACGGCGTCGCGCTGGCAACCGTCGATGCCGACGGCATGCCGGATGTGCGTATGGTGCTGCTCAAGGGGTTCGATGAAGGCGGCTTTGTCTTCTACACGAATTTCGAGAGCGCCAAGGGCCGCGAGATTCTTGGCAGCATGAAGGCGGCTATGTGTTTCCATTGGAAATCGCTGCGCCGCCAGGTGCGCATACGCGGGCCGGTGGAGATCGTCAGCGACGCCGAGGCCGACGCCTATTACGCGACGCGGCCGCGCGGCAGCCGCATCGGCGCCTGGGCCTCGAAACAGTCGCGGCCGCTGGAAAGCCGCTTTGCGCTGGAGAAGGCGGTGGCCGAATACACGGCGCGCTACCCGATCGGTGAGATCCCGCGGCCAAAGCACTGGTCGGGCTTCCGCATCGTGCCGCAGCAAATCGAGTTCTGGCATGACCGGCCATTCAGGCTGCATGACCGCCTGGTCTTTTCGCGCAACGCCGAAGGCGGCTGGGACAAGACGCGGCTCTATCCCTGAGAAACGCCGGGGGTCGCCGGCGATCAATCCTTCTCCATTTGGAAAAGCAGGAAATGCGGCCGCTCGCTGGCGACGCCGACCGCCGGCCGTATCGACCTGGTCGCTTCCTTCGGCACCAGGAACGTCTCGCGCAGATTGAGCGTGTCGCCGGTCTTGGCGCCAGAGAAGATCGCCGAAATGCAGGTCTGCACATTGTCCGGCGTTCTCAGCGAGACAATGGACGTCGGCGACCAACGCCGTCCCTCGGCATCGATCAGCATCACTTTGCAGCCAAGCCATAGGTTCTGCAGGTTGGGATCGCCCACGGTCACAGCAAAGTCGGCCAGCACCGGTACGGAATCGGGCGGCAGGTTCTTCATGCCGAAGGCGCCACGCAGGTCGGTCAATTTCCAGTCGCTGCCACCGAAATGCGCGCTCTGGCCCCAGGCGACACGGCGCGGATAGAGATCATTGTCGGCCAGTAGAGCCTTGACGCTGTCATAGGCTTCGACGGCCAAGGTCAGGGGGATGAGCACAAGCAGCGCCCACAGGCCGCGGCGCCGCCATTTTTTCTCCGTCAGCCCACTATCCTCAATCAGCGCCGTCATTTGGGTTGCCCGTCAATCGGCTGGGTCAGATCGAGCGTGTCGACGGTGCCGGCAGGCATGCCGTCGGACAAGGCAGCGACCGGCCCAATCGAAATCTCGGCCTGCGAATCGAGCGCAGCCATCAGCTTGCCCGAGATCAGCATCGTCGCGTTGCCAGCCTCCTCCGGTCTCACCTCGAAAACCAGCCTCGCCTTCCGCGGCAGTCCAGGGTCGACAGTTACCGGGAGAGAACCGTTGTTGATGAAGGACAGCCGCTCGGTGTGGTCGTAAGTCAGCCCCGTTGGTCCGCGCCAGGACGCGACCGCGACGGTTGTCGACGCAGCCCTGGCCGCGACCTCGACCGTCACCACCGCCCATACGCCGCCGGTGGTCAGCTCCTTCGTCTCGCCGAACCGGTCCGTCTTGAGCTTGCGCGCGAACTCCAGCTTCTCGGCGCGGACCTCGAAGCTGCGACCGACGATGGTATCTCCCACCTTGCCTCGTACCGGGATCGGTCCGATCAGGTCGGCATAATGCGGCTTTGAAATCTGCAGGCCATAGCAGAGCGCCACGGCGACAAGCAGCAGGACCAGATTGGCCAGTCTGCGCATCACGGCTGGCCTCCGGTATCGAGTGCGACAGGAATGGTCAGTGTGCCGACCGGGCTCGGATTGAACCAGCCGGGAAGGCCGTAGAGATTGTCGCGCTGTTTGTAGGTTTTGCGGATGACCGTCAGGTCGAGGCTCGCCGGTGCGGCAGTGCCATCCGGCAGCTCCCAGATATAGGCCATGCGCTCCGTCATGCCGGGATGCAGTTCCGGCGACAATGTCGAATCGCGCGCCAGCACGATGTACGGTTCTGCCGCCGGGTCGAGCAGCGGCCGGGTTGCCTGGAGGAGCTCGAAATAATCCTTCGTCGATTGGGCCGTGCGGTTGGTCATGTCGACCTCGAAGACCAGCGCCTTCGTCCCGGGCTTGCGCAACGTGCCATAGACATATTGCTCGACGCTGACATAGGCCTTTACAGGCTGCAGCAGCCATTGCCCGGTTTCGATCGGGCCGGCTGGAGCGAGAACCGGCACTTGCGCATGCCTTGCCCCGAAGGCGCCTAGCACACCGGCAACGGCAATCGCCGCCGCCGTGCCGATGCCGGTTACGATCCAGGCTCTTAGCCGCGAGCGGGCTGTCTCAAGCATCTTGCACCGCTCCGGCTGGACCATTCGGCTCCGCCGCCTCGGCGACCGGGCGCTTGGGCAGCGCGAAAGCCGTTTCGAGGATCGCGGCGAGGAAGCAGATGCGCAGCGGCTCGACCAGAATGCCGGTGGAGCTATCCTGGAAGGCACTGCCGAACAGCAGCGAGACGCCCTCCGACAGCACCTGCCAGGTGTCGAGATCGTGCGGGCCGATGATGCGGGTCGCGCCCAGCCACGCCCAGGCCGCCAGCCAGTCGATGAGACGGTAGCCGACAACGAGCGTGAGCATGAGCACGACGCCCGAACTCAACGTGATGCGCACGCCATTGGCGATCGGCAGATAGCGCGAGCGATAGCCCGAGATGAAGTGCTCGACGAAGTCGCGCATGAATTTTGGAATGGTGCGATAGCGGGCGCCAAGGCGCTCGACGCGTTCGTGCACGCGCATGAGTTCCTTGTCGTCGTGCACGTCGTAGCCATAGATCAGCGCCGTCATGACCAGCCAGATCACCGGCAAGAGCATGAAGAAGAACAGTGCGATCAACTTCGTCGTGGTGTCGATGGAGGTAACCTCGACCGGAACCATCGGATCGGCAAAGGCTTTTGCAACAGGGTTGGCCACGCCGTCGGCAGCAGCCTGCAGGACGGAAAAAATGTTGCGGCTCATGATCCAGCCGACGATGTCGTCCTTCCAGCGCGAGATGACGTAGAGACCGACGAAGATCCAGTTGGTTTCGCAGATCACCACCACGATCTGCCAGAAGGATTTTGCCCCGCCGCGCTTCTGCATCGCCTGCGCCAAACGCCTGACCAGCCAGGAGATGACGACGGAAAACACCAGCCAGCGGGAATCGAGCACATCCAGCACGTTGCCCGCACCTTCGCCGAAGGGCGCCATGTCAAGCGTGACGCGCGAATATTGCCGCACCGTGTCGCCCAGAAAGCCCCAGGCGGCGTAGTAGGCGAAGAAGGGTAAGAGCGCGACAGTGACCATGCGCGCCAGCCGGGTGGCACCGCCCGCTTCTTCGTCACCGGCCTCGCCGGGGGCTTGTGCCCCCGCCGCCTTTTGAGCGGCACGGATCGCCGGCAGGCCGGGGAGCAGCGTCTGGAACATGGCGACGGTGACGATGAGCTGCGTCAGGGCGACGAGCGTCAGCAGAGCCAAGCCCGCCATATGGTTGAGGAAGGCGGCATGCGCGGCGATCTGCATGAACAGACTGTGACCCACAATGCCCAGCAGCACTGTTGCCACAAGTTGCGGCCAGAAGCGCCACCAGAGCCTGAAGGTCAGGCCGAGCGGCCTTACAAAATCGGCAAGCATGTCGCGGCGTTCAACCCGTCACTGGACGCCGACTTCGGAAGGTTTTGCGTTGGCAGCTGCTTTGCGGGACATGTCCTCTCCCCTGACCAGGCCCCCGCCCCCGCCGGCTTTGTCAGATAGGGTGTGAAAACGACAGTGTACAGACCAGAAAAACGCGTTTGACGCGAGTCGCCCTCGCACCTGCCACAAGCTGACAGTGTCGTGGGATTAGCTCGGCTTCTTGCGCGTCATGAAGGCGGTGAGCGCCGCGCGGGCCTCGTCCGACTTCAGCCGCTCAAAGAAATGCTCGCTCTCCACCTTGATGCGGGCGAGAAGCTCGTCGCGCGGGGCGCGCATCAGGTCGCGGGCGATCTTCAGCGCCTGCGGCGGCTTGGCGGCGATCTCGCCGGCTGCCGCCAGCACTGCGGCTTCGAGAGCGCCTTCCTCGACCACTTCGTAGATCAGGCCGGCGGCCTTGGCGCGCTCGGCGGAAAAGCCTTCGCCGAGCCCGAGCAGCGCGAAGGCGCCCTGGCGGCCGAGGATGAGCGGCGCCAGCAGGCTGGAGCCGGCCTCCGGCACAAGGCCGAGATCGACGAAGGGCGTGCGGAACATCGTGCGCGGCGTGGCAAAGGTCAGGTCGCAATGCAAATTGAGCGTGGTGCCGATGCCGACGGCGATGCCGTCGACGCCCGACACCATCGGCTTTTCCGTCCTGGCCAGCGCCAGCAGGAAGTCCCAGACTTCGGTGCCGCCCTCGCCGCCGGTGGCGATGACCAGGAAGTCGGCGAGGTCGTTACCGGCCGAGAAGGCGCCCGGCACGCCGAGGAAGACATGGACGCGGACCGCCGGATCGGCATCGCCTTCGGCCAACGCCTTAGACATTGTCGCGTACATGGCACGCGTCAGCGCGTTCTTCTTGTCCGGACGGTTCATGCGGATGATCTGAATGGCGCCCTGGCGCTCGACGAGGATATGGTCTGTCACGGTTTCTTCCCTGATGAACGCCAAGCTGAGTATTCATGCTGAAATCAGTGTCTTGCCGGCAGCGGCGAGGCTCTCGGCGCCGTCGATGACGCGGTCCTTCAAGGCGCTGGCCTCGCCAAGCAGGTTTTCGGCGAAGAAGCGGCAGAGGGCGATACGGTTCCGTTCGGCAAGCCCGCCACGCGCCAGATAGGCGCCGCCGGCGGCAAGCGAGATCAGCCGGAGATAGGGCGTGGCACCCGCCTGCGCTTCGTCGAGGCGGCCGTCGGCCAGCAGCTTCTGCAGGAAACGTGTTGCTTCGGTGAGATCGTCGAAGGCCCGGTCGAGGGCCGAGGCGGTGCGGCCGAACCCCTGCAGGTTCGAGGTCCGCACTTCATTTGCGACCGCCTTCAGTTCGGCGATGTAGCCATGCACATGCTCGCCGCCGCCGAGCGGCAATTTGCGCGCCACCAGGTCGATCGCCTGGATGCCGTTGGTGCCTTCATAGATCGGCGCGATGCGGGCGTCGCGATAAAGGGCTGCGGCGCCGGTCTCCTCGATAAAACCCATGCCGCCATGCACCTGGACGCCGAGCGAAGCGACATCGACGCCGACATCGGTGGAGAAGGCCTTGGCCAACGGCGTCAGCAGATTGGCGCGGTTGCGCCAATGCGTGGCCTCATCGCCCGCCGAGACCCGTGCCAAATCGATGGCGTAGGCGCAGGAATAGGAGATGGCGCGGGCGATCTGGGTCAGCGCCTTCATGGTGAGAAGATTGCGCTGCACGTCGGGGTGATGGACGATCGGCGCCATGCCGGTGCCTGCAAAATCCGACGCCTTGCCCTGGCGGCGCTCATTGGCATAGGCGATCGCCTTTTGCGTCGCGGCTTCAGCCACCGCCACGCCCTGCATGCCGACGCAAAGCCTGGCGTTGTTCATCATGGTGAACATGCAGGCGAGCCCCTTGTTCTCCTCGCCGATCAGCCAGCCGATGGCGCCGGGCGTGGCACCTCCAAAACCGTCGCCATAGATCATGGTGCAGGTCGGCGAGGCATGGATGCCGAGCTTGTGTTCGAGGCCCGAACAGAAGACGTCGTTGCGGACACCGAGCGAACCGTCATCATTGACCAGGAATTTCGGCACCAGAAACAGCGAAATGCCGCGCGTGCCGGCGGGCGCATCCGGCAACCGCGCCAGCACAAGATGGACGATGTTGTCGGTGAAATCGTGCTCGCCATAGGTGATGAAGATCTTCTGGCCGAAGATGCGATAGGTGCCGTCTCCGGCAGGTTCCGCGCGGCTGCGTAGCGCCGCGAGATCGGAACCGGCCTGCGGCTCGGTGAGGTTCATCGTCCCCATCCATTCGCCGGATACGAGCTTGGCCAGATATTTTGCCTTGAGCGCTTCGGAGGCGTGCTTGTCGAGCGCCTCGACCGCGCCCATGGTCAGCGTCGGGCCGATGCCGAAGGCCATGGCGGCGGAGTTCCACATTTCGAGCGCCGCGACGCCAAGCATGGTCGGCAGGCCCTGGCCGCCGAACTCCTCAGGCCCCGACAGCGCGTTCCAGCCGCCGTCGGTCCAGCGGCGATAAAGATCTTTCCAGCCAGGTGGCGTGGTGACGGCGGCATCCTTCAGCACCGCGCCGTGCTCGTCGCCGATCTTGTAAAGCGGCGCCACCTCCTCGCTGGCGAAGCGGCCGGCCTCGGCCAGGATGGCATCGACAAGGTCTTCGCCGAGATCGCCGAACGCGCCGCTGTCCAGCGCCGGCTTGAGGCCGGCGACATGCTTGAGCGTGAACGAAATGTCCTCGACCGGCGCCTTGTACATTCCGCTTTCTCCTCCGCTGCTCGCCCCTCGATCCTAGGACCCGGGACGACGCAAAACCATCCGCCTTTGGGCGGCCTCCGACCTTCTTTTTACGTAAACGTCAAACTTTGTCACGCGGATTTTGCAATCTTTGCCGGTCGCGCTAGACTCCGGCGCTGCCGACCGCCAACGCAAGAGCGAACCGGAACCTGCCATGCTTGCCAGACCCGAGACATACCGTTGCATCGAATGCAGCCTGCCGTATCAGGCAAGCGGCTTCTGGTATTATCACGGCGAGATCGAAAGGGGTCCGGCCTACTGGACCGATCGCGGCATATTATGCTCGCCGCAATGCTCGCTTGCCCACTATCGAAAGCGCAAGGTTGAAGGCACGTTGCCGACGGAGCCGGCGCCTGATCCGCTCGAGGTGCAGCCGATCCGCCGGTAAAAGCATTTCCTTAACCATACCGGTCCACCATCGGTGTTTGGTCAGCGGGGACTCCCTGTTTGAAAACGCCGGCGCATCTTCTTCGCCGCTCAGCGATCGCTCTCGCGGCGATGATGGCGCTGGTATCGGCGGCAAAAGCCTCTGACTTCTCCGAGCCCTGGCGGGATGGCGACCGCGCGCTCGTCGTCGACGCCTATGAATACAATTCCATCGACTGGGGTGAGCTTGCCACCGACAAGCGGATCGTCGGCTTCATCAACAAGGCCTCCGACGGGCTGCCGCCGCCCTATTTCTGTTACGGCGACGAGACCGCGGTAAAACTCTGCAAGACGCTGTGGAAACGCTTTGCGGTGACGCGTGAGTTGTTCCAGACGCGCAAGGTGGTGGCCAAGGCGCTCGGCCTGAAATGGGGCGCCTATCATCTTGCCCGGCCCGGCAATCCGGTCGAGCAGGCGAACAATTTCATCGATTTCGCCGAACCGGCGCCGGACGATCTGGTGGCCCTCGACCTCGAAGGCAACGATCCCACGCAGTGGATGTCGCTGGAAGATGCCGAGGAATTCGTGCGCCAGGTGCACCGGCGGCTCGGCCGTTTTCCGATACTCTACAGCAACGGCAAGACCGCCCAGTTCATCGCCGACAACCGCTATCAATATCGGCTGCTGTCGCGACTGCCGCTCTGGTATGCGCGCTACAAGCCCGACATCGACGTGCATTTTCCGATGGGCAACTGGCAGGGCTATGCACTGTGGCAGTTTTCGGCGCAGGCCAATTGCGGTCGCCTGCGCTGCCCGTACCGGGTCGCCGGCACGCCCAACGACATCGATGTCAACGTCGCGCCGATGGACGCAGCCACGCTGCGCCAGCAATGGCCGTTCGGCGGCCTGGTCAATGTGCCGCCCGACTATCTCGCCTCGATCCCGGTGCCGGTTTCGCGCGAGGCGGGGCTGGCCGGTAAAGTCACCATCACCTATGCCGATGTGGCGACACCGCCGACAGTCGAGGAGATGGTGGCGGTGCTCGGTGCGCGCTGGCAGACATTCCGCGCCGCCTTCCGCATGCCGGTGGTCAAGACGGTGCCGCGCCGCGCGCGCTTCGGCATTGCCGAGTATGTCGCCTGGAAGCGGACTGCGTATCGCTCGGAGGCACTGCTCGAGGCCGCCTTCTCCCAGGTCTCCGACCCGGTCAGCACCGCTTCGACGGAACTCGTTCGCGAGCGCTGAAATCTTTGTTTCTGCGCAATTCCTCAGGGAAAGCGCTTCACACTTTTCCTGGAATTGCTTACCCGGCCGCACTTGCGTTTTCCCGCGCCACCGCCTGCCAGCCTATGTCGCGGCGACAAAAGCCTTGCGGCCAATCGATGCGGTCGAGCGCGGCGTAAGCGCGGCCCTGCGCTTCACCGACCGTCTTGCCTGACGCAGTGACGTTGAGCACGCGGCCGCCATTGGCGACCAGCGCGCCGCCATTGATGGCGGTGCCGGCATGGAAAATCTCAACGCCTTCACCCGCCGCTTCGTCCAGGCCGCGGATGACCGAACCTTTTTCCGGCGTACCTGGATAACCCCGCGCCGCCATCACCACGGTCAGCGCCGCCTCGTCGCGCCAGCGCACCGAGCTGTGCGCAAGCTGCCCGTCGACGGCGGCGTTGAGCAGCACCAGGAGATCGTCCTTCAGCCGCATCATCAGCACCTGGCATTCGGGATCGCCGAAACGGGTGTTGTATTCGATCAGCTTCGGCCCTTTGTCGGTGATCATCAGCCCGGCGAAGAGAATGCCGGCGAACGGCGCGCCAAGCTCGGCCATGCCGCGCATGGTCGGCTCGACGATTTCGCGCATGGTGCGCTCGATCATTTCAGGCGTCATCACCGGCGCCGGCGAATAGGCGCCCATGCCGCCGGTGTTGGGGCCGGTGTCGCCGTCGCCGACGCGTTTGTGGTCTTGCGCGGTACCGAAGGGAAGTGCCGTCGTGCCGTCGCACAGGCAGAAGAAACTCGCCTCCTCGCCGGTCATGAATTCCTCCACCACCACTTCAGCACCGGCCTCGCCAAAGGCGCCGTCGAAGCAGGCATCGAGCGCGGCCCGCGCCTCATCCGGCGTCATGGCGATGGTGACGCCCTTGCCGGCGGCGAGGCCGTCGGCCTTGATGACGATCGGCGCACCGACCTTTTCGACATAGGCTTTTGCCGCGGTCAGATCGGTGAAGCGGCCATAGGCGGCGGTCGGGATATCGTATTTGGCGCAGAGGTCCTTGGTGAAACCTTTCGAGCCTTCGAGCCGTGCTGCCCGCTTCGACGGGCCGAAGACGCGGATGCCCTGATCGCGCAGATCATCGGCAATGCCGGCCACCAGCGGCCCTTCCGGCCCGACGACGACGAGGTCGATCGCGTTGTCCTTGCAGAAAGCCGCCACAGCGGCATGGTCGGCGATATCGAGCTTGACCAGTTCGGCCTCGCGGGCGACGCCCGGATTGCCGGGCGCGGCATAGAGCCTGGTCAACAGCGGCGAGGCAGCGATCTTCCAGGCCAGGGCATGTTCGCGGCCGCCGGAGCCGATCAACAAAACGCGCATGCCGATGTCCCTTGTCATTTCACGACAGGGACTGCGCTATTGCGCCGGGCGGCGCGGGTCAAGAGTTTTACCTTGCGCGACGCCGGTTGCGCACGGGAACGTCGCGCCGAGGGCACAACGTTCCCGGCCAGGCTCAGCTCTGGAAGGCGGCTTAGCTGCTGAAGACGACCGGGAACCAGTCCTCGCGCAGTTTCTGGCCGGGCTTCATGTCATGGCCGGGATAGGGCGGCGAGGTGCGGCCAGGGCGCTCGACATAGCGCGCATCGTCGCCGACCCAGCGCAGCGACAGCGCCCGGCGCCGCGCCGCGGTCGGATTGCCGCGCGCGCCATGCGCGGTCCTGAAGTCGAACAATATGGCGTCGCCCGGCTCCATCTCCCATTCGAGCACCTTCAGCGTCGGGTCGTTGTCGGGGTCGGGCACCGGCAGATAGTCACCGTCGCCGGCATAGAAATTGCTGTCGTCGAGCCAGCGCACCGGCAGGATCATCTTGTCCCATTTGTGCGAGCCGGCGATCAGCCGCAGCGTCGCTTCCTTGACCGGGTCGATCGGGATCCAGAAGCTGACGGTCTGCGTGCCATCGACGAAGTAATAAGGGATGTCCTGATGCCAGGGCGTCGGCTTCTGCGTACCCGGTTCCTTGACCAGCACATGGTCGTGGAAGAACTGGGCGCTGCGCGACTGCATTGCCGCCGCCGCCAGTTCGGCGGCCGGGGAATTGCGCACGACATCGACGAATTCGGGGATGCGCTCCCAGTTGCAGTAATCGTCGAAGAAGCTGCCCTTGCCATTGGCGATGTCAGATGCCGTGGCGCTGCGGTTTTGCATGTTGCGCTCGATGCCGGCGGCGATGGTGCCGACCCAGTCCTTGAAGGCGCCGCGTATGCAGACGGCGCCGTCGCGCTGATAGTCGGCAATCGCTGCGGCGTCGATATGTCTGGCGGCCATGTCATGTCTCCCCTGTTGGATGCCCGAAGTTGGATAACCGACTATCGCAGCCGCACAACATCACGTAAAATAATAACTTCTCATCCTGCTTATAGCTCCAGCCTATGAACCTGACACTCACCCAATTGCGCTACCTCGTCGCCGTTGCCCGGCATGGCAGCGTCACCGCGGCCGCCCGGATGCTGAACGTCTCACAGCCATCGATTTCGGTGGCGATCGACAATGTCGAAGCGACGCTCGGCCAGAAACTGTTCGTGCGCCAGCGCGGCAGCGGCATCGCGCTGACATCGTTCGGCCGCAGCGCGGTGGCGAAGGCGAAGCAGGTGCTGGCCGAAGCGGACGAACTGGTTGGGCTCGGGATGCGCGATGCCGATGTCGGCGGCGAGCTGGTGCTCGGCTGTTTCGAGGATCTGGCGCCCTATTTCGCGCCGGCGCTGATCCGGACTTTTTCGCAACGCTGCCCGGCGGTCACTGTGGTCGTGCGCGACGAGACCTTTGAGACGCTGGGGCGGCGGCTCGGCGATTCGGCAATAGATCTCGGCCTGACCTATGATCTCGGCCTGCCCTCGCACTTCGCCCGCATCCTGCTGCATGAGCTGCGGCCGCACGCGCTTCTGCCGCAAGGCCACGCGTTGGCCAGCCAGGCCAGCGTCAGCCTGGCGGAGCTGGCGGACCATCCGCTTGTCACCACCGACCAGCCGCATAGCTGGCAGCATATGCTGGACCTGTTTCTGAGCCGCGGCCTGTCGCCGATCTCGCAATCGACGACGAGTTCATTCGAACTGCAGCGCAGCATGGTCGCCAACGGCTTCGGAGTCGCAGTGAGTTACACAAGGCCCTATGGCGACAGGAGTTATGACGGCCTGCCGCTGGTCTGCAAACCGCTGTCGGATCCACTGCCGATGCAGCGCATCATCCTCACCCATGACACAACGCAAAGGCTGTCGAAAGCCGCGCTGGCCTTCATCGAGGTGGCGAAGGAATGGTTTGCCAGCCACGATGTCTTCACTGCCTGAGCAACGATGCGGCCGCTTGACGGCGCTCGCTGCTGCTGCCACTCCAGCACGATGGAAACCATCCAGTCGAAAGCGGCCCAGGGCCGTGTCGCCGACGCGCCGAGCGGCCATTGGGTCTACAAGATATTGCCGCGCTGGCTGTGGCCCTATGCGCAGCTTGCGCGCTGGGACCGGCCGATCGGCTGGCAATTGCTGCTGTGGCCCTGCTGGTGGTCGGCAGCACTTGCCGTCAGCGCCTATCCCCGCCCCACCGACCCACTGCTGACGCTGCTGCCGGCGCCCTGGTATCTGTTCCTGTTCTTTGTCGGCGCCGTCGCGATGCGTGGCGCCGGCTGCACCTACAACGACATTGTCGACCAGGACATCGACAACAAGGTCGAGCGCACGCGCTCGCGGCCGCTGCCGGCCGGCAAGGTGACCCGCCGCCAGGCCTGGGCGTTCCTGGTCATCCAGGCCTTGCTGGGCCTCGTCGTGCTGTTGCAGTTCAACGACTTCGCCATTCCGCTCGGCATCGTCTCTCTGGTGATCGTTGCCGTCTACCCCTTCATGAAGCGCTTCACCAACTGGCCGCAATTCGTGCTTGGGCTCGCCTTCTCCTGGGGCGCGCTGATGGGCTGGGCGGTCGAGTTCGGCGATCTCGATGGCCCGGCCATCATGCTCTATATCGGCTCGATCCTGTGGGTGATCGGCTACGACACGATCTATGCGCACCAGGACAAGGAAGACGACGCCATTGTCGGCGTGCGCTCGACGGCGCGGCTGTTCGGCGACAACACCAAGACCTGGCTGGTCGGGCTCTATGGCGGCACGCTGGTGTGCTTTGCCATCGCCTTCGCCTCGGCGCAGGCGCCGGTGGTGGCGCTGGCCGGGCTGATCGCCGCCGGTGCGCATATGGCGCGGCAGATAGCAGTTCTGGATATCGACGATCCCGATCAATGTCTGCGGCTGTTCAAATCGAACAACCAAGTCGGCTGGCTGATCTTCCTCGGCCTGATCGGTGGCGCGCTCTGGGTGGCGCTGAAGCCGCTGGTGTAGCTCAGCTTTTCCCTTCTTCCCTTGTGGGAGAAGGTGTCGCCGAAGGCGACGGATGAGGGGTGTTCCAGGGAACGCTAGAGCCTCACTTCGCTGGAACACCCCTCATCCGTCTCGGCGCTGCGCGCCGATCCACCTTCCCCCACAAGGGGGGAAGGAAAGGACTGCTTCTCACTCCCGCGAAATAATCTCTTCGCCGTCGACGACCAGCCTCAAGCCGAGATCGCCGGCCCGGCGGCGGGCGAGGAAACGCGGACGGCGCGTGGTCGAAACCCGGCCCTTGCGGCGATCCTTGGCCGGCAGCGCCTTGATGGCGGCGCCCAGCGATTCTTCCAGTGTGCGGGCAATACCGTCGGATTCGATCAAAAGCATCTGCAGCCGGTAGGCATCGGCCCAGGCGCGCCAGTCGGCGGCGACATCGTCGAGATCGTCGGCCACCAGCAACGGCACCGACAGCATCGGGTCATTGTGCAGGAGTTCCAGGGTTACCGTGACATTGCCTTCCGGATCCTCCATCGCGCGGGCGGCGACGCCGCGAAACGCATTGGCGGGCAGCGCGATGATCGCCGGCAGGCCGCTCATCTCGAGCGTGCGCCGGATGACGGCGCCACGCTGGTCGATGGTGAAGGTAACGTCGCCATAGTCGTCGCGCGTGGCATAGCTCACCACTTGCGGCAGGCGGAATGGGTCAAGACGCATGTTGCGCCCAGCCCAGACGGGCTTCAGTACACTGTTCATCTACTGCCTTCCTGTGTCTCTCCTGAGAGCCGCTTTCACGGATCCCACCGGGCCAGTTTTCCCAGCCTCGTTATGGCGAAACAGTAGCGCGGGCTTCTTACCTGCGCGCTTAAGAAAGTCGGTTAAATTTTGCTGATCTCGGTGGATGGTTATCGGAATGAGACCAGCCACAAGATGTTGAAAGGATTAGATAACCTTACCGGGATTCATGATGCCGGCCGGATCGAAGGCCGCCTTCACCCGGCGCATCAGTTCGATCGCCATTGGCGGCGCGGTGGCGATCAGTTCATCACGCTTCAACTGGCCGATGCCGTGTTCGGCCGAGATCGAGCCATGGAAGGAGCGCACGACATCGTGCACGGCATGGTTCATGGCGTGGTAGAGGCCGAGAAACGCTTCGTCGTCACCCCCCTGCGGCCGGGAGATGTTGTAGTGGAGATTGCCGTCGCCCATGTGGCCGAAGCAGACGACGCGTGCTTGCGGACTGACCGAGGCAACGGCTCCCGCAGCCTTGGCGATGAACGCGGGGATGGATGCCACCGGCACCGAAATATCATGCTTGATCGAGGCGCCTTCGGGCTTTTGCGAATCCGGCAGCACCTCGCGGAAATTCCAGAACGCGTCGCCCTGCGCCAGACTTGCCGCGATCACCGCATCGCCGACAATGCCTTGCTCGAGGCCTTCCGACAGCACTTCCTCGATCAGCCCTCTGGCGTCCTCGGCCGAACGGCCGGATGACACCTGCATCAGCACATACCAGGGCCAGACCTCGGCCAGCGGCCGGGTGACGCCCTGCGCGTGGCGCAACGTGAAATCATAAGGACGCTGGCCGATCAGTTCGAAGGCAGTGAGTGCCGCCCCTGCCCGGTCCATCGCCAGGCTGAACAGCGAAAGGGCTGCTTCCGGCGACGACAGGCCGGCAAAGGCGACTTCGCGCCCCTTGGGCTTGGGAAACAGTTTCAGCACCGCGGCGGTGATGATGCCGAGCGTACCTTCGGCGCCGACAAACAGGTTCTTCAGATCGTAGCCGGTGTTGTCCTTCTTCAGTTTGCGCAGGTCGTCGAACACCTCGCCGGTCGGCAGCACCACTTCGACACCGAGGCAAAGTTCGCGCGCATTGCCATAGGCAAGCACGCCCGTGCCGCCCGCATTGGAGGACAGATTGCCGCCGATCTGGCAGGATCCTTGCGCGGCAAGCGACAGCGGAAAGAGCCGGTCGGAGGCATCGGCCGCTTCCTGCAGCGTCTGCAGGATGACGCCGGCCTCGACGGTCACCGTGTTGGAGAAGACGTCGATCTCGCGGATACGGTTCAGCCGCGACAGCGACAGCACGATCTCGTGACCCGACGCGTCGGGCACCTGCGCGCCGACCAGCCCGGTGTTGCCGCTCTGCGGCACGACAGGCGTTCCAGTCTCGCTCGCCAGCCGCATGATCCGGCTGACCTCGTCGACACTGCCGGGACGCAACACCAGCCCTGTCCTGCCGTGCCACAGCCCGCGCCGCTCGATGAGGTAAGGCGCGATATCGGCCTGGCCGCGCAGCGCATATTTGTCGCCGACGATTGCGGCGAAGCGGTCGATGAGGGCGGGATCGAGATCGAAGGGCTGGTCGTTCATGGGCAGAAACTATGGCGCTCAGTCGAGCTTGTCACGGGGGGCGGCGGCGCGAAAGAGCCGATCGTTGATCGCCTCGCCCAGGCCCTCGAACGGGATCGGTTCGACGGCGATCGTCGCCGCGCCACTGCGGTCGAGTTCCTGCAAATAGGCGAACAGATTGCTTGCGGCTTCGCGCAGGTCGCCTGACGCGGACAGGTTGCGCAATGCGACGGCCGCTTGCCAGCCTTCCGCGCGGTCACCGCCAAAGGCGAGCAAGGCCTCTCCTTTAGCCACGCTTTGCGCATTGAGGCGCACCGATGCGCCCGGCGCATAGTGCGACGCCAGCATGCCTGGCGCCTCGATCCCGGTCGTCGCGCCGCGCAGCAACTTGGTGCCGACGGCGGCCTCGATGTCGGCCGCGGCAATGCCGCCCGGCCTCAGCAGCCGCACAGTGTCGCCTTCAACCTTGAGAATAGTCGATTCCAGCCCGACCGGGGTCGCGCCACCATCGACCACGAGCCGGATTTTGGCGCCGAGATCGGCCGCCACGGCTTGCGCCGTCGTGGCGCTGATCCTGCCCGAAGAGTTCGCGCTGGGCGCGGCCAGTGGCCGGCCGAGCCTGGCGATCAGCTCACCGCCGAACCCCCTGGGCATGCGCAGTGCGATCGTATTTAGCCCCGCCGTGACCAGCGGATGGATGCCGTTGCCGGCTCGCTGCGGCAACACCAGCGTCAGCGGCCCCGGCCAGAACGCCTGGGCCAATCGTTCCGACAGCGGGTCGAAGGTCGCAATGCGCTCGGCCATCGCCAGATCGGCGACATGGGCGATCAGCGGGTTGAAGCGCGGCCGGCCCTTGGCTTCGAAGATGCGGGCGACGCCGACGCCATTGGTGGCGTCGCCGGCCAGTCCGTAGACGGTCTCCGTCGGGATGGCGACGACGTCGCCGCCCTCAAGCAGCGCCAGCGCCCGCTCCATCGCTTCGCTGACGGGTAGTATCTCAGCCACTCGCATCACCTCACAGGCGCCGGACCTAGTACGGCAGCGATTTTCGGGCAAGCCGGCGTTGGTGAATTATCAATGCCTAAAATGCTATGTTTCTCCGCAAGCCGGCATCAATCCACTGGGGTTAAGGCTTTCTGGGTCAAGGCTGGCGGCTTGTTGGGCAAGGGGATGGTTTCAATGTCGATGCGTATGCTTGGAGCGCTTGGTTTTACCCTGGCGGCGGTGACCGGTGGGGCACAGGCCTCGTCGATCGTCTTTCTCGGCGTCTCGACCTCGACGCCATCGGTCATCAAAGTCGGCACACCCGAACCGATGAAGGTCGCGTCGTCGCCATCGATCGTGGCGCTCGGCGATGCCCAGCCCGATGTGACTTATGAAAAGGTCGCAGCGATCCCCGAGAAGCCCAGGCATGGCCAGGGCCCGATGATCATTCGCGGCGGCATCGTCGGCGGCGCCTTCGCCGCGCCGACTCCCGCCAAGGCGAACGCTGCAGCAGCACCGGCAGCGGAGACGAAGCCTGGAGCAGAGACCGCACCGGCCGGAACTGCTACGGCGTCGAATGGCAAGCCCGAGTCGCAGCCGGCTGCTGCGCCGCAGGCAGCGGCAACGCCGCAGCAGCCGAGCCAGGGCGTCGGCAAAGCCGAGTAGGCCATTCCGCTTGACGTCGATCGGCGCCTCGGCGCACGATCGTCTTGTCGGCGACGGCCCCAATTTCGCCCATCGGGTTTGGCATGAGCGCGCCGGGTTCTAGGAGAGCGAGGGGTTATCATGAACATGACGAAATCATTGAATGTTGCCGGCCTATTGCTGGCGTCATTTCTGGGCATTGGCAGCGCGCAGGCCGGTGACGACATGCTGGGATCCTACGTTGCGCGCATTTCCGATCGCGACCACCATGCCAGCGACGGCTATGAGCTGAGCAGCGCGGCACAGATGGTGCGGCAGGACCGCGCCAACTGGCACAAGTTCCACCGCCGCGACGCCGACGACCAGGGCGACGACTGGTTCCGCGGCAACGACGACCGCGCGTATCTGGAGCGCATGCTGAAGCACAGCGGCGTCATGAGTTCCTCGACACGGAACGCCATCGTCAATGGCGAGCCGCTGATCCAGGTCGACGTCTATTCAGACAGCGTGCATGTGAGCATTTTGGAGGATTGACTTCGTCAACCTCGGGAGGACTGACAAAGTCAGCCTCGGGAGGACTGACGGAGTCAGTTCCGAACAAGAAAGGGCGGCTTGTGAACGCCGCCTTCTCGTTGATGTCGATCGACTGAAAGCTCAGGCGGCTTCTTCCTTGTCGTCGTCCGACTCGTCTTCAGACTCTTCTTTGTCGTCGTCATCGTCGTCGGACTCTTCTTCGCCAGCGTCGCCGGCTTCGGCTTTCACGCTGTCGTCGTCTTCGCCGTCTTCATCCTCGTCGTCTTCGTCTTCCTCGTCGTCATCGGATGAGGCGGTGGTTTCTTCGCTTTCTTCCTCGTCCGTTTCGTCGCCTTCCTCGTCGTCATCCGACAGGTCGGCGGCCTCGACCGCCGTGGCAGCGGCGTGGTCAAGAACGTTTTCGGAAGCGGATTCAAGCGCCTCGGGAGTGCCCGAGGTTTCTTCTGTCACTTCGATGTCGTGAGCGGAATTCATGGAAGCCTCCGTGGGGGTTGGGAACCTGTCCTTTTTGCCACGGAGAGATCATCGCCATATGACTGTAAGCCGGCTCGAACGGCTGGCGGCGGAGAAAATTTTCTGGCTTTTCCCCGTCCCTTAGCCAGCTATCTTGGAAAAATCCGCGACCTGATCGGTGGCTGCGCGGATGCGGGCGAGCAGCGCCAGACGGTTGGCGCGTACGGCCTGGTCCTCATCATTCACGAGAACGCGCTCAAAGAATGAATCAACGGGTTCACGCAACACGCTAAGCGCCAGCATGGCGGCGGAAAAGTCTTCCTTTTGAATCGCTTCGCCGGCTTGCTTCTCAGCCTGATTCACCGCGGCAAACAGCGACTTCTCGGCCTCCTCGCGAAACAGCGCCGGCTCAACAGTCGCGGCGATGGCCGTTTTCTTCTTCTCCTCGGCAGCCAGAATGTTGGCCGCGCGCTTGGTGCCGGCCAGCAAATTCTTGCCGTCCTCGGTGTCGAGGAAGGAGCCGAGCGCTTCGACGCGGCGCACGATCTGAAGGAGGTCGTCCGCCTGCGGCGTTATCACAGCGTCGATGAGATCGTGGCGGGCGCCCTGATCGCGCAGATAGACTTTCAGGCGGTCGTGGAAGAAGGCTAGGAGGTCAGCAATAAATGGCGACAGCGACGCCTCCAATTCCATCATGCGCTGACCGTCGAAGAACTCTCGTTCCTGGTCGGCAGAGCCAAAGGTCCGTGAACGTGCGTCGGCCAGCCCACCCTTCAGCAAGTCGGAAATCAAGCTTGCTTCCGACAACAGCTGACTTGTTCCCTTGTAGTCGCGGATACGGGAGTCGAGCATCGCGACAACACCGCGACTTTCCGCCCCTTCGCCCTGCTGTTCATATGCGGCGAGTGCGGAGGAGACTGCCGCCGCAATGGCGGTGCCAAGCGAAAGCTTGAGCTTGTTTTCCAGAATGATTCTCACCACGCCCAGTGCAGCGCGGCGCAGCGCATAGGGATCCTTCGACCCGGTCGGCTTTTCATCTATTGCCCAGAAGCCAACCAGCGTATCAAGTTTGTCGGCCAGCGCTACGGCAATCGACACGGGATCGGTCGGCACGCGGTCGGATGGGCCCTGCGGTTTGTAGTGTTCCTCGATTGCTGCGGCGACGGACGGATGCTCGCCCTGCAGCAGCGCATACTTGCGGCCCATGGCGCCTTGCAGCTCGGGAAACTCACCCACTGCTTCGGTGGTCAGATCAGCCTTCGCCAGCACCGAGGCACGCCCGGCACGCTCGCGCAGGTATTTCTGCTCGGCGTTGAGGTCGTCGGCCGACAGAAGCTTGCCGTCGAAGAATTTCGGCTGCTTCGACAAGCTGTCGGCGATCTCTTGCGCCAGCCGCTTGATCCGTTCTACCCGCTCGCCCTGCGTGCCGAGCTTGGCGTGAAAGGTGACGTTGAGATGGTCGAGACGGGCCATGCGCTGGTCGAGCGGCTTTTTCAGATCGAGCCCGAACTTTCTCGCCGATGCCTCGAGCTGCTCCAGATCGGGCAGATCGCCCTGGTCGGTCCTCCAGAAGTACAGAGCATCCGACAGGCGCGCGCGCACCACCTTGCCGTTGCCATGCGCAATCTCCTTGCCGCCGTCCCTGGCCTCGATGTTGGCGGTGAGGATGAAGCGGCTGGATAGGTTTTCGCCGTCGCCCTGCGGCCGGGTGACGAAGCATTTCTGGTTGGCGCGGATGGTCAGCCGGACCACTTCGGCCGGAATGGCAAGAAAGGCCTGCTCGAATTCGCCCATCAGCACCACTGGCCATTCGACAAGGCCCGACACTTCTTCCAGCAGCCCTTCATCCTCGACCAGATCGAGCCCGTTGGCGAAGGCAAGGTTGCGGGCATCGGCCAGGATGATCTCCTTGCGCCGGTCGCCATCGAGCACGACCTTGGCAGCTTCCAGCTTGGTCACGTAATCGTCGAAGCGGCGCACGGTGATTTCGTCGGGCGCCATGAAGCGATGGCCGTAGGTGACGTTGCCGGAGCGAATGCCGTCGATCTCGAAATCGACCACCACCGGCTCCTCGGTCTCGGGGCCGAAGGTGCACAGGATCGTCTGCAGCGGCCGCACCCAGCGCAGCGAGCCGGGCTTGGCCGAAGCCGGCCCCCAGCGCATCGATGTCGGCCAGGGGAAGCTGCGGATGATGGCCGGCACCAGCTCAGCGATGATCGCTTCCGCCGCCCTGCCCGGCTTCGAAATATGGGCGACGTAGAAATCGCCCTTCTTCGAGTCGGAATGGACATGCGCCTCGGTAACCGAGGCAAGGCCTGCCTTGCGCAGAAAACCCTGCACAGCCTGTTCCGGCGCCGTCGTCGACGGCCCCTTGATCTCCTCGTGGATGTCCTTCGAGCGCGCGGTCAGGCCCCTGACGTCGAGCGCCAGGCGCCGCGGCGTCCAGTATTCGCGCGCGGCCTCATAGGTCAGACCCGCCTCGACCAGACCGTCGGTCAGCATCTTCCTGAGATCGCCCGCCGCCCTGCGCTGCATGCGCGCGGGGATTTCCTCGGAGCGAAGTTCTAGTAGCAGGTCAGGCATAGGTTCGGCTCGTGCGGGAGAATGGTCCGCGCGGGGCATAGCAACTCGGCTGGCCGCTGTCACCCTTTCCAGAAATTTTGACCGCCCTGTCGGGACGAGCGGACCCCACCCGTCCTTGGATCAAAGATTTCCATGAACCAAACGCAGCGCTGAAGCGACCAACGCTCAGGCAGGGACCTATTGGCTGAACGACCATGAAAACGGCATCGAGACTTCTCCAGATACTCGCACTCAGCGCCTGTTTCGCCGCGCAGGTGCATGGCGCCTTCTCGATGCCGGGTGTGCGTCAGGCAATGCGCACGATGGCTGGGGCGAGCGGCCAGAACACGCCTGACGTAACCTACACCGTTTCCCTTTCCGCCTAGGCGGGATCCGGCTGCTCCGAGATCTCCTCCATTGCTGCCACCGGCTGGGCCGTCTGCCGTTGCGAAATATCCTTGACAACCTCCAGAAAGGCCAGGCTCAAGAACACGCTGACGACATCGGAGGCTATCATCGCCAGACTTGCATTCTGCAGTTCCGGGATTTGCTCTGCTTTCACGGTGAGCCGAAATGCGATCCGGTCGAAAATGTTTGAGGCGAGCCAGACGAACCACCAGATCGTCAATATGCCCGGCGCCGACTCTGTCTTCCAGCTTTTCGATCCGCCGCTCGCCCGCCAGATCTCAGCCATCGCCTGATACGGCTTCCAGAGATTGGCGACGGGGATGAAATACCAGCCGATCGCCCAATTGGGCGTGAACTCCATATCCGTGGCGCCAAGCGCCCTGGCGTTCTTGTTGGCCAGCCTTATCCAGGCAAGGATGCTTATTCCCGCCACCAGCCAAAGAATGACCTGGATGATGCCGACAATCCTCTGCCTGTTGTCGCTCGAATCGGCGGCCGCCGAAACGTCGTAACCCAGGCTTCCAGTTCCGCTGCCGATGTCGACCAGAAGCTGGAACTCGAAATAGCCGGACACGACAGCGATGACATCGACCGCTATGAGGACCCACAAGATACGGATCACCCAAGCGGTGCTTGCCGAGAAGTCCTTGAAGATGCTCACGTCAGCCCGCTCCTCATCCGCGCCCTGCACAAGCTAGACGCGCAAAGGCCGACGCTCAAGCGGACAGCACCTTATCGGTAGGTCAGGCCGCCAGTCCGCCGGCCTGGGTCATCAGGAACGCCTCGCCGCAGGCTTTCGCCAGATTGCGCACGCGCAGGATGTAGCTCTGCCGCTCGGTGACGGAAATCACGCCGCGCGCATCGAGCAGGTTGAAGACGTGGCTTGCCTTGATGCACTGGTCATAGGCCGGGAAGACCATGCGGTGCATCGGCAGATTGTCGTTCGAGGCTGGGGCGCCGGCCGCGAGCAGCGCCTTGCATTCGGCTTCGGCATCCTCGAAATGCCTCAGCAGCATGGCGGTGTTGGCATATTCGAAATTGTGCCTGGAATATTCCTGCTCGGCCTGCAGGAAGACCTCGCCATAGGTAACCTTTTCGGCGCCATCGCGGCCGTTGAAGTTCAAGTCGTAGACATTGTCGACGCCCTGCACATACATGGCCAGCCGCTCCAGGCCGTAGGTCAGTTCTCCCGCCACCGGCGCGCATTCGATGCCGCAGACCTGCTGGAAATAGGTGAACTGCGAGACTTCCATGCCGTCGCACCAGCACTCCCAGCCGAGCCCCCAGGCGCCCAGCGTCGGGCTTGCCCAGTCGTCCTCGACGAAGCGGATATCATGCAGCAGCGGATCGACGCCGATCGCCTTGAGCGAGCCGAGATAGAGCTCCTGCAGGTTCGGCGGATTGGGCTTCAGGATCACCTGGTACTGGTAATAATGCTGCAGCCGGTTGGGGTTTTCGCCATAGCGGCCGTCTTTCGGCCGGCGCGAGGGCTGCACATAGGCGGCGTTCCAACCCCTGGGGCCAAGCGCGCGCAGCGTGGTTGCCGGATGAAAGGTGCCGGCGCCGACTTCCATGTCGTAGGGCTGCAAAATCACGCAGCCATAGGCGGCCCAGTAATTGTGCAGGGTCAGGATCAGCCCCTGGAACGAACGGCTGGGATGCATATGGTCTGTCGACACGGCGGCCTCGGAAGCGCAAAAATGAAGCCATTCCCTAGTTGCCGAGCCTGCAAGCGTCAAGGCAGCGCCTGCCGCACTGTGCCTTCAGAGGTTGAACGCTTTGCTTCCGGCTGGCCCATTGCCGGAAGGCGCTGAGCGCCATTTGCTCGGGCAAGTTCCAACGACAAAGATTCCGCCATGCCCGCCCAGTCCATCGTGCGCCCCCTCAGCCGGCAGGATTATGAGCAGTGGCTGCCGCTGTGGGACGGCTACAATGCGTTTTACGAGCGCTCCGGCCCGACGGCCCTTGCAGGCGAGATCACCGCAATGACCTGGTCGCGCTTCTTCGATGCCTATGAGCCGATGCATGCGCTGGTGGCCGAGAGCGAAGGCAAGCTTCTCGGCCTTGTCCATTTTCTCTACCACCGCTCCACGACGGCGATTTCGCCGAACTGCTATCTGCAGGACCTTTTCACCAATGAGGCGTCGCGCGGCAAAGGTGTCGGCCGGGCGCTGATCGAAGGCGTCTATGAGCGTGCGCAAGCTGCCGGGGCGGGCCGCGTCTACTGGCTGACGCATGAGACCAACCACACGGCGATGAAGCTTTACGACAAGATCGGCGAGCGCTCGGGGTTTGTCGTCTATCGAAAGCTCTTTTGATGCTGTTCTGAAACGAAAACGGGGCTCAGCGAGCCCCGTTTCATTGGACGTATGGCCGTTTCACCCTTTCGGCGCGGGCACCACAGGCTTGACCTTCGGAGTTTCCTGCGCGGTGTTGGATTCGATCGGTGGCAGGCCCTTCATCAGCTTCTGCTGCAAGGTGGCAAGCACATCCGGATCGGGCTTCAGGTCGCGCGCCTGGTTCCACTGGAAGGTGGCTTCGAGCTTGCGGCCGACGCGCCAGTAGGCATCGCCGAGATGGTCGTTGAGCACCGGATCTTCCGGCTTCAGCGACACGGCGCGCTCCATTTCGCGCACGGCGTCGTCGAACCGGCCCATGCGGAAATAGGCCCAGCCCAGCGAATCGACGATGTAGCCATCGCTCGGCCGCAGGTCGACGGCCTTCTGGATCATCGCCAGGCCTTCCTTGAGGTTCATGTTCATGTCGACCCAGGAATAGCCGAGATAGTTCAGCACCTGCGGCTGGTCGGGGAACAGTTCCAGCGCCTTGCGGAAGTTCGGCTCGGCCTTCGGCCATTCCTTCAGCCGCTCATAGGCGATGCCGCGCTGGTAGAAGATGTTCCAGTTGGCATTGGTCGGCGTCTTCAGCGCCGCGACCGCCTTGTCGTAGAGGTTGGCGGCGGAGCGGAAATCCTCCTTCGAGGCATAGACCCCGCCCAGCGCCAGATAGGCGCGCATGTCGTCGGGGTGGGCGTCGACGAAGGCCTTCAGATGGGTGATCGCCTCATCGTGACGGTTGAGATCGGCAAGGTTGAGGCCGAGTTGCAGGTCGGAAAGCTCCTTCAGCGGCGAGGAGGCTGGAATGCGGCGATAGAGCGCAATGGCGCCTTCGCCGTCCTTCAGCTGCTCCGCAACGGCGGCAAGCTGCACCAAAGCGGCGTCGCTGTCGGGCTTCAGCGCCAGCGCATATTGCAGATAGAGGCGCACGAACGGCTCGCCGCCACCGCGATTGAGCGCGATGGCGAGGTCAAGCAGGATTTCGGACGCGCCTTCCGACGGGCTGGAGACAAAGGGCTCGATCTTGTCGCCCTTGCTGATCTTGTCGCGAAGCGCCTGGATGTCGAGCTTGCCCGGCGCGAAGGCCTCGGCCTTGTCGAGCACGTAGAGCGCCTTGTTCTTGTCGCCCTTGCGCGCCAGGAAAGAGGCATAGGCCTGGGCGCTGCGCATCCATGTCTCGGGCGCGGCGCCGCCGGCCGTGGTGTCGGTCAGCGTCGCGTCGTAGAGCGCATCGGCCTTGTCCGACATGCCTGCGGCATCGGCGATCAGCGCGCGGTGGAAGGACTTGAACAGGCCGAACCAGTCCGGCCCCTGCAGCTTGTCGATGGAGGCCATCGCCCCGGTTGGGTCGCCGGCGCCCTCTTGTGCCCAGCCGGACATGACGCCGGAAATCAGGCGATCGAGATCGGATTCGAGCGACAGCTTGAGCCAGTACTGCGCCTTGGTGAAATCCTTCTTGTGGAAGGAATCAACCGCCAGCGCCAGTCGCGAGAAGCGCTCGACATCGGGAACTTCCTTGAGCTTGTCGGCATAGACAAGCGATTCCTCGAAGCGCCCCTGCGCGATCAGCGACAGCATCAGGCTTTGCTGCAGCGAGGTGTCGCCGGGATTGAACGCCAGCGCCTGCTTGTAATAGGCAATGGCATTGTCGAGGTCGTTGTCGCCTTCGGCGATGCGGGCGGCGAGATAGGCGCCCGAGAAGGAGGTGATCTTGACCGGATCGGTCGATTCCTTGGCGTAGGCGGGCAGCGGAGAAATCGCCATCCCTGCCACAATTGCCAGCCCCGCGAGCCAGCGCGCACGTCCTTGCCGCATCGTATCCCTTTCAGCCAGACACGACCCGCACATAAGGCGGGACCGCCATAGACTCGATGTTTCCGGACAAAGCATGGCCTTTTTGGGGTCAGGCTTCAATCCAGGCCGAATTCACAATCGGGTCACCCGATTAACAAACCATGGCAACGCACACACTGTCGGTTCGGGATAATAGCAGATCAGGGTTGGGAGCTACAGCCTGACATCGCGATATCCGCCTGCCGCGACAGTGGTGCACAGGCCTGCCCACTCGCAACCCTGGCAGGCCTCACGCGGCACACCGGCTGAAAAGGCCGCGCGCAGGCTGGCCAACGTTGCTGCGTCGAGGCCGAAGCGGGAACCGGCCCGGATCGGCCGGGCCAGCAGTTTGCCGACGTCGCGTGCCGCCAGCTCGTCCCGGCCGGCGGCGCTTTCGCCCAAACAATGGGATTCTGCCGCGCCGAGCATCGGCTGGCAGATGTCGTCCGGGCCGGAGACGATCAGAACGTCCTCGCCCCGGCCAAGACGTCTCGCGATCGCGTCATAATTGGCGACGAAGGCTGCGCTGTACCCTTTGCCGACATAGGTCAGCAGGCAAAGCAGATGATGGGAGCGCAGCCTGACGGTCATCGGTCCTTACGATGCTTTCCCGGCCGACTCAGCCTTGTTGCCGGAAAACAGCTTCAGCGTCGCGGCGCCGAGCGCCGATTTCAGCAAGCCGCCGACAAGGAAGGGCAGGAAACCGAAGGTGACGGCCTGTTCGAGGCCGATCATGATGGCGAGCCAGGCGGTGCCGAGAACCAGGCAGGCAAGGTTGCCGAGGATCATGGCGGCGAAGGCCAGCATTACCCGGTTGCCGTTCCAGCCGCGCTCGGCCAGCCAGCCGACAAGCGCGCCGACAAGCGGGAAGGCGAAGAGGTAGCCGGCGGTCGGGCCGGCAAAGTGCTGGATGCCGGCGGCGCCGCCCGATAGCACCGGGAAGCCCACGGCGCCCTCGACGAGCCATGCGGCGATGGTGATGGCGCCAAGCCGCCAGCCATAGAGCGCGCCGATCAGCGTCACGGCGAAGGTCTGCATGGTCACCGGCACCGGCACCATCGGCACTTCGATGTAGGACGACAGCGCCAGAAACAGCGTGCCCAGGACGACGGCTCCGACCTGCCAGCCAAGCGAGCGGGTCTGCAGGCGCAACGGGCTGAAGGATGGCTTGGAGGGCGAAAAGGCGATGTCGGTCATGGCGGCTTCCCTGGTTGATTGTAAATTATAGATAATTTTGTTGTTCGATCTATTATCGAATCCATATTTGCGCAGAGATGGCAACCCCTCGAGTCAAAAAGCTTTGGAGAATGTAGCCCTCTCGGAGATGCCGGAGGGACAGCACCCCCCTCTGGCCTGCCGGCCATCTCCCCCGCAAGGAGGGAGATCAGCAGTTCATCCGACGGCGCTTTTCCTGCGACTTTGGCGATTGGCGAAAGCATCCGCGACACTCGATCTCCCCCCTTGCGGGGGAGATGTCCGGTAGGACAGAGGGGGGGTGTGAAGGATCGCTATCGACCGGGAGTGGTCCGAGATACCAAAGGCTTCCAGGTTTCTCGCTGCCGCCCCCTATCCGACAATAGCAAACGCCTCGCGCATCTTGCCGGAGGCGGTCCTGACCGGTTTCTGGCCGATCCACTGCACATGCCGGCCAAGAGTGGCGGCGGCCGATTCGATGTTGCCTTGCCTAAGCGCGCTCAGGATCGCGCGGTGGTCCTGGTCGGTGCGGATTTCCCATTCCGAGCGCCAGGCGGCGAACAGGAAGCGGGCGCTTGCCGCATGCAAATCGTCGATTGTGGCGATGAGCCGCGGCATGCCGCAGGGCGCCAGGATCAGCCGGTGGAAGCTGCGGTTGGCCTCCTCCCAGGAGCGGACATCGCGGGATTTGTCGCCGGCCTTTGTGGCTTCCTCGGCAAGGTTGAGAATGGCCGCCGTCAGATGCGGCGCGGCATGGCGCAGCGCCAGAACTTCAAGCGCGGCCCGCATTTCGGCGACTTCCCTGACCTCACCGAGATTTAAAGCGGCAACGCGCACCCCTCGCCTGGGCTCGCCGATCGCCAGCCCTTGCGCCTCGAGACGCCGGAAAGCCTCGCGCACCGGGACATGGCTGGTCTGGAACTCCTCGGCGATATGATCCTGCCGCAGCCGGGCCCCCGGTTCGATCGCGCCCGATATGATGCGGTCGGCCAGCACCTTGCTGATGCGCACGGCGATGGTGTCGTCTGCAGTCTTTGCCATGTTTTATAGATAATTTGACGCGCGCCGCTTTGTCGAGACGGCCGCTGTGTGATTTCGCGGCAAGCGCGCTCGACGGTCAGTTCACCCGGCTGATGCAGAAGTCGATGACGTCGATCAGCGCCGATTTCTGCGGCGTCGCTTCCAGCGGCGCCAGCGCATCGCGGGCGATTTCGCCGAAATGGCGGGCGCGGCCGATGGTGTCGGCAATGGCGCCATGGCGGGTCATCAGGCCGATCGCCTTTTCCAGCCCGGCATCGTCGGTGACATTGTCCTCGATGGCGCGTTTCCAGAAAGTGCGTTCGGCCTTGGTGCCGCGTCGGTAGGCGAGGATGACCGGCAGCGTCACCTTGCCCTCGCGGAAATCGTCGCCGACATTTTTTCCCAGCTCCTGGCTGGAGCCGCCATAATCCAGCGCATCGTCGATAAGCTGGAAGGCAAGGCCGAGATTCATGCCGTAGGAGCGCAATGCGGCGCGATCGTTGCGCGTCGCCAGCGCGATGACCGGACCAACCTCGGCGGCGGCGGAAAACAGTGCCGCGGTCTTGGCCTTGATGACGGCGAAATGCTCGTCCTCGGTGGTGTCCAGGTTCTTGGCGGCGGCAAGCTGCATCACCTCGCCCTCCGCGATGATCGAGGCGGCGCTGGACAGGATGTCGAGCGCTTCTAGCGAGCCGACATCGACCATCATGCGAAAAGCCTGGCCGAGCAGGAAATCGCCGACCAGCACGCTCGCCTGGTTGCCCCAGATCATGCGCGCCGTCTTCTTGCCGCGGCGCATGCCGCTCTCGTCGACGACATCGTCGTGGAGCAGCGTGGCGGTGTGCATGAATTCAACCGAGGTGGCGAGCTTGACGTGGCCCTCGCCGGAATAGCCGAACATCTGGGCGGCGGCGAGCGTCAGCATTGGCCTGAGCCTCTTGCCGCCCGACGAGATCAGATGGTTGGCGACCTCCGGGATCATCTCGACGTCGGAGCCGGCCTTGGACAGGATCAATTCGTTGACGCGGCCCATATCGGCAGATGTCAGGTCGATGAGATCCTTGATGGAAGCGGGTTCCCGCTTCCCGTTTTCGATGTTGAGAACGACACCCACCAACAAACACTCCCGTCTTGATCACGCGTGCGACGGCACCCTGGTCCCGCCACAGACTCTAGGGCGGCACATACGGGCACGGCAAGAGGCGAATTGGCGCGGCTGGTGACGGCATGTCAGCCCTTAGAGCCGCTCCACGCTTTTCGGCACAATGCTCCAGCGTTTACATCAACGATACAACCTGCGAACTTCGTCCGATGATAGAACTCATCCGCACCAACGATGCCGTGATCATCTCTTTTGTCGAATCGCTGATGCGCGATGCCGGCATCGTCTTTTTCGTCGCCGACCAGAATATGAGTATTCTCGAAGGGTCGATCGGTCTTTTGCAAAAGCGCGTCATGGTCGATGCCGACCAGGCCGATCAGGCGCGGCGCATCCTGACCGACGCCGGGATTGCCAACGAAATCCGCCGAAAATAATGGCCGTGCCCGGCGCCGCCTCTGTCACCGATACGCCGGCCCACACGGTCGATGCGTTCCATCGCGGCCATTTCTGGCTGGTGCAGCCCACGACCGGCCACCGCGCCGGCATGGACGCCATGATGCTGGCAGCAGCTGTACCGTCAACCTTTGCCGGGCGGCTTGCCGATTTCGGCGCTGGCGCGGGTGCTGCGGGCCTGGCGGTGCTGTCGCGCTGCCCAGAGGCGCAGGTCGTGCTTGTCGAACGCTCGACCGAGATGGCGGGTTTCGCGGCAACCACACTCGCCCATCCCGGCAATGCGCATCTCGGCAACCGCGCTTCCGTACTGACAGCCGACGTCACATTGTCGGGCCGGGCGCGCACGCAAGCCGGCCTTGCCGATAATTCCTTCGACTTCGTCATCATGAACCCGCCCTTCAACGCCACCGAGGACCGCGCCACACCTGACCCGCTGCGCCGGCAAGCGCATGTCATGGAAGACGGGTTGTTCGAAAGCTGGACCCGAAGTGCGGCCGCCGTCGCCAAGCCGCGCGGCGGCCTGATCGTCATCGCGCGGCCTGAACAGCTCCGCGATCTCCTCGATGCCTTGTCGGGCCGCTTCGGCGACGCCGAGATGCTGGCCGTCCATCCACGCCCGCAAGCAGCGGCAATCCGCATTGTCGTGCGGGCGGCGCTCGGCGCGCGTGGAAAATTGTCGATCCGCCCGCCGCTGATGCTGCATGCCGAGACGGGCGATGGCCCGTCGGAGCGGACCGAGATGATCAACAACGGACTGGCGTCGCTGTTCGGCGATTGATTTTGGGTGAGCATGCCGTTGCCGCAAAGCGGCAGCGCGACATGCATTCGCCCCAAAACCGCGGCATTGCCGTTGGCCAGCAAATCCCTACATGCGTTGAAGCCACTGGAGACAGCCACATCGTGAAACGCCTTTTCAACCGCCTGCTGCCGAAATCCTGGCGCTCCAATGTCGCCACCATTCCGGTCATCAGGCTGCACGGCGCCATCATGGCCGGCGGCGGCCAGTTCCGGCCGACCCTGTCGCTCGCCTCCACGGCCGCTCTCATCGAAAAGGCATTCCTGTTCGACGCGCCGGCCGTCGCCATCTCCATCAATTCGCCGGGCGGTTCGCCGGTGCAGTCGCGGCTGATCTTCAAGCGCATCCGCGATCTCGCGGTCGAGAAGAACAAGAAGGTGCTGGTCTTCGTCGAGGATGTAGCGGCCTCGGGCGGCTACATGATCGCTGTTGCCGGCGACGAGATCTTTGCCGATCCATCCTCTATCGTCGGTTCGATCGGCGTGGTCTCGGCCTCGTTCGGTTTTCCCGAGCTGATGAAGAAGATCGGCGTTGAGCGCCGCGTCCACACCGCCGGCCAGAACAAGGCGGTGCTCGACCCGTTCAAGCCGGAGAAGAAGGAAGATATCGAGCGCCTGAAGGCGCTGCAGCTCGAGGTGCACGAGACCTTCATCGACCTGGTCAAGGAGCGTCGCGGCTCGAAGCTGAAGGACGATCCGGACCTGTTCACCGGCCTGTTCTGGACCGGCAAGAAAGGGCTGGAGCTTGGCCTCGTCGATGCGTTGAGCGACATGCGCACGGTGCTGAAGACCCGGTTCGGCGCGAAAACCCAGCTCAGGCTGGTCACCGCGCCGCGTGGCCTTTTCGGCCGCATCGGCCTGTTCGGCTCGAACTTTTCGGCGCCCGATATTGCTGCCGCCGCCGCAAGCGGCGTGATCGATGCGGCGGAAGAGCGCGCATTGTGGGCGCGCTTCGGGCTTTGAAAAACCAGGGAAAGCGTCTAGCATAACAATCTGTCTGACCCTACCCGGCCGCCTTTGCCGCCTTGCGAGGGAGGAGTTTTGAGATGCCGCAGATCATTTTCTTCGCAGTCGTCGGCGCCGTCGCTTATTTCGGCTACCGCACCTTCATCCGCGAAGCCGAGCGCGTGACCGCCAAGGTGCGGCGCACCGAAAAGCAGGCGGCCAACGGCACCAACGGCACGCTGGTCCAGGATCCGAAGACCGGCGAATACCGCCTGGCCAAGGACTGAGCATCATCCCGCCAGCAGCCGACACTGTGGATGCCGCAGCCCGGACATGGCTTGCGCCTGCCAAGATAAATCTGGCGCTGCATGTCACCGGCAGGCGTGCCGACGGCTATCATCTGCTTGAAAGCCTCGCCGTTTTCACCCGCTTCGGCGACAGGGTGGAGATCGAGCCAGCCGAGGCCGACCAATTCTCCGTGTCGGGCCGTTACGCGACTTCTGTGCCTATCGACGACAGCAATCTGGTGGTGAAGGCGCGCGAGGCGCTGCGCCGGCAGGCCGGCAAGCAGAGCACACCGGTTGCCATCCGGCTGGAAAAGAACCTTCCGGTCGCCTCCGGCGTCGGCGGCGGTTCGAGCGATGCGGCGGCGGTGCTGCGCGGCCTTGTCCAGACCTGGGGTCTCGACATCGGCGAAGCCGAACTGGCGCGGATTGGCCTCACGCTCGGTGCCGATGTGCCGATGTGCCTTGCGGCAAAACCGCTGGTCGCGCGCGGCGTTGGTGACGAGCTGTCGCTCCTGCCGGATTTTCCCGCGCTCGCTTTGGTGCTGGTCAATCCCGGCGTAGCCGTCTCAACGCAGGACGTGTTCAACGCACTCGAGAAGCGCGACAACGAACCACTGCCGCCGCTGCCTCGCAGCTTCGACTTCCATAGCGTCCGCAACTGGCTGGAGATCACCCGCAACGATCTTGAGGCACCGGCGCAGGCGATACAGCCACCCATCGGCAGGGCGCTTTCGCTGCTGAATAGAGCCGGGTCGGGCTTTTCGCGCATGTCGGGGTCCGGCGCGACATGTTTCGGGCTGTTCGAGACCGGCAATGTCGCCAAGCGCGCGGCGGCCGAGATCCGCAGCCGCGAACCGGACTGGTTTGTCGCGGCGACACGAAGCATCGCTTCGGAGGGAACCGATGGCCAAAATTGACGAGGGCCGCCCGTTCATTCCGGTGCGCATCGCGGTGCTGACGGTGTCCGATACGCGCAGCCTCGCAGACGACAAATCCGGCCAGACCCTGGCCGACCGCATCACCGAGGCCGGCCATATTCTCGCCGCCCGCGACATCGTCACCGACGATCGCAAGAAAATCCGCGACAAGGTGCTGGGCTGGTCGCGCGACAAGGATATCGATGTCGTCATCACCACCGGTGGCACAGGCTTCACCGGCCGCGACGTGACGCCGGAGGCGCTGGAGCCGATCTTCGAAAAGCGCATGGATGGCTTTTCCGAAGTGTTTCATCGCATTTCCTACGACAAGATCGGCACGTCGACGGTGCAGAGCCGGGCGACCGGCGGCGTCGTCAACGCCACCTTCGTCTTCGTGCTGCCGGGTTCGCCCGGCGCCTGCAAGGATGCCTGGGACGGCATTTTGAAGCCGCAGCTCGACTATCGCCACATGCCCTGCAACTTCGTCGAGATCATGCCCCGCCTGGACGAGCATCTCAAGCGCGGCAAGGCCGGCTCGTAAACCAAGGCAAAGTGCCGGTCGCACGCCGCCTATCTCAAGCCGAATGACGCCTGGACCTTCGAAGGGTCATTTCCTGCAGGCTGCCAGGAGGGTAATCTGTCGCCGGGTCTTCAAGGCGGAATACGATGAGCGCGTACACGGGCGGCTGCCATTGTGGCAACATCCACCTGACGTTTGAAACCGGGATCGAGCCATCGCAGATGGAGATCCGCGCCTGCCAATGCGCGTTCTGCGTCCGGCATGGCTCGCGCGCTGCCGCCGATCCGCAGGGTCGGTTGATCGTCACGGTCGAGGACGAGGCGCGGTTGCACCGATACCGGTTCGGATTGCGCACCGCCGACTATCTCATCTGCCGGGACTGCGGCGTCTATGTCGCGGCGGTGACCACCGATGGCGGCGACCCGAGGGCGATCGTCATCGTCAACGCATTGGACGACCGGCCGCGGTTCAGCGGCGAGCCGGTCGCCATGGATTACGATGCCGAGAGCCGCGAGGGCCGCATGGCCCGGCGGCAGGCGCGTTGGATGCCGGTCGAGATCCTGATCAGCGGATGACCGGTTCGCCGTGGAAGCGGCGGCGCGAGGGCGGCGACACGCCGAAGCCGACTTCCATCATCAGCCGCGGCGTGCGTGACGGCACGGTGCCCATATGGAAGCCGAACGGATCTTCGACAAAGCCGAGACCTGCCTCGCCGGTCAACGTGACCGGGCTGTCGTCGCCATAGACCTTGAGCACCTCTTGCGCCGAATGGCCGACGAGCAGCGTCAGCTGGTGCTTGAGGCTGCGTCGCCTGTGGCTGCCTTTGACATAGACATGCGGGCCGGTGCCGGCATCGCAGGGTTTCAGATAGAAGAAAAATTTCAGCATTCGCCAATCGTCGAGATCGAAATGGTATTTGCCGAGCGAGGCGAGGTTCTTGTCGGCATCGGAGGCCTCGCCGGTCGGAAAACTCCACCAGACGCGCGTCGTGATCAGCTTTGCCTGCCCGCCCAGATAGTGCTGGGCGATGTCGAGCAGCAGCGGATCGTTCTGGATGGCGAGTGCCGCGTTGCAGCCGAGGATGCGCTCGAAATAATGGCCACTGAGCAGGGAGCGGCCGAAACGCTTCTCGGCCTCGGCATGATCCCCGGGCATGAATTCGAGCCGGCGGTCGAAATTGCCGAAGCACGGCGTGCTTTGCGCGAAACTGGTGATCTCTTCGTGGACAGCCTGCGGCAGGACCAGACCGGAAAACAGCCCGTCGGACCGGAGCGCCTCGACGACCGAATTGAGGTCGACGCCCCTGAACATCGTAGCCCCGGTATTTTGCGCCGGGCGGGTGGCTTTGGCGCCCAGCCAGTGCAGGCGCCGCCCCGGCATGGTGCGGGCCAGCATGAACATCGGCAGCCAGGCCGGGTTCTCGCGCAGATCGGACAGATAGGTCGGGATGCGCGCGGCGATGCGGCGGAACAGGCTGCCATTGCGGGCAATGGCCTCGAGGCTGGCGGTGCCGGATTTGTCAGGCGTCGAAAGGTTCATTGGGGTCCTCGGTTATGAGCGCGGCACCGACGAAATGTCGGCTGCTCACCGCCCAAGCATTACCCAAACCCAAATGTCCCGCATCAGGGGAATGTTATCCCCGCGTCAACTTTTGTGCAATGCACAATAACGACGAGCTAAAGTAACAAGTTTTGACATCGCTCTCGCCTGCCGACGCGGGAGGACAAGACATCACTTGGCCGGAGCCACCCAGATCTCGGCGTCGAGCCGCCTGGTGGCAAGGCCGTGCGCGAGGGCTTCGGCGCTGCGCGCGTTCTTCGACAGGGACGTCGCCTGCCGCTTGCTGATGACCAGTCCTTCGGCCAGCGCCCGGTTTCCCTGGAGCATCCGTGCCAGGAACGGCCTGCGGCTGCCCCGGGCGCGGGAAAAGCGCGCCGGCATGGTTTGCCGCGCCGTGTGAGCGACAACGTCGTCGATCCAGCCCTCGACAAGCCGTGCGCCGGGTTCCAGCAACAGCAGCCAGTCGCCTTTCGCCTGCCTGATCCCGGCAGCGATGCCGCCGGCGACGAAGTGGCAACCGGCATGATCGGCGACCCGTTGCGTCTGGTCGGTCGAGCCGGTGTCGCAGACGATGACGTCGCGCACCACGCCCTCGACCGCGCCGCCGATCAGCGAGGCGAGCGTGCGGGCAAGGCCCTCTTCGTCATCATGGGTTTCGATGAGAACGCTGAGCATTTCAGCGCAATAGCGGAAAGCCTCGCGGAGCGCCAGTTTGGCATCGCGCGGCAAAAAAGTTCTTGCTTTGTTCTCGTCGGCAAAATAGGATTATTTTCATGAACAGAACGATTCGACAGCCGGCCGACAGTCCCTGGGAGAGGGCGAAAATGGAACATATCGTGCGTGCGGACATTGCAGCCTTCGGAGCAGGACGAGCCGAGATGGCCAATGCGATGATCGAACAGAGCGGCATGCGCGTCCGTCCGGACCGCAACCGCGGCCGTTCTGCCGGGATCAACCCGTCCGGCCGGTTCGAACCCGTCAGCCGGCATGTGTTCGACGATGGCTGGAATTCGCTGGAGGAGCTGCCGCCGTTCAAGACCGAGGTGCAGGTCGAGAAGCCGCGCATCATCATCACCCGCAACGAATCGCCCGACATCTCCTTCGACCGGTCGATCAACCCCTATCGCGGCTGCGAGCACGGCTGCGTCTATTGTTTCGCCCGGCCTACGCATTCCTTCATGGGCCTGTCGCCGGGACTGGATTTCGAATCGAAGCTGTTTGCCAAGCCGGATGCGGCGCGGCTGCTCGACAAGGAACTGTCGAAGGACGGCTACCAGCCGCGCACCATTGCCATCGGCACCAATACCGATCCCTACCAGCCGATCGAAAAGCAGTATCGGATCATGCGTGAGATTCTCGAAGTGCTTGAGGCGCGCGGCCATCCGGTCGGCATCGTCACCAAATCCCATCTGGTGACGCGCGACATCGACATCTTGTCGCGCATGGCCGAACGGGGCCTGGCCAAGGTGGCGCTGTCGGTGACGACGATGGACCGCATGCTGGCGCGTACCATGGAGCCGCGCGCATCGACACCGACCAAGCGGCTTGAGGCAATAAGGCAACTTTCGGATGCAGGCATTCCGGCCTCGGTGATGGTGGCGCCGATCATCCCCGGCCTGACCGACCAAGAAATGGAGCGCATCCTCGATTCGGCCCGCGCCGCCGGCGCCCGCGAAGCCGGTTATGTCATCCTGCGCCTGCCGCTCGAGGTGGCGCCGATCTTCAAGGACTGGCTGCTGCGCCACTATCCTGACCGCTACCGGCATGTGATGTCGCTGATCCGGTCGATGCGCGACGGCAAGGATTACGATTCGGAATGGGGCAAGCGCATGAAAGGCGCCGGACCCTATGCCTGGCAGATCGGCCGACGCTTCGAGATCACCGCCAAGCGGCTCGGCCTTAACGCCGAACGGCGGACGCTGAGGACCGACCAGTTCGTCGCCGCCGCCAATGCGACAGAGCAGCTGATGCTGCTCTGAAGATACTTCTCCTGCCTGCCGTCTTCGGCCGGGCAGGAAACAAGAATCCCGTCCGGCCTGTCCCCCGGCCTGCAGACGGTGCCCTCCCGGTCTTGCCCCATTCGACCCTGGAGGGACTTGCGGAGAATCGGAGCCGATGCGAACCTCGCCGCAACATGGCTCGCGCGCGTTCCGATTCTCCGCTTCTTTTCGAAATCGTCGAGAAGCCCGACTTCTCCTTCGAGACGAAGGCGATGGCTGAGGGCCTGTGGCCGGTGGCGGGCATGGACGAGGCCGGCCGCGGTCCGCTAGCCGGGCCTGTGGTTGCGGCAGCGGTGATCCTCGACCCCGCCAACATTCCCGACGGGCTCGACGATTCCAAACGGCTCAACCATTTGCAGCGCGAGGCGCTGTTCCTGAAAATCCTCGGCTCCGCGCTCGGCGTGTCGATGGCCTCGGTGAGCGCCGAAGGCATTGACGGCAGCAATATCCTCAAGGCCAGCCTGGAGGCGATGCGCCGCGCCCTGGCCGGCCTGCCCATCCAGGCGAAGCTGGCGCTGGCCGACGGCCGCGACGTGCCGCCGGGTCTCCTCTGCGAGGGCCGCGCCTTGGTCAAGGGCGACCAGCGCTCCCAGTCGATCGCCGCCGCGTCGATCGTCGCCAAGGTGATGCGCGACCGGATGATGTGCGGCTGCGGCAGCCACCACGAGCGTTACGGGTTCGAGGTCCATATGGGCTACGCCACGGTCCGCCATCGTACCGCAATTGAGGCGCATGGACCGGTGGCAAGACTGCATCGGGCGTCGTTCGCGCCGTTCCGGCTGGGCGGCGTTGAGGTGGCCGAGGAAGAGAGTTTCGCCGGGCTGGAGTGAGAGCTAATCTCCACCCTTGTGGGGCCCCCACGAGGGGGAGATTGGCAGTTCCTGCGCCGCGCCTCCCTTCGTCAGCACCCAACAAAAAAGCTGCCAGGTTGCCCGGGCGGCTTGATGTCTGCGACTGAAACAATCGCTCAGTTGAGCTTGGCCTTCACATCCTGCAACGCGGACTTGAAAAAATCCGCGCCGGCCTTGGCGTCGACCTTGGCCGCAAGCAGCGTGCGGGCGGCCTCCACGGCGATGTCGACGGCGCTGGCGCGCACCTCGGCGACTGCCTCGCGCTCGGCCTGGCCGATCTTCTGCTCGGCAAGCGCCGTGCGGCGGGTGACATAGTCCTCGGTTTTCTTGTGCGCTTCGGCGGCAAGCATCTCTGCCTCGCGCTTGGCAGCGGCGACGATTGCCGCGGCCTCCTGCTCGGCTTCCTTGCGCTTCTTCTGATATTGGCCGAGCAACTGCTGGGCCTCGTCGCGCAGCTTGCGGGCCTCATCGAGCTCATTGCTGATTTTGGCGGCACGGGCGTCAAGCGCCTTGGCGATCACCCCCGGTACCTTGATGTAGACGGCCACGCCGAGGAAAATGACAAGGGCGACGGTGGCCCAGAGTGTAGCAAGCGATGTGGCGTCCATGATGTGCTCCTCAGCGGGCCACGGATTTGACGGCAGCCGCGATCTCGGCCTTGCTGGCCTTGCCGCCGACAAGCGCGTCGACGATTGCCGAAGCGGTGTCCTCGGCGATCGTGCCGACTTCCTTCATGGCGTTGGCCTTGATGGAAGCGATGCTGGCCTCGGCCTCGCCTAGCTTCTTGTCGAGCGCGGCTTCGACCTTCTTCCGAGCGGCCTCGGCTTCGGCCTTGGCCGCGTCGTTGGCCTGCTGGCCGATCGCGTTGGCGCTCGCCTTGGCTTGCGCCAGCTCCTGCTCGTAAGCAGCAACGGCAGCGTCAGCCTCGCCCTTCAGCTTTGCGGCCTGGTCGAGATCCTGCGTGATGCGATCGCTACGCACGTCGATAATGCCACCAAGGCGCGGCATCACCACCTTCTTCAGGAACAGATAGAACAGCCCGAACGTGATCGCCAGCCACAGAAGCTGCGACGGGAACGTCGCCGGATCGAATGGCGGGAACGCGCCGTGCGCCTCGGCGGGCACGCCGGTGCCGGAATGCGTGTCGCCTTCCGTGCCGGTGTGGGCGCCTTCAGCGGCGGGTGCGGACTCTTGCGCAAAGGCAGATGTCACGAACATGGACTATCCCCTGATATCAGGCATGGCCGCAGGAATGCGGCCATGCCAATTCTTCCCGATGCTTGTCCGACCAATAGCTGGCCGAAACAGGGCTCAGCCGAACAGGGCGAGAAGGGCGATGAGAAGCGAGAAGATGCCCAGAGCTTCGGTCACGGCGAAGCCGAAAATCAGGCGGCCGAACTGGCCATCGGCTGCCGACGGATTGCGCAGGGCGCCGGCCAGGTAGCTGCCGAAGATGTTGCCGAGGCCAATGCCCGCGCCGCCCATGCCCAGGCAAGCGATACCGGCGCCGATGTACTTTGCTGCTTCTGCGTCCATTTTAAAACTCCTTTAGATCTGTAATTCCGTTGCAATTCAATCCGGCGACCAGTGTCGGAAACGCTGGGGCCGGAAACTCTCGATCAGTGCCCGGGGTGCAGGGCGTCGTTCAAGTACATGCAGGTCAGCACGGCAAAGACGTAGGCCTGCAGGAAGGCGACCAGCAATTCCAGGGCGGTCAGTGCGACAGCCATGGCCAGCGGCAGCACCGAACCGGCGACGCCGACGGCGCCCAGCGCGCTCAGGCTGACGACGAAGCCCGAAAACACCTTCAGTGTGATGTGGCCGGCCAGCATGTTGGCGAACAGACGAACCGAGAGGCTGACCGGGCGCGACACGAAGGAAATCACTTCGATCAGCACCACCAGCGGCAGCAGGAAAACCGGAACGCCATGCGGCACGAACAGCTTCAGGAAGCCCAGGCCGTGCTTCATGAAACCGTAGACAACCACGGTTCCGATCACCAGGGCTGCGAGGCCGAAGGTGACGATGATGTGGCTGGTGACAGTGAAGAAGTAGGGGAAAAGGCCAAGCAGGTTGGCGACAAGAACGAACATGAACAGCGAGAACACGAAGGGGAAGAACTTCATGCCTTGCGTTCCGGCGGCGTCGCGCAGCATGTTGGAAACGAACTCGTAGCCCATTTCCGAAACCGACTGCAGGCGCCCGGGAATAAGGCTGCGGCTCGAGGTCGAGAGGTAAAGAAACGCCGATGCGACGAGCACGGTCGCGACCATGAACAGAGCCGAATTGGTGAAGGACAGGTCATAGCCACCGATGTTGATCGGAATCAGCTTGACGATATGGAACTGGTGGATCGGATCGACCTTGTCAGCAGCCATTTACATCCCCGTCAAAGCCACGAACGGCTTTAAGTGTTCTTGTGCGCCATTGGCGGCGCCAGTTCATTCTTTCGGATCGCGCGACTTCTCGCTTTTTCCGAATTCCGCCACAACCCCCGCCGAACGCAGGACATTGAGCACGCCGGCGCCAAAGCCCAGCAACAAGCCGACGATCAGACCCCATGGCGAGGTTCCCGCCACACGATCCAGAAACCAGCCAAGGCCCACACCCACAACTATCCCGGCGATGAACTCGCTGGACAGCTTGAGCGCCTGGCCATATCCGGCCGTCGCTTTCGCGCCGTCATTCCCCTCTAGCCGATCCGGCCGTCTTGTCGCAAGCGATGCTCCAAGCTCGCGCCGACGGCGCTCGAGGTCGTCATCGCGGATGTCGGGTTCGTGCTTGCTGCCGCGGCCGGTTTCTCCGGTTTCGTCTGGCCCGTTCTTGTCGGCCATCGTAACCCCCCTGCCCGGTCAGACCGTCACCGTCCGTCCGCTTCTAAAGTCGCCGGCAACATAGTTAGAGGGTTTGCGCCCGTCAAGCCACGGGCGGACCTTCAAAGCCATGTATTTTTTCTATTGAAATCAACCACTTGGAGAGGTGCGACATCGTGCCCGGCACTATGGGGTCGGCACATGCCCCGAATCCATCCGGCGATCGGTGTCCGATTTCGGCGCCCGGGGCCTTTTGCGGCCAGTACAGACGGCAGCCCGAAGGGCTTAGCTCCAGCCGCCGCCATAGGTGCGGTAGAAGATGTGCAGGCCGATCTTGGTCATCTTCTGCATCGTGCGGGCCCAACCCGGATGGACATAGTTGGCGTAGTAATGGGTCGATGAGCCGACTTCCGGAATGAAGATCTTGCCGGCGGTGACTGCCATCGCGACATCCTGCGCGGTCTTGTAGTGGTCGGGGCTCTCGATGCGCTTCTTGCGGCCGTCGCAGGCGAACGAGAACTGGCAGCGGTTCAGCCAATCGTCGTTCTGGTAGACGACGCCGCAGATCGAGTTCGGATAGGCGGGATTGCGGACGCGGTTGAGGATGACCTGGGCGACGGCGGCCTGGCCGCGCACGGATTCGCCGCGCGCCTCGAAATAGATGCCGTTGGCAAGGCAGGCCTGCTCCTTCTTGGAGAAGACGCTGGCCGGCAGCGGGTTCTGGATCCACGAGTGGTCGCCCTTGGCCATCGGCGGAATGAAGCGCCCATCGTTCGGCTCTTCGTCCTGCAGCAGCGCCTCGAAGGGCGAGGCCTTGGCGTAGTCGGGTTCGGCCTGGGCATAGGCGGTGGCAAGAATGTCCGCCTTGTCATTGTTGACGAGGGCGATCAGCGCTGCCGGTACGCCGGGCTCGGGCTTCTTGTCCACACTGATATGGAAGGCCTGGGCGATCTGGATTTCCTTGCCCTTGATGCCGGGCTTGGCGAAGGCCAGTTTCAGGCCGCTATCCATGCTCGGCCGCAGCAGCGAGGAGGTGCGCTGGAAGATAGAGCCGGCATTGAAGTTCTTCGGCGGCGCCACCGGCGAGACCTGGATGATGCGGCCCTTCTTGTCGGCGCGCATGATGCGGTCCTCGTCGGGCGTGACGCCGGCGACATTGCCCTTGCCGCGAAACGAGACCTTGCCGACGCCGGGCAGGCGCACGCCCGAGCCCGAAAGCGAACCGGTGGTGACGGAATCGATGAAAGGCATTTCGGCTGCATGGACCGATCCGGCGACGGAGCGCTCGACATAAGCGTTCCAGCGGTCGCCCGACGCTTCGAGGCCGGAAATCAGGCTGCCCATGTCCTGGTAGGCAGTGACGGTCGGAAAGCCGATCCAGATGCCGAGCCCGATGACCAATGGCGATACGAAGGAACGTTTTTTCTCACCGGCGGCGGCGGCCAGCCGCTTCAAGACACGTCGATGCACGGGGAACTCTCCAGAACGCCACTGAGCCACTGGAGAGCCAAAGTGAAGCATTAACCTTGATGCGCGGTTAACGGCATCGATGGTGTTTTTTCGAACCGGCCCGAAACGGGACGCCTTTTGCGGGCCGGCCGAACCGTCAGTTCGGCCGTAGCAGGATCGGCCAGGCGATGAGCGCGCAGAGCGCCCCCATCAGCCACACACCCGGCCACGAGCAGATGAGCAGCAGTGCCGGTATGGCAGTCGGCACCACGAAGAAGGCGATGAAGACGAAGCTGTTGGCGAGGCCGAGCGCGGTTCCGGCGCGGCTGGCGCCGGCAAGCGTGGCAAGCTCGGTGTAGGCGACGCCATGCCAGGCCGAGACCGAAATGCCGGCAACGACCATCAGCACGGCGATTGCCGGCGTCAGCGCGGTGTGCGCGCCCGGCATGGCGGCCGCCGCCAGGACCACCAGGCCGAGAGCCGCGAAGCCAAATGCGCTCGTCATGCTGCAGAGACGCAGGAACCAGCGGCGGTTGCCATGGCGGTCGGTGAAGCGGCCGCTCCAGACGCGCATCACCATGGCGCCGGTCTGGACAGCGGCAAGGCTGGCGCTGATCGTGAGCGTGCCCATGCCGGCGAAATCGTGCAGGAAGACGGAAGCGAAGGTGAGCACGGCGACCTGCGGAAAGCAGAGCAGGCCGATGGCGGTGGCGATGCGCCAGACCTCGACATTGCGCAACGGCGCCAGGCCGGCCGGCTTTGCCACGGCCGCGCTGCCGGCATCATCCAGGTCCGGCGGCTGATGCAGCCAGCGCCAGGCAAACAGCGCCGAGACGGCATTCACAATTGCCAGCAGCCCGAAGACCGCTGCAAAGCCATACGCCGACGCCAGCGACGGCAGGACGAGCGCGCCGACACCACCGCCGAGCGGCACCGCCGTCTGCCTGATGCTCATGGCAAAGCCGCGCTCGCCCTCGCGGAACCAGGCCATGATGGCGCGGCCGCTGGAGCCGTTGACGCTGCCGCCGAGCAGGCCGGTGACCAGAAGGCACGCGGCCAGCATTGCAACGCCGGGCGCGTAAGTCGCCGACGGTACGATGAACAACGCCATCAGCACGAGCCACGCCGCCGTCGCGCCGAGGCCGGTCAATAGCACGCCGCGATCGCCCCAGCGGTCGGTGAGCAGACCCCAGGGCAGTTCGCTCAAGGCGACGCCTAACCCGAGGAGGCCAAGGGCCAGGCCGAGATTGCCGTTGGAGAGCTGATAGCCCGAACGCAGAAAAACCGCCGCCGCCGGTATGCCGGCGAAGGTGGCGGAGAAACTGGCATTGGCGGCAACGCCGATGCCAAGCACCTTCCAGCGATGATTGGCGCGAAATCGTTCAGCCTTCGACGTGGCGGTGACGGCGGCGGCTCGACCGACCCGGCCTGGCTCACAATTTGCATCGGCAATCGACATGGCGGAACTCCTGTGATGGCCCTTCCGGACCTTGACGCCCCGCATCTACCGCCATAACTTCATCCTTAATATCGGGAAGTTTTTGACAATTATTCCCGAAAATCAGGATTGTTGCGATGCGACGCATAACCTTCGACCTCGATGTCCTCAGAAGCTTCGTCACCGGCATGGAGTTGGGCAGCTTCGCCAAGGCCGCCGACCGGCTCGGGCGTTCGACCTCGGCGGTCAGCGCGCAATTGAAGAAGCTGGAGGAACAGGCGGCGACGCCGATCTTCCGCAAGTCGGGACGCGGCCTGGCGCTGACCGAAGCCGGCGAGACCATGCTCGGCTATGCGCGGCGGCTGCTTGAGTTGAATGACGAGGCGGCCTCCGCCATCCACGACGTCGAACTGGAAGGCTGGGTCAGGCTCGGCCTGCAGGAGGATTTCGGCGAGGCGGTGTTGCCGGAGGTGCTCGGGCGCTTCGCCCGGGCGCACCCCAAGGTCAAGATCGAGGCCAGGATCGGGCGCAGCTATGAACTTGCCGAGCGGATCACATCAGGCAATCTGGACATTGCACTGGCCTGGGACAGCGGCCAGGCGCTGCCTTACAGCCGGCATGTCGGCGATGCGCAGTTGCGCTGGATCGGCCCGGCAAAGGCGATCGAAACCAGCCTGCGCGAGGGCGAGGCGCTGCCGCTGGTAGCGCTGGAAGCGCCCTGCCTGTTGCGCACGGTGACGACGGAAACGCTCGACCGCGCCGGCCTGCCGTGGCGGATGGCATTTTCCAGCCCAAGCCTTGGCGGTATCTGGGCGGCTGTGGCGGCCGGGCTCGGCCTGACGATCCGCACCGATATCGGCCTGCCGGCCACGGTCAGGGCAATGACGCCGCAGGTGCTGGGTTTACCCGCGCTGCCGAAACTGGCGTTGGTGCTGCACCAGAAGGACGCAGAACTGGAGCCGGTGCCGGCGCGGTTGGCGGATATATTGCTTCAGGCGGCGGTGGGAGCGCTGCCGGCGCGAGGGAACGAGGGGCTGAGAGCGGTGGCTTAGGTTCGGTGATCGGGAACGCGTATCAGGCGTCGCGTTCCGTCACACCCCCCTCTGTCCTGCCGGACATCTCCCCCGCAAGGGGGGAGATTGGATTTCGCGGATGCTTTCGCGAATTTTCAACGTTGCAAGAAGGTGCCGTTAGAACGAACTGCTGATCTCCCTCCTTGCGGGGGAGATGGCCGGCAGGCCAGAGGGGGGTGCTGTCCCGCCGACTTTGCAAAGGAACCTTCGGGCAAGGCGCACCGGGCCTGCCTCCTCAGCTGCGCTTCTTCGCCCGCCCCGCGAACGGATTGTCCGAAGTGCGCAGCGCAATCCTGATCGGCACGCCGGGCATGTCGAAGGCCTCGCGCAGGCTGTTGGAGAGATAGCGGACATAGGATTGCGGCATCGCATCAGGCCGCGAGCACTGGACGACAAAACCCGGTGGCCGGGTCTTGGCCTGGGTGACATATTTGACCTTGAGCCGGCGGCCGGCGACGGCGGGCGGCGGGTGATGCGCCAATATGCTTTCCAGCCAGCGATTGAGCTTGCCGGTGGAAACACGGCTGTTCCAGACCTTGTGCGTCTTGATGACGGCATCCATCAGCTTGTCGAGGCCGCGGCCGGTCTCAGCCGAGACCGTCACCGCCTGGATGCCGCGCACCTGAGGCAGCAGCCGTCCGGTCTTTTCGCGCAACTCGGCCAGCAGTTCCTGCGGATTTTCGATCAAGTCCCATTTGTTGAACGCGATGACCGGTGCCCTGCCCTCGCGGATGATGAGGTCGGCGATCTGCAGATCCTGCTTCTCGAAGGGAATGGTGGCGTCGAGCACGATGATGACGATCTCGGCAAAGCGAATGGCGCGCAGGCCGTCCTGCACCGACATCACTTCCAGCTTCTCGTGGATCCTGGCCTTGCGGCGCATGCCGGCAGTGTCGAACAGCTTCAGCCGCCGGCCATGCCAGTCCCAGTCGACGGAGATGGAATCGCGGGTGATGCCGGCTTCCGGGCCGGTCAACAGCCGCTCCTCGCCGATCAGTGCGTTGATCAGCGTCGACTTGCCGGCATTGGGGCGGCCGACCACGGCGATGCGCATCGGCTTGGTGTCGTCATAGGTTGCTTCAGCATCCGGATCGGTGATGTCCTCGCCGATCAGCACTTCGCTGGCGGCGATGTCGTCGGCCTCGTCTTCTTCCTCGCCGAAGGCGCGCTCCTCGCCAAGAGCGGCGATCACTGCGTCGCGCAGGTCGGGCAAGCCCTGGCCGTGCTCGGCCGAGACCGGGATCGGTTCGCCGAGGCCAAGCTCCCAGGCCTCCAGCATGCCACCCTGGGCGCCCTTGGCCTCGGCCTTGTTGGCGACCAGCACGACCGGCTTGCCGGACTTGCGCACGATTTCGGCAAAGGTGCGGTCGTCGGGCAGCAGGCCCGACTTGGCGTCGATGGTAAAGAAGATCAGGTCGGCTTCGCGGATGGCGATCTCGGTCTGTGCGCGCATGCGGCCGGGCAGCGTCGAGGCGGCCGCGTCCTCGAAACCGGCGGTGTCGATGACGTCGAAATGCAGATCGTAAAGTTTTGCCGGGTGGACGCGACGGTCGCGGGTGACGCCCGGCGTGTCGTCGACAAGCGCCAGCTTCCTTCCCACCAGCCGGTTGAAAAGCGTCGATTTGCCGACGTTGGGACGGCCGATAATGGCGACTTTGAAGCTCATCCGGCCCTCGTCATCCATGTCGCCCAAAACCGCAGCGCATTTTGGGCGGCGCGTATCATGACGCGCCAGAGCCGCGGATCAGTTCCGACATCAGGGTCGCCCGCTGGCGCGCATTGCGCGGGGCGCCGTCATCGGCGGCAATCTGGTCGAACAGTTTCAGCGCATCCTGGGTCTTGCCTTCCTTCCAGGCGGCAAGGCCGAGCGCTTCGCGCGCCGTGTGGCGCAGCGTGTTGTTGTCGGCGGTCAGCGCCTCGACGCGGCTGGAGACGTCGGCGAAAGAGCCGTGGTCGACGAGCAGCAGCGCGGCCCGCAGGCGCGCCATGTCGCGAATGCCTTGCGGAATGGCGGTGTCGGCGGCGACGCCATCGAAATCCGCGACGGCAGCAGTAAAGTCGCCCTTGTCGGCCTTGACGGTTGCCGCGCGCATGCGGGCGAGCAGCGGATAGGCGCCGTAGCCGTCCTTTTCCAACTGCTCAAGCGCGGTCAGCGCATCGTCGGCCTTGCCGTCATTGGCAAGCTTCAGCGCCTGCGAAAAGGCATCGCCCGAGCGGTTGGCGCGGGTCTCGTCCCAATAGCGATAGCCGACGAAGGCGGCGGTGCCGAGCACCACCAGGATGGCGAGGCCAAGGATCGCCGGGCCGAAACGGTCCCACAGCGCCTGTGCCTGGTCGCGGCGCATCTCGTCATTGACTTCGCGGATAAAACTGTCGTCGGACATCAATCAAAACCATTGCTGCCCCGGCAGGGGCGCTTCTTGAGCCCCGCGTTTTAGCGAAATTTTGTCGGCATGGAAGGGGCTGACCAGGAAAATCGGCTAATCGCGGGGAAGCCGGCCTGGGGCCTGTTCCTTCCCGACGGAGTCGGGATGGGACTCCATCTTTGTTTTTCAGCATGATCTTTTCCGAAAACCGGTCTCCACTTTTCGGGATCATGCTCTGTACGCCGACCCCATCCACGCCACATTTTGCCGATAGCCGGCTTTAACTGCCTCCGATCAAGCCCAGATTGCCGATGCCTCTTCTGTCCCGCGTTGTTGCGTTTTCCACAGCCCTGCTTGCCACGGCGGGCGCTGCTTTCGCCGACCCGCCGGCTGCACCTGCCACGGCCAAGCCGAAGCAAATCGTCATCATCTCCTTCGACAGCGCCCGCGAGATTTCGCAGTGGCAGCGCAGCCGGGCGCTGGCGAAGCGCACCGGCGCGCATTTCACCTATTTTCTGTCCTGCGTCTTCCTTTTGTCGCAGCAGACGCGCGCTGAATACACCGCGCCGGCCAAGTCCGCGGGCAAATCCAACATCGGCTTTGCCACCTCGAAACAGGAGGTCGCGGACCGCCTCGAACAGATTGGCCTCGCGGCCGCGGAGGGTCATGACATCGCCAGCCATGGCTGCGGCCATTTCGACGGCAAGAACTGGGGCAAGGCCGACTGGCTGAAGGAATTCGCCTCGTTCGCGCGCATTCTGGAGGACGCCTATGCGATCAACGGCATTGAGCCCGAGCCCGCCGGCTGGCGCGACATTGCCCACGCCGTGACCGGTTTTCGCGCGCCCTATCTGTCGACCAGCAAAGGGCTCTATCAGGCCCTGCCTCAAGCCGGCTATCGCTATGATGCCAGCGGCGTCTCAAGCGGTCCGGTCGAGCCGCCGACCAGTGGCGGCCTCACCCGCTTTTCGCTGCCGCAGATCCCGGAAGGCCCAAGCGGCAGACCGGTGATCGCGATGGACTATAATCTCTATGTCAGGCATTCCGGCGGCTTCGAACGGCCAAGCCAGGCGGCCGACTTCACCGAGCGGAGCTATCAGGCGTTCCGCGCCGCCTTCGACAAGCAATATCAGGGCAAGCGGATCCCGCTGGAGCTCGGCTTCCATTTCACGCTGATGAATGACGGCGCCTACTGGAACGCGCTGGAGCGCTTTGCCGGCGAAGTCTGCGTCAAGGCCGATGTCGAATGCATCAGTTTTCGCGACTATGTTGCGCGGCAGCGTGGTGGCGACAGGCAGGCGTCAGTGGGCGGCTGAGCCGCCCACCGACCTTCATCCTGTTTGTGTGGAATCCTCGGCGGCGGCCTGCCGGGCGAAGTAACGCTGATCAAGGTCGGGCAGCGGCTCACCATAAAGCGTCGCCTCGAAGGCGCGCAGGCGCTTGTAGATCGAAATCAATTCCACGATCGTTGGCCAGGCGTTAACCAGATATTGGAACGAGTCCGAAACCTGACCAAAGGCGGTGCTGATCTGCTGCCATATGCCTAGGGTAATCTTGCCTGCGGCAATAGTCGGAATAAGAATAACGCTGGAAAAGATCGCATCTGCCTGGCCAAAGCCGGCCCGGAAGACGTTGAAATAAGCATAGTGGAAATAGTACCGGAAATAGGTGCGTCGGACGTTCTGGAACAGCTCGGCCAAAGTGGGTGGCGTCGCCCGATTCGGATCGTCCTCACCGTAAACCAGTTCCTTGCGGTAGGCAGCCTCCACCCGCTGGTTGCGGAACTCCATGCCGGGCAACTTGATGCCTGTAACCGCCAGCAGAACCGTACCGAATAGTGACCATAACAACGCCGCGATCACCAGTGAATGCGGGATCGGGCCGATCAGAGGTAGCTCGGTAATGTGGGCCGACAAGGCGTCGAGCACCGGCAGGAAGGCAATCAGCGTCAGCACAGAATCGGCAAAGGCGACGCCCAGCAACTCCATGGTGGTAGAGAAGCGCATCGTGTCTTCCTGGACACGCTGCGAGGCGCCTTCGATGTGACGCAGCCTGGACCAGTTCTGAACATAAAATTCGTTCATCGCAGTACGCCAGCGGAAGATATAGTGGCTGACGATGAAACGTGTCACGACATAAAGCGATATGAACATCAAGCCGATGAGGGCGTAGATCCAGAACAGGCTGTAGAGCTCGGAGGCCGGCACCGAGGCCGGTGTGGTTAGCGCTTTCTGAAAGAGGTCGAAGAACGGTCCGCGCCAAGTGTTCAGCGCGACGTTGAGCTGAACGCTGATGTAAGTCGAGAACAGAATGAAGGCGGAAACCAGGATGGACCAGTTCTGCCAGGGATGCGGCGCGTAGAACCGCCAAAACAGGTAGAAAGCAGCCAGCATCACCGCAAAGTAGACATAGAACCAGATGAAGGGCGGCGACCAAAAAATCGGAATGCCGAGGATAGGCGGCGCGTCGGCAGCCGCCGGCGGCAGGCCAAGATGTGCGCCCAATTGCTGGCCGCCGAAGAACCAAAACAGGATACCGGCAAGGCTCCAGAGGGCGGCCGAAGTGAAAAACAGCTTCGGCTTTGGGAAGAAGGATACGAACACTGTGGTGAAATCCTCGGTCGATGCGCAAATCAGCGGGGTTGCCGTTCAGCGGGCATAAAGTCACACATTAGGTGGAAAGCAAATGCCCGTGCCCGATGCCCGGCATCGAGCAAGACCACAATCATGGCGATTTTGGTGCGGCCGACCAAGTGATCCCGGCCGAAACCAACAAAACAGCGGCAGCGACGATCGAGGCGAGGAAGAAGTTGCCGGACGCCTGCGCCAGCAGGCCGGCGACGATCGGGCCGACGATCTGGCCGATGCCGAAGGACGCGGTCATCACGGCAAAGATGCGGCGCGGCGCCCGCGGCACGAGCAGCCTCGCCGTCTGCAGGCCGAGCGCGGTGATGGCGATGAAGGTGCCGCCGAGCAGGACGCCCGCCAGCAACGGCCCGATTGCGCCGCCAATGGCGACGCTGGCGGTGACGCCGACCACCTCGACCAGGCAGCCAAGCGCATAGGCTGCGTAGAGCCCGATCCGTGCTGATATTTTCTGCCACAGCCAGACCGAGGGGAAGCCGGCAAGGCCGGTGACCATCCAGACGGTCGCCTCGAAGACGCGGCCGCCGCCGCCCTGGCGCACGATGGCGACCAGGAATGTTGCCGTCACCACATAGCCGAAACCGAACAGGCCATAGGCGACGATGACCTTCATCAACGACAGGTCCTTGGGCAACGCCGGTTCGCGACCGGCCACGCCGTCGGCTGGCGCTGTGCCGCCGGCGAGCCAGGCGACGAGCGCAAGGCCGCCGGCGGAAATCGCCGCCGACCACAGCCAGCCCGAAGCCCAGCCGGCATGTTCGGTGACCAGAACCGCCATCAGCGCCGAGGACGCCGCAATGCCGAGGCCGACGCCGCCGAAATGCAGCGCCTGCAGCTCGCTTCTGTTGGCGGCAGCCAAGTGGCCAAAGACGATGCTGGCCATGAACACCATGACGAAGGCGCTGGCCAGGCCGGCAAGCAAGCGGATGATAACAAAGGCGGTCATCGTTTCGGTCAGCCCCATCAGGGCGGCGAGCGCGGCACTTGCGGCAAGGCCGCAATACATCAGCAGGCGCTCGCGCCCATGCGCCCAGCCACCGGCTGCCGCAAGCGCGCCGACGAGGTAGCCGAGATAGTTGGCCGACGCGATCCAGCCGGCATCGGCGGGCGACAGATGAAGCTCTTCCATCATGCCGGGCAGGATCGGCGTGTAGACGAAGCGGCCGATGCCCATGGCGACGGCCATGGCGATCATGCCGGCAACAGCCAGGCGAAGGGGTGATGGCGCGGCGTTCATTGCAGCGCACCATAGATTTGGCCGGCGTCGAAACAATCTGATTTGTGTTGGGCCAGCCGGCTACGCACGGCCAAGGCCTGCGGCTAACACTTCACCCGCAGTTGACCGCGCCGGTTTCGTAGGCGGTGCGGCGCGCCGTCAGCCGGAACGGTATGTCGCCGAGCTCGCGCTCCGACATGGTGTCGAGCACCGGATGCGACAACGGATCTGCCACCCAGTCAGAGGCATCGCCGTCAGGACGTCGCCGCGTGTAGCCGGCGGCAAAGACTTTCAGCAATGATATGATGGTCACCATCCTCGCCTCCTCGGTCTGACTTCCCGGCTAAAATCTGCTCGATCGCGCGGCCTTTCAATTGAGATTTCAGCCGGACCGGTTTAGAAAAACTGAAATGGCTATGCTGAACCGCGTCCATCTCAACGGCTTGCGCGCCGTCGAAACCGTCGCCCGCCTCGGTTCGCTCGCGGCTGCGGCCGGCGAGCTCAACGTTTCGGTCAGCGCGGTCAGCCAGCAGATCAACCGCACCGAAAAGCAGCTCGGACAGGCACTGTTCGATCGAACGGCAAGCGGGCTGGTGCTGACAGAATTCGGCGCGGTTTTTTCCGCCCGGCTCGGCGCCGGGTTCCGAGAGTTGGCGCAAGCGGTGGCGCTTGCCGACGAGGCGAACCAGTGCACGCTGGTGGTTTCGGTGGCGCCGGCCTTCGCCTCGAAATGGCTGCTGCCGCGGCTGTCACGTCACTTCGACCGGCATCCCAATGTGCTGCTGCGCATCGACGCCTCGGTGCGGCTGGCCGATCTCGAGCATTCTGATATCGACATCGCCATCCGGCTTGGCGACGGCAAATGGCCGGGCGGACGGGCAGAGCTGCTTCTGGCGCAGGAAGTGTTCCCGGTCTGCGCGCCTGATATCGCCAAGAAGCTGAAATCGATCGGCGACCTCGCGCAGACCTGCGCCATCACCGACGAGCGGGCGATGATCACCTGGGACAGCTGGTTTGCGGCTGCCGGGGTCGAGCCGGTCACCTTCCGCAAGGGCGCGCGCTTCACCGACCCGATGCTGTGCCTGGAATCGGCGATCGCCGGCCACGGCGTCATGCTCGGCTGGCAATTGCTGGCCGCCGATGCGCTGGCCGACGGCCGCCTGGTCGCGCCTTTCGGTGTGCGGGCGCAGAGCGGGCTGGGCTACTGGCTGGTGACCTCGACCACAAAGACCGAGAGCCGCAAGGTCCGCGATTTCAAGACCTGGATCCGCGAGGAGATCGCGGCGACTGTGGCGCAGTTCGGGTCGCTCGATAGCGCTGCGTAAACGCTGGCTGTCGCGACGATGCTGGAAAGCACAGCCGCGCCGCTCTATGTTGAAAACTTCACCCCAAGACCAAGGCAGGCAGGATCATGACCACACATTCGCGCGGCGTTTCCGCAACGATCGACCCGGTGAAGCTCGACAGGCTGGCGGAAGTCGCCATCAAGGTCGGGCTGCAATTGCAGCCGGGGCAGGATCTGGTGCTGACTTCGTCGATCGCGGCGCTGCCGCTGACCAGGCGCATCGTCGAGCATGCGTACAAGGCCGGCGCCGGGCTGGTGACGCCGATCTTCAACGATGACGAAATCACGCTGGCGCGCTTCCGCTACGGCGCGGATGCCGGCTTCGACCGCGCCGCCGGCTGGATGTATGAGGGAATGGCGAAAGCCTTTGCCGGCAATGCGGCGCGGCTTGCGGTACGCGGCGAGGACCCGTCGCTGCTGTCTGCGCAGGACCCGGCCAAGGTGGCGCGCGCCAACAAGGCGAACTCGATGGCCTATCAGCCGGCGCTGGAAAAGATCACCGGCTTCGACATCAACTGGAACATCGTCGCCTATCCCGATCTCGCCTGGGCCAAGCAGGTGTTTCCGGAGGATGCCGACGATGTTGCCGTGGCAAAGCTCGCCGACGCCATTTTCGCGGCGTCACGGGTCGATGTGGAAGACCCGATCGCGAACTGGACGGCGCATAATGCAGCGCTGCGTGGCCGGACCGAGTGGCTCAACGGCCATAATTTCCATGCGCTGCATTTCACCGGGCCGGGCACGGACCTCACCGTCGGGCTGGCCGACGGCCATGAATGGATGGGCGGCGCCTCCACCGCCAAGAACGGCATCACCTGCAACCCGAACATCCCGACCGAGGAAGTCTTCACCACGCCGCATGCACGGCGGGTTTCCGGCCATGTCTCCTCGACCAAGCCGCTTTCCTACCAGGGCACGCTGATCGACGAGATTTCGGTGCGTTTCGAGGAAGGCAGGATCGTCGAGGCCAAGGCCTCGAAGGGCGAGGATGTGCTGAAGAAGGTGCTCGACACCGACGAGGGTTCACGCCGTCTCGGCGAAGTGGCGCTGGTGCCGCATTCCTCACCGATCTCGGCCAGCGGCCTGTTGTTCTTCAACACGCTGTTCGACGAGAACGCCGCCTGCCACATCGCGCTCGGGCAGTGTTATTCGAAATGCTTCGTCGACGGCGCCTCGCTCAGCCAGGACGAGATCGCCCAGCGTGGCGGCAACAAGAGTTTCATCCACATCGACTGGATGATCGGCTCGGACAAGATCGACATTGATGGCGTCCACAAGGACGGCCGCAAGGTACCGGTGATGCGCAAGGGCGAGTGGGCCTGACCGTTAGCGGTCAAAGGAGCCGCAATGGCCTTCGACATAGCGGTTAAACGCATCTACGAGCCGCCGGCGGAAGCCGACGGCCGACGCGTGCTGGTCGACCGCATCTGGCCGCGCGGCGTCCGCAAGGAAGATGCCGCGCTGACGCTGTGGCTGAAGCACATCGCGCCGAGCGACGCGTTGCGAAAATGGTTCGGGCATGAGCCGGCGCGCTGGGCTGAGTTTCGGAAGCGGTATGCGATCGAGCTGGATGGGAATGAAGAGGTGGTGGCGCAGCTGCGTGGCCTGCTGGGCAATGGCCGGGTGACGCTGCTCTATGGTGCACATGACGAAGCGCACAACAACGCGGTGGCGTTGGCGGAGTATCTCTTGAAGGACTGAAGCAAACAGCCGCGTGCAAATGCTGGCAATTGGCGAAAGCCGCGGCGACGTCCAATCTCCCCCTTTGCGGGGGAGATGCCTGGCAAGGCAGAGGGGGTGCTGTCCCTCCGGCCTGACAAACAGCAGCCACATGCGCCGGAACAATCTGTCGAGGTTGGCGATCCGTCACCCCCCTCTGGCCTGCCGGCCATCTCCCCCGCAAGGGGGGAGATTGGCTGTTTCAACGCCTCGCGCCCTACTTCACCGCCGCCTCATAAACATCAGCCTTGAACCCCACCAGCACCCGGTCCCCCACCTCCAGCACCGGCCGCTTTATCATGGTCGGGTTGGCCAGCATCAGCTTCTTGGCCTTCTTCTCGTCGAGACCTTGCTTGTCCTTGTCGGCCAGCCCGCGAAACGTCGTGCTGCCCTTGTTGAGCAGCGGCTCCCATCCGACCTTGCCGACCCAGCCATCCAGTCTACCCGCATCGATCCCTTCGGCCCGGTAATCATGGAACCGGTAAGGCACATCGTGGCCCTCCAGCCAGGTGCGTGCCTTCCTGATCGTGTCGCAGGTGGTGATGCCGTACATTGTGATGGTCAAAACGCGCTTCCCCTGGGCTTACGGTCGAATCCGCCAGACAGCCTAAAACCGCCCTCCTCGCTTTGCCAGCATCGCGACCGCCATCAGCGCATTTTTAGGGCTTGCCAATACTAAGGAATTTTCCTAAGTGTTGCAAAAATCGGAAAGGGAAAAGTCATGGCGAGGATCGTTGTGTCGGAATTGATGTCCATCGATGGCGTGACGGAAGCGCCGGGTGGTGAGCCGGGCTACCGGCACACCAACTGGGTCGGCAAGCGCCACGAGGCCGGCATGATCGAATACAAGTTCCAGGAGGTGCTGGACCACGAAGCCCTGCTCATCGGCCGGGTGACCTATGAAAGCTTCGCCGGCAGTTGGCCGACCTACAAGGGGCCATTCGCCGACCGGATGAACGGCATGGCGAAATATGTCGTCTCCTCGACGCTGAAGAACCCGGCTTGGAACAACACGACCGTGCTGCAAGGCGAGCCGATGGACGCGATCCGCAAACTCAAATGGGAGACGAAGGGCGACATCGTGGTTGGTGGCAGACGCATGCTGGTCAACGCGCTCAAGCAGCACGATCTCGTCGACGAATATCGGTTGATGGTGTTCCCCGTCATCCTCGGCAGCGGCGCGCAGCTTTTCGACAGGATGGAGGACGCGACCGACCTCAAGCTGGTCGACACGCGCACCTTCGGCAATGGGGCCGTGGTGCTCACCTATCACGTGGAGCGGGCATCGTGATGACCGGTCTGCAACCTACCACGCCAACCCTTCTGCCGATCGACGGCATCTTTCGCGCGCTGGCCGACCCGACACGGCGGCGCGTGGTCGAGCGGCTGAACCGCAGCCCAGCCTCGGTCAGCGAACTGGCGCAGCCTTTCGACATGGCGCTGCCCTCCTTCATCGAGCATCTCAAGGTGCTGGAAGGCTGCGGCCTGGTACGATCGGAAAAGATCGGCCGCACCAGGACCTATCAGCTGGCGCCCGAGCCGCTGCAGCTCGCCGAAAACTGGCTGGCTGAACAGCGCACGCTGTGGGAGCGCCGTCTCGATCAATTGGACGCCTATGTGATGAGCCTCAAGGAGCAGGAAAAGTGAGCTATCCCTTCAAGCCCGACCCCAGACTGGATCTGACCCTGGAGCGCAAGCTCGACGCGCCGCGCGAACTCTTGTGGCGAGCCATGACGGTGCCGGAGCATGTCAAGCAGTGGTTCACGCCAAAGCCCTGGCTGATCACCGATTGCGAGATCGATCTCAGGCCCGGCGGGCTGTTTCGGACGCGCATGCAATCGCCCGACGGCACAGAGATCAACGACCGCCGTTGCTGCTATCTCGACATCGTTGAGAACGAGCGGCTGGTGTGGACGGATGCGCTGCTGCCAGGCTATCGGCCATCAGGCGAGCCCTTTATCACGGCGGTCATTTCGCTCCAGTCGGACGGCAAAGGCACGCGCTACACGGCCACCGCCATCCACCGCGATGAGGCCACCCGCAACAACCATGAAGAGATGGGTTTCTTCGACGGCTGGGGCACGGTGGCCGATCAGCTGGCGCGGTATGTGAAGACGATCTGAGCTTTTTCACACGGCGGCCAGGACGTTGTCCCGGCCGCCTGATTTTCGGTCATCCACGAAGTGAGCCGGATGCCGGCAGTATTCCGGCCTCAGTAATAGAAGCGCTCTTCGGTGATCTTGCCGTTCTTGACCGTGTACAGGCCAACCTCGTCCATGGTGACACGCTCGCCTGTCGCCTTGGGCGTTATGTCGAACTTGAAGCGCACGGCGAACTGGTCGCCGTTGACATAGGGGCCCTCGACCGAGCCGCCATGCACCTCATTGTTCGCTTGCCACCACTCGCCCTTTTGCCTGAGAGCCTCCTTGCCACGGCTGACGGCCATCGGCCCGTCCATGGCTTCGTAGCTGACGACGTCGTCGGCATTGTATTTCTCGGCGGCGCCTTCGTTGTCGCCCTGCTTGAGGAGTTCGGTGAAATCCTTGGCAATTTCCGCTGTGGTCATTTTGCATTCCTCCTGTTCAGACACACCCGAAGTAGGGAAGCATTTGCCAGCCTGCCACCGTCGGCAGCTCGGTAGCTGACAGTCCGTGTCAGGACAATAGGTATAGCGCGGCTATGTGACGACGATTTGTGCGGCGCCGACAGCGACGTCAGTTGCAGACACAAGCCGATTCCGCAATTCTAGATGCATGTGCAACCTCTACAACATCACCACGTCGCAAGAGGCAATCCGCCAATGGACGCGCGCACTGCGCGATGTCAGCGGCAACCTCGAGCCTTCGGTCGACATCTATCCCAATCAGCTCGGTCCGGTCGTTCGCAACACGACGGACGGGGAGCGTGAGCTGGCGAAACTGCTTTGGGGTTTGCCAACTCCGCCCGAGCGCATGAAAGGCAAGGCCGACTACGGCACGACCAACGTTCGCAATCCGCAATATTCGCACTGGCAGCAATATGTCGGCGTCGGGCACAGATGTGTGGTTCCAGTGACCAGCTTTGCTGAACCTAGCCCGACACCGAACGACAAAGACCCGGAAACAGGGATCCAGCGCAATTACTGGTTTGCCCGTGACGAAAGCCGACCGCTGTTTTTCTTCGCTGGTTTCTGGACGCCTTGGCAAGGCGTGCGAAGGGTCAAGGATGGTCCCGGCGATTTCGAGCTATACGCATTCATGACAACCAAGCCTAATGCCCTCATCGCGCCAATTCATGAGAAGGCCATGCCGGTGATCCTGACGACGCCGGAAGACACTGAGGCCTGGTTGACAGCTCCATGGTCAGAAGCACGGCATTTGCAGCGGACAGCGCCCGACGACGCTCTGATGATCGTCGACAAGCCGGCAACACAGATCAAATTTCCGCAGCAGGCGCCGACTCAGGGGTCTTTGTTCTAGGTCGGCATGTCAGCCGCTATGCTCAATCTTCGTCACGCCAGATCACCCGACGAACCATGCGGATTTCGACAAGGCGTCTAACACGAATTTTCAGACGTTCGGCTGCGCTAGGAAGGATGATGCCGGCGTCAAGCTCCCGACCTTTGCAGCGCTCGCACCGCATGTGCCGTTCCACGTCCCAAAAAGGTATATCTCCGACCAGCTTTGCGAGATCGCCAGGGAGATAGTGCCGCGTGATGTTGCAGTTCCGGCACCGGACTCGGACGAGCTGCCCGACTTCGTGCGCGAGGCGCAAGGTCTGCACATTTCGGCGCGGTCGGCTGCTGAGTTCCGGCATCGGCCAAACTAGGAATGTATTCCTTGCCGAGTCAATTCCTACTTAGTTCCATGGTCTTTTTGTTCGGCGGCTAAGGTCGACCGGTGACCAGGGTGGCGCCTTCAGGGCTGAGACGAGGAGATCAGCTGGCGAGCATAGGACAGTTGGCGCCACGGCGCAGACTGATATGCGCCATGTCGCCGACGCTGAACTGAAAACCCTGGCGTGGTGCGTCGATCACGATCGGTGCGCCTTTTTCGAGCTCGGCGTGCAGGCGCAAGGTGCGGCCGTGAAAGACGACCGAGTTGACACGCACGGGCGCTGTGCCGGCGGCGGCCTCGGTCGCCACCAGCAAATCTTCGGGACGGACGCCGATGGTACGCATGGCGCCTTCGCCCGGCAGCTCGCCGGTTTCGGACGTCGCTTCCAGCGGCAGGCCGCTGGCGGTGAACCGCAGCCGCGCGCCGTCGCGGCCGACAAAGTGCGACTGCAAGAGGTTCATGGTGCCGATGAAGCTTGCCACGAATTTCGTCGCCGGGCGGTCGTAGAGGGTGGCCGGCGGCGCGATCTGCTCGATGCGGCCTTTGTTCATGACGACGATACGGTCGGAGATCGACAGCGCCTCGGTCTGGTCGTGAGTGACCATGACAAAGGTTGTGCCTAGCCGCGACTGCAGCCGCTTCAGCTCGACCTGCATCTGTTCGCGCAGATGTGCGTCGAGCGCCGATAGCGGTTCGTCGAGCAACAGGACGCGCGGCTCGCAGACGATGGCACGGGCAAGGGCGACACGCTGGCGCTGGCCGCCCGACAGTTCGGAAACGCGGGCGCCGATCTTGTCGGCGAGGCCTACCATATCGAGCGCCTCTCCGACGCGCTTGGCTTGTTCGGTGCCTGAAAGCTTGCGCAGCGACAGGCCGAAGCCGACATTCTCAGTGACGTTCATATGCGGGAACAGAGCATAGTCCTGAAACACGGTGTTGACCGGCCTGTCGAAGGGCCTCAAGCCGGTGATGTCGCGGCCGTCGACCAGCACCTTGCCGCTGGACGGGCTTTCGAAACCGGCAATGACGCGCAGGCTGGTGGTCTTGCCGCAGCCCGACGGCCCAAGCAGCGTGATGAACTCGCCGCTGATGATGTCGAGATCGACCGCGTCGAGCCCGACAATGCCGCCAGGAAAAACCTTCGAGACCGCCTGCAGCCGGACGAGAGGATCAGACGCCATCGCGTACCTCGGACGGTTTCGTGGTGTTGACCCAGAGGATCTGGCAAGGCTCGGTGCCCGGATTGCGGAAGGCATGCAGAAGCGTGCTCTTGAAGGCAAAGGAGTCGCCGGCCTTCAGCACATACTTCGTCGAATCCACCACCAGTTCGACCTCGCCCGACAGCACATAGCCGAATTCATGACCGATATGCGCATAGGCCTCGGCGGTGCCGCCATCGGCTTCCACAGTTACAAGCAGACCCGTCAGCGTCGCGCCCGGCGGCGACAGCAGCGCCTTGGCAATGCCTTCGGACTTGACCGGGATCTGCCGCCTCTTGTCGGCGCGCACGCAATAGAGGTCGTTGCCGGCATCGTTGCCGTCGGTAATCAGTGCCGAAGGCTCGATGTCGAGCGCGGCGGCGAGCGGCCAGATCACCTTGACGCGCAGCGAAGACAAGCCGCGCTCGATCTGGCTCAGCGCCCCGATCGACACGCCGGCCTTTGCCGCAAGCTCGGCCAGCGACAGATTGCGCTCGAGCCTGAGTGCCCGCACGCGCCGGCCGACGCGGATGTCGGCATCGTCCTTGGGTTTTGCGGCGGCTTCGTCGAGCATGTCCATCAGTTGGTCCTTGTTTCCCTCCCTTCTCCCCCTGTGGGAGAAGGTGGATCGGCGCGATAGCGCCGAGACGGATGAGGGGTGTTCCAGGGAAAACCAGCGTCTCACTCCGCTGGAACACCTCTCATCCGTCGCCTTCGGCGACACCTTCTCCCACAAGGGGAGAAGGTGGAGCTTTATCCCCCAGCCTTCACCTTCTCGAACATCTTGGCCACATCGTCATTCTGTTTCATCGGGCCGGTGAAGATCGTCGACTTCAGCATCACTTCCGGATCCGCCGGTAGCTGCAGTTTGTCGAGCTCGTCCTTGCCCACGCCGGCGAAGGCGGTGCTCAGCGAGCTGCCGTAGCCGTAGGACTGGATCAGGTACTTGCCCGAGTCGGCATCCAACCGGCTGTTTATGAAGTCGTAGGCGAGGTCGACATTCTTGGCGTCCTTGAGCATGACGAAGCCGCAGGCCCAGGTCAGCATGCCCTCCTTCGGCTTCATGAACTCGACCGGCACGCCTTGCTTCTTCAGTGAGGTGGCCGACGCATTCCAGGTCATGGCGGCGACCAGCTGGCCGCTGGCCAGCGCCTGTTCGACCGAGGTCATGTCGGTGGTGTAGTTGGAGAGCAACGGACGCTGCTCGCGCAGTTTTTCCGCCACCTTGTCCATTTGCTCCGGCGTCATGTCGAATGGATTGACGCCGGCGAGCAGCGCGGCAACGATTGGGGTGTCGTGCACGGCATCGATCGTTGCCATGCGGCCGGCATATTGCTTGTCCCACAGAAGATTCCAGCTCGCTTCCGGGTTCTTCACCAGATCGGTGCGGTAGAGGATCGAGGTGTTGCCCCAATCCCACGGCACCATCCAGACCTTGCCGTCGCCGGCCTGGATGTCAGGCAGGTTCTTGAACACCGGGAAGATCGAATCCCAGTTCTTGATACGTTTGGTGTCGATCGGCTGCAGCAGGCCTTCCTTGTTCCAGCGTGCCACCTTGTCGTAGCAGGGATGCGCGATATCGGGGCGGAAGCCGGCCTTGACCTTGGTGAAGGCATCGTCGTCATCGCCGAAGATAGAGGCCTCGACGCCATCGGGATGGGCTGTCAGGAAGCTCTTGTTGAAGTCGGGTAGTTCGTAGCCCGACCAGGTGAAATATTGCAGCTTGTCGGCGGCGAAGGCGACGGTCGACGACAGGACGATTGCAAGTGCGGCAAGCCCGCTACGGGCTGTCTTTCCAGTGATCGATTTCAGCCCAGTAATTGATTTCACATTGTATGCCATTTCGGTTCTCCTCTCTTGTTATGGTTCAGGCTGGATTGGCGGGCGCCGGCCTGCGGGCCGCATTGAGGCCGCGATGGCGCAGCATTTCGGCCAGGCCGGCGATGATGAAAGACACGGTGAGGATCGCTGTCCCCAGCGCCATCACGGTCGGCAGCGAGCGAGGGAAGCGCAGCTGGCTCCAGATGTAGAGCGGCAGCGTCGGCTCGGTGCCGGCGAGGAAGAAGACGACGATGAACTCGTCGAAGGAGATCAGGAACGCCAGCATGAAGGCCGAGATGATGGCCGGCAGCGCGAGCGGCAGCATCACCCGCCTGAACGTGGTCCAGTCGGAAGCGCCGAGATCGAGTGCGGCCTCGCGGATGGTTTTCGGGATGGCGGCGAAGCGGCTGCGCATGATCACCACCGTCGTCGGCAGCGCCACCAGTATGTGGCTGAGAACGATGGCGATGCGCGACGGGCCGAGGCCGATGAGGTTGACGAGGATAAGCAGCGATATGCCGACGATAACGCCCGGGATCAGGATCGGCAGCCTAGAGATAGCGCTGATCGTGGCGGCCAGCGGCGAGCGGCCGTAGAGGTCCATATAGGACACGGTGATGCCGCAGAGCGTCGCGCCGGTAGCGGCCACAACGCCGATGACGAGGCTGTTCAAAAGCGCGCCGGACAGCGCCGGATTGCCATAGAGCGTGGCATACCATTCGAGCGTAAAGCCCTGTAGCGGAAACGCCGCCTGGATGGAGTTATTGAACGAAAACAGCGGGATCAACAGAACCGGCAGATAGAGAAAGACGAGATAGGCGATGACGTAGACGCCAAGCCAGCGACCGCCTTCGGTGCGCGCCGCGCTCATGTGCGGCTGCCGAATCTGCGGTCGGCGAAGCGCACGACCAGCACTACGCAGAGGATGACCAGCATCACGGCGACGGAGAGTGCGGCGCCGAAGGGCCAGTCATTGGCCTTGCCGAATTGAGACTGGATCAGCGAGCCGATCATGGTGCTGGCCGGGCCGCCGACCATGGCCGGGGTGACATAGTCGCCAACGGTCGGCACGAAGACGACGAGGGCTGCCGCCAGCACTCCTGGCATCGAGTTCGGCAGCACGACACGGCGAAACGCGGTGAAGGGCCTGGCGCCGAGGTCGGAAGCGGCTTCGAGCAGCGATTTCGGAATGGTGTCCAGCGCCACATAGATCGGCAGGATGGCGAAGGGCGCATAGGCATGCGCCAAAGTGACAACGACCGCGGCCGGCGTGTTGAGGAAGGCCAAGGTCGGCTCCGACCAGATGCCGCTTTCGATCAGCGCCGAGTTCAAGACGCCATTATAGGCGAGCACGATCTTCCAGGCGAAGACGCGCAGGAGATAGCTGGTCCAGAACGGCAGCGTCACCAGAAACAAAAGCAGGCTGCGGCGGCGGCCGGCATGGAAGGCGAGATAGTAGGCGACGGGATAGGCGGTGACGACGGTTGCCAGCGTCACCAGTCCGGCAATCACCAGCGAGCGCAGCGTCACCGTCCAGTAGAGCGGATCGGCGACCACGGTGATGAAATTGTCCGCCGTGAAACCGGCGCCGAGCAGCGAACCGTCATTGCCGCGAAGGGCGAGGAAGAGCACCAGGCCAAGGGCAAACAGGATCAGGAAGAAGGTGACCAGCCCACCCGGCAGCAACATGGCGAAGCGGAAGCCTCGGGACGACCCGGACTCTGCTGGAGCTTCTGTTGCAACGATGGTCGACATCAAGCTGCTCAACGGAGATATGAAATCGACTTAGATTTTTTCATATTCCTGAAACTGTCAAGCTGAATCCACCGGCGTTCAACGGCCGGACAAGGATCAGCGCTCAAAGGCATCCAGCATCCGGTACCAGGCGATGGTCGCGGCGACGCCGACCTGCCGGAAGGCGTGGAACGGAATCGGCCGGATCGGCGACAGCGGGAACGGCAATTGGTTGGCATCGCCGTTCGCCAGATAGCCCGCCATGCGTTTTCCCAACGCGCTCATCAGACCGACACCCCTGCCCTGGCAGCCGACCACGGCGAGCAAACCCTTTTCGGGCTCGTGGATGTGCGGGAGATGATCCGGCGTCATCGCCACGCGGCCAAACCAGCGCTTCTCGATGGGGATATCGGCGAGCGCCGGATAGAGCCGCACCAGTGCGCGCTGCAGGTGGCCCCAGTCCGCTTCGCTTGAAGGCAGCGCCATGCGACCGCGGCCGCCAAGCACCAGCCGGCCGTCAGCACTCCTGCGGTAATAGACGAGGATGCGGCGCGAATCCGATACCGCCTGCCCTTCCGGCAGGATCGTTGCTGCAAGGTTGGACGACAGCGGCGCCGTTGCGATCTGAAAAGAATGCAGCGGCACGATCGTCTCGGCGAGGCCCGGCAGCAGCCGATCGGAATAAGCGTTGGTTGCCAGGACAACCGCCTTGGCCCGCACTTCGACGCCGTTTTCGGTCGAAACACGCCAAAGGCCGGCGTCCTTAGCGAGTTTCAGCACCTTATGTCGCTCGGCAATGCTGACGCCGGCAGCAGCGGCGATGCGCGCCAGTTCAGCCGTATAGGCAAGCGGATCGATTATGCCGGCGCGGCGGTCGAGCCAGCCGCCGAGATAACCTTGCGCGCCGGTCATCGCCGCGATCTCGCTTTGGCCCAGGAGATGGACATCGGCGCCGCGCGCGCGCCATTGCCGATCCCGGTTCGCCGCTGCTTTCAAAGCGGTCTCGGTGTGCGCGGCCTGGATCCAGCCATTGCGCGTGAACGGCACCGCCAGCTTTTCGTCACGGATCAGGTCGAACACCGTATCCGCCGTCGAGGCGGCGAAATCGACCAATGCCTGGCCACGCTCGGGGCCGAAATGCTCGAGCAGCCATTCGGGATCGTATTTCAGGCCGAGAATGACCTGGCCGCCATTGAGACCCGAGGCACCCTGACCGATCTCGCCGGCCTCCAGCACCTGGACGCCGAGGCCAAGCCGCGCGGCATGCAAGGCCGTCGACAAGCCCATGAAACCGCCACCGACGATGACGACATCGACTGGCTTGCCGTTGGGAATAAGCGACTGGAATGCGGATGCGGTCTTTGGCTTTTGCCAGATCGGAACGGAGAATGGCGCGGGCAATGATTCACCTGGCGTAGGGTGGGAAATGAAAATTCTAGTGGTCATTTCATTTTTTTGAAAGAGCACGCTTCATGTCAACACCGACAATTGGCTGCGCCACGGGATAGACCTTTGCCCGGAATCCGGTGAAAGTGCCGCGCCGTTCCGGCCAGTTCGATAATTCAAAGGACCGTAAGTCATGACGAACCCAACGCAGCTTCCCGCCGACGGGCTCTTCATCGGCCGCGCCAGATCGAACGATGCTTCGCATCCGCTGGTGGTCACGGCGCGAGACGGTACGATCTTCGACATCACGTCCAGCACCGCTCCCACCGTGCGTGACGTCTGCGAGATGGCCGATCCGGCCGGCTATGTCAGCTCAGCCAACGGCAAAGCGATCGGCTCGCTCGAGGCGATTGCCGCCAACAGTTTTCAGGCCACCCGCGATCCGGGCAAGCCCTATCTGGTCTCGCCCGTCGACCTACAGGCGGTGAAGGCGTCGGGCGTGACTTTCGTCGTCAGCCTGCTCGAAAGGGTCATCGAGGAGCAGGCGCGCGGCTCGGCCGAAAAGGCCGATGCCATCCGCGCCGACATCGCCGGGCTGATCGGCCACGATCTGTCGAAACTCAAGCCAGGTTCGCCGGAAGCGATGGAGATCAAGGCCAAGCTGATCCAGCGTGGCGCCTGGTCGCAATATCTGGAAGTCGGCATCGGCCCCGATGCCGAGATCTTCACCAAATGCCAGCCGATGGCGTCCGTGGGCTTCGGGGCCGATGTCGGATTGCATCCGGTGTCTACCTGGAACAATCCGGAGCCGGAGATAGCCATGATCGCCGCCAGCACCGGCAGCATCGTCGGCGCCACCATCGGCAACGACGTCAATCTCAGGGATGTCGAAGGGCGCTCGGCGCTGCTGCTCGGCAAAGCCAAGGACAACAACGCATCGGCGTCACTCGGTCCGTTCATCCGGCTGTTCGACGCAACGTTCTCGATCGACGACGTGAAGCGGGCCACGGTGCGGCTGAAGGTCGAGGGCGAGGACGGGTTTTCGCTGGAGGGCGCGAGTTCGATGGCCGAGATCAGCCGCTCGCCCGAAGAGCTGGTCGCGGCCGCCATGGGGCCGCACCACCAGTATCCGGATGGGCTGGCGCTTTATCTCGGCACCATGTTCGTGCCGTCGAAGGACCGCGGCGAAAAGGGCAAGGGGTTCACCCACAAGGTCGGCGACATCGTCACCATCTCGTCGGAAAAATTCGGCGCGCTGGTCAATCGCGTGCTTCTGTCGCCCGATTGCCCGCACTGGACCTACGGCGCCAGCCATCTCATGCGCGATCTCGCCAAGGCCGACCTTCTCTGATTTTTTTGAGCGGTGTGACCCTGTTCGGCATCGACGCCACATGGACCCCCTTCATGATCGGTGCCGTGATGCTACTTGCCCTGGCGCTCGACCGGTTGGTCAAGCTGCTGCGGAACCGCCGGGCCGCGCGCCTTCACGAAAATCTGCACGCCTGAGCTTCAGCACCCCCGCCTGCCGGGAAATATCTCCACGAACTGATGCGATCTGATGGGATCGCTGATGGCGTGTTGCATCGCGCCACCATCCATTGGGCGGATGGAGGCTTGCCATCGGCCAGAAAAGAAGATGCTCTGAGCATCCGGGTCGGCGCTGGCAGGAGGATATGATCGGGCCATGGCCCGGATCATCGCCGGACGTGGAGGTCGTTTTTCAACATGGGAGGAAAGCAAATGCTGACGAGGCTACGACTACTCGTGCTTGGCTTGATTGTGGCGCTGGCCATTCCGGCGGCGGCGCAAGCCAAGACATTCTACTGGATTTCGCATGGCGGCCCGGCCGACCCGGTCTGGACCTACTTCCTGGCTGGCGCCAAGCAATGGGCGAAGGATACCGGCAACACTGTCAACACCTCGTTCCACAATGGCGATGTCGCCTCGCAGCAGGAGGCGGTGCGCGCCGCGATCTCGGCCAAGGCCGACGGCATCGTCACCACCAGCCCCGATCCGGGCAGCCTGATCGAGATCGCCAAGGAAGCCAACACCGCCAAGATCCCGATCATCAATTTCAACACACCCGATCCGAAGGCCAGCTTCAACGCCTATGTCGGCGGCGACAACGTCACCTTCGGCAAGCATTGGGCACAGTATCTGGTCGACAAGGGCCTGGTGAAGAAGGGCGACTTCGTCTGGATGCCGGTCGAGATCCCCGGCGCCACCTATGGCGTCCAGGAAGAGGAGGGCATCAAGAGCGTCTTCGAGCCGCTCGGCATCACCTATGAGATCACCGAAGCGACGCTCGACCAGGCCGAAGCCATCAACCGCATGGTCGACTACCTCACCGCCAACAAGGCCAAGGTCAAGGCGATCATCGGCCTTGGCGATCTGGTCACCGGCTCGATCAAGCGGGTGTTCGACCAGGCCGGTATCAAGCCGGGCGAAATCCCGGTCGTCGGCTGGGGCAACTCGCTCGACACCACGCAGGAAGTGCTGACCGGCTACGTTAATGCTGGCCAGTGGCAGGACCCGCAGGCGACCAGCTACGTCGCACTGTCGCTCGCCAACATGGCTGCCTCAGGCATTCCTCCGGGCTTCAATGTCATCACCGGCGCGCTCTATGAAAAGGACACCGCGCAGGTCTACGACGACATCCTGTCCGGCAAGTAATCCAGACCTGGAAAAAGTCGCGACCGCATCGGCGGTCGCGACTATCCTTCCGTTCCGCCGAGCCTTCGCAGACAATGCGAAGGGTCTCAGCCCTTCCCTTCCTGTCGTGGGTTATCAGTGGAAAACCGTTCGCTCATCCAACGCCTGATCGCGAGGCCGGAATTCGGGCCGTTCGTGCTGCTCATCGTCGAAATCGCGGTGTTCTGGAGCATCAACCACGATTTCCTGTCGCCGCAGAACATCTCCAACACGCTGGCCTTCACCGTCGAGCTCGGGCTGATCGCGCTGGCCATGACGCTGTTGATGACATCTGGCGAATTCGACCTTTCGGTCGGCTCGCTGTTCGGCTTCTCGCCGGTGCTGATGTGGACGCTGTTCAACAGCGGGCTGACCTCGCTGGAAGTCGGCTTCCTCGCAGCCCTGCTGGTCGCCGCTCTCATCGGCCTGGTCAATGGCTGGTTCGTCACGCAGCTCAAGATCCCGTCCTTCCTGGTGACGCTCGGCATGCTGCTGGTGGTGCGTGGCACGGCCTTGTTCGTCACCGATGGCTTTCCGCAACGCACCTGGAGCGCGGAAGGCAGCTGGCTCGCCGAAGCGCTGGTCGGCGATTTCTTCATCGGGCCGTTCCGCATCTACATGTCGCTGTTCTGGTTCATCGCGGCGACAGCGATCCTCGGCTATGTGCTGACGCAAAGCCGCACCGGCAACTGGATCCAGGCGGCGGGCGGCAACCCGAACGCGGCGCGCGCGCGCGGCGTCAATGTCAACGGTGTCAAGATCGGCCTGTTCATCCTGTCGTCGCTGATGGCGTCGCTGGCCGGTGTCATCTCTTCGCTGCGCACATCGGCCGCCAACCCCAACAGCGGCACCGGCTATGAACTCGAAGTGATCGCCATGGTGGTGATCGGCGGCACCGCACTGACCGGCGGCCGCGGTACCATCGTCGGCACGGTGTTGGGCATCCTGATCCTGCGCGTCATGCGCAACGGCATCGTGCTGATCGGCGTGCCCGGTCTCGCCTATAACATCTTCATCGGCGCCATCATCCTCGGCATGATGGCGCTCCACTCATGGCTCGAACGCCGGCATCAGGCAGGGACTTGAGAACCATGGCTGAACCGCTCATCCGTATGACCAATATCAAAAAGTCCTACGGGCGCGTGCAGGCGCTCGAGGACGCCAATTTCCATGTCAACGAAAGGGAGATTGTCGGCCTGCTCGGCGACAATGGCGCCGGCAAATCCACACTGATCAAGGTGCTGTCGGGCGCGGTGCCACTGACCAGCGGCGACATCTTCATTCGCGGCAAGAAGGTCAATCTGCGCTCGACCAGCGACGCCATCGCGCAGGGCATCGAGACGATCTACCAGGACTCGGCGCTGGTGACGCAACTGTCAATCGCCCGAAACTTGTTCCTCGGCCGCGAGCCCATCAAGCCACCGCGCTTCTTGAACCGCATGGACCAGGAGGCGATGAATGTGGTCGCACGTGATCTGCTGAAGCAGGTCGGCATCTCCAAGAACATCCCGCCGACGACGCCGATCGGCTCGCTGTCGGGCGGCGAGCGGCAGGCGGTCGCCATCGCCCGCGCCATGCATTTCGACAGCGACCTGATCATACTCGACGAGCCGACCAACAATCTCGGCGTCGCCGAGACGCAAGGCGTGCTGAGCTTCGTGCGCAACGCGCGCGATTCCGGGCATTCCTGCATCTTCATCGCGCACAACATCCATCACGTCTTCCAGGTGGTCGACCGCATCGTCGTCATGCGCCGGGGCAAGGTGGTGGCCGACGACATCGACCCGAAGAAGACCACGGTTGCCGAGGTGGAGCGCATCATCACCGGCATGTCGGACAAGGAAATCCGCGACGCCATCGTTGAAGGCAAGCCATCGCACGGCTGAACCGTCTTCGCGCCGTCTGGCACGGAAACGCATCCGCTCTAACTCGTTGTGGAGCATGATCTTTCGGACAAAACGGTTCCCGTTTGTCCAACAAAACCGGTTCCCACTTTTCGGGATCATGCTTTATGACTGTGACCATGAAAGCCACCGTTTCGGACATAGCCAGGAGTTGCGGCCTGTCGACTGCGACCGTCGACCGGGTGCTGAACAACCGCGCCGGCGCAAGTGCGGCCAACCGGCAGCGGGTGATGGAGGCGGCCAAGCAGCTCGGCTATCTGCCCGTGGTCGACCAGGTGACGCTGCCGTCGCGGCCGGCGCATCTCGAATTCTTCCTGCCGCTCGGCGCCAACGGCTTCATGATCGACCTTGCCGGCCACATCGAGGACTATGCGGCGCGGCTGCCGCTGGTCGCCTCCTGCCGCATCCATAACCTTGCCGGCATCTCGCCCAACGCGCTCCAGGCAGCGATCGAAGACATCTCGCTGAAGGCGAACGGCGTCGGCGTCATCGCCGTCGACCATCCGCGAACGCGCAACATATTGCGCGATGTGGTCGAGGCCGGCATCCGCCTCGTCACGCTGGTCTCCGACGTTCCGGCAGCGCCGCGTTCGGCCTATGTCGGCATCGACAACCGCGTCGCCGGGCGCACGGCGGCGTTGTTGATGGGGCGCTTCCTCGGCGGCCGCCAGGGTCATCTGGCGATGGTCGTGGGATCACGCTCGTATCGCGGGCACGAGGAACGCGAAATGGGCTTCCGCTCGGTGCTGGCAGAAGAGTTTCCCAATTTGACCGTCACCAGCGCCGTCGAGATCAATGATGAACCGGAGGGCAGCTATGCGGCGACGATGCAGGCGCTGCACAACGAGCCGGACCTGCTCGGCATCTACTGCGTCGGCGCCGGACGCTCGGGCGTCGCCAGAGCGCTGCTCGAAACCAGGCCGAAGAAGAAGCCGGTGTTCATCTGCCACGACCTGACCAGGGAAACGCGCGGCTATCTCGTCGACGACCTCGCCGATGTCGTCATCGACCAGAATGCGCGGCTGATTGCCGAGCAATCGGTGATCCGCCTGCTCGGCTCGATCGCGTCTTCCGCGCCCTATCTGACGAAGAAGTTCATCGAGCCGCGGCTGATATTCAAGGAAAACGTGCCGGTGCAGTGAATCTTGCGCTGTGGCGGCTTTCCTATTTGTCCGACAAGTCGGGGTAGCTGCCGCAAATCTGCACAGCAGCTATGCATCTTTTATGGTTGCCGAATCATTAAGCAACTCGTACGTATTGGTTGTCGGCCATCTACTCCTCCCAGATGCGATGCCGGCGTTGAGTGCGGTGCACCTCCTCCCGCGCCGTATTCGAAATCAAGCCCGCTGCCACCTCCTCCCGGCAGCGGGCTTTTTCTTTCCCAAATGAATTTGAAGCCGACGAGCAAGGTCTCGACAAACGGCCGGACTGCTCACCCGGATGGCCAGCGGCGATGCGGATCCGCTGCTGCGCATATGGGAGCAGAGTTCGAAAATTCTGGCCGTCAGTGCGCCCGGAAAGAGCTGATCAGGCTTTCCGCCATACGCACGAACTGCGCGCTGGGGCCTTCGGCGCCCATCGTCTGCACGCTGACGCGCGCGCCTTCGAACAGCAACGACAGCGTGTCGGCGAGAAGCTCGGCCTGACCGATGCCGGCATCGCGGCACAGCGTAACGAGGCGATCACGCTGAGCGCTCTTGAGCTCCTTGATCACGCTCCTCGCCGGATGGTTCGGCTCGGTCAGTTCGACGGCGGCGTTGGCCATGTCGCAGCCGCGACCGTCGGCGGCGAGCATGTCGGCGACCTTGCGGACCCAGGCGTGCAATTGCGCCAGCTTGTCGCCGGGGTGCTCCGCCTCGAACTGATCCCATATCGCGGCGCCCTTGGCAGCCGAAGCGCGCAGGCACTGGATGATGAGTTCGTCCTTGGACTCGAAATGACGGTAGAGCGTCATCTTGTTGGTGCCGGCGGCTTCCGTGATGGCGTCGACGCCGACGCCCTTGATGCCATGCTTGTGAAACATGTCCTGCGCCGTTTCCAGGATTCGATCCCGAGGGCGCACACGATCCGTAATGCCGTCTGCCATCGCAGTCTCCTTGTCTCCCTAAAAATTCGGTTCACCTCTTGACTAGGGTGTTACCGGTCTGTAACTATCCAGATGTTACTTACTGGTAACAGCTATGTCGGCTTCCGTCAATAACAAGGCCGTGAACTGGTCCTGCCAGACCAGGATGGGTGAAAAACTGAAAATCATGCGGCTCCGGCCGGTGAAGTGATGAAAACGGTTCGCGATCATCCGATGCGAATCGCTGGAATGGAGACGCTCCAATGTCGCAGCGCAAGGATTTGACCATCGATGAAGCCATCCGGGATCCGATGATCCGGCTGGTGATGAAGGCGGACCGCGTCAACCCGCGCGCCTTCGAAGCGATGCTGAGGACCGTGGCTGATGAGCAGGGTCTCAGCGGCCCGGCGCCGTCGTCGTACTTTTTGCAGGACCCGGGCTCAGTGCGCAGCAGGCGGCTGGCCCGGTCTGCCCATTCATTTAAAGAGGCATGCGTGTCGTGGTAAATTTTTTCATCAACCGTCCGATCTTCGCCTCGGCGATCGCCATCATCATGGTGCTCGCCGGGACGATTTGTTATTTTCTTTTGCCGGTCTCGCAGTTTCCCGACATCACGCCGCCGCAGGTTGTGGTCAGCGCGCATTATCCGGGCGCCAGTGCGCAAGTGGTTGCCGATACGGTGACGACGCCGCTGGAGCAGCAGATCAACGGCGTCGAAGGCATGACCTACATGTCGTCGTCGAGCTCCAATGACGGCTCCTCGACCATCACCATCACTTTCGATGTCGGCTATCCCCTGAGCACGGCGGCCGTCGACGTCCAGAATCGCGTCTCGCAAGCCGCCTCGTCGCTGCCGGCGATCGTCAACCAGGGCGGTGTGACGATCAAGAAGCAGAACCCGAACTTCGTTCTCATCGTCAACCTGACCTCGCCGGACAATTCGGTCGATCCGGTGGCGCTGTCGAACCTTGCCTATCTGCAGATCGTCGATCCGCTGAAGCGGCTGCAAGGCGTCGGCGACGTGCAGATATTCGGCGAGCGGCGCTATTCGATGCGCGTCTGGCTCGACCCGGACAAGCTCGCCAATCTCGGCATCACCGCCGTCGACGTCCAGAACGCCATCTCGGAACAGAACGTCCAGGTGGCGGCCGGCAAGATCGGTCAGTCGCCGGCGCCCGCCGGCACCGCCTTCGAGATGCAGGTCAATGCCGTCGGTCGCCTGAGCGACCCAAAGGAGTTCGGCGACATCGTCGTGCGCGCCAATACGGACACCGGTTCGCTGGTGCGGCTGCGCGACGTCGCGCGCATCGAACTCGGCGCGCTGCAATATTCATCGTCGGCCTTCTTCGGCAAGGACCCGACCGTGGTGCTCGCCGTCTACCAGATGCCCGGTTCCAACGCGCTCGATCTGCAGCAGCGCGTCAAGGACAAGATGCAGGAGTTGTCGGCCCGTTTCCCGAAGGGCGTTTCCTACGCCATGCACTATGACACGACGCGCTTCGTCTCGGCCTCGATGCATGACGTTTTGATCACGCTCGGCGAAGCGCTGGTGCTGGTCGTGGCCGTGGTGTTCATCTTCCTGCAAAGCTGGCGCACGACGATCATCCCGACCATCGCCATTCCGGTGTCGCTGGTGGCGACGATGGTCGTCATGGAGATGCTTGGCTTCTCGCTCAACATGCTCTCTCTGCTCGGCATGGTGCTGGCCATCGGCCTCGTCGTCGATGACGCCATCGTGGTGGTGGAAAATGTCGAACGACAATTGGAGGCCGGGCTGAAACCTCTGGCGGCGACCAAGGCCGCCATGGCCGAAGTCACCGGACCAATCATCGCCACCACCGCGGTGCTGATGGCCGTCTTCGTGCCGGTCGCCTTCATTCCCGGCGTCTCCGGCAAACTCTACAACCAGTTCGCGCTGACGGTGGCAATTTCGGTCGGCATCTCCGCCTTCAATTCGCTGACGCTCAGCCCGGCGCTGAGTGCCGCCTTCCTGCGCCATCGCGGCGAGACGCAGTTCGCGCCTTTCCGGTGGTTCAACACGGGCTTCGACAAGCTGTCGCATGCCTATGCCCACGGTGTGCGCATCCTCATCCGGCTGCGCTGGATCATGCTCGGCCTGTTCGCGGCCGGACTGGTGGCGACGTACTTCGTCTGGCAAAAACTGCCCTCGACATTCCTTCCGGTCGAGGACCAAGGCTACTTCTTCGTTGTCATCCAGCTGCCTGACGGCGCCTCGCTGGAGCGCACCGACGCCGTGGCGCAGAAGGCACGCGACATATTGCAAGCGACGCCCGGCGTCGACATTGTCGGCTCGATCAGCGGCCTGAACTTCCTCACCAGTGCGGCGCAGTCGAACTCGGCCGTCGAGTTCGCCATCCTGAAGCCCTGGGAAGAACGCGGCCCCGACCAGAGCGCCTCAAAACTCGTCGCCGACGTGCGCGGCAAGCTGATGCAGATTCCGGAAGCCTTCGCGCTGTCCTTCGATCCGCCTTCGATCCCGGGTATCGGCACCACGGGCGGCTTCGAATTCGTCGTCGAGGATCTCACCGGACGCGGCAGCGTGGCTCTCAACGATGCGACGCAAGCCGTGATCGCCGAGGCGCGCAAGCAGCCGGAAATCAATCCACAGCAGCTGTTCTCGCCCTTCTCGACCTCGACGCCGCAGTTCAACTACGACCTCGACCGCAGCAAGGCCAAACTGCTCGGCCTCAACCTGCCCGATGTCTTCAACACGCTGCAGATCTATCTCGGCTCGCTCTACGTCAACGACTTCAACCTGTTCGGCCGGACCTTCCGGGTGACCATCCAGGCTGACAAGGATGCACGCGCGGGTGCCGCCGATATTTCGCGGCTCTATGTGCGCAATGCGTCCGGCGGCATGGTGCCGCTCTCGACGCTGGGCAAGCTGGTGCCGTTTGTCGGCCCGGAAACCGTGCCGCACTACAACAACAACGCCTCGGCCACGATCAATGGCGGCGCTGCCCCCGGCTTCTCGTCAGGCCAGGCAGTGGCCGCAATGGAACGGGCCGCTGCCACCGCTCTGCCCAGGGATTTCGGTTTCGAATGGACCGGCATCACCTTCCAGGAGCTCAAGGCAGGATCGATCGCGTCGGTCGTCTTCGGCCTCGCCATCGTGTTCGTCTTCCTGATCCTGGCGATGCAGTATGAAAGCTGGGCGATGCCGTTCATGGTGCTGCTGGCGGTGCCACTGGCCCTGTTCGGTGCCTTCGCAGCCCTGTTCCTGCGTGGCATGCAGATCGACGTCTACTCGCAGATCGGCTTCGTCATGCTGATTGGTCTGGCGGCCAAGAACGCGATCCTGATCGTCGAGTTCGCAAGGCGACGGCGCGAGGAAGGCTTGAGCATTGTCGACGCGGCGATGGAAGCCGCGCGGCTCCGGCTGCGGCCGATCCTGATGACCGCCTTCGCCTTCATCCTCGGCGTGCTGCCGCTGATGTTTGCGACGGGTGCGGGTGCTGCAAGCCGGCAGTCGATCGGCACCACCGTCTTCGGCGGCATGGTCGCAGCGACAATCCTGTCGCTGGTGTTCGTGCCGGTCTTCTACGCGGTGATCGAACAGCTGCGCGAACGCCGCGAGCGCAGCGAACCTGCCGCACATGACCGGGACCATAGTGACCAGGACAATAATGAACCGACTGCCGAACCAGCGCCCGTGCGACTGGCCGAAGCAGCCGAATAGAATTGGAGACCAAAATGCGTAAATGGAAAATAGCTTTGGGAACGGCCGTCGCCCTGGGGGCGATCTCGGTGGCAAGCGTTCATTTCCTCGACATGGCCAATCTGAGCCTCAATGCCGGAACGGCGGCAGCGAAGCCGGCGCAAGCGGCATTCGTCATGCCGGTGCCGGTGGCAAGCGTGGTCAAGAAGACGATCCCGATCTATCTCGACTACGCCGCCCGCATCGAACCGATCCGCAGCGTCACCTTGCAGGCCCGCGTGCCCGGTTACCTCGAGGAACAGACGGCTGAGGACGGCGCGGACGTGCGCAAAGGCGACCTGCTCTACAAGATCTCGCCTGATGACTTCCGGGCGGCTCTCGACCAGGCCAAGGCCGAGGTCCAGCGCGACCAGGCGAGCCTCGACTATGCACGTTCCAACCTCGGCCGCGGCTCCGAACTCGCCAAGAGCGGCTACCTGGCCAAGGATGGGTTCGACCAGCGCACCAGCACCTTGCGCCAGGCCGAGGCCTCGCTTGCCGTCAACCAGGCCGCGGTGCGGACGGCCGAGCTCAATTTGAGCTATGCCGAAATCCACGCGCCGTTCGCCGGCCGCGTCGGACGCAACCAGGCCTCGGTCGGCACGCTGGTCAGCGTCGCCGGCACGGTGCTGAACACGCTGGTGCAGCTCGACCCGATCTACGTCACCTTCAATCCGAGCGAGACCGACCTGGCCGAGATCGAGCAGGCCCGCGCGGCCGGCCCGATCGAGGTCGAGGTGCTGCTGCCTGGCCAGACCGAAGCCAGCCAGAAGGGCGAACTCACCTTCATCGACAACACGGTCGACCACTCGACCGGCACGATCACGGCGCGCGCCACCATCGGCAATGCGAAATTCTCGCTGCTGCCGGGCCAGTATGTGCGCGTTCGGCTGCACATCAAGCAGCTGCCCGACGCGCTGATGGTGCCGCAGGTGGCGCTGGGTTCGAGCCAGCTCGGCAAATATGTCTATGTCGTCGGCAAGGGCAACACCGTCGACCAGCGGATCGTGTCGCTTGGCGCGACCAGTGGCGACCTCGTAGCCGTCCTCAGCGGCGTTGCCGAAGGCGACCAGGTGATAACGGGCAATCTGCAGAAGATCGGACCAGGAATGCCGATCTCGCCCTTGCCCCAGGAAAAACCGGCCAGCTGATAACCCCCATCGGCCCCGGTTCTGTGACGCCCTCGGCACCCACGCCGAGGGCGTCGTTTTTATGGAACGTTTCCCCGACTTGCCGCCAGCAGTGCGACAAGCCCGGCAATGTCGGCGCGCTCGGCCTTTGCCGGCAAGATGAAGGCGCAATAGGGCTGGCCGAGCCGGACGGACACAGGCGAGAGGGCGATCAGGCGGCCCGCCTCTAGATCGGCGCTAGCCATCGTCCGCTGGCCGAGCGCTACCCCCAGCCCCAGCCTTGCCGCCGATATCGCCAGGCTGGACAGGCCGACACGGCGGCCATGCGAGGGGTCGGGCGCGCGGTTGCCGCCGACGGCAGCGAACCAGTCCGCCCAGCTTGGATGCGAGGCGTAGTTCGGACCCCAGTTGGTGTGGATGAACTGGCTTTCATGCATATCCGCCAGGACGTTGCCGTGGTGCTTGAGGAAATCGGGCGACGCGACCGGCAGCACCTCGTCATGTACCAGACGCACCATCCGCAGCGCCGGATAGTGATAGTCGCCATAGGAGATGCGCAGGTCGATGTTCTGGCGGACGACATCGACCGGATCGTCCTCAACGCGGATGTCGATCGCCATTTGCGGGAAGCCGTCGAGCAGTTCTGCCAGCCGGGGCGCCAGCCACAATTCGGCCAGCGAGAACGGTACGCTGACGACGAGACGGGGCCGCACACCACCTTCCAGCATGCGCCGGCCAACCGCCGCTATGTCGCCCAATGCCTTCGCCGTCTGCGGGTAGATGGCATGGCCGGCATCGGTGAGCGTGATGCGGTTGCCGTTGCGCACGAAAAGCTGCTTGCCGAACCAGCTTTCAAGATTGCGGATCTGCTGGCTGACGGCGGCGGACGAGACGCCGAGTTCGGTGGCGGCGAGCGTGAAGGAGCCGGCGCGCGCGGCGACCTCGAAGGCCCGCACGGCGTTCAAAGGCGGGAGCTTCTCCATGCCGCTTCCTCAATTTTTTCTTGTGCGACTCTAATAATTTTGCGCGTTGAGAGAAAGATTTTTTTGTCGTCTTCTGGCTTCGAAACCGGAGCACATAAGCCATGAAAGACATTCTCGATCTCGACCGCTATCCGCTCGACCGCGAAGGCAGCCCCGAATGGCAGCGCCTGGTGGACACCTCCGTCGCCGCGCTGGAAGCCGACGGCATGTTCAACCTCGAAGGGTTTTTGCGGTCCGGCGTCGCCGAGAAGGCGGTTCAGCAAATCCAGCCGGTGATGGCGGCGCGCTCGCATGTGCACAAGCGCATGCACAACATCTATTTCAAGCCGGACCTTCCCGAACTCGCTCCGGATCACCCTGCCCTGCGCAAGGTCGAGACCATCAGCCACACGGTCTGTGCCGACCAGATCCCCGGCAGCACTGTGCTTGCCATCTATGAATACGAGCCGTTGCTGCGTTTCCTGGCGGCGGCGATGGGCAAGAGCCGGCTGCATGTCATGCAGGATCCGCTGGCGCGCACCAATGTCATGGCCTATCGCGCCGGCGAAGCGCTGAACTGGCATTTCGACCGTTCGGAATTCACCACCACGCTGTTGCTGCAGGCGCCGGAACAGGGTGGCGAGTTTGAATACCGCACCGATCTGCGGTCGGACGACAATCCGAACTATGACGGCGTTGCAAAGCTGCTCGAGGGGCGCGATCCCGAGGCGAAGATCCTGCGCCTGAAGCCAGGTACGCTGAATGTCTTTCGCGGCAAGAACACCGCGCATCGCGTCACCACAGTGCAGGGCGAGCGCGAGCGGATGATCGCGGTGTTTTCTTACTATGAGAAGCCCGGTGTGGTGTTCAGCGACGAGGAGCGAGTCGGCTTCTACGGCCGCGCAGCTTGAGGCCGAAAGGCTGAGGCGCCACCCCGGCTACAAGAATCCCGAAATGGCACTTGTAGGATTGTCGACAATCTGCTTGTCTTATTCCCGGCTTTCACTGGAGTGGCGACATGGCCAAGCTGGATTTCAGTCCGATCGCGGATACGACACGGCGGGCCGAGATCGTCGCGCTGCTCAGGCGCGCGATCCTGACCGGGCAATTGGAGCCGGGCCAGAAACTCAACGAACTCAGGATCGCCGAGCAGATGCGGGTCAGCCGCGCGCCGTTGCGCGAGGCGATGCGCGAGCTGGTGCAGGAAGGCATCCTCACCAGCATCCCCTATGCCGGCACGTTCGTCATCGACGTTACTGCCAAGGACATTGACGACGCCTATTCGCTGAACAAGGTGCTCGACGAGTTCGCCATCGAGCGGACATGGAAGCTGCGCGACCAACGCTTCTTCGACGAGCTCGACCGCCGCCACGAAGCGGTGAAGCAGGCGACGCGCGCGCGCGACACCACGCGCCAGATCGAGACCGCGCTGCAACTGCACGGGCTGATTTATGAATGGGCCGACAATTCGGTGCTTCTGGAGACATGGCAGCGGCTGACCAGCCGGCTGCAAATGTATTTCGCCCTGCACCAGCAGGCGCGCAAGGAAGCAGTGCCCGCCGAAGACGTCCACGAGACCTATGTGCGGCTGCTGAAGGGCGCCGACATGCGCGCCGCCCAGCGCCACGCCCGCGAACACATCGACCTCGATTTCGAGGAACTGCTTGCCTATGCGCGCGGCCTCGAACAGCGGACATCGAAGGGCGATTGAAGAGTTCCTACAGCAAGAGACAACGGACAAACACAGTGCAGATCAAGAACATCAAGGCCTATCATGTTGTGCAGCCCTTCGTGGACGGGCCTTACCGCATGTCCAAGGGGCGGGTTGCCGACTGTTTCGACGCGGTGGTCGTCGCCATCACCTCCGACAGCGGTGTGACCGGCTGGGGCGAGATGGCGCCGCTCGGCAATTTCTATTCGGCCGCGTTTCCGGCGGGAACGCGCGCGGGTGTGCCGGAAATCGCTCCGCACCTGATCGGCCAGGATCCGCGCGGGCTGGCCGGCATCGGCAGGCTGATGGACACGGTGTTCAAAGGCCATCCCTACATCAAGTCGGCGCTCGACATGGCCTGCTGGGATCTGGCGGCGCGCGCCGCCGACGTGCCGCTGGTGACCATGCTCGGCGGCCGCGAGGGCGAGATGGCCGAGACCTACCGCGTCGTCACCCATGGCACGCTCGACCAGATGGCGGCGCTGGCCAAACGGATCATCGCCGAGGGCTGCCGCCGCCTGCAGGTCAAGGTCGGCGGCAATGTGCATGACGACATCGAGCGGGTAACGACAGTCGCCGCAGCCGTGCCCAAAGGCACTGTCATTTTCTGCGACGCCAATGCCGGCTGGACATCCTATCAGGCGCGTCAGTTCGCCGACGCCACGCGCGGCATCGACTACACGTTCGAGCAGCCCTGCACGACGATCGAGGAGAACATGGCGGTGCGCCGCATGCTGGACAAGCCGATGGTGCTGGACGAAAGCGTCATCTCGCTGGAAGCGATGCTGGAGATCCATCGCCTGGGCGCGGCCGACGGACTGACGCTGAAGATCTCGCGACTGGGCGGCGTGACCAGGACAAGGCAGATCCGCGACATCGCCGTCGACCTCGGCTTCATGATCACCGTCGAGGATACAGGCGGCGCCGAGATCGATACGGCGGCCATGGCGCACCTATCGCTGTCGACGCCGGCCGAGCGCCGGCTGCATGCCATCGCCTTCCATGAATGGGTCACGGTTCGCACGGCTAGGAACGCTCCGCCGGTCACCGGCAGCCATATGGGCATTCCCGACGGACCCGGCCTCGGCATCGACGTTGACCCTAGCCTGCTCGGCGAGCCCTTCTTCGAGATCGGCTGAGATGAAAATCCGTCGCATCAAGGCAACACCGATCAATTACCGGCTCGAGGCCCCTTACGTCTGGGTGTTCGGCGAACTCGACGGGTTCTCGCCGACCATCGTCGAGGTTGAGACCGAGGACGGGCTGGTCGGCATCGGCGAAGCCCCGACGCCAGGCGCCGCAGCGATCATCAACGATGTGCTGGCGCCACGGCTGGTAGGCCGCGACGCCTTCGACATTGCCGGCGCCGAGGAGGTCTGCCTGCCCTTCTGGAGCGGCGTGCAGTCGATCAATGACCGCATCCGCATCATGGCCTTCGGCGCCATAGAGGTGGCGCTGTGGGACCTGCGCGGCAAGGCGTGGAAGCAGCCGCTCTACCAGCTGCTCGGCGGCGCTGTGCGCAAGGACATTCCCTTCACCGACTATTTTTCGCTGCGCGGCGATGGTGCGGACGTGAAGGGTGAGAAGACGCCGGAAGAAGTCGCCGACTATTGCGTCGAACTCAACGAGCGCTTCGGCACCACCTTTTTCGAAGGCAAGTTCTCGACGCAGGATCCGAAAATCTCGCTGAAGATGGTCGAGCTGATCCGCCAAAAACTCGGCGACGATGTGATGATCCGCATCGATTCCAACCAGGCCTATTCGCTGGCCACCGCCAGACAATTGGCACGACCGCTGGAGGAGCTTGACGTGCGCAACTGGGAGGATCCGGTGGCGAGCATCGAAGAGATGCGCGAACTGCGCCGGCATTGCTCTATCCCGTTCTCGACCCACAACATCGACATTGCCCGCGCCATGGAGCTGAAGGTTCCTGACGCCTTCGTCGGCAACCCGACCGCGCATGGCGGCATCGGCCGCATGCAACGCTTCGTCGGCGCCTGCGAGCATGCCGGCATCGACTACTGGTGCTACAGCGGCGACACCGGCGTCGGCAGCGCCTGCTACCTGCATCTGTGCGCAGCACTTGGCTGGATCCGCGAGCCCAACCAGTCGCTGTTTCGCATGCAGCCCATGGATATTATCGAGGAAGGGCCGTTCGCCCCGAAGAACAATGTCGTGCCGGTGCCGGAAGGCCACGGCCTCGGCGTGACGCTGTCGCAGGACAAGCTTGCCGCCTGCCATCGCGACTTCGTCCTGAAGGGGCCGTGCAACAAATATCACGATCCGGAAAAGCCCGGCACCTATCGCCGGCTGCCGTTGAGCTAAGCGGGTTTCGGTTCGGATTTTGCGTCAAAACAACGAGGAGTGATCACACAAGCCGACAAGAGACGGATACAACAACAGAAGCCTGCGCTCGTTGCAACGATCACAAGCGCGCGGGACGAACGGGTAAAAAGCAGATGCCTCGCAAAGTCCGGCCCTTCCCCATTATGGACCGGATGAACCGCGGAAAATCGCATGCTACAGTCCCGGCCGAGAGACATTGTTGACGCCCGGGACAAGGAGAACTCCACGGAATTTCGTCAGCCACAAACACACCAACCAACTACAAAAACACAGGGGAAAGGGTAGAATCCATGATCAAGAATTACCGCCTTCTCGACCTCATCCGGCGCCAGCGCACGCCGCTCGAAAACCACCTGATCGACGGGCTGGTTGATGGCCGCGTCAGCCGCCGCGAGTTCATCCGCCACGGCAGCCTGCTCGGCCTGTCGCTGCCGCTGCTCGGCGGCATCACCACAGCAGCCGGGCTCAGTGGCATGCCCTCGCTCGCGCGCGCTCAAGGCGCGCCCGGGGCCACCATCCGGGTCGCCAGCAGCGTGCCGGCCGCGGCCATCGATCCGGTGACCATTGCCGACGCCGGCGGCCTGCTGGTGATGCAGCAAGTGGCCGAATTCCTCTGCGTCGACGGTCCCGATCTGGTGCTGCAGCCCGCACTTGCCGAAAGCTGGAAGCCGAACGCCGACGGCACGGTGTGGACGTTCACGCTGCGCAAGGGTGTGAAATTCCACTCAGGTGGCGAGATGAAGGCCGAGGACGTGGTAGCCAGCATCGACCGCCTTGCCGATCCGGCCAATTCGTCGAACGCGCTGTCGGTGTTCAATGGCATCCTGAAGAAGGGCGCGAGCAAGAAGGTCGACGATTACACCGTCGAATTCCATCTCGACGCGCCGAACGGCAACTTCCCCTACATGCTATCGTCGGACAATTACAACGCCGTCATCGTGCCGGCCAGCTATAAGGGCGACTACGAAAAGAGTTTTGACGGCACCGGCCCGTTCAAGATCGAAAAGTACACGCCGAAGGTCGGCGCTTCGTTCGTGCGCAACGAGAATTATTGGGGGCCGAAGGCACTGCCGGAGCGCACCGAGTTCACCTTCTTTGCCGACATGCAGCCGATGATCCTGGCCTTGCAGGGCGGCCAGGTGGACATCATCAACCAGATGCCGGTGCTGTCGGGTGTGGCGCTGCTCAACGACCCGAACGTCGACATCATCAGCCTGAAATCGTCGGCGCATCAGCAGCTGCATATGCACTGCGATGAGGGCCCGACGAAGGACGCCCGCGTGCGCCGCGCCATCGCGCTCTGCCTCGACCGCGAGAAGCTCGCCGCCGGCCTGATGAAGGGACGCTCGGCGCTCGGCAATGACAGCCCGTTCGCCGCCGTCTACCCCTCGACCGACACCAGCGTGCCGCAGCGCAAGCAGGACATTGCCCAGGCCAAGCAGCTGATGGAAGCTGCGGGCGTCGGCCAGGGCTTCAAGATGACGCTCACCACCGAGCGCTATCTGGAGATCCCGGAATACGCCCAGCTCGTCCAGAACTGGGTCAAGGAAATCGGCATCGAGCTCGAACTCAACATTCTCGACCAGGGCGCCTATTATGGCGATGCGGTGTTCGGCAAATCGAACTGGCTGGATTCGGCGATGGGCATCACCGATTACGGCCACCGCGGCGTGCCGAATGTCTATCTGGCGGCACCGCTGAAGAGCGAAGGCACCTGGAACGCGGCGCACTTCAAGAACAAGGACTATGACGCGCTGGCGACCAGCTACATCGCCGCCCTCGACCTCGAGGCGCAGAAGGCCGACGCCGGCAAGATCCAGAAGCTGCTGCTCGAGGAAACGCCTGTTATCTTCGGCTATTTCTACGACTATCTGACGGCGACGGCGAAAGGCGTGACCGGGGTGCAGCCGACCGCGATGTCGCAGCTGTTCCTCGACAAGGCGTCGAAGGCATAAGGGAAGGGAAAGCCTATCCTCTAACGGCCAGCTCCCGCACGGGAGCTGGCTAGCCAAGGAGTCTCAGCCATTCTCTCCTTCCTCGCCCGGCGTGTGTCGCTGTCGCTCGTCACGCTGTTCCTGCTCTCGATCATGGTGTTCCTTGGCGGCCAGGTGCTGCCCGGAAATGTCGGGCGCGCCATATTGGGGCCGTTCGCCGACCAGCGCGCCGTCGATGCGCTCAACCACACGCTCGGCGTCGACCGCCCGTTGCTCACCCAATATGGCAGCTGGATCTGGAATTTCGTCCAGGGCGACATGGGCACGTCCTACATCTTCCGCTCGCCGGTGGCGCCTTTCGTGCTGGATGCGCTCGTCAATTCGATGAAGCTGGCAGCCGTTGCCTTCGTGCTGGTGGTGCCGATCGGGATCCTCGGCGGCGTGATTGCCGCGCTCAACCTCAACCGGCCGCTCGACCGCATCATCAGCCTCGGCGGCCTTTCGGTGACGGTGCTGCCGGAATTCGTCACCGGCATCATCCTGATCCTGATCTTCGGCGTCTGGCTGCGCTGGCTGCCGATCTCGGCGGCTTGGCCGAAGGACGCCGGCTTCTTCACGCAGCTCTACTACCTGATCCTGCCGTCGCTGCCACTGTTTCTGGTGCTGTTCGGCTACATCGCCCGCATGGCGCGCTCCGGCATGATCGAGGCACTCGATTCCGACTATACGCGTACGGCGGTGCTAAAGGGCCTGCCGTGGCGAACGGTGATCTGGCGGCATGTGCTGCGCAACGCTCTGTTGCCGACCATCACCGTCATCGCTACCCAGACCGGCTATCTGATCGGCGGCCTCGTCGTCATCGAGACGCTGTTTCGCTACCAGGGCATCGGCTCGCTGATCTTCACCGCGGCGCGCGGCAAGGATTTCCCCATCCTAGAGGCCGGCATCCTGACCATCGGCATCGTCTATGCGGTGGCGACCCTTGCCGCCGACTTCCTCTATTCCGTGCTCAATCCGCGGATACGGCTGGGGACAGACCAATGAGCACCACCGTGACCATTCCATCGCCCGACACTGCCCCCCGGCGCGGCCCTTGGGCGGAAGTGTTCTTCTCGCTGTTGCGGTCGCCGACTTTCCTCGTCGGCCTCGGCATCGTGCTGTTCTGGGTCGCCTGCGCCTTGTTCGGCGAGCACTTCGCGCCCTATGACCCGCTTGCCGACGACATCATCAACGCGCTGGCGCCGCCTTCGGGCGAGCACTGGTTCGGCACCGACCAGATAGGCCGCGACGTCTTCTCGCGTGTCATCGTCGGCTCGCGCGACATCCTGACGGTTGCGCCGCTGGCGACGCTGCTGGCGACCGTGGCCGGCACCGCGCTCGGCCTCTTCACCGGCTATTTCCGGGGTATTGTCGACGACATCGTCAGCCGTATCCTCGAAGCCTTCATGGCTATTCCCGTGGTCATCGTCGCACTGTTGGCAATCGTCGCGCTCGGCACCTCCAAGGCAACGGTGATCGTCGTCATCGGCCTGAGCTTCGCGCCGATCATTGCGCGGACCGTGCGCTCGGCCGTGCTTGCCGAACGTGAGCTCGACTATGTGGCCGCAGCGCAGCTCAGGCATGAGAGCGCATTCCATACGATGTTCGTCGAGATCCTGCCCAATGTCATTCCGCCGATCCTGGTCGAGACCACCGTGCGGCTCGGCTATGCGATCTTTGCCGTCGCCACGCTCTCCTTCATGGGCTTCGGCATCCAGCCGCCCTCGCCCGACTGGGGTCTGTCGATTTCCAGCAATTACGGCATGATCGGCGGCGGCTTCTGGTGGACGGTGCTGTTCGATGCGCTGGCCATCGCCTCGCTGGTGATCGGCGTCAACCTTGCGGCCGACGGTGTCCAGGGGGCGCTCAATGACTGAGACCAACGCGCTCGAACTGCACGACCTCTCCGTCGCCTACCGCGTCAACGGCCGCAACCGCGCGGTGCTGCGCAATCTCAGCCTCAACATCAAACAGGGCGAGGCCTATGGGCTGGTCGGCGAATCCGGCTGCGGCAAATCCACGGTGGCGCTCACCGTGGTGCGTTATCTCCCGCGCAACGGCTCGATCACCGGTGGCGCGATATCGCTCGACGGCCAGGATGTGATGAAGCTCGACGCTGAGGCGCTCAGGCGCGCCCGCGCCGACAGCGTGTCGATGGTCTACCAGGATCCGGGCAAGGCGCTGAACCCGTCGCTGCGCATCGGCCGGCAGCTGACCGAGATTTTCGAGCTTGGCGGCGTCACCGGACAGGCGGCGGAAGACCGCGCCATCGCCATGCTGAACCGGGTGCGCATTTCCGACCCGAAGAGCGTCATGCAGCGCTACCCCCATCAGCTTTCAGGCGGCATGCAGCAGCGCGTGGCGATCGCCATGGCGCTGGCCAACGATCCGACCATGCTGATCCTCGACGAGCCGACGACCGGCCTCGACGCGACGGTGGAAGCCGAGGTGCTCGATCTGATTGCGCAGCTCAGGCGCGAACTGTCGGCCTCGATCCTGTTCATCAGCCACAACCTCGCCGTCGTCTCCAACATGTGCGACCGGGTCGGCGTGCTCTATGCCGGCATGCTGGTCGAGGAAGGGCCGACGGAGAGCGTGTTCAGCGATCCGCGCCATCCCTACACCGTGGCCTTGCTGCGCTGCCTGCCGCGCGGCGGCCAGCGCAAGGACCATGGCCGGCTCGACACCATACCGGGCTTCCTGCCCGGCATCGGCGCCACCATCAAGGGCTGCGCCTTCGCCGATCGCTGCGCGCTCGCCACCGAGCGTTGCCGCACCGAATTGCCGCCGCTCTACGATCTCGGTGGAAGACTGTCGCGATGCCACTATCACGAACAGGCGCAGGCGCTGCCACGCGCGACGCCGAGCGATGTCGCTGCCCCTGCCCGCAAGGAGGCTCCGGCTGTCCTGCGCGTCGACGGATTGAACAAGACCTATGTCAGCCATGGCCATGCGCTGCGGGCGGTGAAGGATGTGTCGGTCACCCTGCAGCCCGGCGAGACGCTCGGCCTTGTCGGCGAATCCGGCAGCGGCAAGACGACCTTCGCGCGGCTGCTGCTCGGCCTCGTGCCGCCCGACGAAGGCGGCATGATCGAACTCGAAGGCAAGCGGCTGGCGCCCAGCCTGGGCAGCCGCAGCGACGACCAGATCAAGGCGATGCAGATCGTCTTCCAAAACCCGGATTCCGCCCTCAACCGCTCGCATTCGATCCGCCATCTGATCAGCCGCGCGCTGAAGCGGCTGGCTGGCCTGAAGGGCGCCGCACTGCAGGCCCGCCTCGAAGAACTCGTGCGTTCGGTGCGGCTCACCGACCGGCATCTCGCCGTCAAGCCGCGCCAGCTGTCGGGCGGGCTGAAGCAGCGCGTCGCCATTGCGCGCGCCTTCGCCGGCGAGCCGCGCATCGTCGTCTGTGACGAGCCGACCTCGGCGCTCGACGTTTCGGTGCAGGCGGCGATCCTCAATCTGCTCGCCGATCTGCAGTCGAAGGAAGATGTCAGCTACATCTTCATCTCGCACGACCTTGGCGTGGTGCGTTATCTCTCGGACAAGATCGCGGTGCTCTATCTCGGCCGCATCATGGAGCTCGGGCCGTCCGAGAACGTCTTTGCCGGGCCGCATCACCCCTATACGGAAGCGCTGCTGTCGGCGGTGCCCAAACTCGACCAGAAGGAGACGTCGCGCATCCGGCTCGACGGCGAAATCCCCAGCGCCACCAATCCGCCGCCGGGCTGCGTCTTCCACACACGCTGTCCGCGCAAGATCGGCGCGATCTGCGAGGAACGGGAGCCGCCGCTCAGCGAAGCCCAGCCCGGCCATTCGATCCGCTGCCATATTCCCTATGCGGAGCTGGCAAGGCTGCAGGCGCCTAAGCAGCCAGTGCCAGCCTGAGGGCTGGTTAACCCCGATAGCCCTCCGCCATGCTGAAGACGCGATCACCTTCGGCAAAGCCCTCGCCCGGCGTCCAGTCATTGGCCAGCGCGCGCAATCCATCGAGCGCGACGTTGAGGGTGTCCGACGAAAGCGGGTTGGCGGGATAGGCGAGATAGATCGGCCGTTGGAAAACCGGCGCGTCCTCGATGCGCCGCATCTCGCCGCGCTCGATATGACCGCTGACGGCGCTGAGCGGCAGATAGGCCGCCGCCTGCTGCGACAGCACATGTTGCAGCCCGATGAACACCAGTCCGGCCGAGATGGCCGGCTTGACAATGCCGGCAAAGGCGCGGTCGTGCTCGATACGGTATTCCAGCCCCCAGTCCATGAAGATGTAATTCTCGGTCCAGGGCTTGGTCTGCGCGGCATGCTGGACGAGAACCACCTGGTCGACCGCAAGCGTTTCATAGACGACGCCGGGATGCGGCCTGGGCAGATAAAGGATGCAGATGTCGAGCAGCCCTTCAGCCAACTGGTCGATCGTCTGGTCGGGGAAGGAGCCTTCCAGCCTCAGCGCCACATTTGGCCGCCTTTCGCGCATCCAGGCGATCCAGGACGAGGTGATGCGGTCCCAGAGATAGGCGGGTGCGGTGAGCCGTAGCAGCGTCTCATAGCCATCGGGAACGGCGATGTCCTGCCGCGATTGCTCCCAGGTGCGGGTGATCGTCGAGGCATGCGGCAGGAACTGGCGGCCGGCCGGCGTCAGCGTGACGCCGTCGCGGTCGCGCACGAAAAGCCGGCGCCCCAACTGCTCCTCCAGACCCCTGATCCGCGCGCTCACCGTGGACTGGGCGAGGTTCAGCCGGCTGGCGGCGACGGTGAAGCTGCCATGGGTGGCAACCTCAAGAAAACTGCGCAGATTTTCGGTGTCCATGATTTGGCTCCGCCATCGAAAATTTCGATGGCCCCCATCAAAAAATATCGCTTTCCGGCCGAGGTCAACAGTGACCTATTTGGCAAAGCCCCCACAAACCCTAGGGAAGTCCGCCATGCCCAGGCTTTTCCGCACCATCGATACAGCCCGCAAGCATTTAAGCGCCATCGAAAATTCCGCTGTCGACGAGTTGCTGGCCGGCCGTATCGGCCGGCGCGATTTCCTCAGGCACGGCAGTTTGCTCGGCCTGTCGCTGCCATTCCTCGGCGGCATCGTTGCGGCGGCCGCGTTCGGGACGGAACCGGCGCGCGCCGAAGGCAAGCCCGGCGGCACCGTGCGCGCGGGCATCGCCACGCCCGGCGGTGCCATCGATCCCGTCACCTACTATGACAGCGGCAGCTACCAGTTGGTGTTCCAGACCGCCGAGTTTCTCTGCGTGACCCAGCCGGACCTGACGCTGAAGCCGGTGCTGGCCGAGAGCTGGTCGCCCAACGAGGACGGCAGTGTGTGGACCTTCAAGCTGCGCAAGGGCGTGAAATTCCACAATGGCGAGGACTTCAAGGCGGACGACGTCGTTGCCACCTTCGACCGGCTGGCTGATCCCGCCGGCGCCTCCAATGCGTTGTCGGTGTTCAAGGGTCTGCTGTCGAAGGGCGGCACGCAGAAGGTGGACGAACACACCGTCGCCTTCCATCTCGATGCGCCCAACGGCAGCTTTCCCTATTCGGTGTCGATCGACAATTACAACGCCGTCATCCTGCCGGCGAGCTACAAGGGCGACTACGAAAAGACCTTCGAAGGCACCGGCCCGTTCCGGCTGGAGAGCTACACGCCGAAGGTCGGCGCGACCTTCGTGCGCAATCCCGACTATTGGGGCGAGAAGGCGCTGCCCGACCGTCTCGAATTCAAATTCTACGGCGACGTGCAGCCGCGCATCCTGGCGCTGCAGGCCGGCGAGGTCGACCTGCTCGACGCCGTCCCGCTCGACGTCAGCCAGGTGGTGCTGAACAGCCCCGATATCACGGTGCTGCGCGTTGCCTCCACCGCGCATCGCCAGCTGCATATGCGCTGCGATATGGCGCCGTTCACCGACAAGCGCGTGCGCCAGGCGCTGGCGCTCTGCATCGACCGCTCCAAGCTGGTCGACGGGCTGTGCCGCGGCATGGCGGCGACCGGCAATGACAGCCCGTTCGCGCCGGCCTTCCCGGCCACCGACAAGTCGATCCCGCAGCGTGCGCAGGACACCGCCAAGGCCAAGCAGTTGATGGAAGCTGCGGGGCTCGGCGGCGGCTTCGACATCACGCTGACGACGCTGCGCTATTCCGACATTCCTGGCTATGCGCAACTGTTCCAGAATTTTGCCAAGGAGATCGGCGCGCGCATCGCCCTCAACATCGAGGACCAGGACAAATATTACGGCAAGGCGGTGTTCGGCCAGTCGGACTGGCTGGACAGCCCGCTCGGCATCACCGACTACGCGCATCGCAGCGTGCCGAATGTCTTCTTGAAGAGCCCGCTGGTCAGCGACGGGCCTTGGAATGCGGCGCATTTCAGGAACCCGGCCTATGACGGCATGGTCACCTCCTACCTGAAGGCGCTCGACATCGGCGCGCAGCGCAGTGCGGCCTCCGACATCCAGAAGCTGCTGCTCGACGAGACGCCGGTCATCTTCAGCTATTTCCCCGACCTTCTGGTGCCGGTGCGCAAGAATGTCAGCGGCCTGCCGCCGATTGCCGCCGGCCTGCTGCTCGATCGCGTATCCCTGGGGTAGAGGATCCGGGCCGAAGGCTGCGCCGGCAAAAGGCGGAGACGTCTTTTGCCGCGAGACCTTCGGTCCGGTCAGACGTGTCATGCGCCAACGTCAGGCCACGAAAGACAAGAAACGGGAGACTACCATTCGCAAGCCTCATTTGCGCGGTCGCGGACCGCATTTTCCGGTGCTCGACCAGATCGTCCAGTACGAGTCCGAGCCCGGCTATGTCGCCTTCACCATGCCGTCGCTGAAACGGCTGCGGGTACAAGTCGGATCGATGACCGTCGCCGACACCACCAGGGCGCTGGTGTTCTACGAGAGCGATCATCTTCCGGTCTATTATTTCCCGATTGAGGATGTGCGCGAGGAGTTCCTGCTGCCCTCGAAGACGACGACGGAGGACCCATACAAGGGTACCGCCACCTTCTACTCGCTCAACACTGGCATCACCCTGGTCGAGGATGGAGCCTGGCGCTATCTCGATCCGGCCAAGGGCTGCCCGCCGATTGCAGGCTATATGTCGTTCGTGTGGAGCAAGATGGGCCACTGGTTCGAGGAGGACGAAGAGATCTTCGTCCACGCCCGCGATCCGTTCCGCCGGGTCGACTGCCTGCCCTCGTCGCGGCGCGTGCAGGTCATTCTCGACGGCGAGCAGGTGGCGGATACACGCCGTGGCGTGTTCCTGTTCGAGACCGGCCATCCGGTGCGCCACTATCTGCCGATCGCCGACACCAGGCTCGATATGTTCGCGTCCAGCCGCTACATCTCGCGCTGCCCCTACAAGGGCATCTCCAACTACTATCACGTGACGACCGCCACCAAGCGGCACGAAAACCTGGTCTGGTACTATCCCGAACCGGTGCATGAAGCCGAGCGCATCAAGGGCCTGGTGTGCTTCCACCATGAGCTTGTCGACAAGATTCTGGTCGACGGGGTGGAGATTTCGAAAGAAGCCACGGCGGCTTCGAGCGGGTATTTCTGAGGGTACGCCCCGTCTAAGTAGCGGATGCCGAAGGGTAGCCGCAGCGATCCTTAGCGCCCCCTCCCTCTTTTCCCGGTTGAAATATTTTTCAAATGGAAATAGGAATGTTCAAAATGATGATTTGACGCAGCAGTGCGTCACGACTGGAGGAAGCGATATGGCCCATCCGCAATTTGCAGCGGAACTTCTGCAGCGCGCCGAAGCCCAGGGGCCCATCACCATCGGCCTGGCCGGCGCCGGGCAGATGGGCACCGACATCGTCGTCCAGGTCGCGTTGATGCCGGGCATGCGGATCGGTGCCATTTCAGAGGTACGGCCACAAGCGGCGATCGATGCCGCACTGCTGGCCGGCCATGACCGCTCCGACATCGTCCAGGCCGCCAATGCGTCCGCGATCGACCGCGCAATCGAGGCCGGCAAGATTGCTGTCACCGAGGACCTACACGCGCTGGCCGCTGCCGGCCGCATCGACGTCATCATCGACGCTACCGGCAATCCCAACATCGGTACGCTGTTTGCGCTCGAAGTGATGAAGAACGGCAAGCACATCGTCATGCTCAATGTCGAGGCCGACATCACCATCGGGCGTTTCCTGAAGGAGGAAGCCCGTAAGGCCGGCGTCGTCTACACGGGTGCCGCCGGCGACGAGCCTGCATGCACGCTTGAGATCATCGGCTTCGCCCGCAGCCTCGGCTTCAACATCATCGCCGCCGGCAAGGGCAAGAACAACCCGCTGAAGTTCGACGCCATGCCGGCCGACTACGCCAAGGAGGCGGCCGAGCGCAACATGAATGCGCGCATGCTGGTCGAGTTCGTCGACGGCTCCAAGACCGCGATCGAGATGGTGGCGATCGCCAATGCCACCGGGCTGGTGCCGGACGTGCCGGGCATGCACGGCCCGACGGCAACGCTTGAGGAACTCGCCAATGTGCTTTGCCCGCGCGAGGATGGCGGCGTGCTGCACCGCAAGGGCGTCGTCGACTATTCGATCGGCAAGGGCGTGGCGCCCGGCGTGTTCTGCGTCATCGAAACCAGGCACCCGCGCGTGATGGAGCGCATGATCGACCTGAAGGTCGGCAAGGGCCCCTATTTCACGATCTTCCGGCCCTACCACCTGACCAGTCTGGAAGTGCCGCTGTCGGCGGCGCGCGCCGTTGTCTACAAGCGCGCCGACATGGAGCCGCTCGACCATCCGGTGGCCGAGGCGGTGGCGGTGGCCAAGAGCGACCTCGGCGCCGGCCAATCGCTCGGCATGATCGGCGAGACCGACTATCGCGGTTTCGCCATGACCTGGGAGGACGCGCGCGCCAAGGGTGCGCTGCCGCTGGGGCTTGCCGAGCGGGCCCAGGTGGTCAAGCCGGTGAAGACCGGCGACTTCCTCACCTATGAAAATTGTGTACCCGACGATTCGATGGTGATAACGCAGATCCGCCGTCGTCTCGACCAGTCGGACGGACGGTTCGTGACCAACGCCGCCTGAACCTTCGGGGCCTCTTGATGGACGATGTCGTTATCGGGATCGATGCCTCGACGACGGCGGTGAAGGCGATCGCTTTCGCGCGCGATGGCGCTGAGATCTTCCAGGCGCGTGAAACCTATCCGCTTTCAAACCCGAAGCCCGGCCATTTCGAGCAGGATGCCGAACATTGGTGGGCAGCCCTTGTCGGTGCGCTGAAGCAGGTCACGACCAAGGTCGGCGCCGGGCGTGTGGCGGCGATTGCCATCGCCCATCAGCGCGAGAGCTTCACGCTGATCGATGAGGCCGGCAAGCCGCTCATTCCGGCGATCCTCTGGCTCGACGAGCGCGCCCGGCCGCAAGTAGCGAGGCTGTCGGCCGAGCTCGGCCGCGAGGCGATCCGCGACTGGAGCGGCAAGCCGCCGGATCCAACGCCGGCGCTCTACGCCATCGCGTGGCTGGCCGAGCACCAGCCGCAGGTTCTGGCCAAGGCCGCGGCTTTGGTTGACGTCCACGGCTTCTTCGTCCACCGGCTGACCGGACGCCTGGTCACCAGCACGGCAAGCGCCGATCCGCTCGGGCTGCTCGATGTCGCAACAGGCGAATGGCGCCCCGAACTCATCGCGGCCGCAGGACTCAGGCCCGAGCAGTTGCCGGCGCTGGTCCGTCCAGGCGAGATCTGCGGCGGGCTTGCCGAAGGCATTGCGCAGTCGACCGGCCTGAAGCCCGGCACGCCAATCGTCGCCGGTGCCGGCGACGGCCAGGCCATGGGCCTCGGCATGGGCGTCTATGGCGCCGGCAAAAGCTATCTGTCGCTCGGCTCCGGCGTCGTCAGCGGCTGCTATTCCGGCACGGTCACCACATCGGACGCGTTTCGCACGTTGGTCTCGCCGACCGGTTCCGGTTTCATGCTGGAGACCGTGCTGCGCTCGGGCATGCAACTGGTCGACTGGATCGTGCGCACCACCGGCGCAGCGTCCGCGGCGGAACTGGAGAAGCTTGCGGTCGACGTCGCCGCCGGCAGCGACGGCCTGCTCGTCATGCCCTACTGGGCCGGCGTGATGAGCCCGTATTGGGACGGCGCGGCACGCGGCGCCATTGTCGGCCTGTCGCTCGACCACCGGCCGGAGCATCTCTTCCGCGCGGTGCTGGAAGGCATCGCCTTCGAGCAGGCGATCGCGACCGAAGCCATGGAAGGCCGGACCGGCGGCAAGCCGGCGGATATGATCGCCGCCGGCGGCGGTACCCGTTCGGCGCTGCTGATGCGGATCATGGCCAGCGTGCTCGAGCGGCCGCTTTCGGTTTCACCGGTCAACGAAGCCGCTGCACTGGGCGCCGCCATGCTGGCGGCTTCGGCGATCGGCTGGTTTGCCTCACCAGAGGCGGCGGCGCGTGCAATGACCGCCCCGCCCGCCAGACGTGTCGATCCCGTCGCAGAGTTGGTCCCGGCCTACCGCGCCCGCAAGGCGATCTACCGCGACCTCTATTACGCGACGCGCGACATCCATGCGCGGCTCGCCTCGGCCTGAGTTTGCCTGCCGCCCCACGGCGGAAGCTTCCGGTTTTGTCCGGCCAGTGTTAGATTGAGCACGCTCATGAAGGCAGCATTCCACCTTGCGGTCCTGCCCTGGATTGTCGCGCTCGCGGCAATTCCAATGGCAACGCATGCGCAAGACGAGCCTTTGGACGAGCTGCCTTTCGAGGTGACGCTCGACATGGACAATGACGGCCGGACGGATCGGGCCGTGATTGCGCAGGACCCCGACAACGGGCAAGCGGACCTTTCCATCTATCTGGCAGCGGGCGAAGGCAAGCTCGACCCCTCCCGCAAGCCAAGTTTCGTCAAGAAGGCGCTTACGGAGGATCGTATCCTTGGGCTCGAAAGCAGGGGCAAGGGATCGCTTGCCATCATCTCCTGTCTTGGCTCCGGCGCCAACAGATCAACGGAAACGACGCTGACGATCGTCTGGCGCCAAGGCAAATTCCTGGTCGCCGGCTACAGCTTCGACTGGGACTGGAACGTGCAGAAAGCCGACAGCACCGTCGAGACCACGCTCGGCGGCTGCGACATCAATTTCCTAACCGGCAAGGGGGTCGTCTCGAAAGATCTGGAGGAAGGCAAGCCGGTCGCGGGAAAGTTCACACCGATCGCCCTCGCCGACTGGTCGGACGACAGCCGGCCGGAGCCCTGCAAATTCTGACCACCACACTCTCTTCAGCGGTTGAGCAGGCCCTTGGCCGCATCCTCGTCCGTGATCAGCACCGAAACCTTGGTGCCCGCCAGCGCCGCGCGCATGACAGGCACCTTCTCCTGGCCGCCTGAAACCAGGATGATGCTCGGAATGTCGGACAGATCCTGCAGCGGATAGGCGCAGACGCGGCGGTTGACCTCGTGGTCGACCGAGCGGCCCTCGGCGTCGATGAAGTGGCACAACAGGTCGCCGACCGCGCCGGCCGCCTGCAGCTCCTCCAGTTCGCTCGGCTTGATGAAGCCATAATTGGCGATCGGGCTGTCATTGGAGAACGAGCCGACGCTGAGCACGGCGATGTTGGCCCGGCGCGCGCGGAAGACGACATCCTGGACGCTGCGCTGGCTCATAAAGGCGTCGCGCTGCTCCGGCCTGTCGGCATAGACCGGCACCGGCAGGAGAAAACATTCGGCGCCGATCTTTTCGGCGAACTCCCAGGCGCTTTCGGTCGGGTTGAGCGGCTGTGCATGGGTGAGACCGCCGAGCATCGACACGACAGTGGTTCTGGCGATCGGCCGTCTCGGCAATTCGTTGATGGCGAATTTCAGCGTACGCCCCCAGCCCAGCGCAATGACATCGCCGGCATTGACGTTGTCGGCGAGATAGGCGGCGGCGGCATGGCCGATCATCAGCGGCGCGTTGCTGCGGTCGGCGGCCGACGGCACCACGACGGCCTGGCTGAGCCCAAAGCGCTGCTTCAGGCTTTCCTCAAGCTGCACGCATTCGACGACACTGTCGCGGATGCGGAACTGGACGATGCCCTCCTCGCGGGCGGCCGAGAGGATGCGGTGGACCTTGATCCGGCCGACGCCGAGGATTTCCGAAATGCGCTCCTGCGTCAGGCCCTCGACATAATAGTGCCAGGCGGCGCGGGCCTTCAGCTCGGCATCGGGGAAGCGCGAGGCCTTCTCGTTTTCGACGGTCGCCATGCTCGTGCCCTCCCGCGGCAGATTTCGGAAATCTTTTCCGCAAAGCGCCGCCCCCTGGCCTTCCCTAGGACAAACCGCCCTGTGGCGCAAACCGTCGCCGAGTGGCGCAACGGCTCTTGACAATTTTCTGATGAACAGTTTAGCTGAACAAAATTGCATATCAAAGATAAATTGTTCACAGGGAGGTGCCTGGTGAACAAGAGCGGACGGCAGGCCATCGCCGTTTCGCTGACGGAGGAGACGAAGTGGCCGTGAGCAATGATGCAAGCGACTCGAAAGCTGGCGAGTTGAAAGCCGCGACCGGCGCGCAAGGCGCGACGAGCGCGAAGCTTTCGGCGCTGTTCGCCGGAACGATGGGGCCGCTGATCGGTCTGCTGCTTTTGTGCCTGGCGCTGACTCTGACCACCGACACCTTCCTGACGATGCGCAACATCCTCAATGTGCTCGACCAGATCACCGTGCTCGGCATCATGGCGATCGGCATGACGCTAGTCATCCTGATCGGCGGCATCGATCTCTCGGTCGGCTCGGTGCTGGCGCTGGCCGCCATGGTGATGGGCTTCGTCGCCCACCCCGATTATCTCAATCTCGGCCTTGCAGCCGGCGTCGTCGCAGCACTGGTCGTCGCCGGCCTTTGCGGACTGGTCTCGGGCTTGCTGGTGACCGTCACCCGGCTGCCGCCCTTCATTGCCACGCTGGCGATGATGTCGGTGGCGCGCGGTCTTGCCAACATGATCACCGACGGCTCGCAGATCGTCGGCTTCCCCGACTGGTTCACCAACCTGTCGATCATCCGCCATTTCGGCTTCCTGTCGGTCACCGTCGGGCTGATGATGGTGCTGGCGATCATCTTCGCCATCTTCCTCAACTACCGCGCCACCGGCCGCAGCCTTTACGCCATCGGCGGCAGCGCCGAGGTGGCGCGGCTCTCCGGCATTCCGGTCAAGTCGCTGACCAACTGGGTCTATGCCATTTGCGGCGTGCTCGCCGGGCTTGCCGGCATCGTGCTGGCGGCGCGGCTGGATTCGGTGCAGCCGAGCTCCGGCCTCGGCTATGAGCTCGACACCATCGCCGCCGTGGTGATCGGCGGCGCCAGCCTGTCGGGCGGCGTCGGCTCGATCGGCGGCACGGCCATCGGCGTGCTCATCATCGGCGTGCTGCGCAACGGGCTCAATCTGCTCGGCGTCTCGCCCTTCATCCAGCAGGTGGTGATCGGCGTGGTGATCGCGCTGGCGGTCGCCACCGACACCTGGCGTCGGCGACGGCAGTGAGGAGCGAGCCGCAACAGGAATTCGCCCGGATGTCCGGGCGATAGACGGATCGGTCGATCCGAGACTGGGAGTGTTCGGCCAAGGGCGCCATGGGGTGCGTCGGCTGAACGGATTTGAACATCAACGGAGGAATACATGCTGACCAAACGTTCATTGCTGCTTGCCGCTGCCGCCGTCATACCGCTGCTTGGCCTGACCGAGATGGCCTCGGCCAAGGAGGCCAAGAAGCTCGGACTGGCTGTCGCCAATCTGCAGGCCGACTTCTTCAACCAGATCAAGCAATCCGTCGAAGCCTACGGCAAGGAGAAGGGCATCGAGATCGTCACCGTCGACGCCAAGGGCGATTCGGCGACGCAGGTAAGCCAGGTGCAGGATCTGATCACGCAGAACATCGATGCGCTGATCTACATCCCGGCCGGCGCTACCGCCGCCACCGTGCCGACCAAGACCGCCAAGGCTGCCAGCATTCCGGTGGTTAATGTCGACCGCAACGCCGACGGCGCGCCGGGCGACACCTTCATCGCCACCAACAGCGTCGCCTCGGCCCAGGCGGTGTGCGACTACATCGCCAAGCAGGCCGGCGGCAAGGGCGAGCTGATCATCATCCACGGCCAGAAGGGCACGACACCGGAAGTCGACCGCTCCAAGGGCTGCGGCGAAGCGCTCAAGGGCTACCCCGATATCAAGGTGGTCGGCGAATTGTGGAGCGAAGGCTGGCACCAGGACGAAGGCTTCAAGCTGACGCAGGACCTTTTGCAGTCGCATCCCGACGTGTCGATCGTCATTGGCCAGGCCGACGCGCTGGCGCTGGGCGCAGCACAGGCGGTCAAGGTCGCCAATCCCGGCCACAAGGTCTGGGTCGCCGGCTTCGACGGCGACGTTGCGGCGCTGAAGGCGCTGAAGGACGGCGTGTTCGACGTCACCGCGACGCAGCAGACGCAAGGCATGGGCAGGCTCGCCGTCGATGCGGCGATCAAGCTGGTGGCCGGCGAGAGCATTCCAGCCGAACAGCTGCAGGACGCGACGCTGACGACCAAGGACAATGTCGAGCAGTTCATCGCCAAGCATCCGTAACCTGCGGCACCGCGTAAGAGAGCGCCACGATGTCCCCAGAACCTCGCCGCAGCGAAAGCCCGCATAGCGGGCTGTTCGTCAACGGCCTGTGCAAGAGCTACGGACCGGTCCAGGTCCTGGCCGATGCGAGCTTCGAGGTGCGACCGGGCGAGGTCGTGGCGCTGCTCGGCGAGAACGGCGCCGGCAAGTCGACTGTCTCGAACATCATCGCCGGCGCGACGAAATCCGATGCCGGCTCAATCACCTGGCGGGGGAAGCCTTATTCCCCCGCCTCCCCAGCCGCGGCAATCGATGCCGGCGTCGGCATGATCCACCAGGAACTGAAGCTGCTGCCAGACCTGTCGGTGGCGGAAAATGTCTATGTCGGGCGCCTGCCGATGCGCGGCGGCCGCATCGACCGCGCCGAGATGAACGCCAAGGCCTCGGCGCAATTGAAGCGGCTCGGCCTCGACGTCGCGCCGGAACGCAAGGTGCGCACGCTGCGCATCGCCGCGCAGCAACAGGTCGAGATCGCCAAGGCGCTGACGCTGAACGCCGAGTTGCTGATCTTCGACGAGCCGACCGCAGCGCTTGGCGGCGAGGAAACGGAGCTTTTGTTCCAGCAGATCCGCAAGCTCAAAGCCGAAGGCATGTCCTTCATCTACATTAGCCACCGCCTCGACGAAATCGCGCAGATTGCCGACCGCGTGGTGGTGATGCGCGACGGACGCATCGTCGCCCGCCACGAGCGCGCCGACATTCCCGTGCGCACCGTGGTGGAGCAGATGGTCGGCCGCTCGGTCGAGCGGATGTTTCCGCATCTGTCGCCGCCGCGCGAGGAAACGCTGCTCGAGGTCGAGAACCTGTCCTCGCCGGAGAAGAGCTTCAACAATGTCTCCTTCTCGGTCAAAGCAGGCGAGATCCTCGGCATTGCCGGGCTGATCGGCGCCGGCCGCACCGAACTTGTGCGGGCGATCGCCGGCGCCGATCCGATCTCGTCGGGCTCGGTGCGGGTCGCCGGCCAAGCCGTGCACCTCAGTGGCCCGGCGGCAGCGATAAAGGCCGGCATCGTGCTGGTGCCTGAAGACCGCAAGGCGCAGGGCGTCGTGCTGGAACAGACCATCGGCGAGAATCTGGCGTTCGGCAATTTCGACCATGTCGCCCCGAAGGGCTGGGTGTTCCCGAAAGCGGTGCAGAAATTTGCCGAGGCCGGCATCGCAAGGCTCGGCGTCAAGGGCAAGCCGAACCAGGCGGTGAGCAAGCTTTCCGGCGGCAACCAGCAGAAGGTGATCATCGCCAAATGGGTGTCGCGGCCGCCGAAGGTGTTCATCCTCGACGAGCCGACTCGCGGCATCGATGTCGGGGCGCGCGCGGCGATCTACGACGTCATCGCCGACCTCGCCCGCTCCGGCATGGCCGTGGTGGTGGTCAGCTCCGACCTTGAGGAAGTGCTGGGGCTGTCCCACCGCGTGCTGGTGCTGAGCCGTGGCCGGCAGCGCGGCATTCTCGAGCGCAATGAAGCAAACAATGTCGCGGTGATGGAACTCGCTACGAGCTGAGCGCGGCAGATGGGAACAAAGCGCAACAGGTGATACCCTCCCAGGCACCGGACCGCGCGGGGCGCCAGCTCAGAGTTGGCGCCTCTTCATTTCAGGGAGAGGGAGAGACATGACACTATTCGATCTCAGCGGTGACGTTGCGCTGGTGACAGGCGCCGGCAGCGGCATCGGCCAGGCGATCGCCGTCGGGCTCGCCGAAGCCGGCGCCGACATTGCCTGTTTCGGCCATGCCTCGAAAGGCGGGCTGGAAGAGACCGCGCACAAGATCACGGCACTCGGCCGCAAGACGCTGGTGCTGACCGGCACGGTGACGTCGGAGGACGACCTCGCAGCCGCGGTGGCGCGCACGGAGAAGGAACTCGGCGCGCTGACCATCGCCGTCAACAATGCCGGCATCGCCGGCGCCGAACCTGCCGAGACGCTGCCGCTGGAAAAATGGCAGAAGATCTACGACGTGAATGTCAGCGGCGTGTTCCTGTCCTGCCAGGCCGAGGCGCGCGCCATGCTTGCCCGCCGCAAGGGCTCGATCGTCAACATCGCTTCGATGTCCGGCTCGATCGTCAATCGCGGACTGACCCAGGCGCACTACAATTCGTCAAAAGCCGCCGTCATCCACATGTCGAAGAGCCTCGCGATGGAATGGGCCGATCGCGGCCTGCGCGTCAATGTGGTGAGCCCCGGCTACACGCTGACGCCGATGAACAAACGGCCGGAAGTCGCCGAACAGATAAAAATCTTCAAGCGCGACACGCCGATGGGGCGCATGGCGACGCCGGAGGAGATGGTCGGCCCCACCGTGTTCCTGGCCAGCCGCGCCGCGAGTTTCGTTACCGGCATCGACCTGATTGTCGATGGCGGCTTTGTCTGCTGGTAGGAGAACAAGAAGTGCAGCAGCGTTTTGAAGGCAAGACGGCGGTCATAACCGGCGCGAGCGGCGGCATCGGCGCGGCGATGGCGAAGCGCTTCGCCGAGGAAGGTGCGGCGGTCGTGGTCAGCGCCATCGACTCGCGTGTCGACGACGTCGCGGCCGGCTTGAAAGCAGCCGGCGCCAAGGTCGCGTCGATGCGTATGGACGTGACCAAAAAGGACGAGGTCGCCGCGCTCTACGATCTTGCCGAGAAGGAATTCGGCCGCGTCGACATTTCGGTGCAGAATGCCGGCGTCATCACCATCGCCAGGATCGAGGCAATGACCGAGGCCGAGTGGGACAAGGTGATGGCGGTCAACACCAAGGGCGTGTTCCTGTGCTGCCAGGAGGCGATCGCGCGCATCCGCAAGCATGGCGATGGCGGCCGGCTGATCAATACGGCGTCGGGCCAGGCGCGGCAGGGTTTTATCTACACGCCGCATTATGCGGCGTCGAAGTTCGGCGTCGTCGGCATTACACAGAGTCTGGCCAAGGAAGTGGCCAAGGAGAAGATCACCGTCAACGCCATCTGCCCCGGCATCATCGACACCGACATGTGGGCATACAACGACGCAGCCTGGGGCAAGCTGATGGGCGACTACAAGCCCGGCGAACTGATGGCCGAATGGGTGAAGAACATCCCGATGGGCCGCGCCGGCAGCGGCGAGGACGTCTCCGGCCTGGTCAGCTTCCTCGCCAGCAACGACGCCACCTACATCACCGGCCAGACCATCAATGTCGATGGCGGCCTTATCATGTCGTGAAGTCAGCTCTGGCGGTTGGCAATCGACAAGTCTGAAATTCCGCGGTGCACATGGCATCAGCCGTTGCGCCGCATGAACGTTGGTATATATAATTTCATCCTATGAAACGGCCTTGGTGGAGATGGGGCTCGCCGGCCGAGATCATGGGACCTTGATGGCTCGCATGTCTCAGAGCGCCGCCGGAGTGGCGATCGATCCGTTCACGATTGCTCGCGCAGCAATCCATGCGGCGCCATGACTCGGGCGCATCCAGCACCGAACCACCACCAGATTGAGCACCATTTCGCCTGCGCCGGTCGCGGCTGCAAGGCAATGATGCGAACGAGCTTGCGCAACGACCCGCCTTTCCAACACAATCAAGAAAAGACGCAAGAAGGGAACGACTAAGAATTTCCACATGGTTTGACAGGAGAACAAGCATGTCATTTCGCAGTGTGATTTCGAACCTATCAATGGGAGCCTTCGCACTTGCCGCGGCAAGCGCGCTTGCATCACCGGCCCACGCAGCAGCACCTGAATCCAACGACCCGATCAAGATCGCGCTGTTCGACTGGACCAGCGTCAACCTCAACGCCAAGATTCTTGGCGGCATCCTCGAAAAGCTCGGTTACACCGTCGAATATCCGACCGCCGACTATCTCTCCAGCCTGACCACGGGCCTGACCAATGGCGATCTCGATGTCGGCCTCGAATTCTGGGACACGACGGCCGGCGAAGCCATGAAGGCTTCTGATGCCACCGGCCAGACCGAACGGCTCGGCAAGCTCGGACCGAAGGCCAAGGAGGAATGGTGGTTCCCCGAATATATGAAGGAGAAATGCCCGGGCCTGCCCAACTGGGAAGCGTTGAAAGACCCGAAATGCGCCGAGGCCTTCTCGACGGCGGAGACGGCGCCGAAGGGCCGTTATCTCGGCGGCCCGGTGACCTGGGAAGGCTTTGACGACGAGCGCGTCGAAGCGCTGAAGCTGCCCTTCACCGTCATCCATGCCGGCACCGATGCGGCGATGTTCGCCGAGCTGGACTCGGCCTATCAGCGCAAGGCGCCGATCATGCTGTGGATCTATTCGCCGCACTGGGCGCCGGCCAAGTACAAGGGCGAGTGGGTGCAATTCCCGGAATACACGCCCGAGTGCTACACCGATCCGAAATGGGGCACCAATCCCGATGCCAAATATGATTGCGGCAAGCCGCATGGCGAGATCTGGAAATACTCCTGGTCCGGCATGAAGGACAAATGGCCGGTCGCTTACAAGGTGGCCAAGGCCTACACGGTCGACACCGACGAACTCAACAAGATGAGCGGCGAGATCGACCTCGGGGGCAAGACGCCGGAAGACGTCGCCGCCGCCTGGATCGCCGCGCACGAAGCCGACTGGAAAGCCTGGGCGCAGTGATCGTTCCGACTGGAAGCCAGACCCGGCCGTAACAGCCGGGTCTATATTCCTATTTTCCAGAAGGACCATTGGATGACGGAAGCGACTGAACCGCAGGCAGTTGGCGTGCCAAAGGATGCGCGGCCGATAAAGCTTGCCTGCCGCAATGTCTGGAAGCTGTTCGGATCGAACGCGGCCAGTTTCATCCGCGAGCGCGACGGCAAGGCCGGCATGGCCGAAATCGCCGCCGCCGGGCTGGTCGCCGCGGTGCGCGCCGTCGACCTTGAAATCCGCCAGGGCGAGATTTTTATCATCATGGGCCTGTCGGGCTCCGGCAAATCGACGCTGGTGCGCTGCATGTCGCGGCTGGTCGAACCGACGCACGGCAAGGTCGAGTTCGAAGGCAAGGACCTGCTGAAAATTTCCGATGCGGCTCTGATCGAGCTCCGGCGCCATCGCATGGGCATGGTGTTCCAGAACTTTGCCCTGCTGCCGCATCTCAACGTGCTGGACAACATTGCTTTCCCCTTGAGTATTCAGGGACAGGACCGGCCGACACGCGAAACGCGTGCGCGCGAGGTGATCGAGCTGGTCGGCCTGCGCGGCCGCGAGCATTTCTATCCGCGCGAATTGTCCGGGGGCCAGCAGCAGCGCGTCGGCATTGCCCGCAGTCTCGCGACCAAGCCCGAGATCTGGTTCCTCGATGAGCCATTCTCGGCGCTCGACCCGCTAATCCGCCGCGAGATGCAGGACGAGCTGATGCGGCTGCAGACCATGCTGCACAAGACCATCGTCTTCATCACCCATGATTTCGACGAGGCCATCAGGCTGGCCGACCGCATCGCCATCATGAAGGACGGCGAGGTCATCCAGATCGGCACACCAGAGCAATTGGTGGTCAATCCGGCGACCGACTATGTCGCCGAATTCACCCGCGACGTCGACCGCGCCAAGGTGATTTCGGCGCGCAGCCTGATGCGCGCCTGCGATGGTACCGAGCATGGCGGCACGGTTTCGCCGGAGACCAAGATCGCCAGCTTCTCGGCCAGGATCGTCGCGGCGGGCAAACCGTTCGCCGTCGTCAACGGCACCGGCAAGCCGATCGGCGAGATAACGCCGCAAGCGGTCATCGAATTGTTGGCGGGTATCGACAAGCCAAGAGCCGGCGCATGACGGTGACGGCAAGCGCCAGCGAAGCGAGGCCACCGGCTCAGCGTTGGCTGCTGGTCTGGGCCCTGGCGCTGGCCGCCGTGCTGGTGGTGTTCCTGCTGCAGGACAGGCTGCCCTGGGCCGTCAACTATCCGGCCGAGGCGGTCGTCCCCGTCGCCGACTGGGTCAGCGCGCTGATGCGCTGGATCAAGTCGAACTTTTCATGGCTGACGCGCTCGGTCACAGCGGTGCTCGGCGTTCCCCTCGACTTCGCGCTCAATCTTCTGGCCAAGAATTTCAAGATCGGCCATGGCGCCGATGCCTATGTACTGCCGCGCCTGTCTTGGGTCGGCGTCTGCGCTGCCGCCTTCATCGCCGGGTATTCAGCGGGCGGCCGCAAGCTTGGCCTGCTGGTCGGCGGCTGTTTTCTCTACATCGCGCTGTTCGGTCAGTGGACCAGCGCCATGCTGACGCTGGCGCTGATCTCCATCGCCGTGCCGTTCTGCATTGTGACGGGCCTGTTCGCCGGCATCTGGGCTTGGCGCAAGCCTTGGGCCGAACGGCTCATCGTCTCCCCTGCCCTCGATCTGATGCAGACCATCCCGACCTTTGCCTACCTGATTCCGATGCTGCTCCTGTTCGGCAACAGTCCGGTGTCGGCGATGATCGCCACCGCCATTTTCGCCACGCCGCCAATGGTACGGGCGACGATGCTCGGCCTGTCGCGCGTGCCGTCCGAGATCGACGATTTCAGTGAGATGGCCGGCTGCACGGCGCGGCAGAAATTGTGGCGCGTGCTTCTTCCCTCGGCGCGGCCGACGCTGATGGTCGGCGTCAACCAGGTGATCATGCTGGCGCTGAACATGGTGATCATCGCCTCGATGATCGGCGCCGGCGGCCTTGGCTACGACGTGCTGCTCGCGTTGCGCGCGCTGAAGGTCGGCGAGGCGATGGAAGCCGGCCTCGCCATCGTCGCACTGGCCATCGCGCTCGATACGCTGAGCCAGGCCATCGCCCACAAGCAGGCGAAAGGCCAGACGCATCAGGCGATAAACCCCGTAGTCTGGCGGCGCTATCCCCATCTGTCGCTGGCCATCGCCATCCTTGCCGCCACCACGCTGCTCAGCCTTTATGTGCCGGCCTTCGCGGCGGTACCGAAGGCGATCACCTTCACCACTGCACCGTTATGGAAGGCGGCGGTGAACTGGGTGACCATCAACTTCTTCGACGTGATCGAAGCCTTTCGCGTGGCGCTTATCCTCAATGTGCTGAACCCGCTGCGCGCGTTCTGCGAAGGCTTTCCGTGGCTGGGCGCCGTGTTCCTGCTCGGCCTTGCCGGCTACCAGCTCGGCGGCTTGCGCCTCGCGGCTCTCGTCGCGGCACTTACCGCTTTCTGCGCCATCACCGGTCTCTGGGAAAAGACCATGGCGACGGTCTATCTCTGCGGCATCTCAGCCTTTATCGCTTGCCTGATCGGCATTCCGATCGGGCTCGCGGCCGCGCGCAGCGACCGCTTTGAAAAGATCGTCACGCCCATCATCGACACGCTGCAAGTGCTGCCGTCCTTCTGCTTCATCATTCCGGTGGTGATGTTGTTCCGGGTGGGCGACGTCACCGCCATGATCGCAACGATCGCCTTCGCCGTGGTGCCGGCGATCCGCTACACCAATCACGGCATCCGGCAGGTGCCGCCGGCGCTGATCGAAGCGGCGAAAGTGTCCGGCTGCACACCGCGCCAGACCTTCTTCCGCGTGCAGCTGCCGCTGGCGCTTCCCGAGATCATGCTCGGCGTCAACCAGACCATCCTGATGGCGCTGGCGATGATCATCATCTGCGCCATGGTCGGCACACGCGATCTCGGCCAGGAGGTGTTCATCGCTCTGTCGAAAGCCGATTCCGGCCGCGGCATCGTTGCAGGCCTGGCGATAGCCTTCATCGGCATCGTCGCTGACCGGCTTTTCAACGCCTGGACGGCTAAAGCGCGGGCAAGACTGGGATAGTGGTCGAATGTCCGATCCGGGCGAACCGCCTTTTGCCGTTCTCGTTTTCGACATGGCCAAGACCGGCGAACCGGACGGTGAACAGTTGATTTCCGGTTTCGCTACGGTGGATGCGGCAACATCCTACGCTATCGCTCGGGTGCGCGCCTCGGTGGAGGAACTGCGCAAGCCGGGCATCGCAGCCGCGGAGCTTCGGAGACCGATGCTGCGCCGGACTATCCAACGGATTGAACCGACCTACTCCGCCGCGACGCCCTTCACCTCGAGATAGCTTTCCATCGAATCGTCCAGAGCCTGTAGCCACGGCGTGTGGTGCAGCGGCGCCATGGTGCCGGTCATCAGCGAGCGATAGGCATGGTCGCGGAAGCTCATAATGTCTTCGGCCTTGTGGTGCTCCCACTCCATGAAAGTCTGGTTGACCGCCTCGACGTCGAAGCCGGGATAATCGGTCTGGTCCATCAGCTCCTTGGTGTAGTCGCCCTGGAACCAGATCATCTGCTCGGCGTCTTCGAGCGTTTCCTCGCGGGCACGCCATTTGGCGCCGTGCTCGGCCATCGCCTGCACGGAGGGCAGCTTGATGCGGCCCATGATGACGTCGCGGGCGAACCAGGCCTGCGCGTCGAACATGTTGAAGGTGTAGAACTGGTCCTGCATGCCGATATAGGAGAGCTTCGGGTTCTTCTCCCAGACGACGCCCTCATAGAGGTCGAGCGGCCACATGCGGTTGGCGGTCTTGAGCTTGAGATCGTCGGTGAGGAAGGGGAAGGAATGCAGATAGCCGGTGCACAGGATGATGGCGTCGACGTCCTTTGTGGTGCCATCCTTGAAATGCGCGGTCTTGCCGACAACCTTCTGCAGCAGCGGCACTTCCTTCCAGTTCTCCGGCCATTTGAAGCCCATCGGCTTGGAACGGTAGCTGGAGGTGATCGATTTGGCGCCGTATTTGTAGCATTGCGAGCCGATGTCCTCGGCCGAATAGGAGCGGCCGATGATCAGGATGTCCTTGCCCTTGAATTCCATCGCGTCGCGGAAATCATGGCTGTGCAGGATGCGGCCGTTGAAGGTCGAAAAGCCTTCGAAATAAGGGACGTTGGGCACCGAGAAATGCCCGGACGCGACAACGACATTGTCGAACTCTTCGGAGTAGGTGACGTCGTTGGTGCGGTCATGCGCGGTGACGGTGAATTTCTTCGTCACGTCCGAGAAGGTCACCATGCGCACCGGGCTGTTGAAGCGCACCCATTTGCGCAGGCCTGATTTTTCGACGCGGCCCTTGATGTAGTCCCACAGCACGGCGCGCGGCGGATAGGAACCGATCGGACGGCCGAAATGCTCCTCGAATGTGTAGTCGGCGAATTCCAGGCATTCCTTCGGCCCGTTCGACCAGAGGTATCGGTACATCGAGCCGTGAACGGGGTCGCCGTGCTCGTCGAGGCCAGTGCGCCAGGTGTAGTTCCACAGGCCGCCCCAGTCCGACTGCTTTTCGAAGCAGACGATTTCGGGAATCGCGGCACCCTTGTCTTCGGCCGATTTGAAGGCCCTGAGCTGGGCCAGGCCGGATGGTCCGGCCCCAATGACGGCAACGCGAGTGTTCATGGCAGGCCTCCCAGAATTTCTCTTACGAAACAAATTTCACTCACAGTGACAGTAATTGCCCCTTCGATGCTGTCAACAGGCCTTGTGACGAAACCGCGTTTCGCTCCAGCGGATTTCCAGCAAAAACCGATAACAGCGCAAATCCGGACCGGACACCATTCGACTTAAAGGGCTTGCCGGCACCGAATGTGTTCACCTACAGTGAAATAAATCTTCAGGATTCGGGGGACGAGATGGCGAAGACAATTTCCGACTCCAAGGCTGGCCCCGCTTCGGCAAAGGCAAAGCCAGTGGCAAAAGTTTCAGGGGATGGGAAGACCATCCGCACGCCGCTGACGCAGAACCCGCATGCCATTCGCGACACGCGCGAAAAGGTGCTCGAGGTGGCGATCGGCCGCGAGGTGCGCGCCTTCCGCAAGAAGCTCGGAATCACCGTCGCCGATCTGGCTGTCGCCACCGACATTTCGCTGGGCATGCTGTCCAAGATCGAGAACGGCATCACCTCGCCGTCGCTGACCACGCTGCAGGCGCTGTCGCGGGCGCTCGGCGTTCCCGTTACCGCCTTCTTCCGCCGCTTCGAAGAGGAGCGCAGCGCCGTCTTCGTCAAGGCCGGCGAAGGCCTCGATGTCGAGCGCCGCGGCACGCGCGCCGGCCACCAGTACAATCTGCTCGGACATATCGGTTCCAACACCAGCGGTGTCGTGGTCGAGCCCTATCTGATCACACTGACCGAGGATTCGGATGTGTTTCCGACCTTCCAGCATGAGGGCATGGAGTTCCTCTATATGCTGGAAGGCGAAGTGGTTTACCGGCACGGCAGCAATCTTTACCCGATGAAGCCGGGCGACAGCCTGTTCTTCGACGCGGATGCACCGCACGGACCGGAGCAGCTGACAAAACTGCCGATGCGGTATCTGTCGATTATCTGCTATCCGCAGAGCGCGGGCTGAGGCACTTGGTTCCTCGCCCCACGTAGTGGAGAGGTGGCTCGGCGAAGCCGAGACGGAGAGGGGAGCGCCCTACGAAGGCCCCCTCTCCGTCCGCTTCGCGGACACCTCTCCCCCGCCTCTGGCAGGGGCGAGGAACCCAAGTCTTTGGAGGTCAATCTGGCCCGAACCCAGGGCTGGTCGCACTCCCATCATCGAGCTTCGACAGCCATTCGACCAGCGTCGGCCGATACCGGGTCAGGCCCTTGTAAGTCGCCAACTCCTCAGGCAGATCGCGGATGACGCGGTGCAGGCGCCGTGCCCATTTCGGCTGCGTCACCAGTTCGTCCATCTTGATCAGGTAGCAGCGGATCGGGAAGACGATGCCGTTGGAGCGCGGCAGGCGCCAGAAGCTTTGCAGCTCGACGCGCAGATGCACCTTGTCGCCGATATTCTCCGGCGTCACCGTGGTCCGGTCCGGACCCCATTTGTGATAATTTTCCGGGCTGGTGTCGAGACGCGGATTGATGGTCATCGTCCAGTTGAGACGCCGCGCCGGCTTGCCCTGCTGGATGTTGGTGAGGAATTTCAGCGCCCGGACGAAAATCCCCTTCTCATGCGCCAATGGCACCGGCGCGTGCCACTCGAAGAAGTTCATGCCGATGTCGAAATCGAGCGACCAGTCGGCCTGGGTGGTGACCATGCCGGCATCCATCCACAGATTGCCGTCGCGCTGGTCGAGGATGCAGAAATCGCCCTGGCTCTGGCGGGTGATGTACTCCATCGGCCCGTAGGGCAGCGTCGAGGTGTCGCCGAAGGTAAAGGTGTCGTCGATGCCGAGCGGCCGGTTGATCCAGCGCCAGCGATCGCCATCACGGGTCAGCGTGAAATGTTCGGGATAACCCAGCGCCTGCTGCTCCATCAAAAGTTCGAGCAGGTCCCAGCCGGCCAGCGTCATGTGCGGCAGCGACTGGCAGCGCAGCGGGTCCTCGGCCAGCACCAGCGCGCGGTCCTGCATCTCGGCGACATAGTGCTCGTCGACGTCGATCAGGTTTTCCAGCACGCTGCCCTTGGGACCCACGACATGCGGCTCGATGTTGACCGCATACATGTAGCTGTCTTCGTGGAACGGAAACGGAAACCGCCTGATGTGTTCCGGACTGTTCTTGAAGGTGAAATCGTCGCGGAACGTTTCCTTGCGAAAGGTGATGCCCATGATTTCCTCCTAGAGCGGGATGCGTTCGGCTTGAACGCGACATCCCGCTCTATCTCTTTGTTTTAGCCGCATTTCTGCGACGCCAAGTGTTTCCACTTGGCTGCAAAATGCTTTACCGCTCCAGCACCAGCGACTTGCCCTCGAAGCGCGACACGCACGGCATGATCTTGCAGCCGGAGCGATGGTCTTCCTCGCTCAGCCAGTGGTCGTTGTGGATGAACTTGCCGTCATACGAGATGACGTTGGTCTCGCACTGGCCGCAGACACCGCCGCGGCAAAGATAGGGCGGATCGACGCCGGCGGCCTCGATCGCTTCGAGCAGGCTCTGCTGCTCGCCGACGCGGATGGTCTTGCCGCTGACGGCAAGTGTGACGTCGAAAGGCAGGCCGGGTTGCGGCGCCGCGAAATGCTCGTAATGCACAGTCTCCGGCGGCCAGCCGAGGCTTGCCGCACGGTCGCGCACCCAGTTGATCATGCCGGCCGGGCCGCAGACATAGAGATGCGTGCCGAGCGGCTGCGACGACAAAAGCCTGTCGAGTTCGATGCGCTGGTCGAGGTCGTCGTGATAGAGCCGGATGCGGCGGCCATAGCGCTCCTGCAGCACGTCGGCATAGGTGCCGAGCGAAGCGGTGCGGCAGGTGTAGTGCAGTTCGAAATTGCCGCCGGACCCGGCGAGCTGCGCGGTCTGCGCCATGAATGGCGTGATGCCGATGCCGCCGGCCAGCATCAGATGCTTCTTTGCCCTGAGATCGAGCGAGAACAGATTGACGGGATAGCTGACCACCATCTCCAGCCCCGGCTTGACCGACCGGTGCATGAACAGCGAGCCGCCGCGGCCGACATCGTCGCGGCGCACAGAAATGGTGTATTCGCGCGTGTCGAGCGGAGAGCCCATCAGCGAATAGGGATTGAGCCTGGTGAGGTCGCCATCGCGCATCTCGACCACGACATGGGCACCGCCGGAAAAAGTCGGCAACAGTTCGCCGTCGCGGCGGCGGAAATGAAAGCGGGTGACGAGGTCGTTGACCGGGACGACATCGCTGACCACGACATCGAGCTTGGTGGTGCCGGTGCTCATGGGAAGGCCTCCTCCATGGGAGGAATTTCCGAGCGGTCCTCGGCATTGATGCACACGCCCTGGAAGGCGGCGAGGCGCCGGGAATAATGATCGCGCACCAGAAGCAGCAGGCCGCAATGCGCACAGGTGGCAGGCTGCGTCGTCACATTCTCGGTGATGCCCTTGCAGTGCACACACTGCATGCGCCGCGCCAGCGAGCCGCGGTGTTCGGTCTGCATGGAGGTGTGGTCGATGCCGGCTTCGAGCGCCACCTGCATGGCTTGGCCGATCAGCCCTTCAGTGCCGGCGAGGTAGAGGCGCAGGCCCATATGGGCGTTGGCCAGCGTCTGCTTCAGTCGCGGCAACAGGCTGGCGAAGGACGGCGCGATGTGAAGCTGCGCCGGCTTCAGCGCTTCGAGAGCGGCGACATGCTTGTCGTCAGTGCCAGGAATGAAGACGATCTCGGCGAAGTCGAAGAAACCGGGCGGAGCCGTCTTTGCCATATCAACGATCGCCAGCGCGCCTTCCGCATCCGCCACGAAAAGATGATGCTTGCCGGGCTGCGGAGACAGGGTTCCGTAAATAGGCCGGCTGATGATCGTCTTGGCTGCCATTCTCTCTTTGTGCCCTAAAGTCCTCGCTGTTGACTATGCCTCAGCCTTTCGCCGTGCGCTTGGTCTTCTTGGGATCGTCGAAGGGCAGCGGCTGCGCCGTCGCCTTGATCGAGCCGCTCTTGTTGCGGATCTCGAGCTTGTTGTCCTTGACGGCGCAGTCGACATCGAGGCGCGCAATGCCCATCGATTTCTTGACCAGCGGCGAATACATGGCGCAGGTCACCACGCCGACTTTTTTGCCGTCGCGATAGACCGGCGCGCCCTCGTCGGCCGGCTCCTTGCAGTCGAGCAGAACGCCATAGATCTTGAAGCGTTCCTTGCCCTTCAGCCGATAATGCTCCTCCGCGCCGCGGAAGCCCGTTTTGCCGGGGCTGACGGTGAAGTCGAGGCCCAGCTCCCACAGCGTGTCGCCGGGGCCTTCAGTCTCGAACGGATATTTCTGCGAATTGTCGTAGGGATAGAAGAGCAAATAGCTTTCGACGCGCAGCATATCGAGCGTGGTGAAGCGGCACGGAATGATGCCGGCGCTCTTGCCCTCGTCGAGGATCCTGTCCCAGATCGTGCCGGCATCCTGGCCGCGGCAGAATATCTCGTAGCCGCGCTCGCCGGTGTAGCCGGTGCGCGAGATCATCACCGGAAAGCCGAACAGCTGCGTCTGCATGTGATGGAAATAGTTGAGGTCGCGGATGCCCGGCACGTGCTTTGAGAGATAGTCGACCGCCGTCGGCCCCTGCAGCGACAGGTCGTGCAGATTGTCGTCGAAGCGCAGCGAGACGTCGCGGCCGACGGAAGCGCGCTGCAGTTCCTCATGGCCGGTGCCCGAACCGTGCACCACCATCCAGGCGTTCGGCCCGGTGCGGTAGAGGATGCAGTCGTCGGTGAATTTGCCGGCCTCGTTCAGCATGCAAGCATAGGCCGACTTGCCGGGATAGATTTTTTCGACGTCGCGCGTGGTGGCGAGATCGATGAGATGTGAGGCATGCGGCCCGGTGATGTGGACCTTCTTCAGGCCAGAGACATCCATCAGCCCGGCCTTGGTGCGGATGGCGGTGTATTCCTCGTCGGCATCCTTGTCGTAGGTCCAGGCGGTGCCCATGCCGCTCCAGTCTTCGAGCTTCGAGCCGAGCGCGCGATGGCGATCCGCCAGGGTCGAAAATCTCCAGGATGCCGTCATCCGCTAATCCTCCGTTCGAAAATTCTGTGCTGTTCCCTGCCCCTCGCACTGCTGCGGGGGTCTTTGAGCGAATATTGACCGCAAACGTCCTGATGTCGCAATACCCATAAGCAAATAATTTCATTGTCAGGCAAAATCTGCCAGGCCAAATGACCGGTTAGCCAAACGTAAATTCGTCTTGACAATTTCGCAAATCGGACTGAATTTATGAAAAAAATTTCACTCTCTTGAAAGAGGGCAATGACCGGCCAATTCGGAAGCCGGCGTTGGAATAAAGGGGAAAACCGATGTCAGACCTGCAGCAGCGCATCGAAGCGCTGTACCGTTCCGACGTGCGCGGATCCGCGCTCCTGATCATCTGCCTGTGGGCGACGATCCTCTTCGTGCTCATCATGACATGGCCCTACATCCCGGACACCGGGATCAAGATCGTCGTCGCGATCGCCGCCGCCGCCGTGCTGATCTTCAACACGGCCGCCATCCTGGCGATGGTCAATCACTACAAGGAAGACAAGGACTTCATCTACGGGCTCGACATCAAGAATGCCGACGCCGCCCGCAACCGCAAAATCTGAGGTAGAGAGATGCCACGCTACACACCGCCGGAGCAAAGCCGGGCCGGGCAGATTTTCGACATTGTCGTCGTCGTCGTCGCCATCTTCGTGGCGCTGTGGCTGCCGCTCAAACTCGGTTTCGCCGGCGCCGCAAAATCCATCGATGCGCTTGACGCCAAGACCTGGGAGGCGCTGGGGCAGAACGCGACCATGGCCGCGATCTGGGAAAAGCTCGGCTATACGCCCGAGACAGCGCACGACATCATCCAGAACCGCTTCCACTACATCATCGACTGGCCGACGCTGATTATCATGGCAGCCGTGCTGATCGGCTATTTCGTCTTCCTGTTCCGCGCCTCCGACCGCGAATATCGCGACGTCATCAACGAAAAGTTCGACGACAAATAACGCAAGAAATCCTGGGGGAAGCACGCTCATGTGGATAGCTCTGTCTTATGCATGCTGGGGTATCTCGGTCGTGCTTGCGCTGTGGATGCTCTACGACTGGTTCAAGATCGACACGACTTACTCCGAGGATGTGCTGACCTCCTCGCGCGAAGGCGAGCTTGAAGCCGCTGCCGAAAAACACCGGATCTGAGTGGGGATCGATCAATGACCGCCGCGGTTGAGAATACCATCACCACCACCATTCACGGCGACAGGGTTTCGCTGCTCAGGGTGCTCGGCCCTGCCCATGTCTGGGCGCTCGGCGTCGGCATCGTGTTGGTCGGCGAATTCACCGGCTGGAATTTCTCGGCCGACAAGGGCGGTGCGCTTGCGGCGCTGATCGTCTGCTGGGTGGTCGGGTTGCTCTACACCTCGGTCGCCATGATCGATTCCGAGGTGACATCGACGGTCGCCGCCGCCGGCGGCCAGTATGCCCAGGCCAAGCACATTGTCGGACCGCTGATGGCGTTCAACGTCGCGCTGTTCCTGGTCTTTGCCTACACAATGCTGGAGGTGTCGGACGCCATCCTGCTCGGCGACACCATCGTCGCCAAGGCCGGCGTCGAAGGGCTCACCCACAATTCCTTCATCGCCGCCACCATCGTCGTGCTGGCGTGGCTCAACTACCGCGGCGTGCTGATGACGCTCAACGTCAATTTCGTCATCACCGCGATCGCCTATGTCTCGATCGTCATCCTGTTCTTCTCGGTCAGCCCGTGGACGCAAGGCGCAGTGCTCAAGCTCAATGAGCTGGTCACGCCCGGCAATGCGCTGCCCTATGGCTGGATCGGCGTCATCGCCGCCTTCCAGTTCGGCATCTGGTACTATCTCGGCATCGAAGGCACCACGCAGGCGGCCGAGGAAGTACGCTCGCCGGCCCGTTCGCTGCCCTACGGCACGATGGCTGGCATGATCACGCTTCTGATCGCCGCAGCCATGACCTGGTATGTCTGCGCCTCGCTGATGCCCTGGGAGTATCTCGGCATCACCTATTATCCGTTGTGGGACGCCGGCAAGCTGACCGGCAGCGCACTGCTCGAAAACCTGCTGTTCATCGCAACACTGCTCGCGGCGCTCGCCTCGGCCAATGGCTGCATCAACGATGCGGCCCGCGCCTGGTTCTCGCTCGGACGCGACCGCTACCTGCCGACATGGTTCTCGGCCGTGCATCCGAAATACCGCACGCCCTACCGCTCGATCCTGTTCCTGCTGCCGATCGCGCTGGCCTTCGCCTTCATCGCCGACCTCAACCAGGCGATCACCTTCTCGATCCTGTCAGGCGTGTTGCAATACACCTTCATGAGCATCAACATCATGATGTTCCGGAAGAAGTGGCCGCTCGGCACCATCCGCCGCGGCTACACGCATCCCTTCCATCCGCTGCCGGCGATTGTGCTGTTTTGCCTGTGCGTGGTGACCTTCTTCGCCATCTTCCTCGGCTTCGGCTCGCAGCTGATCGCGATGACGATCTTCTATTTCCTGATCTCTGTGTGGTTCCACTTCTACCGCTATCGCTATGTGCGCCGCGGCGACCAGTTCACCATGCCGTGGCCGAAGCCGCAGGGCTATTGATAGGAGAGGACCTGCCGTTTCGGGCAGGCATGGCGTGACGAGGTGTCCGAGGTGACGACAGCATTGCTGGCCGGGGCGATCGCCCTGGCTATCGTCCTGCACCTCGCCTGGCTGGCGCGCGCCAGCCGCAACAGGGCAACCGCCGCTCGTGAGGCCGAGGTGGCCTGCATCCGCACCGTCATTCCCGGCGCTTCAGACGTTTCGGACGGCACGGCAGGCGTCATCACCTGGTCAGGCACATGGAACGATCGGCGCGTGCAGGTGCGCACCATCGTCGACACGCTGGCGACGCGAAAACTGCCGGCACGCTGGCTCAGCGTCACGGTCACCGAACCGGTCGCGGTGCCGGCGACCTTCGACATGATGATGCGGCCTGGCTCGCCGACGACCTTCTCCAATTTCGACCACCTCCAGCATACGCTGCCGAAGGCACCGGGATTTCCGGCTGAAGCCGTGCTGCGAACCGACCTCCGAGCGGCGCGCTTTCCGCAGAATCTGATCGCCAGCCATCTGGAGATTTTTGCCGAAGGCCGCGCCAAGGAACTCTTGATCACACCGAACGGCGTGCGCATCGTCTGGCTGCTGGCCGAGGCCGAACGCGCGCGCTACGGCGTGTTCCGCCAGGCAGCATTCGGCACCACAAGGCTCGATCCGGCGCTGGTCGAGAGACTCCTTACCTCAGCATCGGTGCTGCGCGATGCCATCAACAGACAGGAAAGGCAGGTGGCATGATGAACGTACCCCCGCCCGCGCCGACAAATCCCTATCTCGTCCTCGGCGCCGCGATCGTTTTGCCGGCAAGCGGCCATGTCATTCTCGGCGTGCCGGTGCGCGGCCTACAGTTCCTGTTCTTCATGGTGATCCTCGCCTGGGTGACGGCCAAGATCGCGCCGGCCGACGCCAGCTTCGTCGGCCGTCATGCCGGAGGCTTCCTGATCTATGCGCTGTCGATCCTCGACGCCTACAGAATGGCCCGCATCCGCACCGCCATATGGGCTCACAGCGCCCGTGCCGGCGCTGACACCGCGCAAAGCGGCATTGAGCCGCATAGGTAACTACAGGAATATTTTTTTCATATGATTGAATTCGGGCAGCGCATTCGGTACATCATCTCTTAGCTGCAAACGCCGGGAGGCTGACATGTGTGGAATCGTCGGACTTTTTCTAAAGGACAAGTCGCTTGAGCCGCAGCTCGGCTCGATGCTGTCGCAGATGCTGATCTCGCTCAGCGATCGCGGGCCTGACAGCGCCGGCATCGCCATCTATGGCGCCTCGTCCAGGAACGAAGCCAAGATCACCATCCAGTCGGCCAAGCCCGATCGCGATTTCCGCGGCCTCGACGCCGAGCTTGCCAAGGCCATCGGCGCGCCGGTGAGCATTGCGGTGAAGTCGACGCATGCCGTGCTCAGGACTGCACCCGACAAGGTCGACACTGCCCGCGAAGCGCTGCAGTCGATCCGGCCGGATGTGCGCATCATGGGCGCCGGTGAAGCGGTGGAGATCTACAAGGAGGTCGGCCTGCCGGAAGCTGTCGTCGACCGTTTCGACGTCCGCTCGATGACCGGCACGCATGGCATCGGCCATACCCGCATGGCGACGGAATCGGCTGTCACCACCATGGGCGCGCATCCGTTCTCGACCGGCGCCGACCAGTGCCTGGTGCACAATGGTTCGCTGTCCAATCACAACAATGTGCGGCGCGAATTGCGGCGCGAAGGCATGACCTTCGAGACCGAGAACGACACCGAGGTCGCCGCCGCCTATCTCTCCTCGCAGATGGCGCATGGCAAGAATCTCGGCGAGGCGCTGGAAGGCACGCTGTCGGACCTCGACGGCTTCTTCACCTTCGTCGTCGGCACCAAGAACGGTTTCGGCGTGGTGCGCGATCCGATCGCCTGCAAGCCCGCCGTCATGGCCGAGACCGACCAGTATGTCGCCTTCGGCTCGGAATATCGCGCGCTGACCAAGCTGCCCGGCATAGACAATGCGAGGGTCTGGGAACCGGAACCCGCAACCGTCTATTTCTGGGAGCATTGAGCCCATGCCGGCAACCAAACTTTCGAAGGTGGTGCAAGACCACGCTTCCAGGGTCTTCGATCTCGATGTGTCATCGCTGCGAGAGCTGAACCAGGCGCTGCACAATCTGACGCCCGGTTCCAACGAAACGGCGTGGGAAGTGCTGCACCCGAAGGGCAGCCATTCGGTCGCCGTCGGCGTCGACCAGCCGGTCAGCATCGATGTGCGCGGCAGCGTCGGCTATTACTGCGCCGGCATGAATGACGGCGCCGCGATCACCGTGCACGGCTCGGCCGGCCCTGGGGTCGGCGAGAACATGATGTCGGGCTCGATCGTGATCAAGGGCGACGCCAGCCAGTATGCCGGCGCCACCGGCAAGGGTGGGCTGCTGGTCATCGAAGGCAATGCCTCGTCGCGCTGCGGCATTTCGATGAAAGGCATCGATATCGTCGTGCACGGCAATATCGGCCACATGTCGGCCTTCATGGCGCAATCGGGCAATCTGGTGGTGCTGGGCGATGCCGGCGACGCACTGGGCGATTCCATCTACGAGGCGCGGCTGTTCGTGCGCGGCAAGGTCGAGAGCCTCGGTGCCGACTGCATCGCCAAGGAGATGCGGCCCGAGCATATCGAACTCCTGCAGGGCCTGCTCGACCGCGCCGGCGTGACCGGGGTCAAGCCGTCGGAGTTCAAGCGCTACGGCTCTGCGCGCACGCTCTACAATTTCAATATCGACAACGCCGACGCGTATTGAGGCAGCATGACCTACAAGAACCCGCCGACGACGCCGCGCAAATCCGCGACCTTCGACGACTACACGCTTTCCGAGATACGCCGCGCCGCAGCGACCGGCATCTATGACATCAGAGGCGCCGGCGCCAAGCGCAAGCTGCCGCATTTCGACGATCTTCTGTTCCTTGGCGCCTCGATCTCGCGCTATCCGCTCGAAGGCTACCGCGAGCGCTGCGACACGTCAGTCGTGCTGGGCTCTCGCCATGCCAAGAAGCCGATCGAACTGAAAATCCCGATCACGGTCGCCGGCATGAGCTTCGGCTCGCTCTCCGGCCCCGCCAAGGAAGCGCTCGGCCGTGGCGCGACGCTCTCCGGCACCTCGACCACCACCGGCGACGGCGGCATGACCGAGGAGGAGCGCGGACATTCCCAGACGCTGGTCTATCAGTACCTGCCGTCGCGCTATGGCATGAACCCGCGTGACCTGCGCCGCGCCGATGCCATCGAAGTGGTGGTCGGCCAGGGCGCCAAGCCCGGCGGCGGCGGCATGCTGCTCGGCCAGAAGATTTCCGACCGCGTCGCCGAAATGCGCACGCTGCCGAAAGGCATCGACCAGCGCTCGGCCTCGCGTCATCCCGACTGGACCGGGCCGGACGATCTCGAGATCAAGATCCTCGAACTGCGCGAAATCACAGACTGGGAAAAGCCGATCTACGTCAAGGTCGGCGGCGCCCGCCCCTACTATGACACCGCGCTTGCGGTGAAGGCCGGCGCCGATGTCGTCGTCGTCGACGGCATGCAGGGCGGCACCGCGGCGACGCAGGAAGTGTTCATCGAAAATGTCGGCCAGCCGACGCTTGCCTGCATCAGGCCGGCGGTGCAGGCGCTGCAGGATCTCGGCATGCACCGCAAGGTGCAGCTGATCGTGTCGGGCGGCATCCGCAACGGCGCCGATGTCGCCAAGGCGCTGGCGCTCGGCGTCGACGCGGTGTCGATCGGCACGGCGGCGCTGGTTGCGCTCGGCGACAACGATCCGCGCTGGGAGGCGGAGTACAATGCGCTCGGCACCACCGCCGGCGCCTATGACGACTGGCATGAGGGCCGCGACCCCGCGGGCATCACCACGCAGGACCCCGAGTTGATGAAGCGGGTCGATCCGATCGCCGCCGGACGGCGGCTGGCGAACTACCTGAAGGTGATGACGCTCGAGGCCCAAACGATTGCCCGCGCGTGCGGCAAAAACAGCCTGCACAATCTCGAGCCCGAGGATCTCGTCGCGCTCACCATCGAAGCCGCCGCCATGGCCGGCGTGCCGCTTGCCGGCACCAACTGGATACCGGGGAAGAACGGCTTCTGACAAAGACTACCCAGATCACATAAGCGAGGAACTATAATGGGGAACGATCTCGCCGCATTCGCCAAAGAGAACGGCGTCAAATATTTCATGATTTCCTACACCGACCTGTTCGGTGGCCAGCGCGCCAAGCTGGTGCCGGCACAGGCGATCGCCGACATGCAGAAGGACGGCGCCGGCTTTGCCGGTTTCGCCACCTGGCTGGACCTGACGCCGGCGCATCCCGATATGCTCGCGGTGCCGGACCCGGACTCGGCCATCCAGCTGCCGTGGAAGCGCGATGTCGCCTGGGTCGCCGCCAATTGCATCATGGACGACAAGGAAGTCGAGCAGGCGCCGCGCAACACGTTGAGGCGGCTGATTGCCGAAGCGGCCACCGACGGCATGCACGTCAAGACCGGCGTCGAGGCCGAGTTCTTCCTGATCTCGCCGGACGGCAGCGTCATCTCCGACAAATACGATACGGCCTCGAAACCCTGCTACGACCAGCAGGCGGTGATGCGCCGCTACGATGTCATCGCCGAGATCTGCGACCACATGCTGGCGCTGGGATGGGGCCCCTACCAGAACGACCACGAGGACGCCAACGGCCAGTTCGAGATGAACTGGGCCTTCGACGATGTGCTGGCGACCGCCGACAAGCATTCTTTCTTCAAGTTCATGGTCAAGTCCGTCGCCGAAAAGCACGGCCTGCGCGCCACCTTCATGCCAAAACCCTTCCAGGGCCTGACCGGCAATGGCTGCCATGCCCATATTTCGGTGTGGGACAAGGCAGGCAAGACCAACGTCTTTGCCGACAATTCCATGGAACTCGGCCTTTCGGCCAAGGGCAGGAACTTCCTCGGCGGCATCATGAAGCATGCCTCGGCGCTGGCCGCGATCACCAACCCTACGGTCAATTCCTACAAGCGCATCAACGCGCCGCGCACCATTTCTGGCGCGACCTGGGCGCCGAACACGGTGACCTGGACCGGCAACAACCGCACCCACATGGTGCGCGTACCCGGCCCCGGCCGCTTCGAACTGCGCCTGCCGGATGGCGCCGCCAATCCCTATCTCTTGCAGGCGGTCATCATCGCGGCCGGCCTCGATGGCATCCGCTCCAAGGCCGATCCCGGCAAGCGCTACGACATCGACATGTACCAGCATGGCCATACGGTGAAGGGCGCGCCGAAGCTTCCGCTCAACCTGCTCGACGCGCTGCGCGAATACGACAAGGACAAATCGCTCAAGGCGGCGCTGGGTGAGGAATTCTCGTCGGCTTACCTAAAGCTGAAGCACCAGGAATGGAATTCCTATGCTTCGCACTTCACGCAATGGGAGCGCGACCACACGCTGGACATCTGATGTCCGGCGTGGGGCGAGCGGCCTCGGAATGACCTGATGAAATATTCGATCTTCTCGCTCGCCCGCGCCGCCCTTTCCGGCCACAAGGACTGGCAGCGCACCTGGCGCGACGCCAGCCCGAAAGATCACTATGATGTAGTGGTCATCGGCGGCGGCGGCCACGGGCTCGCCACCGCCTGGTTCCTCGCCAGCGAGTTCGGCATCAAGAATGTCGCCGTGCTGGAAAAGGGCTGGATCGGCTCCGGCAATGCCGGCCGCAACACCACCATCATCCGCTCCAACTACGGCCTGCCCGGCAATACCGGCTTCTACGAACTGTCGATGAAGCTGTGGGAGCGGATGGAGCAGGACCTCAACTACAATTCGATGGTCAGCCAGCGCGGCATCGTCAATCTCTACCATTCCGACGCGCAGCGCGACGCCTATGCACGGCGCGGCAACACCATGCGCATCAACGGCATCGATGCCGAGCTGCTCGATCAGGCGGGGCTTCGCAAAATGATGCCGTTCCTGAATTTCGAGAACGCACGCTTTCCCGTGCAGGGCGGCCTGTTGCAGCGCCGTGCCGGCACGGCGCGCCACGACGCGGTGGTCTGGGGCTATGCCCATGCCGCGAGCGAACTTGGCGTCGACATCATCCAGAATTGCGAAGTCACCGGTTTTGTCAGAGACGGCAACGGCAAGGTGACCGGGGTCGAGACCTCCCGCGGCAAGATCGGCGCCGGCAAGGTCGGCATGGCGGTTGCCGGTTCTTCCTCGCGCGTCGCTTCGATGGCGGGCCTGCGCTTGCCGATCGAAAGCCATGTCCTGCAGGCTTTCGTCTCCGAGGCGATCAAACCGCTCATCCCCGGTGTCATGACTTTCGGCGCCGGCCATTTCTATGTCAGCCAGTCGGACAAGGGGGGGCTCGTCTTCGGCGGCGACATTGACGGCTACAATTCCTACGCCCAGCGCGGCAACATGCCGGTGATGGAAGATGTCTGCGAAGGCGGCATGGCGCTGATCCCGATGATCGGACGCGTGCGGCTTTTGCGCCAATGGGGCGGCATTATGGACATGTCGATGGACGGCTCGCCGATCATCGACAAGACACCGGTCGACGGGCTCTACCTTAATGCCGGCTGGTGCTATGGCGGCTTCAAGGCGACGCCAGGCTCGGGCTTTGTCTTTGCCCATCTGCTGGCGCGCGATGAGTCGCACAAGGAAGCCGCACGGTTCCGCCTCGACCGCTTCCAGCGCGGCGCCATGATCGACGAAAAGGGCGTGGGCGCCCAACCGAACCTGCACTGAGGGCGGCGAGATGCGGATTGTCTGTCCCTTCTGCGGCGAACGTGAACTCGGCGAGTTCACCTATCTCGGCGACGCCAAGCCACAACGGCCGGCGGCGGAAGCCGGCGAGGACGCCGTCTACGACTATGTCTACCTGCGCGACAATGTCGCCGGCGTGATGAGCGAGAATTGGTACCATGGCGGCGGCTGCCGCTCCTGGCTGAAGGTGACGCGCAACACGCTGACACATGAGATTACGAAGGTGGAACCGGCTGCAGGCGCTGGTGCTGCAAAGGTTGGCGCGTGATGGCCGGCGCGCAGACAAACCGGCTGGACAATGGCGGTCTAATCGACCGATCGGCGTCCTTGAACTTCCGCTTCGACGGCAGAAATTTTTCCGGCTTCCAAGGCGACACGCTTGCATCGGCGCTGATCGCCAACGGCGTCAAGCTGGTCGGGCGCTCGTTCAAGTACCACCGCCCGCGCGGCATTCTCACCGCCGGTTCGGAAGAGCCCAACGCGCTGGTCGAACTGCGCACCGGAGCACGGCGCGAGGCCAACACCAAGGCGACGACGGCGGAGCTCTATGAAGGGCTCGAAGCCGCCAGCCAGAACCGCTGGCCGTCGCTGCGCCACGATGTGATGTCGGTGAACCAGCTGTTCGCGCCGATCTTCGTCGCCGGCTTCTACTACAAGACCTTCATGTGGCCGGCGAAATTCTGGGAAATGATCTACGAGCCGGCGATCCGTCGCGCCGCCGGTCTCGGCCGCGCGGCGGTCACCGCAGATCCCGACCACTACGACAAGGCCTGGGCGCATTGCGACGTGGTGATCGCCGGTTCCGGCCCGGCCGGTCTCGCGGCAGCTCTGGCCGCAGGCCGCAGTGGCGCGCGCGTCATCCTGTGCGAAGAGGATTTTGTCCCCGGCGGCCGCCTGCTGTCGGATGGCGGCACAATCGACGAGCTGCCGGCAGCGGAGTGGCTGGCGCGCACGCTGGCCGAGCTTGGCTCGATGCCGGATGTGCGCATCATGACCCGCACGACGTTGTTCGGCGTCTATGACGGCGGCACCTATGGCGCGATCGAACGGGTCAACGACCATCTGCCGACGCCGCCCGAGCATCAGGTGCGGCAGCGGCTGTGGCGGATCGTGGCCAAGCGCTGCGTCGTCGCGGCTGGCGCGATCGAGCGTCCCATCGTCTTCGCCGGCAACGACACGCCCGGCGTGATGATGGCATCCGCCATGCGGACCTATGTCTCACGCTATGCCGCCACGCCGGCAAAGCGCATCGCGCTGTTCACCAACAATGAGGATGGCTGGCGCACGGTCGAGACCGCACTCGCTGCCGGCCTGCAGATCGCCGCGGTGATCGACGCGCGCAGTGACGTCTCGCCCGCCCATCGCTCGCTCGCCTCCAAAAACGGCTTCACCGTGCTGCATGGCGCTGTCAGCAGCGTCGACGGCGGCAAGGACGGGGTGCGCAAGATCTCGGTGTCGCTGACCGGAGGCGCGCGGGCCGAGGTCGAGGCCGATGGCCTCGCCGTTTCCGGCGGTTGGAACCCGGCGGTCGGGCTGACCTCCTACCATCGCGGCAGGCCGAGATGGCGTGACGATATCGCGGCGTTTGTGCCGGACGGCGCGCCTCCCGGCATGGTCGCTGCAGGTGCGGCGAACGGCGCCTTCGGGCTCGGCGCCTGCCTGAACCAAGGTTTTGCCGCCGGCGCCGCGGCCGCGCGGGACGCGGGACGCACCGCCAACGCGGGCTCCGCACCTGTCGCCGATGACGAGGCGTTCTCGCTGACGCCGCTCTGGCATGTCGCCGGCAAGGGAAAAGCCTTTGTCGACCAGCAGCATGACGTCACGGCGTCCGACATCGAGCTGGCGCAGCGCGAGGGCTTTGAATCGGTCGAGCATCTGAAGCGCTACACGACGCTCGGCATGGCGACCGATCAGGGCAAGACCTCGAACGTCGCGGGCCTTGCCATCATGGCGGCGGTGACTGGAAAATCCATTCCTGAGACCGGCACGACCATCTATCGCCCGCCTTACGTGCCCGTCGCCATTGGCGCCTTTGCCGGCCACCATCGCAACGAGAATTTCCACGCGACGCGGTTGACGCCCTCGCATCACTGGGCCGCAGAGCAGGGCGCGATCTTCGTCGACACCGGCCTGTGGAAGCGCGCGCAATGGTATCCGCGCGCCGGCGAAAAGGGCTGGCTGGAATCCGTCACCCGCGAGGTCAAGGCGGTGCGCTCGGGCGTCGGCTTCTGCGATGTCTCGACGCTCGGCAAGATCGACGTGCATGGCCCGGATGCCGGCGCCTTCCTCGATCGCGTCTACATCAACACCTTCTCCAACCTTGCCGTCGGCAAGGCGCGCTACGGGCTGATGCTGCGCGAGGACGGCCTGGTCTATGATGACGGCACCACCTCGCGGCTGGCCGAAGACCATTATTTCCTCACCACGACCACGGCCAAGGCCGGGCTGGTGATGCAGCACCTCGAATTCTGCCGGCAGGTCCTGTTTCCCGAACTCGACGTGCAGTTGACCTCGGTCTCCGACCAGTGGGCGCAATTCTCGATCGCCGGACCGAAGACACGTGACCTGCTGAAGGAAATCGTCGACTCGGCCGAAGACCTCTCCAACGAAGGTTTCCCCTTCATGGGCGCGCGCGAAGTCGCGCTGCGCGGCGGCATCAAGGCGCGGCTGTTCCGCATCTCGTTCTCCGGCGAGATGGCGTTCGAGATTTCGGTTCCGGCCCGCTATGGCGAGGCGATGGCGCGCAATCTGATGCTGGCGGGCAAACCATTCGGCGTGACGCCGTATGGCACTGAAGCTTTAGGCGTTATGCGCATCGAAAAGGGCCATGTCGCGGGACCGGAACTGAGCGGCACGACGACGGCGGCCGATCTCGGTCTCGGCAAGATGATGTCGACCAAGAAGGATTTCATCGGCCGCGTCATGGCCGGCCGCGAGGCGCTGGTGGCGCCGGACCGGCAGGTCGTCATGGGCATCAAGCCGGTCGACAAGGCGCGTCGCTTGCGCTCCGGCGCGCATATCATTCCGAAGGGGCAGACCCCTGGGCCTGACAATGACCAGGGCTACGTCACCTCGGTCTGCTTCTCGCCGACGCTCGACCAGTGGATCGGGCTGGGCCTCGTTGAACGCGGCCGCGAGCGCATCGGCGAGATCGTCCACGCGCACGACCCCCTGCGCGGCGAGGACTATGATGTCGAGCTTTGCAATCCCGTCTTCTACGACCCGGATGGAGGGCGCCAGCGTGGCTGAGTTTTCCTGGGATGTTCGTAGCCCAATCGAGCGGGCTCTTGTTGCAGGGCCTTACGGTGCGCAAGGCGATGCCGGCATGTCGCTGACCGAAATCCGCAATTTCGACCTGGTGCAGGTGATGGCACAGCGCGGCAAGGCCGGTGATTTGGCCAAGGCAGCGAAGGCCCGCTTCGGCGTTGCGGCTCCAGAGACACCCGAGGCTGTGCAGACTCCGGATGCGACGCTGATCTGGTCGGGACCCGATCAGTTCTTCGTGCTGTCGAAGGGCGGCAAGCACACGACTGAAGTACTCGCCCAGGCGTTTGCATCTTCTGCGTCGCTGTCGAACCAATCGCATGCGCGCGTGCTGATCAGCATCTCGGGCGCAAAGGCGCGAACGATGCTGGCCAAGCTGTCGTCGATCGATCTGCATCCCGACGCGTTTCCGGTTGGCACCACGGCGGCAACGTCGATGGACCACACCAGCGTCACGCTCTGGCGCGGCGGAGATCGCGACGGGCAGGCGGTGTTCAATCTGCTTGTGTTCGCGACTTTCGCGGAGAGCTTGTGGCATACGATACTCGACTCGGCAGCGGAGTATGGCGTGGCGATCGTGCATTCCGAAGCGTTGGCGTAAAGGCGCGCCCTTCGCTTGTCCCCCTGTGGGAGAAGGGAGCTTGCACCATCTCCGCCTTGCCAAACGCGATCCCCCTGCTATTCTCCCTGCTAAAATAATTTTACACACAGGCAAACTTGTTTCTCGAACCGCAAGGCTGAAATGAGCCAGTCACCCTACCCTGCCGTGACAGCCGGACCGCCCAGGCCAAGCCTCATCCTGAGGCCCGGCCAGATCGCGCTGCCACTGGGCATGGAGCGCTACACGATCCAGGGCAATGGCGCGGTGCTGATCGAGGTCGAGGCCGGCGATATGATCACCGTGCGCAATGTCGAGGGCGGCCAGGCTTGCGAATTGCTGGCCTGGGACAGCAGCGGCGCGACCGATCCCGGCATCCTCGGCGAAAAATCCAACAGCAATGCCGCCGGCATCAAGGCGCTGTTGGCCGAGGGCGACGACAGCCTGGCTTCCGTGCGCCGCGGCCTCAAACGCCGGCGGGTGCAACTTGATCAGCCCAAGGCGATGCGCGTGTTCGGCGGCGCGACGCCTGCCGGCGCCGAGCAAGCGTTCACCGTCGCGCGCGACGGCGGCTTGCTGATTGCAACGCCCGGCGGACCGATGCTTGTCGATGGCCATGACACAGCGACGCCGCTCACCGTCATCGTGCGCCGCTCCACGATCCGCCTGAAATCGAAGTCGCAGCTTGCCGATCCGCTTGCCGATCCGGTGCTCGATCTGCGCGTCCATTCGGCCACCGCCGAATCCTATTTCGTCAAGGCCGGCGACTATCTGCAGATCATTGATGTCGATGGCCGCCAATGCACAGACTTCCAGTGCTTTTCGGCGCGCAAGCTGGACAAGGGGCTCGACCATCCGCTCGACGTGACGACGACGCGCACGCTGATGGGATCGAGCTATCCGATGCCGGGCCTGCATTCGAAATATTACGACCAGGACATGGAGCCGTTGGTCGAGGTGGTGCAGGACACGTGCGGCCGGCATGACGCCTTCGCGCTGGCGTGCGCGGCCAAATATTACGACGACATCGGCTATCCCGGCCACACCAACTGCTCGGAGAACTTTAATCGCGCGCTCTCAGACAAGGGCGTCAACGCCCGCGCGGGCTGGATGGCGATCAACTTTTTCTTCAACACGGCCATCGACGCCCATGGCGTCATGGTGTCGGACGAGCCATGGTCGCGGGCTGGCGACTATGTGCTGCTACGGGCGCTAACCGACATCGTCTGCGTCTCCTCCGCCTGCCCCGACGACACCACGCCGGCCAATGGCTGGGACCTCACCGACATCCATGTGCGGACCTATTCAGGCCAGCACACATTCTCGCGAGCGATCGCCAGACGCATGACGCCCGATTCGGAACCCAAAATGACCCGCGAGACAGCCTTTCATTCGAGCTTCGCCAAGCACACCCGCAATTTCGGTGAATACAGAGGCTATTGGCTCGCCAATTCCTTCGCCAAGGAGGGGCCGATCGCCGAATACTGGGCCTGCCGGCAGGACGCCGTCATCATGGACCTGTCGCCGCTGCGCAAGTTCGAGGTCACCGGGCCGGATTCCGAAGCGCTGCTGCAATACACGCTGACCCGCGACGTCAAGAAACTCGGCGTCGGCCAGGTCGTCTATTCCGCCATGTGCTACGAGCATGGCGGCATGATCGACGACGGCACGCTGCTGCGGCTCGGCAAGGACAATTTCCGCTGGGTCGGCGGCGACGATCTGTCCGGCGAATGGCTGCGCGAGACGGCGAAGAAACTTGGCCTCAACGTGCTGGTGCGCTCGTCGACGGACCAGATGCACAATGTCGCCGTGCAGGGACCGAAGAGCCGCGACATTTTGCGGGAAGTGATCTGGACCTCGCCGTTGCAACCCTCGATCGACGAGCTCGAATGGTTCCGCTTTGCCGTCGCGCGCATCGGCGGCGGCAATGGCATTCCGGTCGTCGTGTCACGCACCGGCTATACCGGCGAGCTTGGCTACGAGATCTGGTGCCATCCGCGCGACGCCGAGAAAGTCTTCGACGCCATCTGGGAAGCCGGCCAGCCGCACGGGCTGAAGCCGATGGGATTGCAGGCGCTCGACATGGTGCGCATCGAGGCCGGGCTGATCTTCGCCGGCTACGAGTTTTCCGACCAGACCGATCCGTTCGAGGCCGGCATCGGCTTCACCGTGCCCTTGAAGACCAAGACCGACGACTTCATCGGCCGCGAGGCGCTGATCCGGCGCAAGGAACACCCGCAGCACAAACTGGTTGGGCTCGACATCGACAGCAATGTTGCTGTCGGTCACGGCGATTGCGTCCATGTCGGCCGCGCCCAGATCGGTGTCGTCACCTCGGGCATGCGCTCGCCGGTGCTGAACAAGAACATTGCGCTGGCCAGGCTCGACGTCACCCATGCGGCCATCGGCACCGAGGTCGAGATCGGCAAGCTCGACGGCCATGCCAAGCGGCTGCCGGCGCGGGTGGTGGCCTTCGCCCACTACGATCCGCAAAAGACCAAGCCACGCTCCTGATAGCCCCTTCAGGATCGAACAAAACTGCTTCGCCGGCTGTTGCCGGCGGCCCCTCCGATCCATGTTTCGCAAGCGTGATGTGCATGACATCACAAATCGCTTGACGTGAAAGCGCGCCGGATCAATCTTCACTGTTAAGAAAAAAATACGACTGAGTGGAAACACCGATGTCGCGGCAGTGTACCGGGGAGAAGCTTCGCGACAGTCGAGGCACCGCCGGCAGGGAACAGAAAAAAGGGGAATTCATTGATATGAGCACGATAAGCACGGCCCTCGAGCAGCCTGCCGACAGCAAGCTGCTGAGACACATCGACTGGCGCGGCGCCTTCTGGGTGGCGAGCGGCGTTCCGGCCCTGGTCCTGTTTTCAATCGGCGGCATTGCCGGCACGACGGGAACGCTGGCTTTCCTGATCTGGACTGTGTCCATGATCATGGGCTTCCTGCAATCCTTCACTTATGCCGAGATCGCCGGCCTGTTCCCGAACAAGTCGGGCGGCGCCTCGATCTATGGCGCCACCGCCTGGCTGCGCTATTCGAAATTCATCGCGCCGCTGTCGGTGTGGTGCAACTGGTTCGCCTGGTCGCCGGTGCTGTCGCTCGGCTGCTCGATCGCCGCCGCCTATATCCTCAACGCGCTGGCGCCGGTGCCGCTGTTCACTGAGGCGTCGCCGGATGTCGTTGCCTATATCGCGGCGCATGCCGGAACGGCGCCTGCCGACGCCATCGCCGCGGTGACCGCGGCGGCCACGCCGGCAATCCGCAACTGGACGCTGTTCAGCCACACACTGGGTCCTGTCTCCTTCACCCTCAACGCAACCTTCTTCATCGGCGCTGTGCTGATGCTGATCATCTTCTCGATCCAGCATCGCGGCATTCTGGGCACCGCCAATGTGCAGAAGTACATCGGCCTGCTGGTCATCATCCCGATGCTGATCGTCGGCGTCGTGCCGATCGTCACCGGCCAGATCAACTGGGCGAACTTTTCGCCACTGGTGCCGCTGGCCGCAGCCTACGCGCCCGAGCCCGGCTCGTGGAACATTCCCGGCTGGACGCTTGTGCTCGGCGGCATGTTCATCGCGGCATGGTCGACCTACGGCTTCGAGACTGCCGTCTGCTACACGTCGGAGTTCAAGAACCCGGGCACCGACACCTTCAAGGCGATCTTCTACTCCGGCCTGCTCTGCATGCTTTTGTTCATCCTGGTGCCCTTCACCTTCCAGGGCGTGCTTGGCCTCAACGGCATGCTGGCGACACCGATCGTCGACGGTTCCGGCGTTGCCGATGCACTGGCCGGCATGGTCGGCGGTGGCGCGCTCATCCACAGCCTGCTGGTGATGCTGATGATCCTGGCGCTGGTGCTGTGCATCATGACGGCAATGGCCGGTTCGTCGCGCACGCTCTACCAGGGTTCGGTCGACGGCTGGCTGCCGCGTTATCTCAGCCACGTCAACGAACATGGCGCGCCGACGCGGGCGATGTGGACGGACCTCGTCTTCAACCTGATCGTGCTGGCCATCGCTTCGGCCGACGCGACGAGCTTCTTCTTCATCCTCGCCGTGTCGAATTGCGGCTACATCATCTTCAACTTCCTCAACCTCAACGCCGGCTGGATCCACCGCATCGACAACGGCCACATCAACCGGCCTTGGAAGGCCCCGAGCTGGCTGCTCGGCCTCGGCGCCATTTTCGCCTATGTCAACGCCATCTTCATGGGCGCCGGTGCCAAGGTGTGGAACCCGATGGCGCTATGGGCCGGCCTGATCACCGCAGCGCTGATCATCCCGGTGTTCTGCTACCGGCATTACGTCCAGGACAAGGGCAAGTTCCCCGACCACATGCTGGCCGACCTCGGCATGGCGGGCGCCGACCTCTCGGTCAAAAAGGCCGGCATGCTGCCCTATCTGACGCTGGTCGCCGGCGTGGCGGTCATGCTGCTTGCCAACTGGTACTTCGTCATCTGAAAATGCCGATGGCACGAAAGAAATGGGCGCGCTTCGGCGCGCCCTTTTCTTTTTTGCGCTGAGACGTCAGCCGGCCTTGCGGATAGTGGCTTCCTCGCCTTCGAAGAACCGGTTCGGCGGCCGCTTCAGGCCAAGATTCGCACGCAAGGTCGTGCCCTCATATTCGCGCCGGAAAAGGCCTCGCCGCTGCAATTCGGGCACCACCTTCTCGGCGAAGTCGTCGAGACCGGCCGGCAAATAGGGGAACATGACGTTGAAGCCGTCGGAACCCTCGGCGAGCAGCCATTCCTCCATCTCGTCGGCGATGGTTTTCGGCGTGCCGACAAAGGCAAGGCCGGAATAGCCGCCCAGACGCTGCGCCAGCTGGCGCACCGTCAGATTCTCCCGGCGCGCCAGTTCGATGACGCGCTCGCGGCCGCTCTTCGAAGCGTTGGTCTCGGGGATATCGGGCAAGGGCGCATCGGGATCGAAGCCGGATGCGTCATGGCCGAGCGCGATCGACAGCGAGGCGATGCCGCTCTCGTAATAGACCAGCCTGTCTAGCTTCGCCCGCTTGGCTCGCGCTTCCTCTACGCTGTCGCCGACGATGACGAAGGCGCCGGGCAAGATCTTGATGTCGTCGCGCGAACGGCCGAGTTTTTGCGCACGACCTTTGACATCAGCAAAGAAGCGCTGCCCCGCGGCAAGATCGCTATGGGCGGCGAAAATAACCTCCGCGGTTTCGGCCGCCAGTTGCCGTCCCGCCTCCGATGCGCCGGCCTGGACAATGACCGGCCAGCCTTGCACCGGCCGGGCGATGTTGAGCGGGCCGCGGACCGAGAGGTGTTCGCCCTGGTGGTCCAGCACATGCATCTTGGCGGGATCGAAATAGAGCCCGCTCTCGGCGTTGCGGATGAAGGCATCGTCGGCAAAGCTGTCCCACAGGCCGGTCACCACATCGTAGAATTCCCGCGCCCGGTGATAGCGCTCGTCGTGCTCGACATGATCGTCGAGGCCGAAGTTCAGCGCGGCGTCGGGGTTGGACGTTGTGACGATGTTCCAGCCCGTGCGCCCGCCGCTGATATGGTCGAGCGAGGCGAAGCGGCGGGCAATGTGATAGGGCGCATCGAACGTCGTCGAGGCGGTGGCGACCAGGCCGATATGGTCGGTGACGGCGGCCAGCGCCGACAGCAGCGTGAACGGCTCGAAGGAGGTCACCGTGTGGCTGCGCCGCAGCGCCTCGATCGGCATGTTGAGCACGGCCAGGTGGTCGGCCATGAAGAAGGCGTCGAACTTCGCCGCCTCCAATGTCTGCGCGAAACGCTTCAGATGCGCGAAGTTGAAATTGGCGTCGGGATAGGCGCCGGGATAGCGCCAGGCACCGGTGTGAAGACTGACCGGGCGCATGAAGGCGCCGAGCCGCAATTGTTTTTTGTCTGCCATGGATGGTCACCTGGAGGTGGATGAGCTCTATCGCTCCGATATCAGCAGGATCGGACGGCTTTGCCGTCCTGGAAAGGAATCCTGTTTTGCAAAACCCTTGCCGTGGAGCATTTCCTACGGGCGGCCGTTCAATCTATCTTGATGAACACGCCCTTGGTGTTGAGATATTCGCCGAGATGCTCGGCGCCGCCCTCGCGGCCGTAGCCGCTCATCTTGTAGCCGCCGAAGGGCACCGCCGGATCGATGGCGTGGTAGGTGTTGACCCAGACCGAGCCGGCGCGGATCTTTCGCGACAGCTGGTGTGCGGTGGCGACGTTCTGGGTGAAGACCCCGGCGGCAAGACCGTAGGGCGTGTTGTTGGCGCGCTCGACCGCTTCGTCCAGCGTGTCGAAGGGCAGCGCCGAGATGACCGGACCGAAGATTTCCTCGCGCGCGATCTTCATGTCGTCGGAGACGCCGGCAAACACGGTCGGTGCGACGAAGTTGCCGGCGGCAAGCGCGCCTTCCATCAAACGCCCGCCGCCGGTAACCAGCCTTGCGCCCTCGGCCGCGCCGGCTTCGAGATAACCGGTCACGCGTTCGAGCTGCCGCAGCGAAACCAGTGGGCCGATCTCGGTCGCCGGGTCGATGCCGTCACCAATCCTCAGCCCCTCGGCGTAAGCGGCGAGCCGCGCGACGAACTCGTCATGGATGGAGCGCTCGACGAACAGGCGCGAGCCGGCAATGCAGATCTGGCCGGAATTGGCGAACACCGACATCGCCGCCACCGGGACGGCCTTGTCGAGATCGGCATCGGCGCAGACGATGACCGGCGACTTGCCGCCGAGCTCCAGAGAGACGCGCTTCAGATTGCCGGCCGAGGCGCGGACGATCGACTGGCCGGTCGCGGTCGAGCCGGTGAAGACGATTTTGTCGACGCCCATATGTTCGGCAAGTGGGGCACCCGCCTCGGCGCCGGTACCGGTGACGATGTTGACGACACCGGCCGGCACGCCGGCCTCGTTCATGATGTCGGCGATCAAGAGCGGCGTCAGCGGCGCCTCTTCCGACGGTTTCAAGACGATGGTGCAGCCGGTGGCGAGCGCCGGGCCGATCTTCCAGACCGACGCCGCGGTCGGCGCGTTCCACGGAATGATGGCGCCGACGACGCCGACCGGCTCCTTGCGGGTGAAGGAGACGATTTCGCCGGGCAGCGAATTGTCGATGGTCTCCCCGTGCAGTGCGGTGGCCATGCCGGCGTAGTAGCGCAGCATGCCGATGACGCGGTTGCGATTGGCGCGGGTGCGCACGATCGGCATGCCCATGTCCGTCGTGTCGGAGCGACTGATCTCTTCCCAGTGCTTTTCGAAGAGGTCGGCAATTTTCAGCAGCAGCACCTGCCGCTCATAGGGTTTCAACCGGCTCCACGGCCCGTCGAAGGCTTTTCGGGCGGCAGCGACGGCGAGCTCGATGTCCTGCCGATCGCCGCGCGGCACGGTGGCGATGACCGCGCCGGTTGCCGGATTGCGGCTTTCCATGGTCTGGCCGGAGCGGGCATCGACCCAGGCGCCGTCGATGAACATCTGCCGATGGCGCCCGTCGATCGGTAGGCGCAGGGCGATCGGGGTCTGGGCCAGGGTCATGATCATCCTCCACGCGACAAATGGGGCATCATGGCTGCCGGAACGCCACAACGCCGCACGTCAAACGTACGGCGTTGTAGCATTTTTCCCAGGGCGCATCCTATGCGCCAGCGGCTGTTACTCGGCGGCCAGGGCCAGTTGCGGCCTGTCATTGTCCTGAACCGCCTCGCCTGCCGGCTCCTTGGCCTTCTTCGGCTCGCGGCCGAAGAAAAGCGCATAGCCTGCCGGCAGAACCAGGATGGTGAGCACGGTGGCAACCAGGATGCCGCCCATCATGGCGTAGGCGAGCGGCCCCCAGAACACGGCGCGCGAGATCGGGATCAGCGCCAGCACCGCCGTCATCGCCGTCAGCACGATCGGCCGGAAACGGCGCACGGCCGAGCCGATGATGGCCTCCGATCGATTCATGCCCCTGGCGATGTCCTGGTCGATCTGGTCGACCAGGATGATCGAGTTGCGCATGATGATGCCGAGCAGCGCGATGACGCCGAGGATGGCGACGAAGCCGAACGGCGCGCCGCTGATCAACAGAGCAGCTGCAGCGCCGATGATGCCGAGCGGACCGGTGGCCAGCACCAGCATCGCCTTGCCGAAATGCTGCAGCTGGATCATCAGCAACACGACGATGACGGCCAGCATGACCGGCGCCTTGGCGGCTATCGAGGCTTGGCTTTCGGCCGAATCCTCGGCACCGCCCTGGATCTCGATCTTGTAGCCGGGCGCGAGACCGGCGCGCATGCCCTGCATGTCGTTGTAGAGCTTGGTCACGACATCGTTCGACTGCACGCCGTCGGGCAGCGTGGCGCGAACCGAGATGGTCGGCAGACGGTCGCGCCGCCATTCGACACCCTGCTCGAGCACCGGCACCACCTTGGCGACCTGCGAGAGCGGCACGAAGCCGCCGAAATCGGTCGGGATATAGACCGAGTCGACCGAGGACAGCAGGTTGCGGCTGGCGTCCGGTTCGCGGGCGACGATGGACACGGTCTCTTCGCCGTCGCGGAAGTCGTCCAGCGGCGCGCCGGACATCGATGCCTGCAGCATCTGGCGGATGCGCTGCGAGGTAACGCCGAGCGCCCGGGCGCGGTCCTGGTCGATGACCAGCTTCATCGCCGGCACCGGCTCCAGCCAGTCGTCGTGAACGGCGCCGAGCAGCGGATTTTCAGCGAATTTCGCCTTCACCTGATCGGCGATGCGGCGCACTTCCTGGCGGTCCGGACCCATGACGCGCATCTGCACCGGCCAGCCGGTCGGCGGACCGAGGAACAGGCGATCGACTTTGGAACGGATCGAGGGGAAATCCTGCGCCAGGATGGAGCGCAGCTTAAGGATCAACCGCTCGCGCGCCGGCTCGTCATTGGCCATCACCAGAAGCTGGGCATAGTTCGGGTTGCGCAATTGCTGGTCGAGCGGCAGGAAGAAGCGCGGCGCGCCCTCGCCGATATAGGTGGCAATGAAACGCTTGTCCTTGTCGTCCATCATCCTGGCTTCCAGCGCCTTGGCCTGCGTCTCGACCTCCTTGATCGAGGTTCCCTCAGGCAGCCAGAGATCGACCAGGATTTCGGGACGCGAGGATTGCGGGAAGAAGTTCTGCGGGATGAACTGGAACGCCCACAGGCTGGTGGCGAATGTCACCAGTGTCATCACCAGCACGATGATGCGATGGCGCACCGCCCAGCCGACCGTGGCGCGCAGCCGGCGGTAGAAGCCGGTGTCGAAGGCATCGTGATGATTGCCGGCATGTTTGCGCTGCTTGAGGATCATGTAGCCCAGCCACGGCGTGAAATAGACGGCGACGAACCAGGACACGACCAGCGCGATGCCGACGACGTAGAACAGCGTGCGCACATACTCGCCGGCCGTGGAGGCGGCGAAGCCGACCGGGATGAAGCCGGCGGTGGTGATCAGCGTGCCGGTCAGCATCGGGAAGGCGGTCGAGGAATAGGCGAAGCTCGCCGCCTCGATCTTGACCAGCCCCTCCTCCAGCTTGCGCTCCATCATCTCGACGACGATCATGGCGTCGTCGACGAGCAGGCCGAGCGCAATGATCAAGGCGCCAAGCGAAATGCGCTGCAGGTCGATGCCGAGTTCGTACATGATGGCGAAGGTGGCGGCCAGCACCAGCGGAATGGCGATGGCGATGACCAGGCCGGAGCGCCAGCCGATCGACAGCAGCGAGACGGCCAGCACGATCAGCAGCGCCTCGCCCAGCGCCTCCATGAATTCCTTCACCGCATCGCGCACGACTTCCGGTTGGTCGGAGATCTGGTCGACGGAAACGCCATAGGGCAGCGCCTCTTCGAAGCGCTTGTAGGTCGCCTCGACATCCTTGCCGACATCGGTGACGTTGAAGCCCTTGGCCATGACGACGCCGACCTGGACGCTTTCGTGGCCGTTGAAGCGGTATTTGCGCTGATAGGGATCCTCGAGGCCGGAGGACACGGTGGCGATGTCGCCGAGACGCGTCACCTGGCCGCCGGCGCGCAGGCGCAATTCCCTGATGTCGGCTGCCTTGGTGACATCGCCCTCGACCGAGATGCGCACCGAGCGCAGGCCGGTGTCGACCGAGCCTGCCGGATCGACATTGTTCTGGCCCTTGATGGCGTTCTGCAGGTCGGTGAGCGTCAGGCCGCGTTCGGCCAGCGCCTTGGACGAGATGTCGATATAGATCTTCTCCGGCTGATCGCCGATGATGACGGCCTTCTCGACGCCCGGCGTCGTCAGCAGCATGTCGCGCGCCTGGATGGCGAACTTCTTCAGCTCGGGATAGGAATAGCCGTCGCCGCTGATCGAGTGCAGCGTAATGAAAGTGTCGCCGAACTCGTCGTTGAAATAGGGCCCGAGCAGGCCTTGCGGCAGGTCGCCCGAGATGTCGCCGACCTTCTTGCGCACCTGGTAGAAGGCGTCCTTCACCTCAGCTGCATCGGTGTCGCCCTTGACCTGAACGGTGATGATGGCGCTGCCGGCGCGGGTGTAGGAACGGACGAAATCGAGATGCGGCGTTTCCTGCAGCTTGCGCTCGATCTTGTTGACGACCTGATCCTCCATCTCCTGGATCGAGGAGCCCGGCCAGATCGCCTGGACGACCATGACGCGGAAGGTGAAATCGGGGTCTTCCTTCTGGCCCATGCGCATCAGGCCGAGGCCACCGGCAATGATGATCAGACCGAAGAGGAAGCGGGCGATCGAGGGATGGCCGATGGCCCAGCGCGAAAGATTGAAAGGCCGCTTTTCACTGCTGTCGTTGGTGGTGGTCATCGGCGTCAGTCCAATTCGTTGATCGTGAGCGCACGCCCTCGGCATGCGGCCCGGGGAATTCCGATGCTGGCTTCCGGGCGGCGAGGCTTTCCGAGCGGGAGAGACTCTCATCGCGGTGGGACGCGTGGATCGATGCGGGGGAACTCGACCTTGGCGTCTCGACCATCGGGCACTCGCCGCCCGGAAACCTTGAATGGCTCGCCAGCCCTCTTCGCCGAAGCGACGATCAAGCCGGCTTCATGCGCCTGCCGTCAGCGCAGGGCCTTTGCGGCGTCGCCTTCCGCGGAGGCGGCCTGCACCGCATCGTTCAGCTTGACCTTGAGATTCTCGGTCATGAACTGAGTGCCGGCGGCAACGACGACATCACCCGGCTTGAGCCCGTTGGCGACACTGACGCCGTCGGCGGTGAACTCCGCAACCTTGACCGGGCGCTCGTGCACGGTCTCGCCGGCGCGGTCGACGGTCCAGACGATCTTTTGGCCATCCTTTTCCGCCAGCGCGCTGAGCGGGATCGATACCATCTCCTGCTTCTTGGCCACCGAAGCCTCGATGTTGGCGGTCATGCCGAGCAGCACGCGCGGATCGTCGGGCAGCGAGACACGCACGGCAAAAGTGCGCGACTGCTGGTCGGCGCTGCCGGCCACTTCGCGGACCTTGCCGGAAAGCTTCAGCGCATCGTCGGACCAGAAGCTGGCGGTGACATCCTTGCCTGGCTTGAAGGCGGCGATGTCCATTTCGGGAACCGCGATCAAGACTTCCTTTTCGCCGTCGACGGCAACCGTCATCACTGGCGTTCCGGCACCGACCACCTGACCGACATCGGCGGAGACCGCAGTCACGATGCCGTTCTCGCTCGCCTTGAGATCGGTATAGACGACCTGGTTCTGCGCCTGTGAAAGGGTCGAACGGGCGGCATCGCGCGTCGCCACCGCCTGGTTGTAGCTCAACGTCGCCTGCTCGAGCTGCGACTTCGAGGTGAAGTTCTTGGCAAAAAGCTGCTCGGCGCGCTTGCGGGACAGATCGACCGTCTCGACCTGCCGCTCTGCGGCATCGAGGCTGGCCTTGGCGCTCCTGACCGAAAGCTCATAGTCGGTGGAATCGATGCGGGCGAGCACATCGCCCGATATCACATGCTGGCCGATATCGACCAGGCGCTGGGTCACCTTGCCCGAGATGCGAAAGCCGAGATTCATTTCGGTGCGGGCGCGCACCGAACCGGAATAGGCGAGCTCACGGCTGCTTTCGGCCTGGCCGATCTCGACCACCTTGACCGGACGGATGATGTCCTGGACTTCAGCCTTTTCCTGGCTGCAGGCGGCGAGCCCGAGCGTGGCGACGATCAGGCCGGCAGCCGGCAGCTTGCGGAGGATGGAACGGGACAAAGACACTTTAGCACTCCTGACTGGAGATGAATGGTCGACACCGGCGCCCGGCGGTTATTTCAGGGCCTTGATTGCGTAATCGATGAGGTCGTCGGGCATCGCCCGATTGGTCTTGGCAAGGCACTGCGCCACCATTTGGGGGTGGCACAGAATGACGGTGGCGGCGCCGAAGCAGCGCGATGCGATGACCGGATCCTGTTCCCGGAACTCGCCGGCCTCGATGCCTTCGCGGATCACCTCGGCAAACAGGTCGTGGATAGAATCGACATGCTTGTCGATGACGCCCCAGTCACGCTCAAGCGCGACGATGACCATCTCGTGCACCTTCTGGTCGTCGAGCATGACTTCCATGGTCATTTTGTACTGCGCATGGATATAGCGGCGCAGTCGCTCCTCGGCGCCGATCGGCAGATGCATGATCTCGTAGGCCATCCTGTAGCTGGCGCCGAGCATGCGGCCGCAGACGGCTTGGTGGATTTCAACCTTGGAGGCGAAGAAACGGTAGATGTTGGCCGGCGACATGCCGAGTTCGCGGGCGATATCGGCAACATTGGTCTTGCCGTAACCATAGTGGCGGAACAGGCGCTCGGCGCAGTCGAGAATGCGGGTGACATTCTCCTGGCGGGCGGAGTCGACCACGATGCTGGCGGCTTCGGACATGGCTCTTTCGTTTGACTAATGACGAATTTCAACTTTCGTCATTCGTAAATCGAAAGAGAGGGGGTGTCAATGCAGATTCGACGTACGCGTATAATTGGTGACAGATGGTGACAGGAGGGCTGGGACGACTGACTAGCGCGACTAGCGGCAGCCATGGGAATTCGTCATCCTAGGGCGAAGCAGGAGCGCAGCGACGCGGCGCAGACCCTAGAATCCATGCCGTGACGCAGGCCAGAGAATGAAAGCGGATCAATAGGTTAGACCTGCAGGCGCCTACCCTTGACGACAAACTGTTCTGCACACCCGAACCAACACACAGGATCCCAGGGTTTCCGCAACGTCGCTTCGCGACTGCTCCACCCCAGGATGACGAAGTCGCGGAAGGCCGCGGCAAATTGTCGAAGGCCTACGCTCCCTTCGCCATCTCCCTTAGCCGAAATTTCTGGATCTTCCCCGTCGACGTCTTGGGAACCTCGGCAAAAATCACCGCCTTGGGCACCTTGAACCGCGCGAGCAGCCCTCGGCAGTGATCGATGATCTCGGCTTCGCTCGCCGCCTTGCCCGGCTTCAGCTCGACATAGGCGACCGGCACCTCGCCCCATTTATCGTCCGCCCTGGCCACCACGCCGCAGGAGGCGACGGCCGGGTGCTTGTAGAGCGCGTCCTCGACCTCGATCGACGAAATATTCTCTCCGCCGGAGATGATGATGTCCTTGGAGCGGTCCTTGAGCTGGATGTAGCCGTCGGGGTGCATGACGCCGAGGTCGCCGGAATGGAACCAGCCGCCGGCAAAGGCTTCGTCGGTTGCCTTCCTGTTTTTCAGATAGCCCTTCATGACGATGTTGCCGCGGAACATGACCTCGCCGATGGTCTCGCCATCGGCCGGCGTCTCTTGCATCGTTTCGGGGTCCATCACCGTCAGGCCCTCGAGTGCGGCATAGCGCACGCCTTGCCTGGCCTTCTTCTGCGCCTTCGATCCCTTGTCGAGATCGTTCCACGCGCCATGCCATTCGTTGACCACCGCCGGACCGTAGGTCTCGGTCAGGCCATAGAGATGGGTGACGGCAAAGCCGGCATCGGCCATGCCCGACAGAACGGCTTCCGGCGGCGGCGCGGCTGCGGTGTTGAAGGTGACTGTCTGCGGGAAGTGGCGCTTGTCCTCGTCCCGGGCGTTGATCAGCACCGACATGACGACGGGTGCCCCGCACAGATGCGTAACGCCATGGTCGGCTATAGCATCGTAGATCGGCTTCGGCCGCACCCAGCGCAGGCACACATGGGTTCCGGCCTGGACGGCCAGCGTCCACGGAAAACACCAGCCATTGCAGTGGAACATCGGCAGCGTCCAGAGGTAGACGGCGTGCTTGGCCATGCCGGCATGGATGGTGTTGGTATAGGCCATCAGGGCAGCGCCGCGATGGTGGTAGACGACACCCTTCGGGTTGCCGGTGGTGCCGGATGTGTAGTTGAGCGAGATCGCGTCCCATTCGTCGTCGGGCATCGACCAGGAAAAATCAGCGCCGCCACCGGCGACGAACTCCTCATAGTCGATCGAACCGATGCGTTCGCCTTTGGGGTAAGGCGCATCGGCGGCATAGTCGGGATCGTCATAGTCGATGACCAGGGGCTTCACTTTCGTCAGCGCCAGCGCCTGTTTGACGACGCCGGAGAATTCGCGGTCGACGATCAGCACCTTGGTCTCGGCATGGTCGAGCTGGAAGGCGATGACGGCGGCGTCGAGGCGGGTGTTGAGCGAATGCAGCACCGCCTTGGTCATGGGCACGCCGAAATGCGCTTCCAGCATCGGCGGCGTGTTCGACAGCATGACGGTGACAGTATCGCCCTTGCCTATGCCATGCCTGAAGAGCGCCGAAGCGAGCTTGAGTGAACGCTGCCAGAAGGTGCGATAGGTGATGCGTTGGCTGCCATGGATGATGGCAACCTGATCGGGATAGGTTGCGGCCGCGCGCTCCAAATAGGTCAGCGGCGTCAGCGGCTGGTGGTTGGCGGCGTTCTTGCCGAGATCCTGATCGTAGGCATTGCCCATCCCGTCCTCCCCGAATGTTCTTTCCAGACTTTTAGCCACAGGCATGGGCTACGTCACCATCAACCATCCCACGATCATGTGCATTTGGGGCAATGACTATCTGGATTTACAGGGCAGAGAGCATTGCATGCTCTCGCCAGTTTGACTTTTGTCGAGAGCCGTGAATAATGTCAGCCGAGGAGACGGCATGGCGATCCGACCGGCAGAACAGCTTATCCACAAGGCCGCGTGGCTCTATTATGCCCATGGCCTGCGCCAGGACCAGGTCGCAAGCCAGCTTAACATTTCCCGCGCCTCGGTGGCTATGTATCTGCGCAAGGCGCGCGAGACCGGCATCGTCAATATTTCAACCTCGACGCAGCTGTTCACCGACGATGTGCTGGCGCGCCAGCTCGAGGATGCGCTGAAGCTCGATGCGGTGTGGATCGCGCCGGAGAACGACTATGTTCTCGATCCGTCGACCGACATTGCGGTGCTGGCGGCGAGCGTCTTTCTGGAACTGGTGAAGAAAGGCGACCGGATCGGCGTCGCCTGGGGCCGCACCGTCTACACAATCGCCGACATCATGTCCTATGCCGACCTGCAGGACGTCACCGTGGTGCAGCTCTGCGGCAATCTCGGCGCGCCCTATTCCTACCGGCCAGACCAGTGCACGATGGAGATCGCGCGGCGGCTCAACGCCAAGGGGCTGAATTTCTACGCGCCGCTGGTGCTGACGACGGAATTGCTGGCGCATGGGCTGCGCGCCGAACCGGTGATCCGCGAGCAATTGTCGGACATCAGCAACTGCGATCTCGCGCTCTATTCAGTCGGCACCGTCGACGCCGACAGCCATGTCGTCAAATGCGGCGCGCTGAGCGCCGGCGAGATGGGAGTGTTGCGCGAGGCGGGCGCCGCCGGCGTCATCGCCGGCCAGATCATCGATGCCACCGGCAAAGCGCTCGACTGCAGCTACAACCGCCGCGTCATCTCGGCCTCGCTCGCGTCGCTACGCCAGATCGAAAAGCGCCTGATGGTGGTGCAGGAGGACAGCAAGTTCGAGCCGCTGCTGGCGGCACTCGCAGGCGGTCTGTGCACGCATCTGGTCGTGGGCGCCAGCATGGCCCGGTGGCTGCTCGACCATGCCGGTGCGGGGGCCGCAGCGGGAGCGAAAAAGGCTTCCTGAGAAACGAAATCCTTGCAGCCGGCGCATTGTCATCAAAGCGTCGCGGCATTCCTGTTCACACCAACACAACAAAGACAGCAAAGCGGACATAGCGACATGAAGAACCTTTGGAATGATGGCGACGCGGAAAGACTGATTGCCGACTATGCGAAAAAGGGCGTTGCCCGCGACCTCGCGCTGCGGGTCTACACGACCCGGTTGCTCGGCGGCGAGCCGCGGCTGGTGCTGCATGGTGGCGGCAACACCTCCTGCAAGACCAAGGCGACCGATCTCGTCGGCGACGAGTGGGACGTGCTGTGCGTCAAGGGCAGCGGCTGGGACATGGGCGTCATCGAGCCGCAAGGCCTGCCGGCGGTGAAGATGGCCGCGCTGCTCAAGGCACGCGCGCTGGACAGCCTCGCCGATGAGGACATGGTGGCGCTGCAGCGGGCGAACCTGATCGACCCCGCCTCGCCCAACCCGTCGGTCGAGACGCTGCTGCATGCCTTCCTGCCGCACAAATTCGTCGATCACACCCATTCGACGGCGATCCTCGCCATCGTCGACCAGGCGGACAGCAAGGCGCTGATCAAGACCGTGTTCGGCGACAGAATGGGTTATGTCCCCTATATCAAGCCAGGCTTCGACCTCGCCAAGGTGGCGGCCGATGTCTACGACGCCGATCCAAGCGTCGAAGGCCTGATCCTCGACAAGCATGGCATCTTCACCTTCGGCGACGACGCCAGGCAGGCTTATGACCGAATGATCCACTATGTGAATGTCGCGGAAGACTATGTCGCCAAGCACGGCAAGCCGCAGCCGGCCAAGGCCGCGCTGCCGGCCAAGCTTGCGACACCAGCCTCCATCGCACCGACACTGCGTGGCGCGGTGGCGGTGTCGCGCGGCGAAGGCCGCTTCGACCGCATGATCAGCGACTTCCGCACCTCGGACGCCATCGTCGACTTCATCAACTCGGCGGGCATTGCCGACTACGCCGCGCGCGGCGTCTCGACACCTGACCTGTCGATCCGCATCAAGACCGGGCCGATGGCGGTGCCGGCGCCGGACGCCGACAAGCCGGGGGACTACAAGGCAATTATCAAGAGCCATGTCGACGCCTTCGCCAAGGATTATCGCGCCTATTTCGACACCAATGATGCGCTGGACGACGTCAAGCGCACCATGCTCGATCCAATGCCGCGGCTGACGCTGGTGCCGGGCCTCGGCATGTTCGGCCATGGCCGCACGCTGAAGGATGCGAAGATCGCCTCGGATGTCGGTGAGATGTGGATCGAGGCGGTGCGCGGCGCGGAGGCCGTGGGCAGCTTCCAACCGCTGTCCAAGGCCGACCTGTTTCCGCTCGAATACTGGTCGCTGGAACAGGCCAAGCTTGCCTCCAACAAGCCGAAGCCGCTGACCGGCCAGGTGGTGCTGATCACCGGCGGCGCCGGCGCCATCGGCGCCGCTACGGCCAAGCTGTTCGCCGCCAATGGCGCGCATGCGGTCGTCGTCGATCTCGACGCGACAAAGGCGGCCGAGGCCGCGAAGGCTGCCGGCAACAATTCGATCGGCGTCGGCGCCGACATCACCAACCCTGCCGAAATGCGCGCCGCCTTCGACAAGGCTGTCGCCGTCTATGGCGGCGTCGACATCCTGGTCTCCAACGCAGGGGCCGCCTGGGAAGGCCGCATCGGCGAACTCGACGATGCTCTGCTGCGCAAGAGTTTCGAGCTCAACTTCTTCGCGCATCAGTCGGCGGCGCAGAACGCGGTGCGCATCATGCTGGAACAAGGCACTGGCGGCGCGCTGCTCTTCAACACCTCCAAGCAGGCGGTCAACCCCGGCCCGAAATTCGGCGCCTATGGCGTGCCCAAGGCGGCAACGCTGTTCCTGTCCCGGCAATATGCGCTCGATTACGGCGCGCATGGCATCCGCTCCAATGCGGTCAATGCCGACCGTATTCGCTCCGGCCTGTTGACCGACGCCATGATCGCCAGCCGCTCCGGCGCGCGCGGCGTGTCGGAGAAGGAATACATGTCCGGCAATCTGCTCGGGCAGGAAGTGACGGCCGATGACGTCGCGCAAGCCTTCCTGCACCATGCGCTGGCCGAGCGCACCACCGCCGATGTCACGACGGTGGACGGCGGCAACATCGCGGCGGCACTGCGCTGAACATAGACCTGGAGCGGTTCATCGTTTCATCAAAACGGCGAACCGCTCCCGGTCTTGACGGACTCCGGGCGGAAAGCCGCTTTCGCACTTCGTGCTGAAAAACTGCTCGAACCGGTCAAAATCCCACTCCAATCCTCCGTCTATTGCTCGACCAGTTTAGGGGGACGCTATGTGTTTCGCATGCGAGCTCCAACCCTGATCCTTGGTGGAGTTCTCGATGGCAGCGAAAAGACTTCGTATCGGCGTGCTCTTCGGCGGGCGTTCCGCCGAACATGAGGTTTCGCTGCTTTCGGCAACCAATGTCATGCGTGCGCTGGATCCGGCGAAATACGATGCCGTTCCGGTCTTCGTCACCCGTGAGGGGCAATGGCTGCTGAGCCGCTTTGAGGATGGTGCGCTGGCGACGCCGTCAGAAGGAACGCAGCTTTGCCTGGTGCCGGGCGGACATGGGCGGATGCTGGCGATCCCCGCCAGGGGTGCGCCTCACGACCTGCCCGCCATCGATATATTGTTTCCCGTGCTGCACGGCCTGCATGGCGAGGACGGGGCTGTGCAAGGGCTGGCCGAGGTGGCGCGCGTGCCGTTTGCCGGTTGCGGAATCCTCGGTTCGGCGGCCGCGCTCGACAAGGATGTCGCCAAGCGGCTTCTCAAGGCGGCAGGGGTGCCCGTCGCGCGCTCGGTGACGATCGAGGACGGTGCGGCACCCTCTCTGGCGGTGCTGGAAGGCCAGCTTGGCCTGCCGATGTTCATCAAGCCGGCGCGGCAGGGCTCGTCGGTCGGCGTGGCAAAGGTCAATGGCAGCCAGGAATTCGAGCGGGCGCTCGCGGAAGCTTTCCAGCATGATCTCAAGCTGCTTGCGGAGGAATTCATTCGCGGCCGCGAGATCGAATACAGCGTGCTGGAGAGCACCGATGGCGAGCTCTTCGTCTCACGGCCGGGCGAGATCGTGCCGGCGGAAAGCCACGGCTTCTACAACTACAATGCCAAATACATAGACGAGAATGGCGCGGCATTGGTGGTGCCGGCGCAGCTGCCGCCGGAGGTCGAAGCCGCCATGCGCGCCATGGCCGCAAGGGCGTTCAGAGCCGTCGCTTGCGATGCCATGGCGCGTGTCGACTTTTTCCTGATGCCGGACATGACATTCGTGATCAACGAACTCAACACCATCCCCGGCTTCACCGACATCAGCATGTACGCCAAGGCGATGGCGGCAAGCGGCGTCAGCTATCCGGAGGTCATCGACCGGCTGGTGGCGCACGGGCTGGCACGCGCCGGGCGATCGGGCTGAGGGTGGGACGTAGCCTCCTGCCGCCATCCTAATAAATATTGTTAGTTCTTGTGAGGCGTGATACATAGTCGGCATGAAAACCGAACCAATGCGCACCCTCACCATTTCCCTCACCACGCAGCAGATCGCTCGCCTGCAGAGCGCCATCGAAGGCGGCGGTTATGCTTCAAACAGCGAGATTGTACGCGATGCCTTGCGTTTGTGGGAGCAGCGCGAGGAATTGCGGTCTCTGGAGCTTGAGCACCTAAAAAGGGCTTATGCCGACGGCATGGCCAGCGGCAAACCGATTGATGTCGAACCCGCTGAATTCATACGCAGTCTGAAGGCAGAACGCCGCGCCCGTGGCTAGATATCGGCTCACACCGCGCGCCTCGCAGGATTTGCGGGACATCTGGCACACTATAGCTGGAGACAATGAAAAGGCAGCAGACAAGCTGCTCGCGCGCATTTTTGAAAAGCTGGAACTGGCGGCACAGCACCCCAAAATGGGCACGGCCCGACCCGAGTTGAGCGTGACGGCCCGCGTGCTTGTAGAAGGCCGCTACCTCGTCATTTACGAACCGCAGTAAGACGGTGTTCTTGTCGTGGCTGTCGTCCACGGAATGCGCGATCCCGAACACTGGCTATAGACCAGAGGGGTTGAATATCGACGTAGAAAGAGCGGCCCAAGAGCCGCTCTTTCCATTTAAGCTTGCCTGACCCTATTTTGCGTTCGGGTTCGGCATCCAGGCTGGCATGGCGACATCGGCATGGGCGAATTGCGGCAGCTTGGCCGACAGGTCTTCCATGTTCTTGATGTCCTTGTCGATCAGGTCCTTCTGGGTGATCAGCGTCGGCGGTACGATGACGTTGTGGCCGGGATCTTCACCGGCGAGCAGCTGCGCCAGCGCCCGCACCGAGACCTGGCCAACGACGGCCGGGTTGGTGGCGGCGGTCGCGGCCCAGGCGCTGTCGGTCTCGCGCATGGCGGCAATGTCCGAGGTCGAGATGTCCGCGGAGTAAATCTTGATCTTCTTGTTCAGGCCCGCCTCGTCGACGGCGATCTTCACACCCTTGGCGAATTCGTCATAGGGCGCGAACATCACATTGATATCGGGATGCGCCTGCAGCACCGATCGCGCCTGGTTGGCGACCGAGTTGGCGATCGGGTTGTCGAGCGTGCCGAACATCGCCACTTCCTTGATGCCGGCATATTTCTTCTTCACATCGACCCAGGTCTCGTTGCGGCGGTCGAGCGGCGCGATGCCGGCGACATAGACATAGCCGGCATTCCAGCTTTCGCCATTGTCCTTGACCGCCTGTTCGAGCGCCAGGCGCGCCAGGTCTTTGTCGGACTGTTCGACCTGCGGGATCTTGGGGTTTTCGACATTGACGTCGAAGGCCACCACCTTGATGCCAGCGTCGACCGCGCGCTGGGCTGCGTCCTTCATCGATTCCGTCAGGCCGTGCTGAATGATGATGCCCTGCACGCCGAGCGCGATGGCCTGGTCGACCATGTCGGACTGCAGCGCCGCATCCTGGCGGCTGTCGAGCACGCGCAGATCGATGCCGAGCGCCTTCGACTGGGCCTCGACGCCCGAGAGATAGGCCTGGAAGAAATCGCCGGTCGAGAGATAGCGCACCAGCGCGATCTTGACGCCGGGCTTGTCGAACGGCGCCGGCTTGTCGGCGGCAAATGCCCCCGGCATCAGCATTGTTGCGCCGGCCAGTCCGAGCGCGACCTTCCCCAGAAGTCGTCTTGTGATGTTCACTTTGTTTCCTCCACTTGTTGAACCCAAAACCGTTCCGGCCGCTGTTCTATCTCCTGCCCCGGCCGGAAAGGGCGAAGGTGAAGACAAGGGCGACGACCAGAACCACGCCCTTGACGAAATCCTGCGTGTAGTAAGGCGCGTTCATCATCGTCAGGCCTTGCAGCAGGATGCCGACGAACAGCGCGCCGACGGCAGTGCCGAAGGCGTTCGGCTTGGCGGCGCCGAGCACCGCGTAGCCGATCAGCGCCGCGGCGACCGCATCGAGCAGCAGATTATTACCCGAGGCGATGTCGCCGCGTCCAAGCCGTGCCGCGAGCAAAATGCCGCCGATCGAGGCAAAAACTCCTGAAATGACGTAGGCCCAGATTTTGTATGCCTTGACAGGCGCACCGGCGAGTTCAGCGGCGCGTTCGTTGGAGCCGACGGCATACATCATGCGGCCAAAGCGGGTGTATTCGAGGAAGAACCAGATCAGCACGGCGAGCACGATGAGCACCACGACCGAGACCGGAATGAGGTTCGGGATGAAGAAGTCGAAGCGGTGACGGCCGAGCGCCAGGAAGGCGTCGGAGAATTTGCCGTTGGCGACCGAACCATCCGGCATGGTCATGCCGGTGGCGATCGAGCGGCCTTCCGTCGGGATGCGCTGCAGGCCGACGAGCAGGAACATCATGCCGAGTGTCGCCAGCAGATCGGGCACGCGCATATAGACGATCAGCCAACCGTTGATGAGGCCGACGAGCACGCCGATGAGGATGCAGGCGAGAACGGCGACGAACGCGTTCTGCTCCAGCACCACCATGGCATAGGACGCCGCCATCATCGCAGAAGTCGCGACCGAGCCGATCGACAGGTCGAAGCCGCCGACGACAAGCGTGGCAGTGACGCCGAGCGCCAGCACGCCGGTGATGGCGACCGATTGAAAGATGAACACGGCACTTTGCGGCGAGACGAACCCATCGGCGGCGACGGCGAAATACGCGATCAACCCGAATAGCAGTACGATGAACCCATAGCGGATGGCGTAGTCGCGCAACGTCATTCGGCGCCCGCCGTCAATACCCAACTCAAACCCATGCACTCCATTCCAATTCCCGTCGTCAGTTCTTCAATCATCTTGGCTCAGGCCGCGCTGTGCAGCGGACCGCCGGCGACTTCTGCCAGCAGGCGGTCGAGATCGACATCGGCATTGCGGTGTTCGCCGACGATGGTCTGCTCCGACATCACCAGGATGCGGTCGGCCGTCTCCAGCGCTTCGTCGAGCTCGGTGACGAAGAGCAGCGTGGCGCGGCGATTGGCGCTGGCCCTCAGCTTGGCGGCGATGTCGCGCCTGGCCGAGATGTCGACGCCCTGGAACGGTTCGTCGAGGATGAACAGCGCTGCCCCTTGCGCCATCCAGCGCGCGACCATCACCTTCTGCTGGTTGCCGCCTGACAGCGTGGTCATTTCGTCCTTCTCGGAGCGGCAGACGATGCCGAGATCTTCGATCTGGCGGCGGGCGGTGGCGCGTTCGAGGCCGCGCTTGAGCACGGCAAAACGCGACATCCGCTTGTGGAAGGGAAGGCTGATGTTTTCCTGGATATTGAAACCGCCGACGATGCCGTTTTCGCCACGGTCCTTGGCAACCAGGAACACGCCCGCGGCAATAGCTTCGCCCGTCGATGCAGGCGCATAGGGCTTGCCTTTCAAAGCCATCGTGCCGGCAAGTGGCTTGCGCACGCCGAACAGCGTTTCGGCCAGCGCGGTCTTACCGACGCCGACGAGACCGGTGACGGCAACCACCTCGCCGTCGCCAAGCGTCAGCGAGATCGGCCGGGCGCCCGGCGCGATGCGCAGGCCTGTGATGGTCAGGATCGGCTTGGCGGCGCTTTTGGCTTCGATGCGGTCGAGATGGATTTTGCGGCCGAGCATGGCGTTGACCGCGCGCTCATAGTCGAGCGGCTTCTGCTCGAACACGCCCGAGATGACGCCATCGCGCATCGAGACGATGCGGTCGGCAAGCCGCCTGATGTCGGACATGCGGTGCGAGATGTAGAGGATGGCAACGCCTTGCTCGCGCAACCGGTCGAGCAGCGAAAACAGCCTGTCGGCCTCGGCGCTTGACAGCGACGAGGTAGGCTCGTCGAGGATCAGCACTTTCGGCTGGTGCGCCATGGCGCGCGCGATCGCCACCATCTGGCGGTCGGCCAGCGACAGGTCGCTGATGCGTGCCTTGAGATCGATGGCGAGGCCCATGCGGTCGGCGACCGCCCTTGCCTCGCGGCGCACGCGGCCAGGATTGAACAGCAGCGGCGCGCCTTTGCCGCTCAGCCGGTCAAGCGTCAGATTGGTGGCGACATCGAGGTCGGCGACGACGCCGTCATTGATGTTCTGGTGCACGGTGACGACGCCGGCGCGGATCGCCTCGGCTGGTGTGTTGGGCGCGAAATCACGACCAGCAAGGTGCATCGTGCCGCCGGCATGGTCGTAGACGCCGCTGATGATTTTCACGAGGGTGGATTTGCCGGCGCCGTTGGCGCCCATCAGCACGGTGACCTCACCGGCATGCAATTCGAGCGAGACGCCGCCAAGCACCTCGATATGGCCAAAGGACTTCCTCAGGCCGTCCACGCGGAACACGGCATCATTGCCCATTCGTTCCTCCCTGACGATGACGCTATGGGCTATGTCATCAATTGTCAACACGATTGACAATTGCCAGATCGCTTCCTAGCTTGGCCCCGCCGCCATCGCTCCCCTATGATCGGAGCGAGCATGCGGGAGGATCAGGAATGACTGGGAAATTGCCGTTCGAAGCACTGTCGGTCGAGACGCTTGCAAAGCGCCTCGGCGCCAACGAGGTGCTGTGCGCCAAAATCGGCAAGGACACGAGAGCCTGGAAGGTGCGCGAGGTCGGCGACGGCAATCTGAATCTGGTGTTCATTGTTGAGGGTGCCTCGGGCGGGGCAATCGTCAAACAGGCCCTGCCCTATGTCCGCCTGGTCGGCGACAGCTGGCCGCTACCGCTGAAGCGCTCCTTCTTCGAATATCACGCGCTGACAAGGCAAGAGGCACGCGCACCGGGCTCGGTGCCGGCGATCTACCATTTCGATGAGGATCAGGCGCTGATCATCATGGAGTATCTGGCGCCGCCGCACATCATCCTGCGCCGCGCCCTGATCGACGGCCGCCAGCTGCCCAACATTGCGCGCGACATCGGCCTGTTCATGGCCCGCACTTTGTTTCGCGGCTCCGATCTCTCAATGCCGACCAAGGACCGCAAGGCCGATCTGGCGCTGTTTGCCGACAATGTCGAGCTCTGCGGCATCACCGAGGACCTGGTGTTTTCCGACCCCTATTTCGACGCCAAGCTGAACCGGCATACCTCGCCGCAGCTTGACGGCCTGGTCGCCGAACTGCGCGCCGACCGCGACCTCAAGGTCGAAGCGCAGCGGCTGAAGCATCTGTTCGCCGCCAATGCCGAGACGCTGCTGCATGGCGATCTGCATTCCGGCTCGATAATGGTCACCGACACCGAGACAAGGATGATCGATCCGGAATTCGCCTTCTACGGTCCGATGGCCTTCGACGTCGGCATGCTGCTCGCCAATTTCTGGATGTCCTTCTTTTCGCAGCGCGGCCATGAGCAGCAGGGCAAGCGCGACTCCATGCGCGCCTATCTGCTCGGGGTGACGAACGAGACATGGTCGGTGTTCCGCGCCGAGTTCTCCCATCTGTGGCGGACCGAGCGCACCGGCATGCTCTACCAGAAGAGCCTGTTCGAGGATCAGGGCGACCTGCTTGCCTCGGAGCAGGCGCTCGACCATGTGCTGCACCAGATCTGGACCGACCTCCTGGGCTTTGCCGGCATCGAGGTCCATCGGCGCATCCTCGGCCTCGCCCACAATGCCGATTTCGAGACCATCGAGGACGAGGATCTGCGCGCCTCTTGCGAGGCCAAGGCGTTGAAATTCGGCCGCCACATCGCCGTCAACCGGCGCCAGATCCACAGCATCGACGAGGTCAACAATCTGGCCACGCTGATCGAACGGGAGAGCAGGATTTGAACGTCGGCGAGCGCCATTACCGCACCATCTGGCTGAGCGACGACAAGCGCGCGGTCGAGATCATCGACCAGCGCTGGCTTCCGCATGAGTTCCGCGTCGAAAGGATAGGCACGGTCGACGGCATCGCCACCGCCATCCGCGACATGTGGGTGCGCGGCGCGCCGCTGATCGGCGTCACCGCCGCCTATGGCGTCGCCATCCAGATGGCGGACGACCCGTCGGACGCAGCGCTCGACGCGGTGTGGGAGACGCTGCACAAGACGCGGCCGACGGCGATCAATCTGCGCTGGGCACTGGACGAGATGCGCCGCTTCCTCAAGCCGCTCGCACCGGCGCAACGCGCCGAGGCCGCCTACAAGCGCGCCGCGGAGATCGCCGACGAGGATGTCGGGCTGAACCGCGCCATCGGCGAGAACGGCCTGAAAGTCATCAAGGAGATCGCTGCGCGCAAGAAGCCGGGCGAGCCGGTGAACATCCTCACCCATTGCAATGCCGGCTGGCTGGCGACCGTCGACTACGGCACCGCGACCTCGCCGATCTATCTGGCTGTCGAGGCCGGCATCCCGGTCCACGTCTATGTCGACGAGACGCGGCCGCGCAACCAGGGTGCCCAACTGACCGCGTGGGAGATGGCCGGCCACGGCGTGCCGCACACGCTGATCGTCGACAACGCCGGCGGCCATCTGATGCAGCATGGCGAAATCGACATGGTGATCGTCGGCACCGACCGCACCACAGCCAATGGCGATGTCTGCAACAAGATCGGCACCTATCTCAAGGCGCTCGCCGCCGCCGACAATAATGTTCCCTTCTATGTCGCCCTGCCCTCGCCGACCATCGACTGGACGGTGGGTGATGGGCTGGCCGAGATTCCGATCGAGGAACGGTCGGGTGACGAGGTCTCGCTTGTCTGGGGCAAGATGGCGGACGGCAAGATTGCGCAGGTGCGCGTGTCGCCGGATGCGACGCCTGCAGCGAACCCGGCGTTTGACGTGACGCCGGCGCGGCTAGTGACGGGGCTGATCACAGAGCGCGGCGTGGCCAAGGCGTCGCGTGAAGGGCTGAAGGCGATGTTCCCGGAGCGCGGATAATTGGCTGATCTCCCCCCTCGTGGGGGAGATTGGCCAGTCGCCAATTGACAGCACCTTCCCGCCCCTCCATATCTCCCTCCGTTAATGTTCTCAGGGCGGGGTGAAAGTCCCCACCGGCGGTAAGGGTTTCGTCCCAAGCCCGCGAGCGCCTCCTGGCAACAGGAGGGTCAGCAGATCCGGTGTGATTCCGGAGCCGACGGTCACAGTCCGGATGGAAGAGAACGAAACGGAAGACGGACCGCTCGCGCGGGCCGGATTTCGTATCGTGCGTCCTGATTCTGGTTCGAAACGGAAGGATGGACCCATGAATCAGCATTCCCCAAAAGACTATGAAACTGACCGCATCGCCGTCATTCGCGCGCGCTGGCATGCCGATATCGTCGACCAGTGCGTGCAGGCCTTCGAGGCGGAACTCAGCACGCTCGGCGGCGGGCGCTTCGCCATCGATGTGTTCGACGTACCGGGCGCCTACGAAATCCCGCTGCACGCCAAGACACTGGCTGCGACCGGCCGCTACGCCGCGATCCTCGGCACCGCCTTCGTCGTCAATGGCGGCATCTATCGCCATGACTTCGTGGCCGGCGCCGTGCTCGACGGCATGATGAATGTGCAGCTGTCGACCGGCGTGCCGGTGCTGTCGGCGGTGCTGACGCCGCACAATTATCATGACAGCGCCGAGCATCACCGCTTCTTCTTCGAGCACTTCACCGTCAAGGGCAAGGAAGCGGCCAATGCCTGCGTGCAGATCCTGGCGGCGCGGGAGCTGATCGCGGCGTGATCCAATGAAAAATGGCCGGATTTCAGCCCTGCAACAAGAATTGCGGCCTCGATGGCCGCTGACGGTTGCGGTTCCGGCGAAATCCGGCCAGAAGCATCGGGCCGGCAACCGGCCGGCCCGCGACGTTGCGCTTGAAACCAGATACGGGAGACCATTGGGTGGCTCGCATAACACTGAGACAATTGCTCGACCACGCCGCCGAATACGGCTACGGCGTACCCGCTTTCAACATGAACAATATGGAACAGGGCCTCGCCATCATGGAGGCGGCCGAGGAGACCAAGTCGCCGGTCATCCTGCAGGCAAGCCGCGGCGCCCGCGCCTACGCCAATGATGTGGTGCTGGCCAAGCTGATCGACGCGCTAGTCGAAATCCACCCCGACATCCCGGTCTGCATGCATCTCGACCACGGCAACAACGAAGCCACCTGCGTCACCGCGATCCAGTACGGCTTCACCTCGGTGATGATGGACGGCTCGCTGAAGGAAGACGGCAAGACGCCGGCCGACTATGCCTATAATTCCGGCATCACCCGGCGCGTCGTCGACATGGCGCATTGGGGCGGTGTCTCGGTGGAAGGCGAGATCGGCGTGCTCGGCTCGCTGGAGAGCGGCGGCGGCGAGCAGGAAGACGGCCATGGCGTCGAAGGCGCGATCAGCCATGACCAGCTTTTGACCGATCCGGTGCAGGCGGTCGAGTTCGTCAAAGACACCCATGTCGATGCGCTTGCCGTGGCCATGGGCACCAGCCACGGCGCCTATAAATTCTCGCGCAAGCCGGACGGTGCCGTGCTGGCGATGAACGTCATCGAGGAGATCCACCGCCGCCTGCCCAACATGCATCTGGTGATGCACGGCTCGTCCTCGGTGCCGGAAGACCTGCAGGAGATCATCAACAAATATGGCGGCCAGATGAAGCCGACCTGGGGCGTGCCGGTGGAAGAAATCCAGCGCGGCATCAAGCACGGCGTGCGCAAGATCAACATCGACACGGACAACCGCATGGCGCTGACCGGCGCCATCCGCAAGGTGCTGACCGAGAACCCGAGCGAGTTCGATCCGCGCAAATATCTGACCCCGGCCATGGCCGCGATGAGGAAGCTGTGCAAGGAGCGCTTCGAGCAGTTCGGCACCGCCGGCAACGCGCAGAAGATCAAGCCGCTGCCGGTCGCCGAGATGGCCAAGCGGTATAAGTCGGGGAGTCTTGATCCGAAGTTCGGGTGAGGTGACGCGTCCTTCCCTTCCCCCTTGTGGGGGGAAGGTGGCCTCGCGAAGCGAGGTCGGATGAGGGGTGTTCCAGCGGAGTGAGACGTTGGTGTTCCCTGGAACACCCCTCATCCGTCTCGGCGCTATCGCGCCGATCCACCTTCTCCCACGAGGGGAGAAGGCAAGAGTGGTGGCGCTCGCAAAAACTCGATCACCATCGCCGCCGTCCAGGTGAAGCGGCCGCCGCCGAGGGGGGCGCCGGTGAGCGGATCGTAATACTCGGCAAAGCCGCTCTCGCCGATCAGGTCGAGACTGGACTGCGTGATGCGCCGGGCGACGTCGCCATGGCCGGCAGCAGTGAGGCCGTCGGCGATCATGTAGTTGACCACCAGCCAGACCGGGCCGCGCCAGTAGCGCTTGGCGTCGAGGCGCGGATCGTCGGGATCATGTGACGGCACGACGTAGCGCGCTCTGCCGGCAAGACGCTCGACGCGTGCCGCGAGCGCCGCCGCGCGAGGTTCTGGAATTGCCGCAAAGGCGGCCAAAATGCCGCCAACCGAGGCGCTGTCGATCAGTTTTCCGGTGACGCGGTCAAGACAGAGATATTGGCCGTGCGCCTCGCTCCACAGCCGCTCCATTGCGGCCAGACCCTTTTTGGCGCGCGCGCGGTTGGCTTCCGCTATCTTCGGTTCGCCGAGCGCCTCGGCGAGATCGGCAAGATCGGCGCAGGCACGGATCAGGATGGCGTTGAAGCCAGGGTCGACGACCTGGAACGGCGAGGCGTCATGCAGCCTGACATTGTCCCAGCCGAGTGCGCGAAAATGCTGTAGCAGCCAAAGATAGCGGTCGTACTGATCTTTCGTCGGGCGATGCTCCGGATCGGCGTGCAGCGTGTCACGGCGTGTATAGGGCTCGACGCCTTCGGTCGGCACGCGCTCGAAGGCATCGTCCCAGTCGATCGAATTGTCGCGGCCGGACTCCCAAGGGTGGATGATGGCGACCAGTCCTTCGCCCTTGGGGTCGCGGTTCTCGTAGAACCAGCGGTGCCAGGCATCGATCTTCGGCAGCAGTGCTCGCGCCCCCTGCGCCGCCAGTTCCTTGTCCCTGGCGCGGTCGAACAGGCGGCGTACGGCAAAGCCGGCGACGGCAGGCTGGGTAATGCCGGAGGTCGCGGTCGGACGATTGGTTTGCCAGACATCGGGCCCGGGAAAATAGCCGTCGTTCCAGACATGGAAGACGATGTGCGGCACCATGCCGTCCGGCCATTGATGCGCGAACAGCGTGTCGATCTCGGTCCAGGCGCGCGCCTCATCGTAGTGAGCGAGACCAAGCGCGGTCAGGCAGGAATCCCAGTTCCACTGGAAGGGATAGAGGCCCTTGGTCGGGATGGTGTAGGCGCCCTGGTCGTTTTCCCTGAGCACCTCGACGGCGCGGGCGATGGTTTCGTCGACGGCTAGAGAAGTCATGCCAGCAAGTGAAGTCATGAAAGGCATTCGTCTTTCTGGTTCAAAGGGCGTTGGTGGTTTCGGGATCGAACCAGCGGATGCGGTCGGGTTTGGGCGCCAGGCGCAGCTGCTCGCCGACCTTGACGCTGGCATTCGATTCCAGGATGGCGCGGAACAGGCCGCCCTCGACATCGCAAGTGACCAGCGTGTGCGGCCCAAGAGGCTCGATGACGCGCACGGTGGCGTGCAGGCCCTCGCTGCCGGCATCGACGTCTTCGGGGCGGATGGCGAATTCGATTTTCTGCCTGTCCGATTTCGGACCGGGCAGCGTCAGCCCGGCGACGCTCCAGCTGCCGTTTGCGGCCTTGGTCGCCGGAATAAAATTCATCGGCGGGTTGCCTATGAAGGAGCCGACGAAGCGGGCGGCCGGGTTGCGGTAAACCTCGACCGGTGACGCTGCCTGCACGATGCGGCCCTGATGCATGACGGCGATGCGGTCGGCGAGGCTCATCGCCTCGACCTGGTCGTGGGTGACATAGATGGTGGTGGTCTTCGACGCCGCCAGCACACCCTTGAGCTCGGCGCGCATTTCGAGCCTGAGCAGCGCGTCGAGGTTCGACAGCGGCTCATCCATCACGATGACGTCGGGCTCCATGGCGAGCGCGCGGGCGACCGCGACTCGCTGGCGCTGGCCGCCGGACAGTTGGCCTGAGTAGCGCTTCAACAGTTGCTCGATATGCATGAGCTCGGCGGTGCGGTTGACGCGGCGCTCGACATCGGCCTGAGGCAGCTTCTTCATGCGCAGGCCGAAGGCGATGTTTTCGAACACGGTCAGATGCGGGAAGACGGCGTAATTCTGGAACACCATGGCGATGCCGCGCTCCCGAGGCGGCAGATGGTCGACGCGGCGGCCGCCGATCCATACCTCGCCCTGGCTCGGTGTCTCCAGCCCGGCGACGATGCGCAGCAGCGTGGTCTTGCCGCAGCCGGAGGCGCCGAGCAGCACCATGAATTCCTGGTCGGCGATGCTGAGATCGACCTGATGCAAAGCGGTGAAGCCACCGAAGCGCTTGGCGACGCCCTTGATCGCGATTTCAGCCATGAGCCTTCTCCGTGTCGCGTGTCATCGGTTGGCGATCCCCCACATGGCGAACAGATATTTGCGGACGGCGAAGATGAAGATCAGCGCCGGCACGACCAGAGCCGCGCCACCGGCGAATTTGAGATAGAGCGGCGACTCGCCGAGGCTCTGCAAAAGGAATGCAGTCAGCGTGCGGTTCTCGATGGTGAGCACGGCGGCGGCGAACACCTCGTTCCAGGAGATGGTGAAGGCGAATACGGCCGACGCGGCGATGCCGGGCAATGCCAGCGGCAGGATCACCTTGCGAAACGCCTGCAGCCTGGTGCAGCCAAGCGTCCAGGCGGCCTCCTCCAGTTCGACCGGAATGCCGGAAAACAGCGAGAAGGTGATCAGCACGGCGAAAGGCAGCGCCAGCGTGGTGTGGACCAGCGCCAGGCCGATCGCGGTGTCGTCGAGGCCGGTGCGGATGAACATCACCGCCAGCGGCAATGCCAACAGCGGCAGCGGGAAAGCCCGCGTCATCAGCACCAGGAAACGGAACGTGCCCTTGCCCGGAAAATCGAAACGCGACAGCGCGTAGCCGGCCGGCGCGCCGAAGCCGATCGACAGGATCATCGTCAGCGTGGCGACGAGAACCGAGTTCCACAACGCTTTGGCGACACCGGCGAAATTGACGAAGAAAGACAGACTGCCGAGATCGAAGGCGGGGAAAAAACGCTTGGGGAAAGCGGTCACCTGATCCGGCGACGACAGCGCGTTGACGATCAGGAGATAGATCGGCAGCAGTACCCAGACGCTGAGCAGAATGGCCGTGGCGACAAGCAGCCAGTCGCCGGCCTTGCGGGCATCGGTGTTCGCGGCTGTTGGGGTTTGCGTGACCGCACTCATATGCGCGCCTCTTTGGGCACACGCAGCACCCTGAGGAAGAACAGCGTGAAGCCGATCGAGATGGCGAGGATGAGCAGCGCCGAGGCGGCGGCGACATTGCGATCCTGCAAGGTGAATTGCCAGTTGTAGGTCTCGCCCATCAGCACCGGCAGGTTGGTGCCGCCAAGGGCTGCGACAACGGCGAAGACCTCGAAGGCGAGGATGACGCGCAGGATGATCGCCGTCTGCAGGCTGGGGCGCAGCAGTGGCAGCGTGATGCGCACGAAGCGCTTCCACGGCCCGGCGCCGAACACTTCGGCCGCCTCGTAATATTCCTTGGGGATCAGCCCCATGCCGGCGACGAGGATGACCATCATGATGGCGGTGGCGCGCCAGATCTCGGCCAGAGCCACGGCAATGAAGATGGTGAGCTTGCTCTGGTAGCCGAGGAACATGATGGGACGGTCGACGACGCCGAGATGCGAGAGCAGCGTGTTGAGGAAGCCGGACTGGTCGAAGATGGCGAGCCAGATCAGGCCGGCGGCGAGATCGGAAATGCCGAGCGGAATGGCGAAGATATAGAGCGCTGCACTGCGCCCGGTCTCCAGCCGCGACACCACCGACGCCATCAGCAGCGCCATGACGAGCTGGATCGGCACGACGATGGCTGCCAGCAGCAGCGTGTTGCGTACAGTGACCGGGAACTTCCAGCTGCCGGCCATGGTGCGAAAATTGTCTAGGGTGAAGGTGCCGTCGCGGGTCACCGCCTCGAAGGCGACCAGCACGAACGGGTAGAGGAAGAAGACGCACAGGAACAGGGTCGCCGGCATCAGCAGCAGATAGGGCAGAGCCTTCCCATGCATGGTGTTGTCCTTACGATGCTGCGGTCAGGGCGCCCGGAGTGCAACAAACTCCGGACGCCCCCTTGGGAGGATTCTATTCGACCGGGCAGGCGCCCGTGGATGGCTTGTCCGGCGCCCAGCAGGGCGCCTTGGCCTGGTCGATGATCGCCTTGAGTGCCGCCGCCTGCTCTTCGAGCACGCCATGCACGTCCTCGCCGCCGAGCACGATGCGCTCGAAGGAGTCGGTGTAGACCTGATTGAACTTGCCGCCGAGATCGCCAAGCCCCATCGGCAGCAGCGCCGGCAGCGCGTCGGGCGCGCCGGTCATAGTGGCGATCGCCGGGCCGAAAGCCTTGACCGAGGCCGGCATGTCATCGGGCAGCTTGACGTCGACGACCGGAAAGAAATTGGTCGCTTTCAGCGTCGCGATCTGCGTCTCCGGCTTCAGCATATAGGCTACCAGAGCCTTGGCCTTGTCGACGTCCGGCGAGGTTTTTGGAATGGCGACACCGGCCACCACCGGCATGAAGCCGCGGCCGGCCGGACCCGCAGGCGCCGGGAAGGCGACGAACTCGTCCGGCTTCTGGTTGAAGGCATCGGCGAGCCGCGCGACATGGTCGAACGCCACCCAGACTTCACCCGACAGCAGCGGCTCCTGCATGAAGGCATAGTTGGTCGAATTCGGGTTGGTGTACTGCCATAGCTCCTTGAACTTGTTCCAGGCGGTCTCGGCCTCCGGCGAGCGGAACTTGGTCACCATCGAACCGGTGTAGGACGGGTAGAGAAACCCTTCGAAGAAGCGGTGCTTCAGCCCCTTCGGACCAGCGGGAAAACCGAATTTCGGCGAACCGGTTTTCTCGGCGATGTTCTTCGACCATTCGATCAGCTGGTCATAGGTGATGGTGTTGAGGTCGGTGCCGGCGGGCAGATATTGCAGCGCCTGCTTGTTGGCGGCCATCAGATAGGTCGCCTGCATCCACGGCATGTATTTCTGCTCGCCGGTGCCGAGCATGCCGAGCTTCCTGTAGGCCTCGTTGACCTTGACGCCGCCGACATCGACAGCTGAGAGATCGACAAGGTTGGCGCCGACGGTGGAGAAGTCGCCATGCAAGCCGCCAAGCAGGCCGATGGTGCCGGTGCCGGCCTGCAGTTCGGCCTGCAGGCGGGTGAGCCAGGGACCGTCCTCGGCGACCTGGTAGTCGACGGCGCCATCAAAGCCTTTCAGCACCTCGTCGCGCATCTTCTGGGTTTCTTCGACCGGACGCGCCTGCGTCGACCAGAACAGTACCTGCTGCGCCTGCGCGCCGCCCGCGGCGAGCGACAGCGCCAGTGCGGCGCCCGCCAATGTCCTCAACATTTTCATCATTGTCTTCCTCCCTGGATATGCGCCGTCGTTGCGGCGTCAGCTTCTTGTCTTTGTTTCGTGCATGTCGTCGTCCCAAAATCGAGGTCACTTTTGGGCGACATGCACTGGTGCAGGTCCGTGGCTCGCCCGCGGCACCAGCGTCGGCCGGATCAGCCGCGTCAGCGGTGCGGCAGGCTTTTCGGCGATAACGGTGAGCAGCATGTCGGCGATCTCGCGTGCGCACTGGCGGATCGAGGCGTCGAAAGTGGTGAGGCCTGGCGGCGCATAGGCCGAGGCGACGACATTGTCGAAGCCGATGACCGAGAGATCGCGCGGCACGCTGAGGCCGGCGCGCGCCGCCTCCTCCATCACTGTCAGCGCCAGTTCGTCGAACAAGGCGATGATAGCGGTCGGCCGCTCGGGCTGCTGCAGCATGCGATTGACCGCCTGGATGCGGGCGCCGCGGTCGAAGCGCGGCGCCGTCGCCACGTCGAGGCGCACGGATGGATCGCCGCGGCGGCCGATGGCGGCAGCGAGGCCGTCCTGCCGCAGATGCCGGAAGGTCATCGGCTCGGAAATCGTCACCAGGCCGAAATGGCGGTGACCGAGATCGTAGAGCATGTCAAAGGCCTCACCGAAGGCATGCGCGCCATCGGTGTCGAGCCAGTTGTAGGCAAAGTCGCCATCGAGCAGCCGGCCATGGGCGACGAAGGGAAAGCCGCGCTGGCGCAGATAGGCAAGCCGCTCGTCGACCTCGGCGATGCGGGTGACGACGACGCCGTCGGCGCGTCCGGACTCGACGACATGGCGCAGCACCGACAGTTCGGAATGGCCAAGGGCGGCGGTGGCAAGGATGAGGTCGGCGCCATGCGACACCAGCCCTTCGCCAAGCCCGGTGACGAACTCGCCGAGGAAGGAATCGACCAGGTTCGGGCCTCTGACCGGCAGCACCAGACCGACAAAGCCGCTGCGGCCGGAGACAAGCGTTCGCGCCGCGGTGTTGGGGACGTAGCCGGCCTGGCGCGCGGCGTGCGCGACACGCTCGCGTGTCTTCAGCGCGATCTGCTCATGCCCCGCAAGCGCCCGCGACACCGTCGTGATCGACAGGTCGAGGCTCGCCGCAAGCTCCTTCAGCGTGGTGACGCGCGTTGACAATCGTTCCTCCCGGACGAGCAGTTGAAACGTTTGTAATGCCCTCTGAGAAAATTGCAAACGTTTTAAATCGCCGTTGAGGGTGCTGCCTCGTGAATCGGCAGACCCTTGGATAAAGAAAGGCCGGGCGCGAAAGCGGCCCGGCCAAAATAGAAGGTCAAGAACCTTCAGAGGGGAACACCGTCCAGCGGAATGGGAGGAAACCGCCGAACGATGTTTGTTATATGGGCGTCTCAATAGCGGTTTGCGACGAACGGCGTTCTAAAAAGAACCCTGAATCCAGAAATTCCGTTCCTCCCTTCGACAGACTTAAGCCGACGCGCCGGTCTCCAACAGATCGGCATAGTGCCGGCGCGCCACGTCGGGATGGGAGCGCAGGCGGCTTTTCAGCACATTGGTGCCGACATTGCGAAACAGCGGATTGTCGGGATCGCTGGCTGGCCCGCGCGCCTCGGCCGCCAGCTCCTCGGGCAGGTCGAGCAGCGGGATCGTGGCATCGAGACGGGCGCTGAAAAAGAACGGAACCGAAATCCGCTCGACACCGGCCGGCGGGGTCAGCACGCGGTGGACTGTTGCCCTGAGATAGCCGTTCGAGGCCAGTTCGAGCAGTTCGCCGATGTTGACCACCAGCGTGTCTGGCAACGGATCGACATTGACCCAGCTGCCGTCATATTCGACCTGCAGCCCCTTGTTTTCGTCCTGCAGCAACAAGGTCAGGAAGCCGCCATCCTTGTGCGCGCCGACGCCCTGGTCGTCGCCGGTCGCGTCACGGCCGGGGTAACGCACGATCTTCATGCGATGGTTGGGCTCGCCCCGGTAGATCGGATCGAAGGCGTCCTCGGCCTGGTCCAACGACAAGGCGAAAGCCCTGAGCAGCCGGATCGCCACGGCGGTTGCCTTGGTCTGCCAGGCCAGCAGCGCCGGCTTCAGCTCGGGCAGTGCTGCCGGCCACTGGTTCGGCCCTTGCAGCCGCGTCCAGGCGGGCACGCCGGGGCCTTGCGCGATGGCGGGGCGTTCGACGCCGATGTCGAGCTGTTCGCGCCAGTCGGCCTTGCCCTTGGTCAGTTCGCCGCCGGCGCGCGTATAGCCACGGAACTGCGAGGACTTGACCATTTCGATGGCCAGCTTGTCGGCTTCCGGCAGGGCAAAGAACCGGCGCGAGGCGTCGAGCACGTCCGTCGTATCGGCGGCCGATATGCCGTGGCCGGTCAAATAGAAGAAGCCGACGTCGCGCGCGGCCGTGCGCAGGTCGAACAGAAACGTTCGTCGCTCGGAAGCGCCCTGTTCGAGACGGCTGAGATCGAGCACGGGTACGATCCTGGGCATGGTCAAGCTCCTTGTTTGCCGGCCCCGCTGTCACGGTGGCACGCAGACTGGTCCAATCAAAGCAATGCGCAATCCAATCTCGAGGCGAATGAAGAACGCCGGCGCTGATTTTTGCAGCCTGCAGGCAAATAACGTTCCAACGTGCTCATCCGCGGCGGTCCAGCCTGGCAACCAGACGGTCGCCGACCCACTGGATGCCGCAGACGAGGATGATCAGCACGATGACCACGGCGACCATGACGCTGGTCTCGAAGCGCTGGTAGCCGTAGCGGATGGCGAGGTCGCCAAGTCCGCCGGCATATGGTGGTGTTTCGAGAACCGGAGCGGAGTGGACATAAGTCCATGAGCACCGCATGACCCCGAAAATCGAAATCGATTTTCGGAAAGGATCATGCGCAAAATCAAAGTGCTACAGCGTCCTTTGCGCGTCCAAAAGGACTCGCGGCGCTGTAGTAGCGCAGAAAACGCCATCAGATGGCCGCCGGAGTAGAATTTCCAAACGGTCTCTCAGAACGTCTCGACAAAGGGCCGTAGCTCGACCTCGAAGCTCCAGGCGCTGCGATGCTGGCGGTGGGTTGCCAGATAGGTCTGCGCGATCGCATCGGGCGACAGCTGGCTATCGGGCCGTTCCGGCTTCTTCCCGACCGGCTCGATCTGGCCGTCGATGATGAAATGCGCGACATGGATGTTCTTCGGGCCAAGTTCGCGCGCCATCGACTGCGCCAGGCCGCGCAGGCCGAATTTCGGCATGGCAAAGCCGGCGGAGCCGGGAAAACCCTTGATGCTGGCGGACGCGCCGGTGAACAGGATCGAGCCGGAGCCGCGCGCAAGCAGCCGCCGCGTCGCCTGCTGGCCGACCAGGAAGCCGCCATAGGCGCCGACCAGCAGCGCCTGCTTGACGGCATCGGGATCGACCTCGGCGATCGGGCCGCGCGTGCGGCCGCTGGCGTTGAAGACGGCAAGCGCCAGAGGGCCGACCTTATCAGCCGCCTCGAAGAGGCCGGCGACCGAAGCGGGATCGGCGACGTCGGTTTCGACGGCCAGCGCACCGGTCTCCTCGACCAGCGCCGCCAGCTTGGCCGTGTTGCGGGCGGCCAGCACGACGCGATAGCCCTCTTTGGTAAGAAGACGCGCCAACGAGGCGCTCAGGCCTGCGCCCGCGCCGGCGATCACTGCAACTTCGGATGCCATCTCATTCTCCCTGACGATTCTGCGTATAGACGTTCGGCCCGATGCCGGTGTCGCTTGTCACATAGCTGGCGTCTTGAGCGGCAAGAGACAAGAACAGGGTTGCTCGATTTTCGCCGTTCGGTGAAAAACGCTGCCGGCAAGTTCGAAGCATCGGCGTCGGCCAAGGTCTTGCCTGGCGGGCCAATCCGTCCGACACGTGATTCCCGTTGGAATCGCAAACGGTGTCGCAAGGGAATCGACCATGGAACCAATCTGGGCCGTCGGCCTGATGACCGGCACCGTGCTTGACGGCAATATCGACGTCGCGCTGATCAAGACCGATGGCGAGCGCATAGCCGATTTCGGCACCTATACGCTGGCCCCCTACCCCGCAGCGATCCGCGCCTTGCTGGAGGAGACGCTGCGCCAGGCCCGGGTGTGGAATTTCGACGGGCCGGAGCCGGCGATCTTTGCCGAAGCCGAGGCGGCGCTGACGCGAGCGCAGTCGGCTGCGGTGAAAGATCTCGTCGAAAGCTACGGCCTGACCATGGCCGATATCGGCGTCATCGGCTTCCACGGCCAGACCGTGCTGCATCGCGCCCCGCAGCCAGGACGGCGCGGCGATACGCGCCAGCTGGGCGACGGCGAGCTGATGCATTCGATACTCGGCGCCAAGGTCGCCTACGACTTCCGCTCGGCCGATGTGCGCGCCGGCGGCCAGGGTGCGCCGCTGGCTGCCGCCTATCACGCCGCGCTGTTGAAGGAGGCCGATGCCAGTGGCGATACCGCCGTGCTCAATCTCGGCGGTGTCGGCAACATCACCTGGTGGGACGGCAAGGATAACATCGTCGCCTTCGATACCGGCCCGGCCAACGCGCCGCTCAATGATTTCATCAAGGCGAAGGGTCTCGGTGAGATGGACCGTGACGGCGCACTGGGTGCGGCCGGGACGGTCGATGAGGCGAGATTGGCCAGATTGCTTGAGCACCCTTATCTGATCAAGCCCTACCCGAAATCGCTCGACCGTTTCGACTTCACCGCTGATATGGCTGACGGGCTTGGCGTCGAGGATGGCGCGGCGACGCTGACGGCCTTCACCGTCTCGGCCGTCGGCAAGGCGCTCGACCTGTTGCCGCGCCGGCCGAAGCGGCTGGCGGTCAGCGGCGGCGGCCGGCACAATCCGACGATGATGGCGATGCTTGGCCACCGCGCCGGCGTCGAGGTGGTGCAAGCCGAAACGCTGGGCTGGAAGGGCGATGCGGTCGAAGCCGAATGCTTTGCCTTCCTCGCGGTGCGCGTTTTGCGCGGCCTGCCGATTTCGTTCCCGAGCACCACAGGTGCGCCGCGGCCGCTGCAAGGCGGGCGGTTGGCGGGCTGATCAGGACGGCAGCTTCTTCTGCAGGAAGATGCGGCTGCGGCCGACGGGAAAATCCGGCAGTTCGCCGAAACGCCGGTAACCCTGATGCTCATAGACTTTTGCCGCAACAGGATTGAACGTATCTATCCAGGCGTTCCGGCACCCGCGCGCCACTGCCTCGCGCTCAGCGGCGTCCAGCATGTCGTTGGCTATATGCCGGCCGCGCAGGCGTTCATCGACCCACAGCCACTGCACATAGAGCCAGCCCCAGGCGGTGTAGCCCGAAATGCCGGCGACGACGGCGCCCCCCTCGTCGCGCACGAAGACGGCGAGCTGCTTGCGGCCGGACGCGCCGACATCGCTGTCATTGAACGCCGCCAGCCGTTCGGCCAGGAAGGCGAGGTCCTCGGCCAAGGGCTCGGCGGTGGTCTCAAGCGTCGTTTTCATCCCGATACGGCTCGCATGGTGAGCCGAATCTCTAGCGAAGGACGTGACAGGGACGCAAGCCTTGCCGCAGACGCTTACGATTGGATGGCCTATGGCGAACGCCAGCTCCCCGCTGCTGCAGCGATCAGCATCAGCAAGGCGGCGACGATGGCGCAGGCGGCAAAGCCGAATGTCGAATAAAGCGGCCCGAAGCTGGTGGTGCCGATAAAGACGGCGAGATAGGTGACCGAGCTGTTCAGGCCCATGATGGTGCCGCGACGCGACGGATCGAGCGCAGTGAGGCGCATCACCAGCACGTTCAGGCCGAAATGATTTGCAAGGCCCCATATGGCGATCATGGCCAGGATCAGCGCGAAATTGCTGCTTGTGAGCGCGATCGCGACATAGACGACAGCGACCAGCAGATAGGCGAAAGGCATGACGCGCCGCGCGCCGATGCGGTCGATGATGCCATCTAGAAAGGCCGCGGTGCCGAAGCCGGCGCCATAGGCGAGTGCAGCCAGCGCGTTGGCGCTGACGGGCTGACCGAGATCCTGGTGCAGATGATCGCCGAGATAGCCGTAGACGCCGTAAAAAGCGGTCATGAAGGCGGTGCAGGCGATGAGCAGCGGCACGATGCCGGGAATGGCCAGCGCACCGAACGGCGTCGGCGCCGGGCCACTCTTCCTGACGTCACTGAGTGCGGTCATCGACAAGGCGGCGAGCGCAATGGCCGAAAGCACCGCCACCGCAGCGAAGACGGCGCGCCAGTGCACGAGGTCGGCAAGCACGGCCGACAGCGAGACGCCGGCCACCATGGACACCGTCCAGCCGGTCAGCACGACGCCGATCGTGCCGCTTTCGCGGCCGGGCGGCGCGATCGCCGCCGCACTGGCATAGATGGCCGGCATGGCGACGCCGGCGGCGATGCCGGCGATCGCCTGGGCCGCGACCAGCATGATCACCGTCGGCGCCAAAGCACTGGCGAGAAGTGCCGCCGCCAGCAACAGCAGCGCGCCCTGCAGCATGCGGCGGGCGCCGATGCCGTCGATGTAGCGGGCAAGAAACAGCGCGCTCGCCGAGGTGCCGAGACCGAAGGCAGCCGACGCGGCCATCACCGCCGGCACGCTGGTGCCGAAGGAAGCGGCGACCGCCGGGGCGATCGGACCCAGGACCAGCGAGTTCGAGCCGATGACGGCAATGCAGCCGGTCAGGAGATAGGCCAGCGCCGGGATCGGCTGGTGAAGGGATGCTGCTTGATGCGTGTTCGTCATCGAGGCATAATGACCGAACTAAATTCCGCAACAACAAGGAATTCCAGTATGGATGAAGAAACAGATGGCATTCCGCTGAACAAGCCTGCGCCCCGGGAGCTGGATGCCACCGACCGAAAAATATTAGGCGTTCTGGTCGACGACGCCACGATCAGCTACGCCGAGCTCGGCGAGCGGGTCTGCCTGTCGCCGCCGGCAGCGCATGAACGGGTGAAGCGGCTACGGCGCAGCGGCGCTATTCGCGGCACGGCTGTCATCATCGACCCCAACGCAGTCAAGAAACCGCTGCTCGCCTTCGTGCATGTCGACACCACGGGCTGGGGCAAGACGCCGGAGCTGATGGCAGTTTCCCAATACCCGGAAGTCGAGGAGATCCATTCGGTCGCCGGCGACACCTGCATGTTGCTCAAGGTTCGCACCGAGGATACACGGGCGCTCGAAGGGCTGCTGGCACGGCTCTACGAGACGCCCGGCGTCACCTCGACGCGGAGCTATGTCGTGCTGTCGACCTATCTCGAACGGCCGGTGCAACCCAACATCACCACGCAATGGCCAACGCCCCGGCATATGGCCAGACCGCTGTACTGAGCGACGCTTTTGAACTCTTGCCGGGGCCGCAACAATCCTTCACAAACGGCATCCTATACTGATGCCAGGCATGATTGGGGTACGAGAGGCGCGGCTTGGAATTCGACCTGAAAACCATCGAGGCGCTGGCCCCCGATCAGGCGTCGCTGAGCGCCGCCTCGAAGCTGACCAAGCGCTCGAACTGGCCGCGGCTGGAAAAGAACGAGCAGCAGGCGCTGATCTGGGGGGAATGCCAGGGCTCCGGCTCCAACCCCTATCGGACCGTGGTCGACACTGGCGACCACGGCTACAAATGCACCTGCCCGTCGCGAAAATTTCCGTGCAAGCACACGCTGGCGCTGATGTGGATTGCCGCCACCGCGCCGGCCAGCTTCACATCAGCCGAATCGACGCCGGATTGGGTGAATGACTGGCTTGGCCGGCGTCGGAAGACGACAGCCCAGCCGGCCGCTGCAAAGCCGGGCGCCGGGGCCGGCGCGTCCGGCAAGAGCATCGGCGAGGCCTCGCAGCCCGACGAAGACACTGTAATCGAGGACGCTGCCGCAGCAGAGCGCCGCGAGGCGGCGCAGCGCAAGCGGGCGGAAGACACGCGGACAGCGGTGGCGGGAGGGCTGGACGAACTCGACCAGTGGATCGCCGATCAGTTGCGGCTCGGCCTCTCCGCCTTTGCCGATGCCAGCAGCGAGCGCTGCCGCCGGATCGCCGCGCGGCTGGTCGACATGAAGGCAACAGCGCTTGCCGGACGCATCGACGAAATCCCGGCGCGGTTGTTGGCATTACGCAGCGAGGAACGACCGGATGCAGCGATCCGCGAACTCGGCAAACTGGTGCTGCTGGCCAAGGCCTGGCGCTCGGCGCCCGACGATCCCGAACTGAAGCGACTGGTGTCGGCATCCGAGACCCGCGACCAGCTGCTGGCCAATCCCGATGCAAAACAGGTCGACAGCCAGTGGGAAGTCATCGGCGAGAAGATCGAGACCCGCCGCGACGGCCTTGTCAGCCATTCGACCTGGTTGCTCGATCTCAAAAGCCCGACACCGCAATTTGCCCTGCTGCTCGATTTCTTTCCCGCCTCGGCCGGCCGCCGCTCGGCGGCGTTCACGCCCGGCGACCGGTTCGATGCAAGGCTGGTGTTCTATCCCGCGCGCCAGCCGCTGCGCGCGCTGGTGGCGGAGCGCAAGGGCGATGTCGCGTCCGGCGCCTGGCCCGATTTCGGGCCGGGCGCAATCAAGGATCCACTCGCGGTCCATGCGTCGCAACAGGACGCTGCGCCATGGTCCACGGATAGCCCGCTGATGCTGCCGGCAGGCGCGATCCTGCTCGATGAGCGCGGCGCGGCCTGGTGGCAAGCGGCGCACGACCCGCAAGGGATCGCCCTGCCTGTCGCCGGAACCGTCGATCAGACTGTGCTAGGGCTCGATCTTGCGGCCACGGCAGCACTATGGAACGGCGCGCGGCTCGATCTGCTCGCCGCGCAAAGCGGCTTCGGGAGGCTCGATCTGTCATGAACGAGCTCGAACAGACCGGCCTGGCGACGATGCGCGACTGCTGGATCACCGGCGGAACGACATTCGATCTGGCGCCAGCCGCGTGGAAGGAAATCGCCGGCGGCGCAAGCCCGGACGAGCGGGAGCGGCGGCTGTTGGCGATCGCCGCGCAGGCGCTCGATGTCGGCCTGCGGCCGGCTGCGCCGAAGGCGCTCAAGCGCCGTCCGCCGCTGCCGAGGCTTGGCTTGCCGCTGCTGCCGGAGCGGTTGCGGCCGCTGTTGCGGGCTGCCCTGAAGAATGCCGCCGATGCGCGGCGCAAGTCGCGCGTCGCGACACTTGTCGCCAGCCGAGGCTACGTGCTCCACCCGATGGACTGGATGCCTTCGGCATCAGACCAGAACAGCGCCGACATCTATGCGCCCTGGATCGATTGGCAGGCTAGCTTGGAGGGGCTGAAGATTGCGCCGCAGGAGCAGCTGGCGGTGCGGAACTGGGATGACTTCTACCCCGCCGCGCGTCGCAGCGCTCTGGCTGAGATGCGGCGCCGCGATTCGGCTGCGGCCCGGGACCTGATCGAAGCCAAGGCGCCGGGCGAACCGGCGGAAGTTCGGCTTGCGCTGATCGAACTCATGCATTTCGGCCTTTCGTCCGCGGACGCGCCGTTCCTGAAAAGCCTGGCCAGCGACCGCTCCGGCAAGGTGCAGGAGCTGGCGGGGCGGCTGCTGGCAAGGCTGGGCGAGCACGGCCGCGCCGGCGATGGCGGAACCGACGATCCTGTTGCCGAACTCGCCGCCTTCATCGCAGAAGGCAAATCCGGTTTCATCCGCCGCCGCACAACCTATACGCCGGCAAAGCTGAAGTCGCCGGCGCAGGAAAATCGTCGCATCGAATTGTTTGCCAGCTGTTACCTGGTCGACCTTGCCGCGCGCTTCGGCAAGACGGAGTCCGATTTCATCGACGCATGGCAATTCGGTGTCGACGACAAAGCGGATTTGTCTCTCGTCCGGATGGTCGCGGTGTCCGGCAGCGATGCCACGGTGGCGCAGATGGCAGATGCGCTGGCCGCCGAGGGCGGCAAGCCGGCGCTTTTCGTCTTCCACCTCATGTTGCGTTTGGACAGCGGCAGGAAGCGTACCCTGATCAGGCAGATCTTGAACGACGCGCAAAACCTTGAAGCGCTCAACCTGGTCGAAGGCGCCGAAGCAGGCTGGGTGGAGTGGGGCGACCTGACGAACGGCAAGGCGCTGTCGGTCCTGCGTGCCAAGGTCGCGGGGAATGACGAACCCGCGAAGCGAAGCGCGGATCACGTCCTGGAAACGATAGGCTTCCTTGCCACAGCGGCGACGGCGGAACGATTGATCGGCGACACTGTCGCGGCCGGCATGCCGCCGGCGGCGGCTTCGCTCGCTTTGCTGCGCCTCAACGCGGCCCTCACCAACACATGACAATCCGGAGTACAGCACAATGAACGCAGTCATCCGCCTCCCCGTCGAGCAGGCTTATGCGTCCGAACTGCAAGCGCTGGCGCGCAATGATGATCGGCAAAAACCTGCAGGCTGGAGCCTATCGCCAAAGGCCGTGCTGACCTATCTCTTGGGTGGCAAGGCAAGCGACGGCACCGTGATATCGCCGAAATATGTCGGCCGCCGCCGGCTGATGGAAACGGCAGTGGCAACACTCGCCACCGATCGCGCACTGCTTTTACTCGGCGTTCCCGGCACCGCGAAATCCTGGGTGTCGGAACATCTCGCCGCCGCCATCATGGGCAATTCGACGCTGATCGTGCAGTGCACGGCCGGCACCGACGAAAACCAGATCCGCTATGGGTGGAACTATGCGCAGCTTCTGGCCAAGGGACCGAGCCAGGAAGCGCTGGTGCCGACGCCGCTCTACCGCGCCATGGAGAGCGGCAAGCTCTGCCGACTTGAGGAACTGACGCGCATGGGCTCCGATGTGCAGGACACGCTGATCACCGTGCTGTCGGAAAAGATGATGCCGATCCCGGAGCTCAACACGTCGATCTATGCCCAGCGCGGCTTCAACATCATCGCCACCGCCAACAACCGTGACAAGGGCGTCAACGAACTCTCCTCGGCGCTGAAGCGTCGCTTCAACGTGGTGGTGCTGCCGCTGCCCGAGGACATGGCCGAAGAGGTGGCGATCGTCGCCAAGCGGGTCGACGAGATGGCTGGCGGGCTTGACCTGCCGGTGCCGAAGAATGTCGGCGAGGAGATCGCCCGCGTGCTGACCATTTTCCGCGAGCTGCGCTCCGGCGCAACCGCCGACGGCAAGGTGACGCTGAAGACGCCTTCGGGCTCGCTGTCGACCGCCGAGGCGATCGCCACCATGGTCGGCGGCCTCAGCCAGGCGGCCTGGTTCGACAATGGCAAGCTTGGCGCCGAAGGCCTCGCCGCCAGCCTTGTCGGCGCCATCGTCAAGGACCCGGTGCAGGACAAGGTGGTGCTGGAGGAATATCTCGAAACGGTGCTCAAGAAGCGGCCGGACTATGCCGGTTACTACGCGGCGCTGAACGCTGCGATCTGAGGTCATGAGCGACGTCGCCTATTTCGGCATCCGCCATCACGGGCCTGGCTCCGCCGACAGCCTGGTGCAGGCGCTGCGGGATCTGCAGCCGGTCGCGGTGCTGATCGAAGGGCCGAGCGACGCTTCGGCGCTGCTGCCGTTGCTGGCGCGTCCGGAGATGCAGCCGCCGGTGGCGCTGCTTTGCTACCCCGATGACGATCCGGCCGCGACAAGCTTCTGGCCGTTCGCCGAATTCTCGCCGGAATACCAGGCGGCGGTGTGGGCGGTGGAGAACAAGGCGGCGCTCAGGTTCATCGACCTGCCATCGTCGGCGCGGTTCGCGACGGCGACGGATAGCGCCGACAGGACCGATGAGGCCGACAATACCGAGCAAAAGGATGAAACCGGTGAGGATGGCGAGACGGCATCGCACCGCGATCCGATCGGCACGCTGGCTGCGGCCGCCGGCTATGAGGACGGTGAAAGCTGGTGGGCCGACATCATCGAGCAGAACCCACAGCCGGGGCCTATCTTCGCGGCCATCGCCGATGCGATGACGACACTGCGCGATGGCGAAGGCACGATCGGGCCGTTCGAGGCCAAACGTGAAGCGCATATGCGCCTTGAAATCGCTGCCGCTCGCAAGGAGTTCGACGGACCGATCGCCGTCGTCTGCGGCGCATGGCACGTGCCGGCTTTGCAGGCTGCGCACACGCAGAAGAACGACCAGGCGCTGACCAAGGGAATTGCCCGGCGCAAAAGCATCATGACATGGGCGCCGTGGACGGGACCGCGCCTGGCGCTGGGCTACGGCTATGGCGCCGGCGTCGTCGCGCCCGGCTGGTGCAAGCATCTGTGGCGCACGCGCGGTCGGCGCGATGCCGCGACGCTGTGGCTGGCGATGATCGCGGCGGTGCTGCGGGCGAAGGGTCATCTGGTCTCGACCGCGTCGCTGATCGAGGCCGAGCGGCTGGCCCGCACGCTCGCCGCCATTCGCGAGCGGCCGAAGCCCGGTTTCGAGGAATTGCGCGACGCGGCAATCGCGGCGCTGTTCAACGGCGAAGCGGTGCTGTGGGCGCTGGTCGAGGCCGAGCTGCTGCTGGGTGCCGATGTCGGCGAGATTCCGCCCGACACGCCGCTGGCGCCGCTGATCGAGGATTTGCAACGCAACCAGAAGGCGGCGCGGCTGAAGCCGGAGGCGCTGGAGCGCGAACTGTCCGTCGATTTGCGCAGCGAAAGCGGGCTGTTTCGCTCGACCTTGCTGCACCGGCTGAATGTGCTCGGTGTGCAGTGGGGTAGGCTGGCCGATGTCGGCCGCAGCCGCGGCACGTTTCGCGAAAAATGGACGCTCGCCTGGGAGCCGGAATATGCCGTGCGCCTGGTCGAAAACCTGATCTATGGCCCGACCATCGAAAAGGCTGCCAATGGCCGCCTGATCCAGATGCTCGGCGCAGCCGCCAGCCTCGACACGCTCGCGGCACTTGTCCAGAGTGCCATCACGGCGGATTTGTCGGAAGCCGCGAGAGCCGGGCTTGCGGCGCTCGAGGCGCGCGCGGCGCACAGCAGCGAATGCCTGGAGATGCTGGCCTCGGTGCCGCCGCTTGCCGACATCATCCGCTATGGCGAAGCGCGCAAGACCGAAACCAACCGGCTGTCCGGTTTGTTGGAACGGCTGATCGTCGAAGGCGCGATCGCGCTGCCCTATGCGGTGCGCGACCTGGACGAGCAGGCCGCCACGACGCTGGTTGGCGCGGTGCGCAAGGCCGACGCGGCGATCCGCCTGGTCGAGCCTGGCGAAGGTGTGCTCGACGCCTGGCGCAACGGGCTGACCGGCGTGCTGGAAGGGCAGCGCTCGACGGCGCTGCTCGCAGGGTGCGCCGCGCATCTGCTCTACGAAGCCGGCCTGCTGTCGGCCGAGGACGCCGCCGGACTGCTTGGGCGCCGGCTGTCGCCGGGGACTCCGGTGACACAGGCGGCGGGTTTCTTCGAAGGTTTCTTCAGCACCGCCGGCCAGCGGCTGATCTATGATGAGGGCCTGCGCGGCGCTGTCGATGCGTGGCTGAAATCCCTCGACGAGGATGCCTTCATCGCGCATCTGCCGCTGCTGCGCCGCGTCTTCTCCAATCTGGACAGCATGGAGCGCCGGCGGCTGATCGAAGCCGTGCTCGGCCGCACCGCCAGGCTGCCGGCCGGGCTGATGCCGGCGCCGGATGGTGGCGAGGCCTGGCGCCGGCACATGGAGAAGCTTGGGCCCTTGCTGGCGGGCGGAGTATGACGATGGACGAGGATGAAAACGCGGAAGGCTCGGCCACCGTATCGGCCGATGGCGGACGCGAGCGCCGCTGGCGGCTGGCGATCGGCGCCGATGACGAGGCCTCGTCAGCCCTTTCCAGCGACGACAAAAAACTGTCGTCGGCGCTCGATGCGCTTTACGGCGACGGCGCGAGTGCCGATGTCGACCCGCGCAAGCGGCGTGGTGGGCTCGGCCGCTCGGCGCCGCGCGTGGCGCAATGGATGGGCGATATCCGCTCGTTCTTTCCGGCGCAGGTCGTCCAGATCGTCCAGAAGGATGCCTTCGAACGGCTGAACCTGAAGCAGATGCTGATGGAGCCGGAATTCCTCAAGGCGATCGAGGCGGACGTCAATCTCGTCGCCGACCTGATTTCGCTGCGCTCGGTGATGCCGGCCAAGACCAAGGACATTGCCCGCACCATCATCGCCGATATCGTCGCCAAGCTCATGCAGCGGCTGGAGCAGAAGACCGCCGAAGCGATCCGCGGCGCGCTCGACCGCTCGCGGCGCACCAACCGCCCGCGTCAGCGTGACATAGACTGGCCGCGCACCATCTCGGCCAATCTTCGCCATTACCAGCCCGAGCACAAAACCATCGTGCCGGAAAAACTCGTCGGCTTCATGCGCAAGCAGCGCCGGCTGGTCGATCTCGACGAGGTGGTGCTGTGCGTCGACCAGTCCGGCTCGATGGCCAGCTCGGTGATCTATGCCTCGATCTTCGCCGCCGTGATGGCATCGCTGCCGGTGGTGCGCACCAAGCTCGTCTGTTTCGACACCGCCATCGTCGACCTGACCGAGGAGCTCAGCGACCCGGTCGAGGTGCTGTTCGGCGTGCAGCTTGGCGGCGGCACCGACATCAACCAGGCGGTCGCCTATTGCGCAGACCGCATCGAGCGGCCGACCAAATCCCACTTCGTGCTGATCACCGACCTCTATGAGGGCGGCAACGGCCAGGAATTGCTGCGGCGGCTGGCGGCGCTGGTGCGATCCGGCGTCAATGTCGTTGTGTTGCTGGCGCTGACCGATCAGGGCCGGCCGGGCTACGATCCGGCGATGTCGGCCTCGGTCGCGGCGCTTGGCATTCCGGTCTTCGCCTGCACGCCGGATCTGTTCCCGGACATGATGGCGGCGGCGTTGCGGCGCGAGGATATCGGCGCATGGGCGGCGGGCGCCGACATCAAGCTGATCCGAGCCGAGACGGAGACGCCGCAGCAATAGGGCCGGCAGCGGCCCGCTATTCGAACGAATAGGCAAACCCGTCGGCGGAAGCGCTGACCGTTACCTTGGTCATCTTTTCGCCGTCGAGCGATCGGTTCAGCACGCCGCGGCTGAGTTCGGGCAGCAGCGTGTTGGTGAGGATGGCGTCGATCATGCGACCGCCGGACTCGATTTCGGTGCAGCGCGCCTTGACCAGATCCATGACGCCGTCGCCGATCACCAGTTCGGCATCGTGGCTGGCGCGCAGCCGCCGGGCGATTTTGCCGAACTGATGGCGGGTGATGGCCTCGATCATCGAATCCGACAGCGGATAGTAAGGGATGGTCACCACGCGGCCGAGGAAGGCTGCCGGAAAGACCTTCAGCAGCGGGGCGCGCAGGGCTGCGTCGAGGCCGTCGAGCCCTGCCCTGACCGTGCCGTTGCCGGTCCGCTCCATGATCACCTCGGAACCGACATTGGAGGTCAGCAGAATCAGCGTGTTCTTGAAGTCGATGCGCCGGCCTTCGCTGTCGTCCATCATGCCCTTGTCGAAGACCTGAAAGAAGATTTCGTGCACGTCGGGATGCGCCTTCTCGACCTCGTCGAGCAGGATCACCGAATAGGGTTTTCTGCGCACGGCCTCGGTCAGGATGCCACCCTTGCCGTAGCCGACATAGCCGGGCGGTGCGCCCTTGAGCGTCGAGACCGTGTGCGCCTCCTGGAATTCGGACATGTTGATCGAGATCAGGTTCTGCTCGCCGCCATAGAGCGTCTCGGCCAGCGCCAGCGCCGTCTCGGTCTTGCCGACGCCGGAGGGACCGCAGAGCAGGAACACGCCCACCGGCTTTTCGGGCGCGCCGAGCCCGGCGCGGCTGGTCTGCACGCGTTTGGCGATCATCTCCATCGCGTGGTCCTGGCCGACAACGCGTTCGGACAACGTTTCGGCGAGCTTGAGCGCCTTCTCGGTCTGGCTGGACAGCATCCGTCCCGTCGGAATGCCGGTCCAGTCCTGGACCACGGCTGCGACCGCATTGCGGTCGACGGACGGCAGGATCAGCGGCGTCTCGCCTTGTGCGGTGGCAAGCTCGGCCATGAGCTCGCGCAGCCTTGCGAGATCGGCGGCTGGATCCGTGGCTGCCGCTTCAGCGCCCGCGGTCGCCCCGGCCTTGGCTTTGACCGCCTTGGCTTTGGGCTTTTCCGTCTTCGCCGTTTCAGCCTTGGGCGGCTCGGTCTTCGGCACCTTGGTCTTTTCCGCGTCCGGCGCTGCCGTTTCGGCGGCGGCCTCAGCGGTCGCCACCTCATCGAGCGGCACGCCTTCGCCGCGCAACCTGGCGCGCAATTCGAGGATTTGCGCGACCAGCGCCTTTTCGCGCTCCCAGCGCTCCTCGGCGGCGGCGAGCGTCGTCCCAGTCTCCGCTAGTCCGGCTTCGACCCGCGCCTGGCGCTCGGCCACTTCGATGCCGATCGCGGCCTCGCGGCCGATGATGCCGCTTTCAACCTCCAGCGCCTGGCGGCGGCGCAATATATCCTCGACCTCGGCCGGCGTCGCATGCTGCGAGACCGCGACCCTGGCGCAAGCGGTGTCGAGCAGGCTCACAGCCTTGTCGGGCAATTGGCGCGCCGGGATGTAGCGATGCGAGAGGCCGACCGCGGCTTCGATCGCCTCGTCGAGTATCTGCACCTCATGGTGCTGTTCGAGCACGCCGGCGACGCCGCGCAGCATAAGCACGGCCACCGCTTCCGACGGCTCGTCGATCTTGACCACCTGGAAACGACGGGTAAGCGCCGGATCCTTTTCGATGTGCTGCTTGTATTCGGCCCAGGTGGTTGCGGCGATGGTGCGCAGTTCGCCGCGCGCCAGAGCCGGCTTCAGGAGATTGGCCGCGTCACCGGTTCCGGCCGCACCGCCGGCGCCGATCAAGGTGTGCGCCTCGTCAATGAACAGGATCACCGGCGTTTCGGAGGATTGAACCTCGTCGATGACCGCCTTCAAGCGCTTTTCGAACTCGCCCTTGACGCTGGCGCCGGCCTGCATCAGGCCGACATCGAGCATGCGCACGCTGATGCCTTGCAGTGGTGGCGGCACATCGCCCTGGGCGATGCGCAGGGCAAACCCCTCGACCACGGCGGTCTTGCCGACACCGGCCTCGCCGGTCAGGATCGGGTTGTTCTGCCGACGCCGCATCAGGATATCGATGATCTGCCGGATTTCCGGGTCGCGGCCGACGACCGGATCGATCTTGCCGTCATGGGCGCGCTGGGTCAGGTCGGTGGCGTATTTGGCCAGTGCGGAGTCCCCGCCCGGAGCCCGCCGTGGCGCCTCGGCGGCGGGAGTTGCCGCAGCCGCAGCGCCGGCTTCCAGCGAACCGTCCACCACTTCGGCAAAGCGGGCGATGACTGCGTCGGCGTCGATCTTGTCGAACTCGGCGCTGATCTTCGACACCAGGCCTTCCAGAACCGGCGTCTTCCGGCAGGCAAGCAGGATGTGGGCGCTGCGTACCTCTTCCACGCCGAACTCCAGCGTGGCCAGACTCCAAGCATCGTGAATGGCTTGAAAGATATGCTCGGACATTTCCTCCACAGAGGTGGCACCGTAAGGCAACTTGTCGACGGCGCGGGTCATATCCGCCGTTAGCCGGCTGACATCGATCCCGGCGTCGGCGACGATCATCCGCACATCCGAGCGGTCGGAAAGCACCAACTGTTCGATGAAGTGGACGAGTTCGACGTAAGGATTGCCGCGCAATTTTGCGGCGTCGGCCGCGGCCTTGAAGGCGCGCAGGCAGACATGATTGAGCTTGCCGACCAGTTCCTTGCGTTTGAAGTTCTGCGACGACCGGCGCTGTTCCATCGAACCTGCTCCTGCAATCTGCCCGTCGACAGCCTGCCACATAAGCAGCCGCTTGACAAAGCGCGACATTCAGCCGGCCGCTTCCCTTTGTGGAAAGTCCCGCGCCACCAAATGCAGATAACCACGAACTTTTCCAATTCTATGCGATGCGTTTCACATACGGGGTTGGGCAAGCAAGCCATAAATTGCGGCATTCGAGATGCAGTTGCACTGGCTCGCGTTAGCGCCCGTTAACTTTTGAGCGGTTTGCCGAATTGTGGTAGGGTGCAACCGTGTGCTAACGTTGGGTCACGTACGGTTTTAGAGCCGGTCGCTGGGGGTAGCTGTGATCGATCTCGCACTCTGGCTTGCTCCGTTGGACGGTGAAAATCCGTCGGGCGAAGACTTGCGCAACGACCCTGCTTTTCACGAGCTCGAGCGGCTTACCGAGCCGCAGGTCAAGGTTGTCCATGACGGACGCAACAAGCCAGCCGCGCAATCGACCATTCCCGTCGATTGGGCAGCCGTGCTTGGCAAGGCGGAGGAGCTGCGTGCGCATGGCCGCGACCTGCGCCTGCTTGTCACCGTCACGCGCGCACTCGCCAATGAAGAAGGGCTCGCCGGGCTGGCGCAGGGCCTGACGCTGATAGCGCGGACCTTGGAGACGCATTGGGAGACGATGCACCCGGCGCTGCGGCCCGGCGGTCAACCGCGTGAGGCCGCCTTGCGCCGTCTCAACGCACTGGCCGATTTGCAGAACAGCCAGGACGGCCTGCTGGCAAACCTCAGGCAGATGGTTTTCTTCGCCCCGCGCCCCTTCGGGCCGATCAGCGGACGCGATCTCGAACAGGGCGCGCTCGACGATCGTGTCATGCTTCAGGAAGCGGCGTCGGGATTGAATGCCGCCGAGAAGGCAGCGCTGGTGAGCGCGCATGGGCAGCTCCTGAACCGGGTGAGCAACGGTTGTGCCGCCCAACAGGACCAGGCCGGTGAACAGATGACGGCGCTCATCGCCGGTGCGCACGCCGCGATCGAGGCGCTCGATGCGGTCGACACGGCGCTGAACGCCCGTCTTGAGGGCAGCGGCACCGCCGTCCCGGAGCTGAAGCGGTTTTTGCAGCGCGTGCAGACGACGCTGGAACGCAATACGGCGGTCGAGACGACAGAAGAGGCGGCGACGCCCGGGGCCAGCCCGGCGCCTGCCACGGCAAGCCCGACAACGCCGGCCAGAAACGGTCATGGAGCCGAGACGATGGCAAGCTACGCAGAGCCAGGTGCGGGCCTCCCCGACAGGATTTCCTCGCGCGACGATGTGGTGAAGTGCCTCGATCTCGTGGTGGCGTTCTACGATCGCACCGAGCCGTCGAGCCCGATCCCGCATCTCGCCCGCCGGGTGCGCCGGATGGTGCACATGGATTTTGTTGAACTGATGGAAGATCTCGCCCCGTCGGGCCTGAAGGAATTCCGGCTGCTCGCCGGCGTTCCCGACGCCAAGAAGACTGCCCAGAAGGATGAAAGGTAGCAACACATGCCAGCCGAAAGCAAAGCGAAGGTCATCGAGCGAAATCGCGCCCCGCGCGTGCAGATCGCCTACGATGTCGAAACCTACGGCAGCCCAACGACGATCGAACTGCCGTTCGTCATGGGCGTGATGGCCGACCTGTCGGGCGCATCGCAGACCAGGGAAGCTGCAAAGTCGGTGCTCGACCGTTCCTTTGTCGAGACCGATGCCAACCGCTTCCCCAAATTCATGGAAGCGCTGGGTCCCAGGGTCAAGGCGAGGGTGAAGAACACCCTGCCGCAGGCCGAAGGCCAAGAGCGCGACGAAGAGCTCGCGCTCGACCTGACCTTCACCAAGATGGGCGATTTCGCCCCTGACAAGATCGCCGAACAGGTTCCGCAGCTGGCCGAGATCCTCAAGATGCGGCGCCAACTCGAGGAGTTGCTCGGCTTCATGGACGGTCGCGTCGATGCCGAAAAGCGCATCGCCCAGCTGCTGAACAATCAGCCGCTGCTTCAACAGATCGCCAGCCAGGCGATGTCTGACGACGACAAGGGCGAGGAATAGATCATGGCCGAACAGCAAAAGACCGCAGCATCCGTCGCCGAGGCCGAGGCCGTCGATCTCGGCGAATTCAGCCAACTGCTGGAAAAGGACTTCAAGGTCAAGAAGGACGACAGCGAGAAGCTGCAGCAGCTGGTGCGCAACCTGGCGCTGGCGGCGCAGTCGCGCTCCGAGACGACGACGATTTCGTCGAACTCGATCAAGTCGATCAAGTCGCTGATCGCCGGCATCGACAAGATGCTGACGACGCAGGTCAACGAAATCCTTCACGCGCCGGAAGTGCGGGAGATGGAAGGCACGTGGCGCGGCCTTTGGTACCTCATCAACAACACCGAGACGGATGCGAAGCATCTCAAGATCCGGGTGATGAACATCTCCAAGGAGCAACTGGCCGACACGCTTGAAGACTATGAAGGCCAGATGTGGGACCAGAGCCCGATCTTCAAGAAAGTCTACACGGACGAGTATTCGATGCTCGGCGGCGAGCCGATCGGCTGCATCGTTGGCGCCTACGAGTTTTCGAACCATCCGCGCGACGTCGGCCTGTTGCGCAACATCTCCGGCGTCTGCGCTTCGGCGCACACGCCGTTCATCGCCGCCGCCTCGCCGCGGCTGTTCCGCATGGACAGCTGGCAGGAACTGCCCAACCCGCAGGACCTGCAGATGATCGTCAACAATCCGGCCTATGCCTCGTGGCAGTCGCTGCGCGAGAGCGAGGACGCCCGCTACATTGGCCTCACCATGCCGCGCGTGTTGGCGCGGCTGCCCTATGGATCCGAGACCGTTCCGGTCAAGGGCTTCTCCTTCGAGGAGGAAGTGCAGGGCGACCACAACAAGTATGTCTGGATGAACGCCGCCTTCCCGATGGGCGTCAACATCAACCGCAGCCACAAGCTCTATGGCTGGGGCACCCAGATCCGCGGCGTCGAGAATGGCGGCACGGTGCTCAACCTGCCGGTGCATGCTTTCCCGACCGACGACGGGTCGATCGCGATGAAATGCCCGACGGAGGTCGCCATCGACGACCGGCGCGAGGCGGAACTGGCCAAGCTTGGCCTGATGCCGATCCTGCACCGCAAGAACACCGATCTCGCGGCCTTCATCGGCGCCCATTCGCTGCAGGATGACGAGACGCGGGCCGGACGCCTGGTCGATCCCGACGCCCAGTCCAACGAGCGGCTCTCTGCCAACCTGCCCTATCTGTTCCCGGTTTCCCGTTTCGCGCACTACCTCAAAGCCATTGCGCGCGACAAGATCGGCTCGTTCAAGGAACGTTCCGACATGCAGATCTGGTTGACCGAATGGATCAACCGGTACGTGCTGGCCAATCCGGCCTTCGCCGACGACAAGGCGCGCGCCAAGCGTCCGCTTGCCGCCGCCGAGGTGCAGGTCGACAGCGTGGAGGGCCGGCCGGGCTACTACAACGCCCGCTTCTATCTGCGCCCGCACTACCAGCTGGAAGGCATCAATGCTTCTCTCAGGCTGGTGTCGGAATTGCCGTCCGTGAAGACCTGATTACAGCAACCAAACCTTTTGAAAGCGGTGGAGAACGACAATGCCCACAATGAAAATCGACGGTTTTCTGAAAGTTCCGGACATCAAAGGCCCCAGCACACGCGACGGCCACGACGACGAGATCGAAATCCATGGCGTCGACTACAAGATGGTCGCGCCGTATGACCCGAATTCGCTCTCGCGCCGCGGCCGGGTGTCGATGGGCATGATCAAGTTCACCAAGCACTATGACAAGGCTTCGCCCTACCTGGCGAAGGCCCTGTTCGAGAACAAGGCGTTGGATGAAGTGAAGTTCTCGGCCAGGCGGACCATCGACGGCGAGAGCAAGGACTATCTGGTGGTGACGCTCACCGATGCCTCGATCATGGAATACGACATGTCGCAGGCAGACGATGAGGCCGACCTGATCCAGGAGGAGGTCTCCTTCGCCTACAAGAAGATCAAGTTTGTCTATGACGACAATGACGAAGCCGAAATGGATGTCTATGTCGGCAAGTGAGGGGCGGGCAAAGCGCCCTGCCGCGGACAAGGCACAGGCGGGCGGTTCACGGGCCAAGCGCGAGGCGGTCCAGCCTTCGCTATGGGACCGCCTGGTCAACGACCTGCCGGGCCTGAGCTCGGAAATAGACGGGCTCAGGCAGGCTCTCAACGACGAGCTCGGCGGGGAGCGTCTGGACGAGTTCTTGGCGGACGGTGCAAGGCGCATCGACGCCGACGAGACGCTGAACCCGGACCAGAAGCGCCGGCTGCATCGGCTGGCGTTTCAGAACCGGCATCGCGGCGAACTGGAAAGCCGCGGCATCGTCGTATCACCCGATGTGCTGCGCGAGGCCGTGCGGCGCGACATCGAAGCGCTGTTCAACACCGAGCGCTTCGAGTCCGCGCCGCTCCTGTCCGATCTCGAGGCCGAGCAGATGACCGACAGCCCGACATCGCTGGCCGACTTTCCCGAGGTGCGCCGCAGTGTCGTCAATTATGGCGTGCCGTCCTTCTCCGGCCGTTCGTCGCGCGATTTCGATCGCGATGTTCTGGCACGCGAGATCCGCGCCGTGCTCGCCACCTTCGAGCCGCGGCTAAAGGAGAGCGCGACGAAAGTCACGGTCAACCTTGGCGACAAGACCGGCTTGAAGATCGAGATCGACGCCGTGCTGATCATGACGCCGACGCCTGAGCGCATGCGCCTGCGCACGACGATCAATCTCGACAACGGCCTGGCGCGCACCGAGTTCAGGGAAGCCTGAGATGGACCGGGTCTTCGTAGAATATTACGAGGAGGAGCTGTCGCACATACGCGGGCTGGCGGCGGAGTTCGCCGACATGCATCCGGCGGTCGCCCGCAATCTGTCGCTGGATACGGTGCCGTGTCCGGACCCCTATGTCGAGCGCTTGCTCGACGGCGTCGCCTTCCTCGCCGCGCGCACGCGGCTGAAGGTGGATGCCGAGCGCTCGCGGTTCTCGCGCAGCATCCTCGACGTGCTTTATCCCGATCTCGTCACGCCGGCGCCGGCGACCGCCATGGTGGTGCTGAAGCCCGGCCAGCAGGTGCAGACGATGCTTGCCGGCCATGTCGTCAAGCGCGGCACGCGGCTGGTCTCCAGCCTGCAGGCCGGCCTGTCGACACGTTGCACCTTCACCACCGCGCAGGACATGACGCTGTTTCCGATCGCGATCAGTTCGGTTGGCTATTTCCAGGATCGCAGCGCTTTGGCGGCCGCAGGTATTGGCCCGATCGGCGGCAAGGGCGGCGAAGCCGCGCTGCGCATTACGCTGGCACGGACCGGAAAGGGCAAGCTCGACGAACTGGCGCTCGACCGGCTCGACTTCTATTTCGCCAACCGCACCAAGGCGCCGTTGATCTTCGACGCCGTCTTCGGCGTCTGCTCCGGTCTCGGCGCGCGCGCCGAGGGCAAGTCCAATCCATTGTCCCCGCTACCGGCGCCGGAGATGGTGGGCATCGCCGACGCCGAAGCGCTGATGCCGCGCACGCGGCCGACCTTCGAAGGCTACCGCCTGCTGCGCGAATATTTCATGATGCCCGAGCGCTTCCATTATGCGCGCGTCACTGGCCTGCTTCCGGTGGTGCGCAAATGCCAGGCCGGGCTCGAAATCGTCTTCCTGTTCCGCCGTCCCGTGCCCGAGCTTGCCGATTTGACGCCGGCGGATTTCGATCTTTTCGCAACGCCGATCATCAATCTCTTCGAGCGCGAGTGCAACGTCATCGAGCTCGATCAGCGCAAGACGCGGCAGGTGCTGCATGCCGACCGCACGCGGGCGCGCGACTTTGAAATCTACCGCGTCATCCGCGTCGAGGACGCCGATGCGGAAGGGCCGGATGCCGAGATACCGGAGCTCTTCAGTCTCGGGCAAAACCGCGGCAGCGGCTGGGTGTACTCGACGGAGCGGCGTCCACGCCGGCCGACCGAGGACGAACGACGCCAGGGCGTGACGCGTACCTCCTATGCCGGCGACGACGTCTTCCTGGCGATCTCACGCCCGGTCCACAGCCAGGCCAACCGGCCGCTCAAGCGCGTCGACATCATGGCGCTTTGCACCAATCGCGACCTGGCCATCCTCGACGACACGCCGACGCTGACGCTGGAAGCCGGTGACCCCGTGGAAGCGGTCAGGCTGCTCGGCGCGCTGCGTTCGCCGCAGCCGGCGATCCCGGCAGCGCTGCCGGCCGGCGCCGACGGCGAGTCGCGCGCTGACGACCTGGCCTGGCGACTGGTGTCACAGCTGGCGCTCAACTTCCTCAGCCTGGCCAAGGAAGGCCGTGGCGTCGATCCGCTGCATGCGCTGCTCGATCTCTATGCCGAACGCGGCGATCCCGGGCTCGCCCGCAATGTGCGCTCGATCGTGCGCATCGACTCGCGCGCGGTGATCGAAAGGCTGGCGATCGAAGGGCCGATGTGTTTTGGGCGCGGCACCGAGGTGACGCTGCATGTCGACCAGTCGGTGCTGGCTGGCCAGAGCACGTTGCTGCTGTCGGGCCTGCTGTCGCGGCTGTTTGCCCGCCATGCCGGGATTAACGGGTTCGTGCGGACCCGCACGCGGTTGCTCCAGAAACAGGAGGATGTGCCATGGCCGATGACGCCCGGCAATCGCTACCTGATCTAGAGCGCGCCGCAACCCTGTCCGAGAGTTTCGACTTCTTCGAACTGCTGCGCCGGCTGGAACGGCAAGGCGGACTGTTCGGCCATTCCGGCCGGCCGGACCGCGAGCCGGCAAGGCTCGGCCAGAATGTGCGGCTGTCCTTCGCGGTGCAGGACGTGGTGGATTTCCGCGAGCCGACGGACAAGTCGCCGGCACGGGTCACGGTCAACAATCTCGGCCTGCTCGGGCCCGAAGGACCGATGCCGCTGCATCTGACACGCTGGGTGCTCGATCGCCTGTCGCAACGCTGGTATGCGGGTGCGGAGGCGCGGCAGACGAGCGACACGACCTTCGTCGACTTCGTCAACATCCTGCAGCACAGGATGATCGCGCTCTACTACCGCGCCTGGGCGGATGCGCATCCGGCAGTGCAGGTCGAACGTGGCGTCGGCGGCCGCGTCCGCTCGATGCTGGAAGCGATGGCCGGCATCGGGCTGCCGGGCACGCAGGACGCCGAACTCGACGCGGTCAAGCTTCGCCAGGCCGCTTCGCTTTCTGCCCAAGTCGACGGCCCCGAGCGGCTGACCTTGTTCCTGGCCGAAGCCTTCAAGGTGCCGGTGGTGCTGAAGGAATTCGTCGCCGCCTGGATGACCATCCCCAAGGCGCTGCAGACGCGGCTTGCCGGCAGCTATGCCACGCTCGGTCGCAGCGCCACCATCGGCCCGCGCAGCTTCAGTCGGCAAAGCCGCATCGAACTGCGCATCGGCGCGCTCAGCTATGTCGACTACAAGGCCTTCCTGCCGGGCGGCGAGCGGCTGAAGCTGTTGAAGCAGGCGGTGCGCGACCTGATCGGCGAGACCATCGATGTCGATCTCAGGATCGTGCTTGCGGCGAAGGCAGTGCCGCCGGCGAAGCTCGGAACCATCCAGCTTGCCCGCACCACCTGGCTGGCGCGGCCGGTCGAAAAGGGGGATGCCGATGACATGCGGCTGCGGACCATCGTCGGCTGGCGGGAAGAGGTGGCGGCATGAGCCTGCTGCTGACACTCGAACAGGGACCACGCGCGCAAGTCACGCGGCAGGCGCGGCTGGACGAGGGTGAGCTGGTGATCGGCCGCAGCGCCGACGCCGACTGGCAGATCAACGATCCCGACATGTTCGTATCGCGCGCCCACTGCAAGATCACCAGCAAGCAAGGTGGCTATTTCGTCACCGATACCTCCAGCAGCGGGTTGTTCATCGACGATGCCGCCAGCCCGCTCGGCGCGGGAAATACCGCGCGCCTGCAGAGCGGCATGCGGCTGCGGCTGGGCGACTATGTCGTGTGGGTCGATTTGCAGACGGCGAAGACCGAGGCGCCTGCCTCCAGGCCTTCGATGCCGGATGCCAGACCGGCGGCCTCGCGGGCACCGGTCAGCCTCGGCGGCGACGATTTCTTTTCGTCCACGACGGAAGAAGAGCCGGGACGGCCACGACCTGCCGGCCTGCCCGATCCGTTCGAAAAGCCGGTGCCCGGCGCATTCGCGCGTGCGCGGTCCGATGAACGCGGCTCGCAGGCTTTCGACGATCCATTCAGCCTCGACCCGGTGGCGACGCCGGCGCCAGAGCCCACTGACAGAAACGGCGCCAAGCCATCGTTCGACGACCCCTTCGGCCTCGACGCCGCGCCGCTGTCGAAAGAGCCGAACAGATCCAGTTCCGAGAAGCCGCCGGCCTTTGATGACGGCTTTGGTTTTGGCCCTGCCGAGTCCACCGGCCTTGACGCGGGCGTGACGGATAAAGGCGCGATCGATGCGCCCTCGCCTGCCCCCTCTCCGGCGCCCTGGGATCTGCCGGTCCGTGCGGCAGAGCCATCGCCGCCGCAGCCGCCCCCAGCGCCGTCTCCACCGCCACAACGCGCTCCTGTCCGGCAAGCTGCAGCGCGGCCGTCGGCCGGACATCCGGACGCAGAATTGCGCGCTGCTTTCCTGCGCGGGATGGGCATGGACGAGGCCGATTTTCGCGGCAGCGATCCGGTGGCCGATATGGAGAAGTTCGGCCGCGAATACCGGCTGATGATGGAAGGGCTGATGCAGCTTTTGCGCAAGCGCGCCGAAGAGAAGGGCAACGCCCGCGTCGCGCAGACCGTCGTTGGCGCATCCGAGGTCAACCCGCTCAAATTCCTGCCCTCGGTCGACGATGCGCTGGTGACCATTCTCGCCGAGCGCAGCCCCGGTTTCCTCGGCGCCGAAGCGGCGATCAAGGATGCGGTGCGCGATCTGGCGCAACATCACGTCCGCGCCTGGCGCGGCGTGCAGGGCGCGCTCAAGCGCATGATCGACCGCTTCGATCCAGCGGCGATCGAGCAGGAACTCAAGTCGAGTTCGCCGATCGGCAATCTGCTGACCGGCGGGCGCGGCGCCAAGCTCTGGGAACTGTACCAGAAACGCCACCGTGAAATCGCTCACAGCGCCGAGACGCGTTTTCTGGGCGAAATCGGCGCTGATTTTAGGGACGCATATGAGGAGGACTGAGACATGATCGACAGACGCGAATTCATTCTGGCCATCGGGGCTACGGGACTGCTGACGGCTTGCCAGAGCGGCCCGCCGAAACCTTCCGTCATAACGGTCAACCTCGCCGGCGGCGCCGGCATGAACCCGGGACCTGGCGGCGGCGACAGGCCGGTGACCGTAATGATCCTGCGCCTGAAGAGCACCGGCGCCTTCAATTCAGCCGATTACTTCGCCCTGCAAGGCGGTGCGGGCTCCGCCCTTGGCGGCGATCTCGTCGGCTCCGACACGATTTCGGTTGGGCCGGGCAAGACCGCGTCGAAGACGATCACGGTCGAACCGGAAGTGGCCGCACTCGGCTTCGTCGCGTTGATCCGGGAACCCGGCGGACGCAACTGGCGCACGACCAAGTCGGTGTCACCGGGATCGAAATTCACCGTCAATGTGACGCTCGGCAGCGGCGGCATTTCCGCCTAGCGGCGGCAGATCCGCAAAGCCGCGCCAGGGTGATGAGCAGGAAGCAGAGAGTGCCGGCATGAGCGATGCAAACAGGGTGCTGTGGTCGGAGGGGCTTTTCCTTCGCACCCAGCATTTCCAGCAACAGGACCGCTTCTTCGAGGCGACGGTGCGCGGCGCCTTGCAGGCCGGGCATCTGCATACGTTCGGCTTTCGGACGCTGACGCTCGATCAGGCACAGCTCGATGCCGGCCAGATCTCGGTGCTTTCGGCGCGCGGCATCTTTCCCGACGGGACGCCGTTTTCGATCCCCGAGACAATGGATGCGCCACGGCCGCTGGCGGTGACGCCGGAGATGGGTGCCGGACCGGTGCTGATCGCGCTGCCGCTCGAACCGCCCGGCGGCGTCGGGTTCGACCCGGCGCACGCCGAACCATCGGGCGCGCGCTATCGTGGCCGGATCGTGTCGGTGCGCGATGCCGTGCATGGTGGTTCCGACCCCGAGGAAATCGAGATCGCACGACCGCAGGCGCTGTTGCTGGCGCCGGGCACGGCCGTCGGCGGCTACACCGCGCTGCCGGTCGGCGAACTCAAGGGCGTTCGCGCCGATGGTGGCGTGGCCTTGGACGACACCTTCCTGCCGCCGACCTTGGTCATAGGTGCTGCCTCCTGGTACAGCCGCCTGCTGCAGGAAGTGGTCACCGGCCTCGATCAGATCGCCGAGGCGCATGGCAAGATGGTGCTCGGCGGTCCGGGGCGCAGCGTCGAGGATCTTCTGATCCTCAACCTGGTCAACGCCGCCCGACCGCGGCTGGCGCACATGCTGGCGCAGGACGTCTTCCATCCAGCCGAGGTCTATATGGAATTGGCGGGCCTTGCCGGTTCGATGGCGACCTACGGATCAAGTGCAAGGCGGCTGGGCGAACTGCCGGTCTATGACCACATGGCGCCGGGCCCCGCCTATTCGGCGCTGGCCGACGCGCTGCGTTCGCTGATCCTCAGCCTGCGCTATATCGAGCCGAAATCCCGCGCCCTGCCGGTCATGCGGCATGCCACCAATGTCTGGAAGATCCGCATCGACAACCCGAAACTTCTGGTGGCGAGCAGGATCGTGGTGCGGATCGGCTCCGAATTGTCGGAGGATGCCTTGCGCAAGATTTTCGTCAACCAGGCGACCGTCGGCTCCGCCAGCGAATTCGAAGGGCTCTGGAAGTCGCGCCTGCCCGGCATTCCGCTGAAGCCACTGCATTCGCAGCCGCGCGAAATTCCCTATGACGGCGACCGGCTGTGTCTCGAACTCGACCAGAAAAGCGAGCACTGGGCCTCGCTGCTCGAAGCGCCCGGCTTTGTGATCGGCGTTTCAGGTGTGCTGCCCAGCGAACCGCAGGTCGACTGCTACTCGGTCAACAGGTGAGATGATGAGCAGGGACGATCCATTCGGACTGTCCGAGGATCGGGAGCGCACGCGCATCCGCCTGAGCGGAGCGCCGACGCCGCGCGCCATGCCGCTGCCGGCGTCAGGCGTGACTGCGAAGCGCTCCGCGCGCGCGCACCCGAACGTGCTCGTCAACGCGTTCTCGCCGCTGCTCGAATTTGCGCCCGAACTGGAAAACGCTCAGCCGCCGGAGAACCCGGAAGCGCTGCGCACAAGGCTGCTCGACGAACTCGTGCGCTGCCGCGACGCCACCATGGCGCAAGGCTCGTCGCTGGAGCGGGCCGACCAGGCGGCCTGGCTTGTGGCAGCACTGCTCGACGATCTGGCGCTGAACACGCCGTGGGGCGGGGCCAGCGCATGGCCGCGCCAGCCGCTGGTGGTTATGCTGCGCGGCGACGTCGATGCCGGCGCGCAGTTCTTCGCCCGCCTCGAGGATCTCGAGCGCCATCCCAACCGCGACCGCGAAATGCTGGAGCTGCAGTATCACTGCATGGCGCTCGGCTTCCGCGGCAAATATCGCGTGCCCGGCCGCTCCGGCGACCGTTCGCTCAATGCCGTGCGCGTGGCGGCGGCGCGCTTTCTGCGTGACAGCGATGCCGAAGGCGCGCCGCTGTCGCCGAACTGGAAGGGCGTGATCGCGTCCGACGAACCGCAGCGCTTCATCGTGCCGATCTGGGTGATGGCGGTGGCCGCCGCGGTCATCGCGACCGCCATCCATATTGGCCTGTCGATGGGGCTGAGCAGCCAGGCGGTCGAGCTTTCGGCGCTGGTGCGCGCGCTGCCGCCGCCGACGCGCGCTGATGTCACGCGCGCTGCCCCCAAGGCCGACGCGCCGCCACCCCTGCCGGTTGCCGTCGACTACGCGCTGCTGCCGGAATTCCAGAAGGCAGCGCCGGCGGAAACGAGCAGGGCGCTGAGCGGCACGGAGAGCGTCTCGCTGGCCAAGCTCGTTATCCAGGCTTCCAGTCCCGAACTCTTCCAATCGTCGCGTCCAACCCTCACCCAGGGCTACGAGCCTTTGATCGCGTCCATCGCCAAGGTGATCCTCGACAACAAGGACCTGATCGGAAAGATCACCGTCGTTGGTCATACCGACAATGTGCGTCTGCAAAAGTCCAACCCGCTTGCCAGCAACCAGCGCCTGTCGGAAGCGCGCGCCGAAACCATAGCCGAGCTTCTGATACAAGCCGGCGTGCCGAAGGAGAGCATATCTTCCGAAGGCCGCGCCGAAAGCGATCCGGTGGCCGACAACTCCACGCGGGAAGGCCGTGCGCTCAACCGCCGCGTTGAAGTGCTGGTCGAGAAGAGGCTGTGAAATGTTCATCCTGCGCTTCCTCTGGGCTGTCCTGACCTCGCGTTTCCTGTGGACGCTGATCGGCCTGGCGCTGCTGTCGCTGATCATCTGGGTGTTCGGCCCGATCGTGCGGGTCGGCGACTATGTGCCGATGGCCTCGGAGACGGTGCGCATCGTCATCATTGCGCTGCTGGTGATCTTCTGGCTGATCTGGCTGATCATCGCGCAACGCCGTGCGATCCGTGCCAACCGCATGTTCGTCGCCGAGATCGCAGCACCCGTCGAGGAAAAGCGGCTCAGCCCCGGCGAGGAGAACGTCGCCGCGGTCGGCGCCAAATTTCAGGACGTCATGGTCGAGCTGAAGCGCCGCAAGCTCGGCAACCGCAAATTCCTGCGCGAAATGCCGTGGTATGTCATCGTCGGCCCGCCGGCGACCGGCAAGACGACGGCCTTGCGCCAGTCCGGCCTCAACTTTCCGATCGATCTCACCGACGATCTGCAAGGCATCGGCGGCACGCGCAATTGCGACTGGTTCTTCTCCGAAAACGCGGTGATGATCGACACCGCCGGCCGCTATGTCCAGCAGGAGAGCCAGCCCGACGTCGACGCCGCCGAATGGCTGGGCTTCCTCGACCTGTTGAAGAAGCATCGCGGCCGCCGTGCGCTCAACGGCGTCATCGTCGCGCTTGGAATCGATGCGCTTTCCGAAGGCGACGAAGCCGTCAAGGCGCATGGCCGCAAGATCCGCAGGCGACTGGCCGAACTCGAGGAGCGGCTGGAAATCCGCCTGCCGGTCTATCTCATGCTGACCAAGGCCGATCTCATCAGGGGATTCGAGGCTTTCTTCGGCGGCCTGTCGACACAGGCGCGCGAACAGGTGTGGGGGACGACCTTCCCGCTCGACGCGCGCGTCGATGCCAGGACGATCGCGGGCGAAATCTCGACGCTTTCGAGGGAGCTCGAGAAGCGGCTGGTGCCACGGCTGGAAGATGAGGACAAACTCGCCGAACGGGCCGAGATCTTCCGCTTCCCGGCGCAGCTGCAAAGCCTGTCCGAGCCGATCCAAGTGCTGGTAGAGGCGATGTTCGGCGAGAGCCGCTACGAGGAAGCCGCTTGGCTGCGCGGCCTCTATCTGACGTCGGCGACACAGGAAGGCGCGCCGATCGACCGGCTGACCGCAGCGCTCGCTTCGTCCTTCGGCCTGCCGGCGCGGCGTTCGATGCCGGCGCAGCGCTTTGAAAAGCGCAGCTTCTTCCTCAAGAACCTTCTGACCGAGGTGATCTTCAAGGAGGCCGGGCTCGGCACGTTCGATCCGCTGGCACAGCGCCGCCGCAGCTGGATCTGGCGCGGCGCCGCAGCCGCCTGCGCGGCCGCTGCCATCCTGGCCGGCTCGCTGTTCACCTGGTCCTACTATGACAACCGCAATGCGATTGCCGCGCAGGCCGGCCAGTTCGAGGCACTGCAGGCGCCGCTCACCTCGACCGCCGCGACGCCCGCCTCGGTGCAGCAGCCGGCGATGGACGTTGCCCTCAACGCCATGGATGAGGTCGCCAATGCCAGGACCGGGCCTCCCGACAAGGCGCAGGATCTGCTCGGGCCATCGGCTTCCGCCGAGATGATGCGGGCGCAGACCGACACCTACGATCACGCTTTGCGCAATGTGCTGGAGCCGCGCATGGTGGCGCTGCTTGAAGCGACCATGTGGCGGCAGATCCGCGATCCGGACTTCATGCTGGGCGCGCTGAAGACCTATCGCATGATGACCGGCCTGTCGCAGATGGATTCGGATTTCGTGCAGAATTGGTGGGTGAACGACCTGCCCGAATTCGCGCCGGCCGCTCCCTTCCCGACCGCCGATGCCGAAGAGCATCAGCTGGCCGCGATCCGCCGCATGGCGGTCGACGACAGCTACATAGCGCCCGACCAGGCGCTGGTTGCCGAAGCGCTGAAAACGGTCTGCACCATCTCGCTGCCGGCGCGCGCCTACAAGCAGCTGCTGGCCGACCCGGCGGTGGCCGGATTGAAGGAATGGATCCCCGCCAATTTCGCCGGCCCGAACGGCGCCAAGGTGTTCTCGCGACGCTCCGACAAGACGCTGCGCGTCGGCATATCAGGCGCCTTCACCTATGACGGTTTCCACGATGCGATCCTCGACCGGGTCGAGGACGTCGCCGCCCAGGCGGCACTCGACCGCGCCGTGTTTGCCGGCGGCTGCTCGGAGAATTCCGAAACGTCGGTGTCGGCGCTGTCGGAGGACATCCTCAAGCTCTACTACGACGACTATATCGCGCAGTGGGACAGCTTCCTGCGCGACATGCGGCTGGCGCCGCTCAGCGATCTCAACATCGCCAGCGAGAATCTGAAGGATCTTTCCAGCGCCGATTCCGCCTTGAAGCGGCTGCTGACGGCGGTGGTCCAGGAGGTCGACCTCACCCGCTCCGACGAGGCGCCGGCGACCGACGACAAGGCGGCGGCGAAGGGCGGCTCGAAACTGCTGGGCAAACTCGGCAAGCTCGGCAAGATCGTCAAGACCGGCGCCAAGCTGCTGCCGCGCGCCGGCTCGGCCAGCGAAGTCGACCTGACCGGCTCGCTGGTGGCCGAGCACTTCAAACCGCTCAAGAGCACGATTGCCGAGGTCGACGGCCAGCCGCCGGCGCTCGATGCCGCGGTGGTGGCGCTGACGGCGCTGTCGAATGTGCTGCAGACGGTCACCGCCAATCCCGATCCGCAGGACGCGATCAAAAAACAGGGCGGGCTGGCCGAGCTGACCGGCGCCGTCGCCCGGCAGGCGCAGATCCTGCCCGACCCGGTCAACACGTGGCTCAGCGGCATTGCCGGCGACACCAGCGGGCTCACGCAGAAGGCGGTGGCGTCGGAGCTCAACGCCATCTGGCGCGCCGACATCTTGCCCTTCTGCCAGGCCGCACTCAACGACCGCTATCCGTTCAGCCCCGACAGCGCGGTCGATGTTAATGTCAAAGATTTTGCCCGCCTGTTCGGACCGGCCGGAATGATCGACGCGTTCATAAACGATCACCTGATCGGCTATGTCGACACCTCGGCGCAGCCGTGGAAATGGCGCGCCGATTTCGGCCTCGACCCGTCCGCACTTGCCGCCTTCGAGCAGGCGCGGCGCATTCGCGACGATCTCTTTCCCGGCGGCCAAGGCCCGGTGATGGCCTTTACGCTGGAGCCGACGGATTTGTCGCCGAACGTCACCCGTGTCACGCTCAATCTCGATGGCCAGAGCCTGGTCTATTTCAACAATGCGACGCGGCCGCAGCCGATGACCTGGCCCGGCAAGGACGGTACCGGCGTCATCTCGCTCGCCTTCCAGCCGATCGACGGTTCGCCCGAAATCATGCTCAACGAAACCGGCAGCTGGGCATGGCTGAGGATGCTGCGCGGCGGCCGCTTCACCGGCACCTCGCTGTCCGACGTCTACAGCCTGCGGCTGGGGACGAAAGGCGTGTACGCCGACTTCAAGCTCAAGGCGGCGAGCGTCGAAAATCCCTACAACCTCCAGATGTTCAAGAAATTCTCATGTCCGCCGCAGATATGAACACCGGCTTCTTCGGCAAGATTCCGGCGACCGGAGATTTCGTCGCCGTAAACCTGCCGCGGACTTTCATCGACCGCTGGGACCGGTGGATGTCGATGGAATTGCGCGAGAGGCCAGACGAGGGGGAGCTCGATCCGCGCGTGTGGCGCTTCATCGTCCAGGCCGGCATTTTCGGCGACCAGCCCTGCGCCGGCGTCTGGCGCATGAGCGAGGATCGCGTCGGCCGTCGTTACCCCTTCGCCATCGTGCGGCTCGGCCCGCCGCCAGAGCCTGTCAACAAGTGGTTCGATGCGGTGGCTGAACTGCTCCAGCGCTGTGTGGAGGAACATTCCTCGCAAACGCGGCTGGCCGATTATCTTGAGGAACTGGAGGCACCTGTCGCAGGTGACGACACGCAGAGGATCGCGTTCTGGAGTGACGATTGGGAGGTAAGGGAGTTCAGATTCACCGACATCCACGATCTTGCGGCCAACGCCCTGCCGGCCATGCGCGCGGCGCGGACTGAAGTCGGGGCGCGCTGACCATGGGCAACAGCGTTTATGCCGATGGCATGGGCTTCTTTCACCAGGGTAGCAATGGGAAGGGCATCGCGCCAGGCGACGTGTGCCTGTCACCGCCTACTCCACCCGGCGTCCCGGTGCCGGTTCCGTATGTCAACATGCTTTCGGCGAGCGATCTCACCAAGGGCAGCAAGAGCGTCAAGATCCAGGGCAATCCCACCGCGCTGGAGAGTTCTTCGGAAGTCGCCACCAGCACTGGCGACGAGCCGGCTACCCAGGGCCTCGGCGCGGGAGTTGTAACCCACAAGATCAAGGGCAAGGGTGCGTTCAAGCTGTGGTCGTTCACCGTGAAGGTGGAGGGCAAGGGCGTCGATCGCCACGGCGACCCCATGGGCCAGAACGAGATGAGCGACCCGCCCAACTGCATCGACAGTTCGGCGTTGGTGAATTTCTTCAAGAGCCTCCCAAAGGGGGACCGCTTGAGGAAATGCGCGCGCAAATACAATGGCCGCAAGCATCGCCCGAGCCGGAAGTCGAAACAGGCCAAGAAGGTAAACGGCAAGGCCTGCTGGGAATGCCAGCGCGACCTGGCAAACATGCGCAAGCGGCTTAAAAACGGCGCGAAGCTCCAGACCAGGATCGACAAGCTCAAGGCCAAGATCAACAGGCAGAAAACCAAGGGGCACTACATGATCCATGACCACCAGCCGCCGCTGGTGGTTGCCTGGAGAATGGGCGGATGCCACATGGGTGCGGCGGAGTTCAAGAAGCATTTCTCCAAACCGTCAACGGTCAAGCCGCACTGCACCAGCCACCAGCGAAGCCAGGGCTCAAAAGCCAGGGCGTTTTCCAAGCGCATGAATGCTTCGCACTTCGCATAGAGGGACTAGAAATGGCTGCACTCGACGATGTTCAGACCCGCTACGTGGCAGAGTTGCGCGCTATCGCACCCGAACTCCGCGCGTGGTGGAAACGTATGTGTGCCCTGAGAGGCGAGCAAACCATGCTCACCCGGTGGCCAACCGGTATTTCCGGGCACCCGCGCACGCTTGCCATCTTCCGCAAATACTACTTCGAAATCGAGGCGCTGAACGATGAGGCGATCCTCGAGGAAGAGGACGATGAAGACGACGACATTACCGAGGAGATGTGGGGCGAGGACGACGACGAGGAGGGGGTCGACATTGGCGACCATGCCGAACTGCTGATCTACGACATCGAAGATCTGGCGCCCGATATCTACGAGCTTGTCGACGGCATCTGTTACGTGCCGGTCGGCCTGACCCCGGATGAGGACCCTGTGTGACATGGCACTGATCACCCTTTTCAGCACCGAGGACGGTATAGACAGGTTGCTTGCACAGCCGGGTGATGTGCGCAGTCAGGCCGTGTCTTTCGCCGACATCTCTCTGGAACAGGCTTCGCCGGAGCACGGGCAAGTGTTTGCAAACTACGTCAACGATCTGAAGCTGGCCTACGATATCGCGGAAGCCTGGTGGGAAGATACGATCGAGACCCAGAAAGACCTTGGCCTCAGTCAGAAGAAGGCGATTGCCGAAGCTTTCGACGAGCGCCTCGCAGGTCCCGCATCCAACCCCCATGTGGTCTGGGCCGTTCGCGGCTATTGGATGGAATGCGACCGCATCAACAAATCGGTCGGCAGCAACAAGGCGGTTCCACCCGAAAAACTGCTCCTCAAATGGCTGATCGAGGCGGGCGAGACCGATCTCGTCAGGCTGATCGCGTGCATGCCCTACTGGCCGATCGGGATCGATGAGATGGGTGAGTGGTGCTGAACCATGGCCTTTAACGTCTGGCTCGAGAACCGTACACCTTTCGCCGCCGCCACCCACGTGCAGGTGAATGCCGAGGGCCAGGAGGTGTTGGTGGCGATGTTTTCAGCGAGCTTCGAAGCACCTGGTCAAAATGCCGAACTGAAGCCCGCCGATGAGCAGCTGCCTGTGGCGCTTGGCGATGTACCTTTTGGCGATCCCGCTCTGTCCTCCAATCGCTACGAGGCCGATATAGTGCCGAAGAAGCCTGCGGCCGAAGTTATCGTCAACGGCACGGCGCATGCGCCGAACGGCAAGCCGGTCCGCGAAATGCAAATCGGCCTGAGCATCGGCAGCGTTCGCAAAGTGCTGAATGTTGTCGGCGACCGCATCTACGACGCCGGCAGCTACAGCGCCCCGCATCCGTTCAGAGCCATGCCGATCGTTTACGAACGAGCCTATGGCGGCACCACGCCGGACGGGAAGATGGAGCTGCGCAATCCGGTCGGTGTGGGGTTCCACCATGCCCGGTCGGCCGATCCGGCGGTCAACACGCAGGCGCCCAATGTCACCTATCCGGGAGAACCTTTCCTCAGTCCTTCCGACCGACCGAAGCCAGCCGGATTTGGCGCGCTCGGTCGCGGTTGGCAGCCACGCATCGGCTACGCCGGAACCTACGACCAAGCATGGATTGACACGCAATGGCCTTTGCCGCCGGCGGATTTCGACCCGCGGTACAATCTTTGTGCCCCACCCGATCAGCACTTGCCGCACTCCAGTGGCCGTGAAGACGTTTCGCTGGTTGGCCTCACTCCGACCGGACGGTGGGACTTCCGGCTGCCGCGCATCGTGGCGCCGATACGATTGGTCTATGACGACCGCGTCGAGGAACACGTTTTTCACGCCGATACCGTGATCATCGAACCGGATCTCTGGCGCGTATCGCTGAAGGCGCGCCTTTCCCTTGTCACCAAGCGCAATGCCCCTGCCCTGCGCGAGATTGTTTTCGGTCACGTCTCACCGGTGCTGCTGAGCGCGTTGCGCAAACGCAAAGCCTACGTGAACCCGCTTGGCGGCGACGGCACGCTGCGCGGCCAGCCGGTTTGGCAGCCATGAAACGGCCGCTTTATGTCGCGGGTGGTGGCGCGGTTACCGCTGCCGGGCTCAATGCCCGGCAGACACTTGCCGCAATCCGGGCAAGTCTTTCGGCTTTCGAGGAAATGACCCTGGCCGAACCGTTCGGCGCTGTTCAGATCGTCGCGCGGATTCCCACGCATCATCAGTTACGACGTACAGACGGCGAGTGGCTGGTCAACATGGCCGCACGCGCCGCAAACGAAGCGCTTCGCACCGGTACATGCACCTCGGAAGCGACCGCTATCCTGCTCACCCCACCCGAAAGCTTTCGCAAACACCCAGCCTATCAGGATATTGCGCCACCAGAGTTCCTCGCCGCGGTTATCAAGGCCACCGGCAAGGAGTTTCATGCAGCTTCGCGAGCAACCGACGGCGGCGCGGCCGCAAGCATTGGCTTGCTTGAACGCGCGTTGGAAATCATGGAACAGCAAGGCGTCAAGCAAGTTCTGCTCGGCGGTGTCGACAGCCTCGTCAACGACACGGATCTGGCTCGACTGGGACAGGCTGGGCGCCTCAAGGGGGAGGACAACGCACAAGGCCTTGTTCCGGGCGAAGCGGCAGCCTTCGTCCGGCTGACCCGCAGCCCGGAAGGCAAATCGCATGTCCATGCCGCCATCCATGGCGTCGGCGTGGCCCAAGAAAAGGACAGTGTCCTGTCGGATCGCTACAGCCAAGGCCGCGCCCTGCTCGGCGCCCTGCGCGATGCGGTAGCCGGATCTGGGCCCTCCGAGCCCGAAATCGATTTCGTCATCAGCAACAGCAATGGCGAGCGTTACAGCGGCCTGGAGCAACTGATTGCACGGCCGCGCTTCTATCGCACACGTCGCGAAAGGCTGCCTACCGCCTATCCGGCCATGACGATCGGCGATGTCGGAGCCGCCGGTGGAGCACTCGCCCTTATGCTGGCCGCCGACAGTTTTCTCAAAGACTACGCGCCAGGCCCGACGGTTGCCTGCGAACTCGCCTCCGAGAACGGCCTGCGGGCGGCAGCGATAGTGGCCCGCATGACCCAGCGATAGAGTTGCGAACACTCAACTCGACCGGTTACCACTTGGGTCGATGCTTTCGAAGTCACATCCAGGCGGGAAATCGGCGCGTGCCGCGCCAATCTGTCAGCGGCGCGTCGGGTGTAGCGATTGCCGCGCGCAGAGCGTCGAGCCGTAACCGGCGCATGGACCTGAAAGGACGGTGATCGCGTCCGCCACGCCCTTGATCCCACCATGGTTCGACGCGATCGGCCGCCGGCAGCGAGCTGTCTTCGAGATGGGCAAAATCCTTGCCAAGAACAGCAGGATCGGCAACAAAAAGATCGGTGTCGCCAAAATCCACTTCGAAGAGATCGCGAAGCGCGGCACCCGCTGCCGATGCCAGTTCAGGATCGCGCATCTTCTCGATCAGCCACGGCATGACCGCGCGATCGCCGAAGAGGCCGATTGATGCGGTGGCGGCCACGCGCGATACGGGTTGTTCAAGGTGCGATTGCAGCCAGGTCTTGCTGGGCTTCGGCGGCGTCGTCAGCAGGCGCAGTTCGATGGCAGCCTTCGCCTGGTCTGGCTGCGTCAACACGATCTTGTCGATTACCGGATGCGCGGACCGGGCCTCGCCAAGCAGGCAAGCAGCGAAGGCCGCCGCAAGACGTTCTTTCGCGGTCTCGCCATCAAGGCCAGCCAAGACCGCTGGAAGGAGGTCGCGCCGCCTTAGCGCGCCGGCGAGCCGGACGGCGCGCCAGCGGACGCTCGCGTCGGAATGGCTGGCAAGATCAAGCAGGCGCGGTCCCGGATCGACACGATGATGCCACAGCGCAGACAGCCCTAGGCAGCGAAGCCGCGCGTCGCGCGTGTCCAGCCACTGCGCCACGAACGGCCGAAGATTTTCGCGCGGCGTGCGCGCGATCGCACCAGACAGGCTCGATATGCCGGCTTCACCCAAGCTTGCGCTGGCGTCGATCGCGGAGGTCACCAGCTTGGCATCGCTCCAACGCATCGCCAGGGTGCCGAGCACGAAGAGTTCACCCGGTTTGGCGTAGTCGGTGAAGAGCGCCTGGGCAGCCGCCCAGCCGGCGTTGCCGGCTGCCATGAGCCCTTCGAGGTTGGCTTCGAGCCGCTGGTCGATGCGGCCGATATCGGTCTCGTCGAGGATTGGACCGTCGATCTCCTGACGACGGCGCAGCCAAAGGAACGCCGCGTCCTCGGCATGCTGGTCCACGATGGCCGCGATGGTCGCGATGCGGTGCATCGGTACGCCTCAGTTGAGATGCACGGCCCCGCCGCGTATGCGGTTGGTGCCGCTGGCCTGGCTGGTCAACTGGGTACCACGAATGGTGACGCGGCCATTCTTCTCCAGAATGATCGATGCCAGGCCGCAGCGCAGTTCTATGCGCTCATCGCCGGTGATGACGACACGCTCGCCGTCACGAATGACTTCAAGGCTCCTGCTGCGGGGCGCCGGATCGACGATACGCCCGACCACCAGCGGTCGCGTCGGGTCGCCGCCCTCGAAGAGCAAGGCGAGCTCGGACCCGATCGCCGAAACGTCCAGCTCCGTCAGGCTGCGCGCCGCAATCGCGGTCTGGCGCGGGTTGCCGACGAAAACAACCAGTGGCGCCCCACCTTCGAAACCGATCAGCAGGCCGATCACGACGCCGTCGATACGCTCCAGCACTTCCATGATGACGTCCTCAGTTGTTGTTGATCGTGCTTCCCTTGACGACCACGTCGCCATCGGCCTTGACGGTGATCTTGCCGCTGCCCAGGAGCGAAATATCCTTGCCGTCGGCAACGATGGTGCCATCCTTTTTCAGGATGATCGAGGCTGACCCGCATTTGAGCGTGATCGAGTCACCCGCCTCTATCACCAGGTTCTTGCCGACCTTGATCGAGCTGTCTTCCGTGATGTCGATGCCGCTGCCCTTGCCGACCTTGAGCATGTGCCCGCCATCAATCTCGGTCGCGTCATCGGCGCCAATTTTCGCCGATCTGGCTTTGCCGATCTGCGATGCCTGAGCGCCGCCGACAGTGAAGCTCTGATCCGCGCCGACATTAACAGTCTGGGCTGCCGCAATGTTCCAGCTGTCGGCCGCCCCTATGTCGTGGCTCTGCGCCGCGCCGACCGTGACCGAGCGCGAAGCACCGATGGTGTTGGTCTGTATCGCGCCCACAGTCCTGGTCTCAGCGGCCCCGACCGAATCGATCCGAGCCGCGCCCACCGTGATCGTCTGGACGATCGCCACGGTCTGCGTGTGATTGGCACCGATCGTCTCCGTGGAGTTCGAGCCGATGCCGATCGTCTCGTTCGACCCGACCGTCAGTGAGCGGTTCGTCCCCACCGTCTCGGTGTCGTTGTTGCCGATATTTGTGGTCTGGTCGACGCCGACCTTGACCGTCTTGTTGTTGCCGACGTCCTCATCGAGGTTGTGGCCGACGGAGTGCTTGGCGTCGTGGTCGATGCGGTCGGACTGGTCGTGCTGTACCGTCTTGTTCCGGTCGTGCTTGATCAGAAGGTGGTGATCCTTCTGCGCCTGGAAATTGACGAGCTCCGAGCCGGTCTTGTCCTCGAACATCAGCTCGTTGTAGCCGCCGCCGCCCTTCGACGAATTGGATTTCCAGCCCGACTGCGTGGCGTTGCCGGGCAGCCCGTAGGGCGGCATCTGCGAGGCGTTGTAGACCCGGCCGGTGATGATCGGCAGATCCGGATTGCCTTCGATGAAATCGACGATCACTTCCTGGCCGATGCGCGGGATCTGGATGAAGCCCCAGCCGCTGCCGGCCCAGGTCTGCGACACGCGCACGAAGCAGGAGCTCTTCTGGTCCTTCTTGCCGAGGCGGTCCCAGTGGAACTGCACTTTCACCCGGGCATATTTGTCGGTGAAGATTTCCTCGCCGGAGGGGCCGACCACGGTCGCCGTCTGCGGCCCGCGCATGATCGGGCGGTGCGTAATCCTCGGCGGCCGATAAGGCACCGAGGTCGGCGCGAGGCCAAGCACCACCTTGAAATTCTCCCCGTCGGTGTTGACGCCGGCGCGATAGCCCGGATCGAACAGCCGGTATTCGGCGCTGACCACCATATATTCCTTGTTCTGATCCTTGCGGGGAAAGCCGTCGAGCTTGAACGTACAGCCGGAGAAAAGACCGCGCACCGTGCCGACGGCGGCGATGCGCATGTGTGGCGCCTGGATCTCCTCGCGCCTGATCGCCGCCAGGCTGTCGCCGCGGCCGACTTCCAGATGGGCGCCGGGGTGGCGGTAGTTCTCGCCTGCGGCCTGCTTGTGGCCGAAGGGCTGCGCCGACTTCGCCATCAGGTCAGCGGCGGGCTTCTCGAAATCGTAGTCGGTGTGGGCATAGGCGCCGGGGCGCACCGCACTGCCTGGAATCCATTCGGTGATGTATTCGACGTCGCGGCGTGAGCCCTGTCCTTCGAACTGATAGAGCACGGTCTCATAGCCCGGCGCCGGCTTCAGCTTGCTCATGGCGTCGGCCAGGATCAGTTTGTGCTCGCCCTCGGCGTGCTCGAAGAAGTACATTATGCCTTCGTGCTCGAGCAGCCGCTGCACGAAATCGAGGTCGCTCTCATCGTACTGCACGCAATATTCGCGCGGCGGATAGGAGCCCTGCAGGCGCTTCTCGAACTTGGCGATGCCGCCATATTTGGAGAATATCTCCTCGACGATCTCGACGGCGGTCTTGTCCTGGAAGATGCGGCAGTCGGTGGTATTGCCGAGGAACCACAGCCACGGCCTGACGACCGCCTCGTAATAGGCCAACCGATCCTCGATGCGGGTGAGACGAAACTCGGCGACAAGGCCGCTGAACCAGCGCTTGGGATCGGACTCGCCTTCGATCGAAACGACGCCGCCCAGCATCTTCAGCGGATCGATATCCGCATTGGTGCTGACAAACCCCACCGTGTAGGCAAGACAGCGGCTGATCTCGTCGCGGCCGACGAGATGCGTGAAGGTCAACAGCTCGGCGCCGACCGGCGTCTGCACAAGTGCGGCGCGTTGTTCACTCGGCATGGGTCGTGCCCCTCCTGGACGCGGCCGGAGCATGATCCCGAAAAGTGGGTCCGGTTTTCGGAAACGATCATGCTCAAACAAGGAAGTAGAGCCCCATCCCGACCTGTCGGGATGGAACAGGCTCTAGTGTGGCAGGTTCGAAGCCCTTCTTGTGTTAACGACCTCACGTTCAGGGACATTTCGCAACTTGCCACCCCAGGCCGTGTTGAGCCTACCACATGTTCTGTGGCAGACCAAAGAGGACGAGCGACTGTCAGGTCCTGTTTGCGCCGCTGTCGCCAGTGTGAAACGCCGCTCTCCCGCTGTGCCCGCAAGCTGCTAGACTGTGGCGCATCGGATCAATGGGAACGCCAGCGGTCGACAGGCATATCGCATGTTCATCAGTCTGCAGATCAGCAATGTCGATGTCCTGCCCGCAGGGCTGCCGCCCGGCTACGCATCGCGCGACCGCGGATTCGAAATCGGGCGCGAGAACTGCGCCTGGACCTTGCCCGACCCGGACAAATTCATCTCCGGCCGGCACTGCGAGATCCGCTACCAAGGCGGCGCGTTTTTTCTCTACGACGTCTCGCGCAACGGCACTTTCGTCAATGGGTCGAGCCAGCGGTTGAGCGGCCCGCACCGGCTCGCGCAAGGTGACCGGCTCCGGATCGGTCGCTATACCGTGGCGGTTTCGATCGATGACGGGAACGCGGCCTTCGGTGGCCATGGTTCGACGCAACGGCAGATGCCCGTTGCCGGATCCTTTCCGGACCATGTCGCATCGCCACGGTCTCCGACCGCGCCACCCGCATCGGGCTCCAGCCGGCCACAGCAGGCCGACGAGATCCTGCGCGCGATTGCCGCTGGCGCCGGCATTCCGCCGGAAGTGCTCCTGCTGCGCCAGCCGCATGAGGTGGCCGGCGAAATCGGCGCCGTATTGCGGATCGTCGTTGACGAACTGGTGCTGCTGTTGAAGGCGCGCGCCGCCGCGAAGGTCCTGGCCAAGACCAGCGATCGAACGATGATCAACGCCGCCGACAACAATCCGCTGAAATTCGTGCCCGGGACAGACGAAATCCTCGACATCATGTTTGCCCGCCGCAGGGCCGGCTATCTCGATGCCAGACACAGCATCGAAGACGCCTTCCACGACCTCAAGACGCATGAATTCGCCACCTTCGCCGCCATGCAGGCGGCTCTGGCGCGGTTGCTCGATGATCTGTCACCCGAGGCGATCGCCAAGAAACTGCCGCCGTCCTCCTTTGCCTCGAAGAAGACGCGCGCCTGGGACGCGCTGGTCGCAACGTGGCGGGCCAAGGAGGAGGCGCACGAGAACGGCCTCCTCGACATATTCCTCACCTATTTCAGCGAAGCCTATGCCAAGGCCGCCAAACAGAAACCGGTAGGCAAGAGCTGACCTCGCCTGCCACGAGGCCGATGCGGGCACCGGCTGGCGACCAAAATTGCGCCGGGTTTCAATCGGAACCTTCTGAGACTACGATCACATACGACAATTGAGCACGCGGGTACGGTTGGTCGACCTCGGGGGTCTGCGGCAGATGTCATGTCACGGCGAGACAGCGTCCTGTGGTCCGCGTTCGCGCGGACATGGCGCCGTGCGTCGCGTGACGCGCGCGTAGAGGCAGGGACCGGCGATGAGCTCGAAGGACGATCCTTTCGATCCGGCCGGCAAGACCGTCATCCGCCCAAGCCGCCCCAATCCCGGCCGCAAGCAAAAGACGGTTCTCGCCCGCGATGCGCCGGCGCCCGACAGCACCGTGATTGCCCCTGCCGGCATTCCGGAGCCGACGGTTTTCGATCCCAACGCCGGCCGCCAGCCGCCAGCGCAGGCCGACGTCACGGGGACCGTGATCTATCAAGGCGCGCCTTTCACTGAGGCATCTGCCGATCCGTCGTTTCCGGCCGCAGCGGTGGGGAAAACGCCGTGGGATGCGCTGCTCGGCGCCAGCGACGGCATCGACTATGGAACGGCTAACCCGATCGTCGCCGCCGCGGCGCCCCTGCTGATGCTGCTTGGGCACCTGCGGCTGGTGGCCGTCGAAAGACAGACGGAGCCGCTGGCGGGGCATGTCGCCGGACTGATCGAGGATTTCGACCGCAAGATCGCCCGGACCGATACCTCGGAAGAGGATGCGCGCATCGCCAGCTATGTGCTTTGCGAAGCCGCCGACGACATCATCGCCAACCTGCCCGGCTCCAGCCGGGATGGATGGGCGCAACACGCCATGCTGTCGCGCTTCTTCCAGGTCAAACCCACCGGCGCCGGCTTCTTCCAGGCGCTGAACACGGTGCTGGCGACGCCCGAGCCGCACCGCAACCTCATCGAACTGATGCATGTCTGCATGTCGCTCGGCTTCGAAGGCCAGTATCGCGGCCAGGCGCGCGAGGGCCTGGAGCGTGTCCGCCGCGACGTCTACGAGACGCTGGCCTATTTCCGCGTCCCCGGTGACGACGACATCTCGCCGCGCTGGCGAGGCCTGTCGCTGACGTCAGCGCAAGGCTCCAGGCGAATTCCACTCTGGGCCATCGCCGCAGCGACGGCGGCGGTTTTGACAGCAGCCTTTTTCACGCTGCGCGTTCTCATCACCAATGACGGCGAGGCCGTTGCCGGCGAATTGCTGGCGCTCAATCCGGCGACGCCGGTCACCATCGAGCGTGCCGCCTTCGTGCCGCTGACCGACGAGGTGAAAGTCGTCGCAGCACCGACGACGATTGCGCAGGTCGATCGCATCCGCGCCGCCCTGGGCAAGGAGATCGAAGCTGGCGGCGTCAGCGTCGGCACCAAGGGCGATTTCATTGTCGTGGAAATCAGCAATGCCTTGCTGTTCCAGTCCGGTCAGGCCGACGTCAAAGTCGAATTCGAACCGGTTGCCATCAGCATCGCGGCCGCTCTCAATGCCGAGCGCGGGCCGATCCGGATCGTCGGCCACACCGACAACGTCAAGCCGAAGAAGACCAGTGCCTTCAAGTCGAATTTCGACCTCTCCGTTGCCCGGGCGCAATCGGTCGAAAAGATGATCGCGGCGCATTTCAGCGATCCGTCGCGGACAAAGGTCGAGGGCAAGGGCGAGGACGAGCCGATCGCCGACAATGCAACACCGGAGGGCCGCGCCAAAAACCGCCGTGTCGATGTAATGATCCCGCGGGAGGAGACGCTGTGACCGGCTGGCTGCTGCGCATCTTCAGCACGCTCGCGCTCGCCGGCTTTGCCGCCGCGGTCTGGTTCGCCGGCCCCTTGATCCGCTTCGACGGCGGCCGGCCTCTCGACCCCGTCTGGCTGCGCGCAGTGATCGTCGGCTTTGTCGTTGGAACGGCAGTGGTCATTTATGCAGTCAGGCTCTGGCGAAGGCGCAAGGCGCAGAAAGCGCTGGAAGCCGCCATGGCCAGCGCAGAGGATGACGGCAGCGACGCAAAGCTGCTGGAAGCCCGCATGACCGAAGCGGTTGCCACGCTCAGGCAGTCGAGCGGCAGGCGCAACTTCCTCTACGAAGTGCCCTGGTACATCGTCATCGGCCCGCCGGGTGCCGGCAAGACCACCGCACTGGTCAATTCCGGGTTGAACTTTCCGCTTGCCGGGTCGGGCCAGGCGCAGCCGGTGGCAGGCGTTGGCGGCACGCGCAACTGCGACTGGTGGTTCACTGACGAGGCGGTGCTGATCGATACGGCCGGGCGCTACACCACGCAGGACTCGCATGCTGGGACCGACAGCAAAAGCTGGCTCGCCTTCCTGTCGCTGCTCAAGCGGCATCGGACGCGGCAGCCGATCAATGGAGTCATCCTGGCGATCAGCCTTGCCGACCTGATGGCGGACGGCGAGCAGGCCGCCCATGTTGCCGAGATTCGCAGTCGCCTGCAGGAAATCCATGCGGTCCTGAAGGTCCGCTTTCCGGTCTATGTGCTGTTCACCAAAGCCGACCTGGTCTCGGGATTTATGGAGACTTTCGGCGGTTTCGATGAAGCACGCCGGCGCCAGGTCTGGGGCGCAACCTTTCAGACCGCCGAGCGCGGCCTGAACATGGTCGGCGAGGCCCCGGCCGAGTTCGACGCGCTGGTGAAGCGCCTGAGCGAGGAGATGAGCGAACGCCTGCAGGCTGAGACCGACCCCGTCGCCCGTATCGCCATTTTCGGCTTCGCCGCGCAGCTCGGCGCGCTGAAGAGCCGGATCGTGCATTTCCTCGATGGCGTCTTCGAGCCGGCGCGCAAGCAGCTGAACGCACCCTTGCGCGGCCTGTATTTTTCCTCAGGCACGCAAGAAGGCACGCCGATCGACCAGCTGCTCGGCAGCATCGGCCGCAGTTTCGGCAGACAAGCCCAGGCGCATCTTTCCGGCACCGGCAAAAGCTTCTTCCTGCACGATCTGTTGAGCCGCGTCATCTTCGCGGAGTCCGGTTGGGTGTCCTATGACAAGGCGGCCGACAGGCGGGCTACGATCGTCCGCTATGCCGGCCTGGCGACGATCGTAGCCATAGCGGCGGCCGGACTTGGCGTCCTCGGCATGAGCTTCGCTGCCAACAGATCGCTGATTGCGGCCACCAGCCAGGCAGCCGGCCAATATCGCCAGACAGCCGCGCCGCTGCTCGCAAACACGACGATCTCCGATGCGGACCTCGAAACCGTCATCGGCGCGCTCGATGCGCTGCGCAGCCTGCCGGCCGGCTATGACGCGAAAGACCAGCCGACGCCGGCCAAGGCGACGTTCGGCCTCAGCCAGCGTGAGCGTATCCTGTCCGCCTCGGAGACTGCCTACCGGCAGGGGCTGGAGCGGATGTTCCGCTCGCGCCTGCTGTTCCAGCTCGAACGCACGATCGAGGCCAGGATGGCCGATCCGATGGCGCTGTATGAGCCGTTGAAGATCTACCTGATGCTGGGCGGCAAGGCGCCGAAAGTGGATGACGAGCTGGTCGTAACCTGGCTGAAGCGGGACTGGGAACAGAACCGCTACCCCGGCGCGCACAATCGTGACGGGCGGGCGCAACTGGAGAAGCATCTGCGCGCCATGCTGGCGCTCGACGACGACCAGGACCCCTCGTTCGAGCTCAACCGTTCGCTGGTCGAATCCGCCCAGCGCTCGCTCGGCCGCATGACGCTGGCCGACCGTGCCACCGCGCTCATCCAGTCGGCCACCTATGCGGCGGAACTGAGCGACTTTTCGGTGACCTCACAAGCCGGCCCGGAGGCGCCGGTGCTGTTCGAACGTAATGACGGAAACGATCTCGCCGGCCTTCGCGTCCCCGGTCTCTACACACATGCCGGCTTCGACTTCTATCTGGCGCAGCTGGCCAAGGTGGCGCAGGCGCTGGTCGATGACCAGTGGGTGATCGGCAGCGGCGGCGAGCAAGGCGGTTTCGACCAGGACTTGCTCAAGCTCGGCCCCGAGCTTCTCGATCGCTATGGCAAGGGTTTTGCCGGGGCGTGGAACGAGGTGCTCGACAGGTTGAAGTTCAAGGCAATGGCCGCCGACAAGCCGCAATATCTGGCGCTGTCCGCAGCCGGTTCGCCGACCTCGCCGCTGATGCAGCTGTTCGAGGCGATCGCGCGCGAAACAGCTTTGACGCAAGAGCGCAATCCGGCCGCGCCTTCCCAGGACAGCGACCAGGAAGCCGCCGCGCGGGCCAAGGGCCTCGCCCGCATCGGCATCGAGCTCGCGGCGCGCAAGTCGCAGAGCCGGGCCGGGACCGCATTTGTGAGCACGCAGAGCCAGGATCCCGGCGCCAATATCGAAGCCCAGTTCCGGTCTTTCCAAGCTTTGGTGACCGGTGCGCCCGGCCAACGGCCGCTCGATGCCCTGACCCAGAATTTCCGCGAAATCTATCAAAGCGTGCGGCTGGCGGCCGATGTCCCCGCGCAGACGGACCAGGCCAACGCCAATCTGCAGCTGCAGATCTCGACGCTGCGCGCCAATGCCTCGCGGCTGCCGAAGGCGCTGGCCAGGATGGTGAGTGCGGCGGCGGATGATTTCGAGGGCACCGTCGCCGAAACATCGACCACGCATCTCAACGAAATGCTGGAAGAGACAGTCGGACGTCCGTGTGAAGAGGTGATTGCCGGACGCTTTCCATTCGCCCCCGCCGGCACCGACGATGTCGCCATGGCGGATTTTGCCAGATTGTTTTCTCCGGGCGGTGTCCTGGACCGGTTCTTCGCGCAGAACCTGGCGTCGCTGGTCGACATGAGCGGCCAGGACTGGGACTGGAAGCAGGATACCAAGTTCGGCCGCAATCTGGCGAAATCGACGCTCAGGAACTTCCAGCTTGCGGCGCAAATCCGCGCCGCCTTCTTTCCGCTTGGTGGCCCAGTACCGTCGATCAACATTACCTTCACGCCGCTGTCGTTGCATGGCGATGCCGACATGGCGCTGCTCAACATCGATGGCCAGGTGCTGCAGGCAACCCAGGCCGGCAACACGCCGGGCCTGATCCCGTGGCCGGGCAAGACCGGCTCGGCCAGTCTCAGCCTGACGCCGGAGCTGCCGGGGCGCGAGTCCGCAATCAAATTCGACGGCCCCTGGGCGTTGAAACGATTGCTGGACAAGGGACAGGTCACCGCCAATGGCGACAGTCTCGAAGCGCGTTTCGTCATCGGCGGGCGCGATGTCGCCTACACGATCAAGACCGGGGAGGACGGCAACCCATTCACGCTGCCGGCACTTTCCGCCTTCAGCTGTCCGAAGGCTTTCTGATGGGGAATTGCATGGCGGGATCGGCGATTGCGGGGCGTAGAGACAGCCGCGGCACCCCACCGTCCGCCATCAGCGGCTTAGATTTCGATACTCTAATGGATGGGCCTGTGGCAGACTGGCGAGGCACGTCAGCCAAGGCGTTGCGGAGGGTAGGCAAGTGAGCGGTGCCGCCTTTGAGAGCTACGGCGTGAGCCACAAGGGCTGCGTACGCGACCACAACGAAGACAGCTATCTGGTCGAGCCGCAGATCGGCCTCTGGGTGGTTGCCGACGGCATGGGTGGGCATGAGGCCGGAGAGGTGGCCTCGGCAAGCATCGTCGAGCATCTGGCAACGATCGGCATCGCCAGTTCGGCACCGGATCTGCGCGCGCGTTTCGAGGACCGGCTGAACCGGGCCCACGCCGAGATCCGCCGGATTTCGCGCTCGCGCGGCGTGACAATCGGTTCCACCGTTGCGGCACTGCTGGCCATGGACGGCAGGTTCGCCTGCCTGTGGTCGGGCGACAGCCGCGTCTATCTCGTGCGCGACGCCGCGATTTCGCAGATTTCGCGCGACCACACGGAGGTCCAGGAACTCCTCGACAGCGGCGCGATCAGCGCCGCCGAAGCCGAGAACTGGCCGCGGCGCAACGTCATCACACGCGCCATCGGCGTCAACGACGAGATCGCCATCGACTTCCAGCAGGGAGAGACCCTTGCCGGCGACATTTTCATCCTCAGCACGGACGGGCTGACGGCGCATGTCAGCGATGCCGAGATTGCGGCCGCGGCGCTCTCGGCAGCACCACAGGCTGCCTGCGAAAAGCTGCTGTCCATGGTGCTTGAGCGCGGCGGTACCGACAACGTCACCATCGTGCTGGTCAAGATCGGAGACAAGGGCAATGGCCTGTCGCGTGCAGGAGGCCACGACCAATGAGCTCCGACGACAAGACCCGCATCTTGCCCAATATGGCGGATACCAGCGTCGGCACGCAGCTCAGCGGCATCTACGAGCTCGACGAACGCATCGCGTCGGGCGGCATGGGCGAAGTCTATCGCGGCCACAACATCCAGACCGGAGATCACGTCGCGATCAAGATCGTGCTGCCGGAATTCGCCCGGGACCAGACGATCCTGTCGCTGTTTCGCAAGGAAGCCTCGATCCTCAACCATCTGTCGCATGACGCTGTCGTGCGCTATCACGTCTTCACCATCGACCCCGGCATAGGGCGGCCCTATCTGGCGATGGAATTCGTCGACGGCCAATCGCTGTACGACGTCATGCGCGGCGGCGCGATGGCGACGCAGGATGTGCGCAAACTGTGCCACCGGCTGGCGTCGGGCCTGAGCGCGGTGCACCAGGCCGGCGCCATCCACCGCGACCTCTCGCCAGACAACATCATCCTGCCGGGCGGCCGGGTCGAGCGCGCCAAGATCATCGATTTCGGCATTGCGCGATCGGCGGCAGTGGGCGGCGAGACGCTGATCGGCGGCAAGTTCGCCGGAAAATACAACTATGTCTCCCCAGAACAGCTCGGGCTCTATGGCGGCGAGGTCAGCGAGCAGTCCGACATCTACAGCCTGGGGCTGGTTCTGGCGGCGGCGCTGCTCGGCAAGCCGATCGACATGGGCGGCTCGCAATACGAGATCGTCGAAAAACGGCGGACCGTGCCTGATCTCTCCGGCATCGATGCCGATTTCAGGGACATCGTCGAAGCGATGCTGCAACCCGACCCGAATGATCGACCGGCCAGCATGGCCGAAATCGCCCGGTTGACGCGCGACGACAGCGACGCGACCTTGCCACCGGCCTCGCTTGCGCCCCGGCCGGGCCTGCCGCGAACCGGGCAGACCGCCGCGCCGGTCTCGAAGATCGAGGGTTCGCAGACTCAAGGACCCAGCGCGGCCCCCGCAAGCGGCAGGGCAGAGCCAGCCTTCGTGCCGCACGTGCGCCCGGCGCATCTGTCGCAACCGAAACCGGCTGCTGAAACGCCCAGGCGAGCAACCGCCCCGCCGAAGGCTGCTGCAGGCCGAAGCCTGCCGATCGCGGCGCTAGCGGCGGTTGTCGTGGCATCGCTGGGAGGACTCTATGCATCCGGTATCGTGGGATTCGGAGACCAGCCTCCCGTCACCGATACCGGCAAGACACCGCCGCTCCAACCCGAACTGACAAAGCCGATCGTCGCCGACAAGCCCGCTCCGGACACTGCGCCGGCTGAAGAGCCAAAGCCGCAACCAGCAGAGACTCCTGCTGAAGATCAAGCCAAAGCGCCGGTCCAGCCGCAGCCGACGCCACCAGTCGCGTCCAGCACTGCAGCCCCGCAGCCAGCCGAACCAACCGACAAGACCGTTGCGCTGCAACCGCCATCCGGCCCGTCACAGCCCGATGCCGCGAAGAACGCCGAGCCTGTCAGCCCGCCGGTAGAGCCCAAGGCGACAGCGCCGGAGCCGACCACGCAAATACCTGAAGCAACGGCTGAGGCACCCAAACCCCTAGCACCGACGCCGGAACCCACCGCTCAAGCGCCCGAGCCCACGGCGCCCGAGCCCAAGGCGCAAGCGCCTGAGCCTGAGCCGACCGCACAGGCGCCGGAACCAATCGTGGAGCCCAACAAGCCAAGCCAGCCCGATATTGCCAGCGGTGAGCAGGCCGACAAGCCGGCAGAGCCCGACATTGCCATGAATGTGCCCAAACCGGAGGTGCCGCCGACCACGGATGCGGCCGCGGAGCGGGTCACCTGGGTACGAGGCTTCAATGGTGGTGACTGTTTTTATGCGACGGTGACATCGGCCACCGACAAGGGCGTCGCGATCGAGGGCTTCAGCACGTCGGTTCCGCCGTTCGAACAGTTGCTTGGGAAATTCCAGGCCAAGTTCCATGTCGAGCCCGACATCAGCGTCCGCCTCATCCAGCCGCCTCAATGCGGGATCACCGACTTCCTGCGTTTCATGGGGGCAAGCACGGCCGACAGACCGCAGCTGGTGCTCGACCAGACATCGGTGCCGGACGGTTCGCCGATCGACGGCACGCTGGTGACGCATGGCGGGCTGGTGTCGAGTGTGATCCTGATCGACCACAGGGGCATCGCCTTCAACCTCGACGACCGGGTTGTCGCACAAGCCGACAAGGCGACTTTCAGCATCCCGATCGCGCTCGGCGCCGCCGACAAGGCGGCAGGCAAGGCGCTGCCGCAGATTATCATGGTGATCACCGGTCCCGACAACATCAAGGCGGCGGATTTTTCGACGCCGACGCCGGCCTCGGTGCTGTTGCCCAGGATCCTCGACGAGATCGGCGCCAGAACCTCGGCATTTTCGGCGACCGCCAAATATTTCCGCCTCGGCGGGTAGCACGGACGCCGATGCAACGCCGTCGCCGTGATCCCGTCCTGCTTGCCCTGAATGCGCGCGCGAAGCTTGCCGCTATTGCGCTTATGACGCTCTTGCTGGCGCTTCTTTCCACCGGGCAAGCGCGCGCCGAATTCACCGTCTGCAACCAGACGCTCGACGTCGTCAATCTCGCCGTCGGCCAGAAGGTCGACGATGCCGACCAGACCGATGGCTGGTGGACCATCGGCGCCAATCAATGCGTCAACGTCATCCGAGAGGAGCTGACCAACCGCTACATCTATATCTACGCCACGGATGTCTTTGGCCACGCCATCCTGGCAGGCTCCACCGAGATGTGCATCGAACGGCGGCGGTTCTCGATCCGCGGCATCACCGAATGCTGGCAACGCGGCCATATCGCCGCGAAGTTTCTCGAAGTCGACACGCAGGAACAGGTGCGCTGGACCTTCTTCCTGACCGGAAGCGCGCCGTGACGCACAGCATCGACACCAGCTTCAAGGCAAAGAAGCAGGCGCGGGCCGCGCTGCGCAGGCGCAGGCTTTGGCTCGGGCTGGCTGCTGGCCTGGCGACAATCGTCCTTGCCGCGATCGCCACCGGTTTCTATCTCACCGCCGACTATTGGTCGTTTGGCGACGAAGACGAGGAGCTGCACGCCGTCGAAGGCTCAGACGACGTGCCGGCCGACGCATCGGTCTATGTGCCCGCCATCATCGATCTTGCCGGCGACCCGATGTGGATCACGCTGGCGCCCGAAGCCGGCGCTGCAACCAAGGGCCGCGCGATGCCGCGCCCGGCGGAGCTCGACCAGGCAGGCATCTCGCCTGAGATCGAAGTCCTGTCCGACGTGATGCTCAGCGCCAGCGAAAAATTCATGACGACGATCCCGTCGACGCAGGAGGATTTCGCCTTCTTCCAGGCACAGCGGAAGACCGCGGCGGCGCCACCCGCCGAACCCAACGATCCGCAGAATGATCTGCAGAACGATCTTCAACCCTCGCCCGGCGCGGACGAAGCTCCGGCGGCTCCCGGCCCGGCTCCTGATTCGCAGGCCGCTCCCGGTGCCTCGGCGGCAGCTGATGACCCGGAGGCCGGCTGGGGCGAGACCATCGATGAGGGCGAAGCGGCACTTCCCACCTTTCAGAAGACAGCGGTCGAGAACAACACCAGCGTTGCCGTCGTCACCTCGGAATACCAGCGCTTCGAGGCGACCGAGGACACGTTCGTGAAAATCCTGAACGATCGCAGCCTGGACAGCGTTGCGCTCGATGCGCATTTTTCCGCCGAGGACGCAAAACTTGCCGGCGAAGCGCTGAAGGCGCTGTTCGACAAGGACAGCCTGCAGCCCGGTTACGTCGTGGCGATGCGTGGCTTCAGGCCGACGCGCGAGACCACGACGATGTCGCTGATGCAGGTCTCGATCTACGCCAAGACTGTCTTTGTCGGCACGCTGACACGCAATGCGGCCGGTGCCTTCGTGTCGGGTGTGGACCCCTGGGTGCGCGAGGACCTGTTCAATTATTCGGGCGCCGAGACCGAAGGCACGCAGAAACGGCAATACCGCCTGCTCGACGCGATCTATTCGACCGCGGCGCGCAACAATGTGCCGAGCGGCATCATCGGCGAAGCCATCATGTATCTGTCGCGCGGACAGGACCTGGACGCCTTTGCCAGCGAGGACCAGCGCCTTGTGCTGATCTATTCGCAAACGCCGCGCGGCAAGAACGAGACCGACGGGCGGGTGCTCTATGTCGGCGTGCAAGGCGCGCAAAAGAGCCTCGACTGTTTCGTTTTCCAGCAGAGCGACGGCCAGTTTTCCTGCGTCTCGGGCGACGACCAGGTGCGCTCGCTGACAGTGGCCAACGGCATGGTGACGCCGGTCAGCGGCGTCATGACGTCGACCTTCGGGCCGCGCAAGCATCCGATCCTGGGCGTGGTCCGCATCCACAAGGGCGTCGACTGGGCAGCACCTGTCGGCACGCCGATCGCCGCCGCATTCGATGGCGAGATCATCTTTCAGGGCGACGGCGGCGGCTATGGCAATGTGGTGAAGATAGCGCATGCCGGCGGCCGCGAGACGCGGTATGCGCATATGTCGAAATTCGCCATTGCCAGCGGCGTCGGCACCAAGGTGAAGGCCGGCGACATCATCGGCTATATCGGCACCACCGGTCTATCGACCGGGCCGCACCTGCATTTCGAACTCTATCAGAGCGGCGAGGCAATCGATCCTCTGGGCACCGTGACCGCAACCATCGCCGCCACGTCCAGCGATCCCGCCGTCGAAACGCTGACCGACCGTATCGTTCATGTCGAATCGGGCGGCAGCGCGCGGGCGAAGAACCCCCTGTCGTCGGCAACCGGCGCCGGCCAGTTCATATCCAAGACCTGGATCCGGATGATGAACACGTATCGTCCCGAACTGGCGCGCTCGCTGTCGACCGCCGACCTTTTGGCGCTGCGCTACGACGCCACCATCTCGCGCGAGATGGTGCGCAATCTGGCGCGCGAGGGCGAGGCCTATCTCAAGGCGCGCGGCCACCAGATCACCGCCGGACGGCTCTATCTCTGCCATTTCCTCGGCATGGAAGGCGCCCATCAGGTGCTGGCGGCGCCGGGATCGGCGCAATTGAGCGCGGTGCTCGGCTCGGCCGTCATCCAGGCCAACCCTTTCCTCACCGGCAAGACCGCCAGCTACGTCGTCGACTGGGCTGAACGGAAAATGGGCCGCAAGTTGCCCACGCCGGCGACGACCGACGCAGGCCAGCAGACGACGACGGAAGTTCGCCAGACATCGCCGGAGTTCGAAAAATACAAGCAGGCCATCACGGCACTGGTCGGCTCGCTCCAGAACAGCCTTGAGCCTGGCTAGCCGTAGTTCAGCGGGTGGCCGCCTGGTTTTCGCCAGGCCGATTGGTTTTGAGGCCGGCAAATGGTATATTGGCGGATATTTGGAAAGGTTTTTTGGGTCTGTTGTGAACCAAAACTGTGGCTGGGATCACATACGCCCAGGAGCCATTTTGGCAGAAGCGACACAGTCGCTGTTGGAATTAAGCATGCACAGACATCAATAACGCGCCCCATTGGGGCGGAGGGCTGATCCTATGAAAGCGTTTGCCGTCCTTTTGAGCGGATTTTTTCTGTTAATGCTGACCGCGCTTGGCGCCGTCCAGGCTGCAGCGCCGGATGCCGGGGCGCCTGGCGCCAAACGCGTCGCGCTGGTCATCGGCAACAGCAAATACGTCCATGCCGTCGAGTTGCCCAACCCGGCCAATGATGCGCGCCTCATCGCATCGACGCTGCGCAATGCCGGCTTCGAGGTGATCGAGGGCGTCGACCAAGACAATGCCGGCATGCACGGCCTGATCAGCAAATTCACCGAGCAGTCCTATGACGCTGACCTCGCCGTGATTTTCTATGCCGGCCACGGCATGCAGGTGGACGGCAAGAACTTCTTGATCCCGGTCGACGCCGAGTTGACATCGCCGGCCTATCTCAAGACCCGTACCGTCCAGATCGACGACTTCATGGCCGCGTTGCCACCCGACCCGGCGGTCGGCGTCATCATCCTCGATGCCTGCCGCGACAATCCGCTGGCAAGGACGCTAGCCGCCGCGATGCCCAAGAGCCGCTCCACCGCGCTGGGCACCGGTCTGGCGCCGATCGATCCGAAATCGGAAGGCGTCGGAACCGGCGGCATCCTGATTGCCTATGCCACCGATCCGGGCGCCATCGCCTTTGACGGCAACGGCGTCGACAGCCCCTACTCGACGGCGCTCGCCAGGCACCTGACCGAACCCGGCGTCGAGATCCAGAGCGCGCTGACCCGGGTGCGCGGCGAAGTGGCCGAGACCACCCAAGGCCGCCAGCGGCCATGGCACAACGCATCGCTGGGCCGCGAGGTCTTCCTCGGCAAAGCCGCAGTGCAAGCCGCGCCGGAGGCAAAGCCTGCCGCCGACGCCGCGAACGCCACGGCGGCGCCCGCCCCTGCCCCCGTCGCCAGCGAACCGCCTGCGTGGGAGGTAGAGCAGCGCCTGTGGGACGAGGCTTCCAAGCGCAACACCGCGCCATTCTACGAAGCCTATCTCGAACAGTTCCCGAGTGGCCGCTTCGCCACGGTGGCGCGGCTCAACATTGACGCATTGAAGGATCCGAAGGCCCAGGAACGGGAAGTCGCAGCGCTTGATGCTGCCGAAGCGAACCCCGGCTCTGCCGTGCGCACCTCGGTCGGCATTTCGGACGACATGAAGAAGGTGCTCGGCACCGAGGCGACGGAGAACGCGATCGGTCTCGATCGCCAGGGCCGCATCGACCTGCAATTGCGCGTCGAAGCGCTGGGCAATGAGCTAGGCCGCGTCGACGGCAACATCGGCGCCAAGACCCGGCAAGCGATCGGCGACTGGCAAGAGGAGAATGGGCTGCCGCCGACCACTTTCCTGACGCGAGAGCAGCTGGCGTTCCTGGAGGTCCAGACCGATCCGATGATGGAGGCCGTGCGCGCCAAACATGAGGCCGACCAGGCCGGCTTGAACAAAAAACAGGTGGTGCAGAAGGCACGCACGCTGAAGCCGGTGGCGGAGAAGCCGCGCAAGAAGCAGTACGCCCAGAAACCACGCCGGCAACAGCAGTTCGTGCAGAAAAGGCGCAACCGCGAGGTCGTGCGCGAGGAAGGCCCGCCGCCGCAGGACAACAATGATTTCCTGACCAAGGCGCTGATTTTCGGCACCGGCGTAGCGGTCGGCGGCGTCCTCAAGAACTGATCACATCAAACAGCAACAACGCCGCGTGTCCGTTGGGCGCGCGGTGTTGCCGTTAGAGGGAGGTGTGCTGTCGAAGGACGCAGACAGCGAAGCTACTGCGCCTTGATCCGCATCTCGACCCGGCGATTGACGGGGTCGTAGGGGTCAGAATTGCGCGGATTGGCCTCGCCCAGCCCGACCGCCGTGATGCGGGTGGATTCGATGCCGTTGGATTCCAGGAAAGCTGTCACCGATTGCGCTCTGCGCTGCGACAGGCCCTCATTGTAGTTCGCCGAGCCGGACGCATCGGTATAGCCTTCGACGACAAAGGACAGCTTGCTCAGCCGGTCATCCTTCAGCGCCTTGGCGAACTCGTCGAGTTCGCTGCGCGCCTTGGCATCGAGCTCGGAGGAATCCAGGCTGAAATTGATCAGCATATCGAGGCCGGTCTTCTCCGGTGGCTTATCTTTCTGGCCGGTCTTGCTCTTGCACTCATCCTCGGTGCCGACGCAAATCCCGCGCGCCGCGCCGTGATCGATCGCGCCGGCAAAAAACTTCACAATGTCTTCCGATTTCTGAAGTGGGTCGGCATAAGCGTGCGTCGAAAAAAGCACGGCCGCCAACGCCAAGACTGAAATGCCCCGCTGCATAACGGTTACTCCTGCTCTGAGCGTCCGATGTCACCAAAGCCCGATCCGCCAAGACGGCCAGGCTCCAGTTTCCGTTTGACCCTGCATCCCTCTCTCAGAAAGCCGGCTTCGCCTTTTTTCGGAGTCGTGGGTCTGACTGTGGAATATACCAAAGCGCAGCGCGCTTGTCTGTGAACAACGTCATGGACATGTGGCGGTCGACAGGCTTGACCCGCGGCTCGCAGGCGAGTTGAGTGATAGCTGCTCTTGGGGGAGGACAACAGCAGCGATGGTCAATGGGCTTCGATTCCAGACCGCACGCGATCTCTTCGCCGCAAACAGCGCCGTTGCCCGGGACATGACGGCTGTTCCCACCGACCAGCCCTCGCTCGAGTTCTGCCGCCGGCTGATGGCCGGGCGCATCCCCGAGGAAGCGATCACCTTTTGTGCCTATCTCCTGCCCGACCGGGCAGCGATCTGGTGGGGCCATGAGTGCCTGGGGCATCTGACCGAACTGCTCGAAGAGCAGGATCTCGAAACTCTGGCGCTGGTACAGGACTGGGTCGGCGAACCCAGCAATGCAAGCCGCCGGGCCGCTGTCGCCGGTGCAGCGATGGCGCAGCAGCACACACCGGCCGGCTGGATCGCGCTGGCGGTGCAACGGCATGTCAATGGCGCGGCCGATCAGACCAACGGGTCGAGGCTGCGGCCGCTGCCCGCGGCCCACGCCGTCAACGCCGGCATTCTGGCCGGACTGGCGCGGGTTGCGGTGGCGGATCGGTTCTCGGTGCTCACCGCCTTTGTCGAAATGGGCATCCATCTTGCCGAAACCGAAGCGCTGCGCAAAGCCTGATTGCTCTCATTTGCAGCGGTTTCACTTGCAGCCGTTTTGCGCCCATTTGCCGAGCGTGCCCGAGAGGTTCCTGATCTTTTTGGTTTCGACAATGGTGTTCTTCTTCACCGATTGATAGGTGAGGGTCGAGTTTGCCGGGTCAAGCGTCCAGTTCGCCTGCGCATTCGCCCGTTCCGGTGCGAGCAGCAACAGCCCGAACAACGCGGCGGCCAGAGCAAGGACGCCGACGATGCGCCGGCCGCTTGAGATCGACATTTGTAGCCGAAAAAATCCGCCGACTTCGAACATGGATGCCCCGCCTCAGGACAACAGACCTCAGTTCCAATCACGGCGGTCGAATGCAGTGATGCCAGCGAGCATAGAACATATGATTTGGCTTTGCGAGAGCTCCGCCCGTCTGCCCGGAGGAGAGGATCCCTCAAAAACCTGTGATCGCTGGCGGACGGACAGGCGAAAAAATCAGATCACCTTGCGCACTCGCAAGCGTCTCGGTGGTGCCCCTTTGACGCGAAAAGAACGCCCGCGAGTTTCTTTTATAGCCTTGGTTATATTAGTATATTAGCAACTTCTTGACAATTGCCCAAGGCTCTGATTTCTTGACATATTAAAACAAAGTGCGTTGCGTTTTTTACGGGTGGGGTTCACATGTCGGTCTTGGTGGTCGCGGACCCGCGGGGGTGTATCTCGCCGGTCTGGAGTGGGTTCTGCGGAAGGCTGGACACGATGTTGTCGCCCAGTGCCGCCGCCCTCTCGATGTTCTCCCTCATATAGAGCGCCATCGGCCCGATATTGTCATCGTCGGCCTGGATATCGCCGATCCGCAGACGACCGGTCTTTCCTCTCGCCTGAAGGCCTGCAACAACGCTCCCGGCGTCATCTTCATCGTGCAGCCAAGCGGCCGGCTCGACATCAAGGAAATACAGGCGCTCGACAGCGACGGTCTGCTGCTGGACGGCATCAGTAACCGCAATCTCGTCGAATGCGTGAGCGCGGTGGCGGCAGGCAAGAAGTGGATCGACAACAAGATCGTCGAACAACTGCTGATGCCCCAATCGCAGCCCCAGCCGATGTCCAGGCTGACCGGGCGTGAGACCGAGATCGCCGATCTCGTCTCGCGCGGGCTGCGCAACAAGACCATCGCGCAGCGGCTGCACGTATCCGAAGGCACGGTGAAGATGCATCTGCATCACGTCTATGAGAAGCTGCACCTCGGCAGCCGGGCGGAACTGGCCTGGGCGGCGCATGGCAATGGCCTCGACCATGCGGGAACGGGCCTCCTCTGACACCAGCACTTTCAACCGGCATCGACATGAAGCCGGCAACGGGGGCCGGAAAGCCGCGTGATGGCATCGGCCGTGATGCCCGCCCCAGCGCATTGACCTCAATACTATCGAACCGGGAATGGACGCGCCTCTTCTGGGAGGGAAACCTCGCCGGCAGTACAGACGACGATTCAGCCAAACAGGCTGGACGGTTGTAGGAGAGCCGTCCACAGCATCATAAGTGGACATTGCAAGCCGCCACTTTGCGCGTCGCCTGGTTTTAGTCCAGGCCCTGCTGTCTTGAATGACCGGTCCCCACGAGGGGGACCGGATCGCCAGGCGTTGTAGCTTTTGAAGGGGCTACGAGGACGCCATTAAACGATGTAGTCCTGGCTTGCGGCGATGTTCAGTATTTGCGTAGCAGCATCCCCGTCGAGGTCGGTGTTTGTCAGCTCGAAGGCGAACGCCTGATCGTCAACCGGACCCTCGATGCTCGTCGAGAAGTCGAGGATGCGAACACCCGAGTTGGCACCTGCGACGTGGAACTGAACGTAGGCCGTGTCGAAGGCTTGACCACCATCGTCGTTGATGGTCACGGTCTGGTTGCCCGACCGCAAGCCGGTAACATTGTCGACATTGTGAACGATCAGATTGCCTGCATCGTCGTAAAGCCACGATTCTACCGAGATGGTGTTGATGTTTCCAATTCCTGCAACCGCAAAGGTTAGATTGTTGATGTCAGAATCGTCCGCAGTATGGAAGGTGAAGCCCTCGTTGTTATTGATCTGCGACGCCTGACCGCCTTTCACTCCGAATCCAACTGCATCGGGGTTAAGGTCGTCAGCCGCTACAGTCGGGCCTCCGAGTGGAGCAGTGTTGAACGACGCAAAGGCTGCCTCGGTCGCGTCCGCTGCGGGCGTAGCGTTGAAGATCAGACCGTCAAAGACGATGCTGCCGGTGTTGTCCACCGTGGGTACCGTCAAGGTCTCTTGGGGACCGCCCGACTTGACCGCATTGAAGTTGAGGTCAGACTGCTCACCATGGGGTGTGAACAGCACGTCGAAGGTGTACCCCGTATCCGTCACGTTCAGTTGGTAGAGGTCCGTATCGGTGGCCACGTCGTGGTACGTCAGCGTGGTTCCGTTGTTGGTGAGAAGCTCCGTGATGTCAGCGCCACCGAGATCGGTCCAGTCGGTGATGGTGATGTGTGAGCCGTCGGCTCCGGGAGTAAGGGTGAACGTCCCTGTGTCCTGTTGGCCGTCGGCCAATCCGACCTGGAACGGCGTGGTGTCACCAGCGACGAAGCCTGTGAACGTCGGCCCGGCGTCCTCGAACACGAGGTGCGTCCCGAGGTCCTCGTGGTTGACCACCGTCACCTCGCTCGTTGACGGGAACGCGACTTCGAGGTTCTCAACGCGCACGCCGGAGGTGCTTACCTTCGTGTCGTAGGTGAATCGAACGTAGATTTGATCGACGCTGTCCGCCGACTCGATGGTGTAATTCTCGAAGACGGCGCCGCCAGAAGGTAAGTTTACTTTGTCGGTGCCGGTTGCAACCACTACTCCATCATCGACAGTCCACCACTCAATGTTAACGCTCTTCACGCCGCCTATGCCCTGGATGTCGAACTTGATGCCGCCGATCTCGTTCGCATCCCCTGAGGTCCAGGCCGCGTCTTGAACGAAGAAGCCCTCATTTTGATTCATCTGAGAGGCTTGGCCGCCCTTCACACCGAAGCCGACGGCGTCAGGATTCAGATCATCATTGGTTCCGGGGTTCTTGGGGATGAGCGTCGGATCAGTGACTGCACCTGCCGGGAAGATAAGTCCATCAAACTTGGCGCTGTGGTTATCAGTGGGATCGGCTGTCGCAACCGTGAGTGTCTCCTGCGGGCTACCTGACGGGATCGACGCGAAGTCGAGTGGCTGAAACGTCGTAACGAGTTCGGTGGTCGTTACATCCAGTGTGATCTTGCCTTCGGCAAAAGACAGGATGTCCCCGTCGTCTGTCGCGTCAGCATTGCCGTGCCCCAGCGGTTCGTATTGAACGAGGTAAATTTGCGCCGAGGACAGGTCGCTGTCGTCGAGCGCGACCGCGAACGCCAGGTCGCCCGCGGGGTCAGGGTCACCATTCGCGTCGGCCTCGCGCCCATAAATGATGCCGCCCTCGTTGTAGAGGAAGATTGCCACACCGTCGACGGTAGAGAGGCCGCTCGGCGTGCCGTCATCGGGGATCGACAGCCCCAGATCGGTCGCTCCGGTTGTGTCAAGGAGGGCGCTGTTGACGGCCACCTGCGGGAAGCCTGTCGTGGCGTCGGTACCGCCACTGATATCAGCCACGCCGAGACCTTCGAGTTTGGTGATCAGCGCGCCGGCGAGGAGGATATCATTATCGTCGGTGACGGTCTGTACCCCGATCTCTTCGTCGAGAACGAGACTTGCTTTAATAGTAGCCATAACCTGCCTCCCAATTGTGATTGAGCTGTTCCAGGGTGAGTTGGAATTAGGTCAGGCCGCGCCGGAAATGGTGGATTTCGAGGGCCGGAACAAAGCACGCCTTAACGTACGCAAGTTCCGGAAGCGTAGAAAACCACGATTGCCCATCCGCCATGACTTGAAATGCTAACAAACCCCAAACTGCCGAGGGAGCCATTTGACGCAGCCTGAGGATGGCAAGTCAACTTTCCGTCTGATAGTATTATGACCTATATCGAACGATATATATCGTTTCGATAGGGCCGCTGTCGTCAATATAACTGGGAATACTGACTTGGCGGAGAAACGCCGTAGTGCATGCTCGCATCGGAGCAAACCATACGTGTCAAACGCCTTGCAAAACTGACCCCCGATCGGCGTCCAATTTTTGACTCGCCGGGTGGAGGTGATCGGGTTGCGCAGCCCGGCGAGCGCGGATGAGCTTGGCCATGTTGGGTTGATCAGGCGCGGTTCTTGAAGCGCCCGGACTCGTTGCCAGTCTCGATGATGTCGCACACTGATGCGTGAGACGATCCGAATTCATCGAGGACGACGAAGCCCAGGCGGGTCGGCGATGCGGACCTCCTTGCCGGCGCGACGCTCGGTCTTGAGCCGGTTGACCAGATCGACGACGTTGCACCTGCATCACGTCTACGAGAAGCTGCATCTCGGCAGCCGGGCGGACCTGGCCTGGGTGGCGCATGGCAAAGGCCTCGACCTCCAGGAACGGGCCTCCTCTGACACCAGCACTTTCAACCGGGATCGACATGAGCCCGGCAACGGGCCGGAGAGCCGCGTGATGGCATCGGCCGTGATACCCGCCGCAGCACCTGCGCGGCCTGATCTATCGAAAGATATATATCGTTCGATCAGGTGCGGACATTGACCTCAATACTATCAAACCGGGAATGGACGCGTCCTCTTCGGCGGCGACACAATCGAGGATCAAAGGCCGCAGTTCAGCGCGTCAGCGCGCCAGCGGATGCACTCGGGTAGGGCATAGGGCATCTGGGGAGGGCAACCCCTTTTGATGCGTTCCAAAAAAAGGGGAGGGACTCGATGGCACTCACCATAGCAGCTCAAAACATCATCATCGACAATCCGTTGCGCGAGATGTCATCCCGTACAGAGAAATAGTGATGAAAGCCAAACAACAGCTCCCTGCCCTGCAGGTGGTGATGAAAGAGGCCAGACGCGCCATCCAGCCGCTTATCTGGTTCAGCGGCGGCATCAACGTGCTGATGCTGACCGGGGCGTTTTATATGCTCCAGGTCTACCACCGCGTGTTGTCCAGCCACAGTCTGGAGACGCTGGTTATGCTGTCGCTGATGGCGGCTGGGGCACTCGCGGCAATGGCGGGGCTGGAAGTGGTCCGCGGGCGTCTTCTGGCCAAGGTCGGATCGTGGATGAACGCGCGGTTGGGACCAGTTCTCCTGACTGCATCGGTAGAATACGCCGCCTCGGCGCCCGGTCATGCCAACGCCCGGCCGCTGCGCGACCTGGATCAGGTACGCAATTTCTTCACCAGCCCGAGCATCTTTCCAATCCTCGACGCGCCTTGGGCACCGCTGTTTTTCGCCGCCATATTTTTAATGCATCCCTGGCTTGGCTGGCTGGCGCTGTGCGGCGGAATCGTCCTGTTCGCGTTGGCGTTGCTCAACGAATACATCACACGCAAGCCGTTGACCGAGGCCGCAAGCGCACAGTCGCAGGCATATGTGCAGGCCGAGGCGGCAATCCGCAACGCCGAGGTCGTACAGGCGATGGGCATGTTGAAGCCACTGATGGAGGGCTGGAAGGCGCAGCAGGACGAGGCAAACAAAGGACAAGTTCTTGCCGCCAACCGTGGCGGCGTCATCGCGGCCATCGCGCGTTGTCACCGGCTGGCCCTGCAGATGGCTATACTGGGTCTTGGCGCCTATCTGGTTCTTCGGAACGAGGCTTCCCCCGGCATCATGATCGCCGCCTCGATCCTGATGGGTCGCGCATTGGCCCCGGTCGAGCAAGCGATCGGCACATGGAAGGTGACGGTGGGAGCGCGTGCCGCCTACCGCCGTCTCACCGCAGTCGCCGGACAACATTTGGAGGCCGCACCGGTTCTGCCACTGCCACGACCGAAAGGCAGGTTCGAGGCCGAGAACCTTGTGCTTGGCCGCCAGGGTGGCGAGCCTATCCTGAAAGGGATCAGCTTCCAGCTCAGGCCCGGTGAAGCAATGGCGTTGATCGGCCCCAGCGGGGCCGGCAAGACGAGCCTGGCGCGAATACTGGCCGGTGCCTGGCGTCCATCCGCGGGGCGTGCGCTGCTGGACGGCATGGACGTTGCCCAATGGGCGGCGGAGGACCGTGGCCACCATGTCGGCTATTTGCCGCAGGACATCGAACTCTTCGCCGGTACCGTCTCCGAAAACATCTGCCGCTTCGCGACACTCAACCCGGCGGTCTTCAACAACGTGGTCAAGGCCGCGCAGCTGGCGGGCGTTCACGAACTCATCAAAGGGCTGCCGAAGGGTTACGCCACCGAGATCGGCGAATCCGGCGCGGTGCTGTCAGGCGGGCAACGCCAACGCATCGGGTTGGCGCGAGCGCTCTACGGCGACCCGGCACTCATGATCCTGGACGAGCCGAATTCCAACCTCGACCGCGATGGTGAGGAGGCATTGATCGCAGCCCTCGGCACAGTCAAGGCGGCGGGCACGACCATTATCCTGATCGCGCACCGGGCGAACATGATCGAGAAGGTCGACAAGATATTGGTTCTCAACCGGGGCCAGCAAGACCTCTACGGTTCGCGTGACTATGTCTTCAACGAACTCGCCGCGCGCGTCCGCCAGGTAAATCAGATACCGGCAAGTCCGACGCCAGAGATCTCCACCGCCGTAATCGGCGTCAGCAACGATCCAGCTCCCTCTTCAAAACGTACGTCGCGTCCGTTGGGCACGGCCATAGTGGCGAACCAGGCATGAAACGGGAACCGATATGAACGTCGTGCCATTACCCCTCCCGCCACCCTCCCGGCTGGAACCGGTACCTCTGCGCCTTGCGGGCGTGACGTCCACCGGGTTCGCGATCATGTTCCTGTTCTTCGGCGTGGCCGGGGGCTGGGCGGCGCTGGCGCCGTTGGACAGCGCCGCGGTGGCACCGGGCGTTGTCAAGGTCGCCGGCGACCGCAAGCTCATCCAGCACCTCGAGGGCGGCATCATCGCGGAGTTGAACGCCGGCAACGGCGATATCGTCAAGGCGGGCAAGGTCCTCGTCCGACTCGACAACACACAGGCAAGGGCGCAGCTCGACCTGATCCAGAACCGGATAGCAACGCGTGAGGCGCTGGCTGCGCGTCTGAGGGCCGAGCGTGATGGCAAGGCCGAGATCGCGTTTGATCCGGCGTTGCTGGCAAACCCCGCCACTGCCGTGAGGGACGCGGTAGCCGCACAGCGCGACGTGTTCGCGGCGAAGCACCACAATCTGAAGGACGAGCGGGAAATTCTCGGCCAGCGCCGTCACCAGACCGAGGAGGAGACGACGGGACTGGAGCAGCTGATCGTCACCGAGGACACGCAGATCGAGGCGATCGAGCGTGAGACCAAGGACCTTGAGAGTCTGCTCAAGAAGGGGCTGACAACCCGCGAGCGTAACCTGTTGCTCAGACGACAACAGCAGGAGATCGAAGGGGAGCGCGCCACCAACGTCGCGGCGATCGCCCGTGCCAGAAGCGCCATGGCCGAGATTGACATGCAGATCCTGAACCTCAGCACTGTGCGGCTGAACGAGGCCGTCGAGCAGGTCAGCAAGGTCGAGGCGGAGTTGTTCGACCTCAGGCAGGAGGAGCGGGCCGCCAAGGACGTGCTTACCCGTACCGATGTCGTCGCACCCGTTGACGGCATCGTCATGGATCTGAAGGTCCACACGGCGGGCGGTGTCGTGAAACCCGGCGAGACATTGATGACAGTCGTGCCGCTCGAACAGCAACTCGTGGTCGAGGCCATGGTCAAACCGGAGGATGTCGAGACGATCGCCGCCGGACAGCCCGTGCGCGTCAGCTTCCCGGTCTTCGGCCGCTACAATCTACCGCCACTCGACGGCGTCGTGGAGAACGTGTCGGCAGACCGCATGGTGGAGGAACGCAGCGGGGCACCGTATTTCGCCGCGACCGTGTTGATCAACAAGGGCGAACTCGCAAAGCTGGAGGGCCGCAAGCTGCTGCCCGGCATGTCGAGCGAGGCGATGATCCGGACGGGTGCTCGCACCGTACTTTCTTACCTCGCCGAGCCGATCACGCAGAACTTCCGTCGAGCGATGCGGGAAAAATAGCCGCAGGCCGTCCAAGACTTCTTTGTCTGACCGGACAAGGACCGCCGCCCGACCAGTTCCCCGATCTGCGTCGCCACCCAGGCCACAAGTCCGCCGCCATGCGCGGACCCGAAGCAATCCGTCCCACTGCGCTCAGCTTGACGACAAGCCCAGGATCAGGCCGCTCGGCTGGCCCACAACGCGCCGCGCTCGAAGATGGTTCGCATTTGCGGCACGGAAAACTCATCCGCCGTGTGGCCGAGCGAGCTGAAGAAGACGCGGCCCTTGCCGTATCGGCGCTTCCAGACCACGGGCATGACGACGCCGTCGATGAAGTCGAGATGATCGCCGGAGAACGTCGTCGTCGCCAGCACCTCGTTGCTCGGGTCGACATGCATGTAATACTGCTCGGAACGGTAGGCGAAACCGTCGATGCCCCGCACGATCGGATCATCGCTGGTGATGTCGACACGGTAGTCGATGATGTCGCCGGGATGGGCGACCCATTGGCCGCCGGTCATGAACTGATAGTTCGGCTCGTTGCGGAAGCTGTCGCCCATGGTGCCGTGAAACCCAGCAAGGCCGGATCCACCGCTGACGGCGGCGACGAGGTTCTGCAGCTCCGGCTTTTCGATCGTCGCCATGGTGATCATTGGGACGATCAGATCGACGGTCGACAGCTGCGGATCGGCGAGCGCGGAGGTGCCCTGCTCTATCCGCACGTCAAAGCCATGCCCGGTCAATATATCGCTGACGACTGAGGCGCTGCGCGCCGGCGTGTGGCCTTCCCAGCCGCCCCAGAAAATCAGTGCCGTCTTGCCCATATCAGTCTCTCCTTCGGTCGGCGCCATTGATAGGCAAGCGGAACGCTTTTGTCTTCCCTTTCCAGGGGCCATTTGTTGCCGGCAAGCCGAACGATTGGGGATGAATCCGGTGGACGAGGAACGATTGGCCGCGCCTGGCGTCTTGTTTCGATGCAGGACTGCACTCAAATCTGTCTTTGCGGCCGGGTAGATGTCCGCCCGATCCGCCACGACCGACCGGAACACCTCTCCGGAGAGCCTGCCCCATGAGCTTCGATCAGACAACTGTCGCCGCCTATCTGGAAGTCATCACCATCAACCTCGTCCTGTCGGGCGACAATGTGGTGGTGATCGGCATGGCGGCCGCGGGCCTGGCAAAGGCTTTGCGCCAGAAGGCGATCATCGCCGGCATTGCCGCCGCGGCGGTGATCCGCGTCGTCTTTGCCGTGATCGCCGTTCAGCTCCTGGAAATCCCCGGGATCATGCTGTTCGGCGGCCTGCTCTTGTTCTGGGTGTGCTGGAACATGTTTTGGGAATTGCGCTCGGCCGGTGACAGTGAGGACACCGACCAGGCCGACGCCGACCTTGCCGGGTCAGCGCTTGCGGCGGTGCGGCCGGCCAAGGCATTGCGCACGGCGATCCTGCAGATCGTCGTCGCCGACGTCTCGATGTCGCTGGACAATGTGCTGGCGGTTGCGGGCGCTGCCGCCCATGACATGAATGCGCTGGTGTTCGGCCTCATCCTGTCGGTGGTGCTGATGGCTGTCGCCTCGACGCTGGTGGCGGCGCTGCTTGCCAGATACCGCTGGATCGGCTGGCTCGGCCTGGCGATCATCGTCTATGTCGCCGGCAACATGACGCTGGACGGCGTCGAGCAGCTGAGAACCGTCGACTACCACGCGCTGCTTTCGCCAGCCGCGAGCTAAAGCAATTCCAGGAAAAGTGTGCAGCGGTTTTCCGTCCGGAATTGCGGCAAAACATGCCCCGTAGCATTCAAGCGATGTCGAAAATCCGCCCGGGGTTGAGGATGTTGTGCGGATCGAACGCCGCCTTGAGGCGGCGCATGGCCGATATTTCGGCGTCGCTGCGCACCAGGCCCAGCCATTTCTTCTTGTCGAGGCCGATGCCGTGTTCGGCCGAGACAGAGCCGCCGCATGCGGCCACGCCGCGATAGATGATCTCATAGGCGGCGGCCGGTTCCCTGGTGTCGACCTGATAGTGCAGATTGCCGTCGCCGAGATGGCCGAAGACGTAGATCTCGGCGCTGCCATCCTTGGCGCGGATCGCCGCTTCGGCGTCGCGCAGGAAAGCCGCCATCGTCGCCAACGGAATGGAGATGTCGACGCCGATCAGGCCCTCGATCGCAAACAGGAAGCGGTTGGCCTCTTCGCGCACGTCCCAGAGCGCACGGAATTCGCGCGGCGACTGCGAGACGACCACGTCATCGACGATGCCGTCCTCGACGGCCTGCATTAGCACCGAAGCGAAACGCTCGCCGTCCAGCTCGGCTTGGTTGCCCTGGATCTCGGTCAGAACATAAACCGGCGCGCCGGCAGGCAGCGGCGCCGGCGCGGCCATGCCGGCTATCATGGCGCCGTAGAGCGGCGAAAAGTTCACCTCATAGGCCGAGAGCAAGGGGCCGAGCCGCTGCTTGAGCAGCCCGAGCAGCGCGATAGCCGCGTCCAGCGAACCAAGCGCGCAGAAAGCGACGACCTCGGTGGCGGGCTTCGGATGCAGGCGCAGGCAGGCGCGCGTGACGACGCCCAGCGTGCCTTCGCTGCCAATGAACAGCTGGTTGAGATCGTATCCCGAATTGTTCTTGGCCAAGCCGCGCAGCGAGGTCAGGATCGAGCCGTCGGCAAGCACCGCCTCCAGTCCCAGAACCTGGGCGCGGTACATGCCGTAGCGCAGCACGCGGATGCCACCGGCATTGGTGGCGATGTTGCCCCCGACCGTTGCCGTGCCGCGCGCGCCGATGTCGACGCCGAACATCAGGCCGGCCGCATCGGCTGCTTCCTGCACCATCTGCAGCGGCACGCCAGCCTCTGCGATGATGGTTGCCGCCGCGCGGTCAGGCGCTTCGACTGCGGTCATGCGCTCCAGCGACAGAACCGCTTCGCCCGGCTGCACGCGCGCGGCGCCGGCCAGCCCGGTGCGGCCGCCATGGACGACCAGCTTCTGGCCAAGGCCGCTGCAAACGCGGAGGATTTCGGCCACCTCGGCGGCACTGCGCGGACGCAAGACCAATTCGGGCCGGCCTCCGCCCTTGCCGGAGAGATCGTCGCCATAGCGCGGATCGACCGCATCGCCGGTGACAACAGCGGCGGCGTCGAGCCGCTGATAAAGCTGGGAAAGAAGCTTATTGATCTGTTGTGTCATGGTTCCTGGAAGTTTGGCTTGCTCGCTGCGGTCGAGACTTTGATGCGGGACAATTTTCGCGTCAATTGAATAAATTTACGCACGGTATAATTTGTCATTGCGCGTTGAAACCACAGACGTTTCCTGTAAATTTCGTCTTGAAGGTTGCGTGGCGCCGCACCGGCTACGGGACCGGGGGCAGCGGGAGTGACCAAGGTTCTGGCGCATGCCAGACGAGGGATCGAATGACGAAGCACAAGACGATGGAGGACTTCGCCCGCTCCTGCGGCGTCTCCAGGCCGACGCTGTCGAAATATTTCGACGACCCGACCAGCGTCAAGCCGGCAACGCGCAAGCGCATCGAGGAGGCGCTACGCTCGTCCGATTACCAGCCCAATCTGTTTGCCCGCAACCTCAATCGCAAGCGCACCCGCAGCATCGGCATCCTCGTGCCGACGGTGGCCGATCCCTTTTATTCCGAAATGGTTAGCCGCATCGAGCTCAGGCTGCGCGACGAGGGCTACTGGCCGATCGTCATTTCCTCACACGGTTCGTGCGAGCTCGAAGTCGAGGCGACGCGCACCATCCTGTCGCTGAAAGTCTCAGGCGCGCTGATCGCGCCGCTTGGCTTGCGCTCGGACCGCCGCGCGCTGGAGAAGCTGACGCAGACAATGCCGATCGTCTATTTCGACACCTATCTCGAAGGCGGCGCACCCTTCGTCGGCAACAACAACGCCCAGAGTGTCTCGACCATCGTCGACTATCTCTGCCGCTCCGGCGACGCGCCGGTCTATTTCGATATCCCGCACGTCAACCACAATTCGCAAGAGCGGCTGAACAGCTATGTCGGCGCCATGCAGCGGCTGGGCCAGGAGCCGGTGGTGATCGGCAACACAAGCGACTACACATGGGATTTCGAGCGCATCGGCTACGAGCAGATGGAACAGATGCTTGGGGCTGGCGGCCTGCCGGGCAAGACCGTGGGTCTGCCCGGCAAGACCATATTGTGCGCCAACGACCGCCTGGCCTTCGGCGTGATGGCGGCAGCCTTCGCGCAGGGCAAGAAGGTCGGCCGCAAGGCGGACTGCGACCTGCGCGTCGCCGCCCATGACGACCATCCGCTGAGCCGCTACACCTGCCCCGCTCTGACCACCATCGCGCAGGATTTTGCCGCCATGGCGGGGCGCAGCGTCGAGACGCTGCTCGCTTTGCTCAATGAGGACACAGCGAGCGTCGCGCCGAAGGTCAGCCTCGACGCCGCCCTGGTGATGCGCCAGTCAGCTTGAACATGTCCTTCAGGCAAGCAGGCTTGCCGCTTCCTCCTCGCCAAGCAGCGGCGGCTGGTCGACCGTGCCGTTGACGGCTACCGAGCCGCGGCTTTCGCCCGAAGCCAGGATCGCCTCCATGATCTCCAGCACGTGCAATGCCAGTTCGCCCGAGGCGCGTGGCTTTCGTCCGGTGCTCAGCCCGCGCGACATTTCGGCGACGCCGAGCATGCGGTAGTTGGCGCGGTCGGGCGCGGCATAGGGCCAATTGCGGGCGCCGTAGAGTTCGCCCTCGCTGGCGAAATCGGCCCAGTCGGCGCCTCCGGCCGACAGCGAGACGGTGCCGCCGAACGTGTCGGGATCGGGCAGCCTGAGCGAACCTTCGGTACCGTGCAGTTCGATCGGATGGTTGGAGTGTCTGAAGACATCCCACGAGGCGCCGAAGGTGACGGTGGCGCCGGACCGGAATTCGAGCAGCGACAATATGTTGGTGGGCGTACCGACCTTGAACGTGGTGTTCTTGAACGGACCGTCGGCAGTGATCAGCCTCTCCTCCTGGCCGCGCGCCGCCATCGCCATGACGCGATCGACCGGCCCGAGCAGATTGACCAGCATGGTCAGGTAATAGGGACCCATGTCGAACACCGGACCGCCGCCCGGCTGATAATAGAATTGCGGATTGGGATGCCAGTGTTCCATGCCGCGTCCCATCATGAAGGCGGTGCCGGTAACTGGTTTACCAATGGCGCCGTCATCCATCAGCCGCCGCGCCCGCCGGCCGGCAGCACCCAAGAACGTGTCCGGCGCCGAGCCGATCAGCAGCCCGCGCTGCGCCGCCTCGGCGACAAGACGCCTGCCATCCGCGGCTGATGTCGCCAGCGGCTTTTCGGTGAAGACGTGCTTGCCCGCCGAAAGCGCTGCAAACGAAATGTCGAAATGCGCCGCCGGAATGGTCAGGTTCAGCACGAGTTCGATGTCGGGGTCGGCGAGAAGCGCGTCGACGCCGAGCGCGCGGATGCCATATTCGCTGGCGCGGAGTTCAGCCATATCGGCCGAAATGTCGGCGCAGGCGCGCAACTCGACGCCCCCGAAGAGCGCTGCATTGCGCAGATAGGTCATCGAGATGTTGCCGCAGCCGATGACGCCGATACCGAGCCTTGTCTTTGATTTTGCGTGCATTTCCAGCTCTTCCTCCAAAGCCAATAGCATGTTGCGGAGATCATACCCACCGCAGCGGTCCACCCCTGAAATCCGTATAGAGCATTTTAAATATTGACGCGCGTAAAATTTTTATAGAGCATGTGGTAACGCTGGCGTGTCGGGAGGCTGCTAACCTGGGAGGAGCAATGTCTGACATGAAAAAACGGCCGACCGCCGGTTCCGGGCTCGTGGGTCATGCGTGCATTGGATTTTGCCGTCGCGGTCAGGGGCCGCGACAGGTTCAGGCATAGATCACCTTGGCCCCGATCGTATCAAGCTGGGTGCGTATTGGACCGGGCAGGCCATCGTCGGTGACCACCACATCGACCCCCGACAGCGAAAATGCCTTGGAGGTCCCGCTGATGCCCCATTTGCTCGAATCCGCAAGAAGGACAACGCGCCGGGCCATGCGAACGAGGTTTCGCTTCGTTCGCGCCATGTCTTCGTTCACGTCGACCACATCGAGCGAGAAGTCTATCGCATGCGCGCCGACAAAGACCTGATGCGCGACCAAGCCGCCGAGAGCCGTGTCGGCATCGGTGATCAGCGTGCTCACCGTGTCTGGATAGACCCGGCCACCGATCATGTGAACGTCGAGCCCGGGCCGATGCATCAGGTGCTGGACGATATTCATCGCCGTGGCCGCGACCACGACATTGCTGAGCGGCGGTAACTGCATGGCAAGCTGCATCAAGGTCGAGCCGCCGTCGAAGATGACCGATTGGTTGTCCTCGAACAGCTCTACCGCTGCCCGGGCGATGCGTTTCTTTGCATCGAGGTTGGTTTGCATCCGCCGGGCGAATGCGGCCGTGGTCGAATCCGTGGTCCGGGTCACCGCGCCTCCGCGGGTCTTGGTCAGCAGTCCCTTGCGATCCAGTATCTCGAGGTCGGAGCGCACCGTGACTTCCGACACGCCAAAATCGTCCGACAGGTCCTTGATGCGAACCTGTCCGCTGCGTTGCACCTCGCCCAGGATCGATTGGCGTCTCTGCTCTGACAACATTGCCCTGTCCTTGCCTCCATGCGCCAGGCGATCGCCCTGGCCTCGGCTCACTCTACCAAAAATACGCAAATTCGAAAGCTTTCGAAAGATTGCTTTTGTGGTTTCTTTCGCAAACACTGGGTTTTAGATTTCGAAACCAATCGATTGGAGAATTTTGCAGTCATGAGCCTCGGAACCAAGGTGCGCCTTGCGCGCCTCTTCTCACATCCATCGGGGAACCTTTTTGGCGGTGCGGTCGACCACTTCGTCGGCTATGGCGACGTGCGAAAAGGCGGCCTTGCCGACCTGCCGGGCGCGCTTGCGCGCGTCATGGTTGGCAAACCCGACTATGTCAGCATCCAGCCCGGCACCGCGCGCCATCTGTGGCCGCAATATGCAGGCAAGGCTTCCCTGGTGATCCAGGCGGGCTGCTTCACCCCGGACGATCGCATCAGTGAGTTGATTGCAACGCCCGAGGATGCGGTACGCGCGGGGGCCGATGCGCTGGCGGTGGCCATTCCGGTGCGCGGCGCGACCGAGGGTAAGTACATACGCTGGCTGACCGATTCCGTGAATGCGGCGGCCCGCTACGGCATGCCGGTGGTGGCGCATATCTACCCTCGCGATTTCACCGACGGAGCAAAAATCGTCTTCACCCCCGACGAGATCGCCTATGCGGCGCGCGTCGGCTACGAGTCCGGCGTCGACGTGATCAAGATCGGCTACACGGGCGATTTCGAGTCGTTCCGTGAGACCGTTCGAACCTGCCCGGTGCCGGTCGTGATCGCCGGTGGTCCGAAGACCGACACGCTGCTCGGCGCGCTTCAGCAAACGGCGGACGCCATCCGTGCCGGCGCGCGCGGCGCCGTGGTGGGCCGCAATCTCTGGGGGCATGGCGATCCGGAGAAGGCGGCGCTTGCCTTTCGAGGCGTCATCCATGACGGCCTTTCGGCGCAGGACGCGCTGGCGAAGGCGGGTGCCTGAACGATGCCCACCGTCCCTTCAATCCTCGGCTTCGGAGCTATCGCGATCGACGACATCGTCTATGTCGATCAGCCGTTGTCGGCGGGCAAGGGGAAGGTTCTGCAAAGTGCCCGTGCTTTCGGGGGAAATGTGGCGACGGCGCTGGCCGCCGTCGTGCGGCTCGGCGGAAGCGCCGGCTTCGTCGGATGGCTGGGCAGCGCCGCCGACGACGCCGTGCTGTGCGATCTCGTTGCGAGCGGCGTTGAAACCGCGTTCGCGCCGCGCCACGCCGATGCGCGCCCGGTGCGCTCGCGGATCACCGTCGGCTCGGACGGGGAACGGTTCATCGCGTATGACGACGATGCGATGCTGGGCACCGCTCCGGACTTTCCGGACGATATCCTCAGTCGCGCGACAGTCCTGATCGTCGATAGCTACGCGATCCGGTCGCTGGATGTCGTGGCTCGGGCTCGCGATCTCGGGCTCGCGATCCTCGGCGACGTCGAATGGAGCAGCGGCCCAGCCACCGAAAGACTGATCTCGCTCTGCGACCATCTCATTCTTCCCCTCGGCTTTGCGCGGACCGCCACGGGCCGCCGATCGCCGGCCGAGATACTCGATGCATTGTGGTTGCCGTCGCGGTCCGCCGTGGTTCTGACGGACGGCGGCAGGGGTGTCTATTATCGCGGACGCGACGAGACAGGGCTCTGGCACCTGCCTCCGCACCGGGTAGCCGTCGTCGACTCGACCGGCGCCGGTGACTGCTTTCATGGCGCCTATGCCCATGCGTTGACGCGCGGAGCCGACACCGCAGGCCGGGTGGCATTCGCGGCCGGGGCCGCGGCTCTTTCGATAACGGGACGGGGCGGGCGCGAGGCGCTTCCGACCGACGACCAGGTCACCGAACTCCTGGCATCGGCGAACGCTCCGTCGGCTGTCGAGCTGAAATATGCGCAACTCGATACCGGAACATAGCCTGAACTATCCGAGGAAATATCGCAAGTGAACGCAGCCGAGAATAATCAGAACAAACAGTGGCTTAGACTTGTGGAGGGAGGAAGATGGCAGAAGTCATTCTTGAGAATATATGCAAGACCTACGGGAACAATTTTCGCGCAATCGACCAATTGAACCTATCGGTCGAGGACGGTGAGTTCTTGATTCTCGTCGGGCCGTCCGGCTGCGGTAAATCCACCGCGTTGCGAATGATCGCGGGATTGGAGGACATTTCCAGCGGCAGCCTTCGGATCGGCGGAATCGACGTCGTCGACATGCCGCCCAAGGACCGCGACATCGCGATGGTCTTCCAAAGCTACGCGCTCTACCCGCATATGACGGTCTTCGAAAATATCGCCTTTTCGATGCGGCTGGCAGGCAAGCCGAAAGCCGAGCGCAAGAAGCGCGTGGACGAGATCGCCAAAACCCTTCAGCTGACGTCTTTGCTGGACAGCAAACCCGCAAACCTTTCAGGCGGACAGCGTCAACGGGTTGCCATGGGCCGCGCCATGGTGCGCGAGCCGGCCGCCTTTCTCATGGACGAACCCCTTTCCAACCTGGATGCGAAACTACGCGTTCAAATGCGCGCCGAAATCACCAGCCTGCAAAAGCAGCTCGGTGTCACGACCATATATGTGACCCACGACCAAATCGAAGCGATGACGATGGGGGACAGGGTCGCGGTGTTGAAAGGCGGCGTGCTGCAGCAGGTCGACACGCCCAAGAAGCTCTACGCGTCGCCGGTGAACGCTTTCGTTGCCGGGTTCATCGGGTCTCCTTCGATGAACCTTTTTGAGGCGACACTGACGGGCGACGAACTGATCTCCGACGCCTTCGCCATCCGGCTTCAGGATGCCGCCTTCGTGCGCAGGCCGGGCTTGAGGTCATATGCAGGGCGCAAGGTCGCATACGGGATCAGACCGGAGCATCTCTATGACAGCAGCCTCGAGTCCGGCCGCAAGTATCAGACGATACCGGCAAAGGTAACCTCGATCGAAGAACTCGGGTCCGAACACATCGTCCATCTGAACATCGACGCGGTCCGGGTGGACTCCGGCGACCCGGACGCGGCGCAGGATTTCGGCCTGGCGTCTAACGCGGTGGCGAGATTCGAACCCATCAGCACCGTCCACTCCGGCTCGGAAATCCGGTTGGCCCTGGATGATACCAAGCTCCATTTCTTCGATCCCGAGACGCATCTGGCGATCTGAAGACCCGCGGCAAGACCCTCAGGCGAGGGTGAGGCGCCTGCGTAAGAAAACTGAATAAACCAGACGATCGTCCGCATTGTGCGGCCGGTCCTAAAGAAGGAGGAGAACATGACGTTTCGTATAAAGCCCACGATGCTGAAAATTGCAGCGGCCGCATGGTTGCTTGGCGCAACCGGCGCCATGGCGGACACGACGCTGGAATTCACGCAATGGTGGGAGCCAGAATTGCCGGCCGGCTCGCTCAGGGCAATCATGGATGACTTCGAGGCCGCAAACCCCGGAATCAAGGTGACGCTGGTCAGCGGCCCTTACGCGACCACGCGAGACCAGATCTCGGTTGGCGCTGCAACGGGGACGCTCAGCGATGTCGTCGGTCTCGACGGCGCGTGGGTGAACAATCTGAATGCGCAGGGTGCGCTCGCCGACATGAACCCGATGATGGATGCGGGCAAGTTCGATAAAGCCCAAGTCGCCGATATCATCAAGGTGGACGGCAAGGCGGTGATGTTTCCCGTGGCTTCGTTCGTCTATCCGGTCTTCGTGAATTTGGACCTCGCTGCCCAGGCCGGCGTGACCAAGCTGCCGTCGACCCGCGCGGAGTTCCTCGAAGCCGCCAAGAAGATGACGCACGCCGACAAGAACCAGTATGGCTGGGTGCTGCCCCTGTCGCTGCAGACGCCATCCGGTGTCCAGAACGACATGATGTCGTGGGTCTGGGCTTCGGGTCAGTCGATGATGGCGAACGGCAAGCCCGACCTCGAGGGCAAGCCGGTGGTGGATATGTTGACCTTCGTCAAATCGCTCAACGACGCCGGCACCATCTCGCCCGGCATCGCCACCAAGACCGAACAGGAAAAGGTCGAGGAATTCGTCAACGATCGCGTCGGGATGATGATCGACTCGCTCGCGCATGTGAACCTCATCCGCAAACGCAATCCCAAGCTGAACTTTGACCTCATCCCGGTCCCGGTCGTGGAAAACTATACCGGCAAGCGGGGTCTTCCCTATGCTTCCTGGGGCATCGGCATCTCTGCCGCCTCGAAACATCAGGAAGAGGCCTGGAAGCTCGTCCAGTATCTGATGAGTGAAAAGGTGAACGCCAAGCTCGTATCACTCGCAAACGCCTTCCCGGGCAACGTCAACGCCAAGCCCGACTTCGTGACGTCGGACAAGGCTTTCGGCAAGGCTTTCGAAATCTTCAAGACCGGCTATCTCGCCAACGAGTTCACGGGCCTGCCGGTGGCTGAAGACCTGATGACCCAGTTCGACGTGCAGGCTCAAAAGATGCTTGCGGGTGAGCAAACGCCGGAGGAGGCGGCCGCTGTCGCGCAAAAGGGCTGGATGGCGAAATTCTGATCGGCCTGTTTACCGTTTGCTATCTTCGGCCGGGTGGCCTGACTTCGGGCAGGCCACCCGGCAACAACGGATGGCAATTTGAGATGGCCCTGTTTTTGAAGCTCACCTTCTCTTGAAGGCGTATCCATGGTTGGCAACATGACCCGGCAGAAGCGCTCCCACCATAGACTGAAACGAGCGATCGCACCCTATCTCTATTTGTCGCCCTCGCTCGTCATCATCGGCCTTCTGATGTTGCTGCCCATGGTGACGGTGATTGGCTACTCGTTCCAGAACAGCGCGGTTCTGCGTCGTGACCCATCCTTTGCCGGGCTGAAACACTACCAGGCCATCTTCGACGATCCGGTGTTCTGGGCCTCGCTGTGGCACACGCTCTACTTCACATGCATGAGTGTCGTTTTCCATATGACCATTGGCATGGTCTTCGCACTCATGCTGAACAGCGACCGCATCAATCCGACGCTGCGCAACATTTTGCGCGTGCTCTACATACTGCCCTGGCTGTTCACGGCGGTGATCATCGCCGTGATCTGGCGCCTCCTGCTTGAGCCGAACGGTGTCGTCAATAGCATTCTCATGCAGGTGGGCATTATTGGCTCCAAGGTCGAGTGGTTTTCCTCGCCCGAGACCGCGCTGCACGCCGTCACCTTCGCCAATATCTGGGCGGGCTACCCGCTTTTCATGGTCAGCCTGCTCGCAGGCCTGCAGGGCATTCCCAAGGATTTCTACGAGGCCGCCGACATCGACGGGGCGAAGGCCTACCAGAAGCTGATCTTCATCACCATCCCGCAGTTGATGCCGATCATTATCAGCATCTCGCTGCTCGACTTCATCTGGACGATGCAGGTCTTTCCATTGATCTGGATAACGACCGGCGGCGGCCCGATCTACTCGACCGAGGTCCTGAGCACCTACACCTACAAGCTGGCATTTTCGAGCTACAACCTGTCGCAGGCGTCGGCGAGCGCTGTGGTCATCCTGCTGCTCACTCTCGCCCTGACACTTTTCTACATTCGTCATCAGAAGGCTCGGTAGTCACCATGAGGAAACGAAACTCTGGCAAGGACAAGCTGATCACCGTCGCGCTGCATGTCGCTCTTGCGGCAGGGCTGTTCTTCGCGGCCTTCCCGATCTACTGGATGCTGAGCAGCTCGTTCAAATCGAACACCGAAATCTTTGCCCTGCCGCCAACCATCCTGCCGAAGGCCTTCACGCTGGAGGCTTATGCCGCCATCTTCGGCGATCCGGTAAAGCTGCGCTTCTTCTTCAACAGCTACTTCGTGGCGGGAGTGGTGACCGTGCTGACGGTGCTGATCGCCTTGCTGGCGGCCTATGGCTTCAGCCGCTTCAATTTCCGCGGCAAGGGCAGCCTGAACACGCTCATCATCAGCACGCAGACGATACCGCCGATCACGCTTCTGATCCCCTTCTTCGGCCTTGTCGTCTCCTATGGCATCTTCGACACCTATGTCGCACTGATCCTGACTTACCTGGTGTTTACGCTGCCCTACGCGATCCTGCTGATGACGGGATATCTGAACACCTTGCCCCGCGATCTCGATGAAGCGGTGGCGGTCGACGGCGGCACCAGTTGGACAGCGCTTTGGCGGGTGATCGTCCCGATTTCACTGCCTGGCATCGTGGCGACGTCGGTCTACACATTCCTGTTGTGCTGGAACGAGTTTCTTTTTGCGCTGACGCTGACGAAGTCGACGTCCATGCGAACCGTCCCAATCGGCATCCAGCTGTTGATGGGGCAGCACGCCTTCGAATGGAACCAGATGATGGCGATGAGCGTGCTCGGCTCGCTACCGCTCTTGGTTATCTACCTCGTTGCCCAGAGGTTCTTCCTCGCCGGCATGACCGCGGGCTCGGTCAAGTAGGATGTTCCACGGAGCAGTATCAAGGAATGAAAGGATGATCGTGAAAGACCTGAAAGTCGGTTGCCAGACCTTTACCTGGGAAATGCTCGGAGACCGTTTTGCCGGCGGTCCCGACGATCTGTTGAAGGCGATCGCCGATGGCGGCTACGCCGGCATCGAGATCACCGACACGATGATCGGCCGCTATGCCGGCAAGCCGGCCGAGTTCGCCGTCGCGCTGAAATCATCCGGGCTGACGCTGGTGTCCTTCGCCTTCGGCTCGAAGAGCGGGTTTACGCTGCAGGATCAGATCGGCGCCGACCTCGAGACAGCGAAACGCTGGATCGATTTCGCCGCCGCCTTTCCCGGGGCGCTGGTGTCGATGGGCTCGGCCACCGTCGTCTCGGACGGCCCGCGCGACGACAAGTTCGCCATCTCCGCCGAGGTCTACAACAGAGCCGGCGAGATCGGCCGCAAGGCAGGTGTCCAGGTCGCCGTGCATCCGAGCTCGCATCACAACACGCTGCTGTTCGATCGCGCCGACTATGACCGCATCTTTGGCCTGATCGACGCGTCGCTGGCCGGCTGGGTGCCTGATACCGGCCACATCTTGCGCGGCGGTCAGGACATGGCCGACACGCTCACCACCTATCGTGACCGCATCCGCTATGTGCACCTGAAGGATGTCGATGCCAGCGGCACATGGGCGATGCTCGGCAAGGGCGTCTGCGATACGGCGAAGGTAATCGAGATCGCCAGCGCCGCACCCAACTTCAACGGCTGGCTGGTGCTGGAGGAGGAATCCGAGACCGCGGCCGCCGATCCGGCCAAAGGAGTCAAGACCAACCGCCAGACCATGCGCGGCTACGGAGCCTGAGACGATGACAACGAGCAAATCCCTGTCCGGCCCTGCCGCAATCGCCGCCTTGCCGCGCAACCGGCTGATCGGCGAGTTCTCGCTGTGGTCGGCTGACCTCGCCAATATGGAGCGCGACCTCAAACGCATCGAAGCCCATGCCGACATGCACCATATCGATGTCGCCGACGCCCGCTTCACTCCTGGCTTCCTGTTCTTTCCGGATCTGGTGGTGCGCATCGCAAAGCTGACCGCGAAGCCCATTCATGTGCATCTGATGGTCGAGGCCGAGATCGTCGAGGCACAGACGCGGCAGTTCATCGAGGCCGGCGCCGATCTGATCAGCGTCCATGCCGAAAATGGCGAAGCCGGTCTGCGCGCCGTGCGGCTGGCGCATGAACTCGGCGCCGAAGCCGGCGTGGTCCTGCGGCTGGAAACGCCGGTCGCGGCTGTCGCGCCCTTTCTGCCGAAGGTGGCGTTCGTGACGCTGCTCGGCACCTCGATCGGCGTCAAGGGCCAGAGCCTGTCGGAGCAGGCGTGCCCACGCCTGATCGAGGCGCGCGCGCTGATGCGCAAAGCCGGCCGTGAAGCCGACATCGTGCTTGCCGCCGATGGTGGCATCCGCCACGAGACCGTGCCGCTGCTGCGCGCCGCCGGTGCGGAAACCGTGGTGCTGGGATCGCTCGCCTTCGGCGACCCCGACCTTGCCCAGCGCATGGCCTGGTTGGGCGGGCTGGAGGTTGCCGCCTGATGAGCAAGCTTGCGCTCGCCTTTGATCTCGGCGGCACGGCGCTGCGCGGCGCGCTGGTCGAAAGCGATGGCCGTATTGTAGCTCATGCCTCGGCGCCGACGCTTGCCGGCGCGGGATCCGAGGCGGTGATCGGCCAGATCATCGCGCTCGCCGGCGATCTCATGGCGCAGCAGCCGCAGGCCGAAATTGCCGGCATCGGCGTCGGCGCGCCCGGCCCGCTCGACCCAAAGGCGGGGATCGTGATTGCGCCGCCGACGCTGGCCGGCTGGCACGACGTGCCGCTGATCGAGATATTGGGGCAGCATTTCGGCCTGCCGGTGCGGCTGGAGAACGACGCCAATGCGGCAGCGCTCGGCGAATGGCGCTTCGGTGCCGGACGCGGCAGCGGATCGCTGGTGTTCGTCACCGTGTCGACCGGTATTGGCGGCGGCGTCGTCGCAGACGGCCACATCTATCACGGCAGGCGCGGACTGGCGGCCGAGATCGGCCACATGACCATCACCGGTGAAGGCGACCGCTGCTTTTGCGGCGCCATCGGCTGCTTCGAGGCCGTGGCTTCGGGAACCGCGCTCGGACGCCGCGCCACGCGGCTGACCGCGCCGGGCGACGGCTCGCTGCTGCGGCGCCTGTCGAATGACGGCGACGTCTCTGCCAGGCATGTCGTCGACGCCTCGCGGGCCGCCGACGCCGACGCTCTCGACCTGATCGAGGCGGAAGCCAAATGGCTGGGCATAGGTTTCACCAATCTTTTGCACCTCTATTCGCCCGATCTGATCGTGATGGGCGGCGGTTTGTCCAACGGTTTCGATCTGCTGGCGCCATCGATCGCGGCGGTCGTCCAGCAGCGGGCGATGCCGGCCTACCGCGACGTGCCGATCGTGCAGGCCGAGCTTGGCGACCGCGCAGGGCTGATCGGCGCCGCCAGCCTGATCCTGTGGGAAGGCGAACCCGGTTTGCCACTGGCGATGGCGCAGGACGACAGCGGCGCGACCGCCGATGCCAGGGAGGCAAGCCATAGCTGAGCTCAAACTGCGCGGCGCGCGCAAATCCTATGGTGGCGCTTTGCGCTCCGGTGGGCTGGATGCCTACTCTTCTGCGCTCCAGGCAGAGTACTTTCGGATCATCTGCCGCTTGTCTTCCGACAAGCCCACAAGGAGATTCTCTTCGAGATAACCTTGCCTGATGAGACTGGCGAAGACCTCTATAAGCTGGGAGTAGCGATAGTCGAAGAGCTGGTCGAGCTTGCGTCGCTGTTGCCGCAAAAAGTCTTCGACTTCCCACATCTCGGACGGCGTCGTCGCTGTGCCGACCTTGCTTTTCAGATCGGCCATCGTCTTGTCGAGCGCCACCTTCAGTGCCGCATCATAGGCGCTGCGGGCGACCTTCTTTTCGGACGAAGACCAGTGTTGATCGGCGAACGTCATCGAAATAACCCACCAGGCCAACTAGCGTTGCAGGCCAAAGACCGAAGACACCGCCGTCGTCGCGCCTACTTCCCGCAATGGTGGTCGTTGATCTTGTTCAACGCATTCGCGTCCGGGCCGATCCGGTCATAGGAGCAGGCGCCGGCCGCCGTGGTGATCAGCATTTTGTCATAGTAGCGCGGGCCGCCGAACAGGGCGTAGAGGAGGTCGCGATGGGCGGGAACGTAGCGTTCTGGCTCCGGCTGACGATGACGATGCTTTTCCTTGGCGATGGCCGTTGTGGCCAGGCTGCAGCCCACAGCGAGAACGAGCGCGCAGGTCGCGAACATCTTGGTGGTCATCGGCATACCCTTCTGACGGTTCAAAATCGCAGCATATCCAAAAGCACCGGCCGAACAAAGGTTCCCTGATCGCCCAGACCAGCATCGAAATCAGTCCGCAACGACGCTTTGCGCGCGCCGCCTTTCAGCCGCCACCAGCAGGTCGACAAAGGCGCGCACCTTGGCCGGTCTGAAGCGCGCCGGCGGAAAGACGGCATGAATGCCGCCGGACGGCAGGCTCCAACCCGCGAACACCCGCACAAGCCGGCCCCGCGCTATGTCGTCGGCAACGCTGTAGTCGGGGAAGATGCCGAGCCCGATGCCGGCCAGCACGCAGGACAGCACGCCCGGTGTCTTGTCGCAGCTGACCACTGGATTGAGTTCGGCCAGCACCGTTTCTTGGCCCTTCGAAAACAGCCACTGGCCGACGCCGCGCAATTGTGCATTCCCTACCCAGGGCAACGACTTTGCCAGCCTGGGGCTGGCGTCCTTCGGCAGTCTGGCGGCGAGCTCCGGGCTGGCGACGACGAATTGCTGCAGGTTTCCCAGCCGCCGCGCCAGATTGCTGGAATCGGCCAGCCAGCCGACGCGGATGCCGAGGTCGATCTGCTCGTCGACCAGATTGCTGACGGCGTCGTCGAAAATCGTCTCGACCCGCATTTTCGGGTATTTTTTGAGATAGGCGGCGATGGTCGGCGCCACGACCTTCTCGCCATAGTCCAGCGGCGCCGTCAGCCGCAGCATCCCGGTTGGCTTCAAGGCGCTCTGCGAGATGTCGCCATAGGCGGCTTCGGCCTCGCGCAGGATGATGGCCGCCCGGTCGTAGAACAGGCGCCCCTCCTCCGTCGGCGCAACACGCCTTGTCGTGCGCCGCAGCAGCGTCGCGCCAAGCTCCTGCTCAAGCTTGCCGACCTGATGACTGACCACAGCCTTGGCGACATCGAGCCGGTCGGCGGCCGCCGTGAACGAGCCTGTCTCGACCACGGTGGTGAAGTAGACGAGCCGGTTGAGGTTCAGAAGCTCGGTCACAAGCATCTCATTGTCTGATCAGATCATACAGTTTGTATGATTGATCGGTATTTTTCGCAAGCTACCGGACTGCCATTTATCCGGCAACCAATGAGGCTTGCCATGACCGACGCAACCGTGACCTATCTTTTCGATCCGCTCTGCGGCTGGTGCTATGGCGCCACGCCGATGCTGGACAGGCTGTCCGACAGCGGTATTGCACTCGAGCTTGTGCCGACCGGGCTGTTTTCCGGCACGGGCGCACGGCCGCTGGATGCAGGCCTTGCCGCCCACGCCTGGTCGAACGATCAACGCATCGAGAGGCTGAGCGGACAGCGTTTCACCCAGGCCTATCTCGACAAAGTGCTCAATGTCAGCGGCACCTTGCTCGATTCCAGCGCCGCCACGCTCGGCATTGTTGCGGCAGGTCTCGATGAGCCGCGCCGGCGGCTGGCCGCGCTCAAGGCGATCCAGCGCGCCCGCTACGTCGATGGCCGCGATATCGTCACGGTCGAAGGCGTCGCCACGGTGCTGACCGATGCCGGGATGAGCGATGCAGCCGCGCTGCTGAAGGCGCCGACCGACGCATTGATGACGGCGTATCGCGATCTTTTAGGGCGCGGCCGGTCGCTGTTCCAGCGGCTCAACGCCAATGGCGTGCCGGCGCTCGCGGTGGTCGGCCCTTCGGCGCCCCGCCTGATCGACGCCAATGCGCTGTTCGGCAGCTACGACAATCTCGTCGCCCATATCCAGGCGGCGTGACCTGAAAACATCCTCCCCAACGAAAGGAAAATCCCCATGAAAATCGCACTCATCGGCGCGTCCGGCCAGGTCGGCTCACGCCTGCTGAAGGAACTCTCCAACCGCGGCTACGCCATTACCGCCATTGCCCGCAACCCGGAGAAGATCGCGGCTCTTCCGGGCGTAATCGCCAAGAAGGGTGACGTCTTCGACAAAGACGGCCTTGCCGCCTTGATCAAGGGCCATGACGCGGTGATCTCCTCGGTGCATTTCCTCGACAGCGACCCCGACACGCTGATCGCGGCGGTGCGTGCTTCCGGCGTAAAGCGCTACCTCGTCGTCGGCGGCGCCGGCAGCCTGGAAGTCGCGCCGGGCAAGCGCCTGGTCGATACACCGACATTCCCTGATATCTACAAGGCCGAGGCGCAGAAGGGTGCCGACTTCCTCGACACGCTGCGTACGGTCAACGATCTCGACTGGACCTTGCTGTCGCCGTCGGCGCTGTTCGTTGCCGGCGAGCGCACCGGCAAATACCGCATCGGCAAGGACGCGCTGCTTACGTCAGACAAGGGCAGCAGCATTTCCTTCGAGGACTATGCCATCGTGATGGCCGACGAGATCGAAACGCCGGCGCATATCCGCCAGCGCTTCACGGTCGGCTACTGATCGCACTGGTGCATAGGAGCCACTCGACGGAGTGGCTCGCGTCCCATCGACGATAGCGCCATCGGAGCTTCCGATGGCGCTATCGTTTTCTTCCGTTTCCGCTTTTCGCGTCGGTCTGCGAGGTCACAGCCAGTGAGTTCAGGAACGGAAAACATGGCAGACATGGAAATCGCGAAATCAAAAATCGTCATCGTCGGTGGCGGATCCGGGATGGGCCTGGCGCTGGCACGACGCTGCCTCACAGCCGGTGCGGAAATCATCATCGTCGGGCGCAACGCCGACCGGCTGGAGCGCGCCCGCGAGGCGTTGCTGCAACCGGAGGCAGTGACGGTGGCAGCGGTCGATATTGCGCATGAGGATCAGGTCGCGCATTTGTTCAGGCAGGTGGGCCGCATCGATCACATCGTCAGCACCGCGGCCGACATCGAAGGCGTCTATGAATTGCTGCCTTCGGTCGACCTGAAGGCGGCGCAGCGGGTTGTCGGAAGCAAATTCTACGGGCCGCTGCTGCTGGCCAAGCATGGCGCGCCGCAGCTTTCGACCAACGGTTCCATCACCTTCACCTCCGGCATTGCCGCCTATCGGCCGGCGGCGCGCGGCTCGGTCGTCGCCGCTGTCAATGCAGCGCTGGAAGGGCTGGTGCGGGCGCTGGCGGTGGAACTGGCGCCGATCCGCGTCAACGCCGTCTCGCCAGGCTGGGTCGACACGCCGATCTGGCACTTCGTTGCCGGCGACAAGAAGGACGAGACGCTTGATGCAATGGCCAGGCGGCTGCCGGTCGGACGTGTCGGACAACCGGACGACATTGCCGACGCCATCACCTTTCTGATGGGCAACGGCTTTACGACAGGAACGGTTCTGCATGTCGAGGGCGGTCACCGGCTGATCTGACCGGCGCGAAAGTCTCGGCGGCGGCCGCCAGCAGCAGTTTCAGCGCCGGCTGCTGCACCCGGCGGCGGCGCCAGATCATGGCCAGCGACGCTGTACGGACCGAACCCGGCCACGGCAGTTCAACGATCTCGCCGCGATCGAGCGCATCGGCGACCGCAAGCCGCGGCACCAGGCCCATGCCGGCACCGCTCGCCACGAGGCCTGCAATGGCGCCGATGCTGCCGACTTCGGCGGCAAGTTTTGGCGCTGCTGTCTCGGCAAACGCGGTGTCGAACAGATGCCGGTAGACGCATCCGGTTTCCGTCACAACGAAACGCATCGCGGCGAGCGCGGCCAAGTCGCCTTGCGTCGCTGCGGCCGCATTCTCGGCGGACGCGACAAGGACCAGCGGCTCGGCCGATATCGTTCGCCTGACCAGACGTTCGTCAAGCCCGCCGCTTTCCATCCCACCTTTGTCGAAACAGAAGGCCACGTCGATCTCGCCCTCTTCGAGCTGCCGCAGCAGAGCATCGCTGCCGGCGATTTTCAGCCGCAGACGGATCTCCGGATGATCGCCCTGAAAGGCCGCCAGCCATTGCGGAAGTTTCACCGCGGCGATCGTCTCCAGCGCGCCGACCGTCACCGTCGCGGCGGTCGTTCCCGTCATTGCCTCGACAGCAATTCGCGCCTCGTCCGCCAGTTGCAGAATCTCGTCGGCATAGGGTTTCAGCGCGTCGCCGGCCGCCGTCAGATCGAGGCCGTTGCGCGAGCGGATGAAGACGGCAACGCCGAGTTCGCTTTCCAGCGACTGGATCTGGTCGCTGACGCTCGACTGCGCCAGATGAGCCTCCCGCGCTGCGCGGGTGATGTTGCGGTGCCGCGCCACGGCGAGGAACGTCTTGAGCAATCTTGGATGCATACCGTTTCCAGATCTGGTCTCAGTCCCGATATTTCGGTCCTGGTTGATTCATTTGCAACCGCGAAGCCGATTCCATTCGATGCCATGGAAGCGAAGGGCCAGAATTTCGCGGCCATTGCGCGGCGAGTTTTTGCTTGTGAACAGGCCGGCGGCTTGTAGCTTGCTCGAAAGCCGGTCCGACGGAGGCAGTTCGGGGGAAATGAGCGTCATCAGGATTGTTCTGATATGCCGCTGAAGGCCGCCGCCCATATCGAGGCGATGTCGGCCTTCGCGCTGGCGAACTTCGGCGGCAATGACCGGCCGACGCTTGCCCAGAACGAGAGCGCCTTCCCGCCAAGCCCCAACGCGATCGCCGCTGGCCAGGACGCGATCGCGCGCAGCCATCTCTATCCCGATCCGGATTGGACCAGGCTGCGCGAAACGATCGCGCAAGCTTATGGCGTCGAACGCGGGCTGATCCTGTGCGGCGCCGGTTCGATGGACCTGATCAGCTGCACCATCGCGGCATTTGCCGGCCCAGGCGACGAAGTGCTCGCCACCGCCTATTCCTATAATTTCGCGGCCTCCGCCGCCTCGCGTGTTGGTGCTGCCTACGTGAAGGCGGCGGAGCGCGACTTCGTCGTGTCCGTCGACAGCATTCTCGCCGCCGTCACGCCGGCGACGCGGATCGTCTTCGTCTGCAATCCCGGCAATCCGACCGGCACCTGCATCCGCAATTCCGAACTGCTGCGCCTGCGCGCCGCCTTGCGCGGCGACGTGCTGTTGGTGATCGACCAGGCCTATGGCGAGTTCGACGACCAGGATCCGCAGCCCGTCTTTGCGCTGGTCGCGCGCGGCGATACCGTCGTGTTGCGCAGCCTTTCCAAAGCCTATGGGCTGGCCGGCGCGCGGGTCGGCTGGGGATTGTTTCCGCCTGATGTCGCGGCCGAAATCCGCAAGCTGCAGAACTCCAACCAGGTCACCACGCCAAGCCTCGCAATGGCTGTCGCGGCAATCGACGACCAGGCCTATATGCGCGAGACAGTGGGGCGCACGGCCGCGATCCGCGACCGCTTTGCGCAGGATCTGAGAGCAGCCGGCTACGGCGTTCCCGAAAGCCGGACGAATTTTGTGCTGATCCGCTTCGCCGACACGGCCACAGCGGCGGCTGCAGACGCCGCCTTGCGCGGCGCCGGCATCATCGTGCGCAGCCTCGGCGGCTACGGCCTGACCGATTGCCTGCGCGCAACGGTCGGCCCGCAGGACATGATGGACCGGGTGCTGCGCATTCTGACCGACCTGCGCGGCGGCACTTTGCGATGAGATTCGAGGAGATCTAAACGATGGCATATCTGCCGGCCCGTGACTTCATCGGCTATGGCGAAAACCCGCCTGCCGCAGCGTGGCCCGGTGGCGCCAAGCTGGCGCTCAACATCGTCGTCAACTACGAGGAAGGCGCTGAATACAGCATCGACGAGGGCGACCGTGTTTCCGAGACGATCCTGTCGGATCTTGCCGTATCTCCAGCGGTACCCGGCTTGCGCAACCGCAACATGGAATCGCTCTACGAATATGGCTCGCGCGTCGGCGTCTGGCGGCTCGCCTCGCTGTTCAAGGACAAGGGCATCGTTCCGACTTTCTACGTCGTCGGAAGGGCGCTGGAACTCAACCCGGCCGCCGGCAAGGCGATTGCGGAGCTCGGCAGCGACATCGTCTGCCATGGCTGGCGCTGGATCGACTATGCGCCGCTGAGCGAGGAGGAGGAACGCAAGCACATCGCCATGACCGTCGACACGGTGAAGCAGATCACCGGTATCCACCCGCTCGGCTGGTACACCGGCAGGCCCAGCCTCAACACAAGGCGGCTGGTGGTGGAGCATGGCGGCTTCCTGTTCGACTGCGACGACTACAATGACGACCTGCCCTATTTCGTCGACGTCGATGGCAAGCGGCATCTGGTGGTGCCGCATTCGTTCGACAACAATGACAGCCGTTTTTCGCGCGGCTCGGGCCTGGAGACCGGCAGCCAGTTCTTCGACTATGTCAGCGACGGGGTGGACTGGCTATTGGCCGAGGGCCGGACGACACCGCGCATGATGACGGTGTCGCTGCACTGCCGGCTGGCCGCACGGCCCGGCCGCATGATCGGGCTCGCCCGCTTCCTCGACAAGATCAAAGCCAATCCCGACATCTGGATCTGCCGCCGATCGGACCTCGCGCAACACTGGCTCGACCGCTTCGGCGGCTGAGCCGTCGCTCCGGTCTAATCGCCTGCTTACGCCCGCAGCCGCTTGCCTTCGGGGTCGAAGGGCGGTTCGCTCAGCAACACTGCGTCGTGCGGCCTGCCGAGGATCGCCACCGACACCTTGTCGCCTGCCTTGGCGGAGCCCGCCTTGACATAGCCGAGCGCCAGCGACTGCTCGACGAAGTAACCGTAGGCGCCTGACGAGACCTGGCCGATCGGCGTGCCGTCGGGCAGGAAGATCGGCTCGCCGCCGGTGGCGTCGGCATCGTTGGCTGATATCGACAGCATGATCAGTTGATCGCGCGCCGGCTTGTCGGCGATTGCCGCATAGGCGTCGCGGTTGAGGAAGTCGCCCTTGTCCATCTTGACCAGGCGATCGAACTTGACCTCCTGCGGCCAGTATTCGGGCGAGTATTCGCGACTCCAGCTGCCATAGCCTTTTTCGACGCGCAGCGACATCAGCGCGCGCGAGCCGACCGGGCCGGCGCCGACCTCTGAGCCAGCCTTGAGCAGCGCGCTGTAGAGTTCGATCTGGTTGGCGGCGGGGCAATAGAGCTCCCAGCCGAGATCGCCGGTAAAGGAGACGCGCAATGCCACCACATCGACGCCGCCAACCGTGATCCGGCGCGAGCGCATGAACGGAAATGTCTCAGTCGACAGGTCGGCATTGGTCAGCCGCTGCAGCAACTCGCGCGACTTCGGACCGGCGACGTTAAAGCCTGCCATTTCCTCCGTACGCGAGCGGAATGTCGTGCCTTCGGGCAAAGGAACGGCCTTGAAGAACCGTTGATGGAAACGCTCGGCCATGCCGGAGCCGAACACCATGAACTCGTCTTGGCCAAGTTTCGTCACGGTAAAGTCGCCGGCGATGCCGCCGCGCTTGCCGATCAGTGGCGTCAGACAGGAGCGGCCGATTTCGGCCGGTATGCGGTTGGCGAACAGCGAATTCAGCCAGGCCTCGGCGCCCGGCCCTTTGACCTCGTATTTGGCGAAGTTCGAGACGTCGATGATGCCCGCATGCTCGCGCAGCATGCGAGCCTCACGGCCGACCGGGCCCCACCAGTTCTGCCTGGTGAAGCCGTTCGTCTCCTCGCGCGGCTCGCCCTCGGCGGCGAACCACAGCGGATGCTCCCAGCCGAAGTTGAGACCGAAGACCGCGCCCATCTGCTTCTGCATCTCGTAGGCAGGGCGGGTGCGGACCGGGCGCCCGGCAGCGCGCTCCTCATTGGGGAAATGGATCTTGAATCGGTGGCTGTACTGGTCCTGCACGCGGGCCTTGGTGAAGGCTTTGCCGGCCCAATGGCCGAAGCGCGCCATGTCCCAGGCGAACATGTCGAGCGACGGTTCGCCTTCGATCATCCACTCGGCCGCCAGCTTGCCCATGCCGCCGGATTGCGAGAAGCCGGGGATGATGCCGTTGCAGCAGAAATAGTTCCGCAATTCCGGCGCCGGGCCAAACAGCACGGCGCTGTCGGGCGACCAGATCATCGGGCCGTTGATGACGCGCTTGACGCCCGCTTTGCCGACCGCCGGCACACGCGCAATGGCGCGCATCATATTGTCCTCGATGCGGTCGAGATCGTCGGGAAACAGTTCGTGGCCGAAGTCGAGCGGCGTGCCGTCCTCGGCCCAGAATTTCATGTTGCGCTCATAGGCGCCGATGAGCAGGCCGAGCCCTTCCTGGCGCAGATAATATTCGCCGTCGCGGTCGGCTACCGAAGGCAGCCGGCGGCCCATGGCAGCGATTTCAGGGATGGTCTCGGTGACGAAGTACTGATGCTCGGTCGGGATCAGGGGCAATTGCAGGCCGGCCATGGCGGCGACCTCGCGGCCCCACAGGCCGGCGGCGTTGACCACCCATTGCGTGCGGATCTCGCCCTTGGGCGTGCGCACGATCCAGCTGCCGTCAGGCTGCGCTTCGGTGGCGACAACCGGGGTGAAGCGATGGATCTCGGCGCCGCGCTGGCGCGCGCCGGCGGCATAGGCGGCGGTGACGCCGGACGGATCGACATTGCCGCCTTCAGGCTCGTACATGATGCAGCGTATGCCGTCGAAATCGACCAGCGGATGCAGCCGCTCCGCCTCGTCGCGGCCGACTTCGTAAAAGTTCATCTTATAGCGCCGCGCCTTGGCTTCCTGCAGCCGCAGCTGGTGTTCGCGCGCATCCGTCTGGGCCAGATAGAGCGAGCCCGGCTGGAAGATGCCGCACCCCTGGCCGGTCTCGGTCTCCAGTTCCTTGTAGAGCGCCATGGTGTAGTGCTGCAGGCGGCTGATGTTGGTCGAGTCATGCAGGCCATGGATGTTGGCGGCCGCGTGCCAGGTCGAGCCGGAGGTCAGCTCGTCGCGCTCGAGCAGGACGACATCGGACCAGCCATGCTTGGCCAGGTGATAAAGGATCGAGCAGCCGATCAGGCCGCCGCCGATGACAACGGCTTGTGCATGGGTGCGCATATCGAAGTTTCTTCCCTTTGCTCGGCGACGTGTCTTGTTGTGTGCTTCTGGTCGATGAATTCGGTCTCGTCGCCGTGGCGAAACTCCAAGGGGCGATCTGGCCGCCCCCTGGATGCTTACGGTTCAGGCCTTATCGAGCCAGACCTTCTCGAGTTGCAGCTCGAACGTCTGATGCATCTTGAGGTTTTTCACATAGGTGGCGTGATGACGGTAGAGCGAGCGCCAGAATGCCTGAACCAGCACGCCAGAGTCCTGCAGGATGAGCTCGACATCCTTCATCAACTCCTTGCGCTTGGCCGTATCGGCGATGGCGAGTGCAGCATTGAGCTTCTTGTCGAACTCCGGATTGGCATAGGCCGACTCATTCCAGGCTTCGCCGCTGCGATAGGCGAGCGCCAGCACCTGTACGCCGAGCGGACGCATGCCCCATTCGGTGGTCGACCACGGATATTTGGTCCAGTCGTTCCAGAACGACGTTCCCGGAATGATCGTCCGCTTCACCTTGAAGCCGGCCTCGCGCATTTGCGCGGCAACGACGTCGGCCGGGTCCTTCACATAGTCCGAATCGTAGGAGATGAGTTCGAATTCATGATCCATCTGGCCGGCCTCGGTCATCAGCGCCTTGGCCTTCGCCAGGTCGCGCGATACTTTTGGCAGTTCGTAATATTCCGGATGAATCGAGCAGACATGGTGGTTTTCGGCGACCTGGCCGAGACCACTATAGCCAAGCTTCAGCACCGTCTCATTGTCGACCGCAAGCTGGATGGCGTTGCGCACCCTTTTGTCGTCATAGGGTTTGTTGGTCACGTTGGTGCGCAGCACGATCGTTCCGGCGGTGACGACGGATTCCTTGACCAGACCCATGCCGTGATAGAGGTCCACCGTGCCGCCAACGGTCTGATAGTTGCAGTCGATCTCGCCGGCTTCGAAGGCGCTGGCGATGGCCGGGTTTGAAGCGTCGGTGCCGTAGTCGGTCCAGTCGACACCATCGAGATAGGTTTCGCCGCCAAACCAGGTGAAGTCCTTGCGGCGCCGCACCGACGCCGAGTCGCCGACCTTGTAGGAGATCAGTTCATACGGGCCGGTGCCGGGCGTCTTGGTCATGTCGGCGCCGTTCTTGTCGAAGTCGCGGTGGACGATGATGGCGGGATAGTCGGCGAAGCCGGGAATGATGGTGACGTCGGACTGGCCGCATTTCAGCTTCACCGTGTGATCGTCGACCTTGGTGATGGCGCCGGCGATTGCCTTTTTGGTGGCAGGATCGATCAGCGTGGCCATGCGGCCGGCCATCGAATTGCCCTCGGCCGCCTTGTCGCACCAGCGCTCGATGTTGAAGACGATGTCGTCGGCATTAAGCTCGTCGCCGTTCGACCACTTCACGCCCTTGCGCACATGCAGCGTGTATTCGGTGGCGTCGTCGCTGACCTCCCAGCTTTCGATGAGATGGCCCTCGAAGGTGAAGTCCTGGGTATAGCGGATCATGTAGTCGTTGCACTGGCGCAGCACATTGGCCATTTCCGACCAATCCCATGTGCGCGGATCCTTCATGTCCTTGATGATCATCTGCATCTTGAGGATACCGCCCTTCTTGCCGGGCTCCATTGCAGCAGCTTCGGCCGGCGCGGGGAGGCCGGCCATTGCATAGGCAAACGCCGTCGAGGCGCCCATCGCGCTCGCCATGGCAAGGAATTCGCGGCGGTCCATCCTGCCGCTTCTGACTTCATCTGCGTAGCTTTCGATGACCGCCGGGACGCGGTCACCGTTGCTCCTGAAAAGTGCCATTGTTGCTTCTCCGGTTTGGGCTTTCCGCCCGTTCATTCCCCATTACGCGGGGAATGTTAGAGGCGATGCAAAAATCCCGGAAGGGCTTGAGCCCTCACAAACCGCTGAAATTCGGCCTGCTAGACCTAAAAAAACAATGCCATTGGCGTGTCAAAATTTTTTGTGCGGAGGCAGGGAAGCGCAGGCGAATACTCGTCAGGCGCTGTCTTCCTGCGCCCTCGCCATGATCCATTCGCGCACCGTGCGAGCGATGTTGCCCTTGGAGATATGGGTCTCGGTCAGGTAGTAATTCCAAGGGCTTGGCGGCCGGACCGCAAACGGTTCTACGAGCAGTCCGCGCCTGAGATAGGCGTGGGCGAGCGAGCGCTGGGTGGCGACGAGGCCGGCACCCATGGCGGCGAGTTCGAGCGCGATGTTGGAAGCGTTGGTCGACAGGCCCTTGTCGTAATCCTGCATGTCGACGCCAAGTGCGGTGGCAACGACCTGCCAGTATTCCTGACGGCCGTGCACGAAGATCCGGTCCACCTTGAGGATATCCTCCGGTACCTTGACGGCGTACCCGCCTTCGAGCAGCGACGGGGCGCACAGAAGCACCAGCTCGTCATTCCAGAGCGGGATGCCTGCGGGCGGGCGATCGTCGAAGCGCCGCGTCGAAATGGTGATGTCGGCGATCTGTTCGCTGAGGTCCTCCCAGATCGTGCCATGCAGTACGATCTCGATTTCGGGATGCTTCTTGCGGAAGGCGGCCATGCAGCCGGCCAACCAGTTCTCCGCCAGGCTCATCGGACAGGAGACGACCACGGTGCGGTTGCGCGAGGAGGTCACGATCGCCTCCGTCGCCTGGTCGATCTGGTCGAGCGCCTGGCGCAGAGTCGGCAGGAACGCTTCGCCCATCTCGGTCAGCTTGAGGCTGCGCGGATAGCGGATGAACAATTGCCGGCCGATGTAATGTTCGAGCGAGCGGACATGGGTGCTGACCGCGGCCTGCGTGTAGCCAAGCTCCTTGGCGGCCATGGTGAAACTCAGATGCCGGGCCGAGCTCTCGAACGATCTGATATAGTTCAAAGGCGGGGGTGGCTTCATCTCCGGCTCCTGCGCTGTGCCAGAATAGGTAGACCATGGAGGCGCCGGCGTTCAATTGCACGCAAGCGACATGGCATAGATATTTTTGGCCAAAGCCGCTGAACTAATTGCGTGAAAGCACGATGGACCCAAATTAATGATGTCGTGACGACAGAGGGAGTGAAGAAGTGGCTGTGTCGCCCCATCGCCGTGAAGGGCCGGATGCGAGCGCTGAAACTGCCGTTCGCCTGGCCGACTTCGTCTTACGCCGGCCGGCATCGGTCTTCCCTCAGGCGGTGCTGGAACAGGCCCGCTACCTCTTGCTCGACACGATTGGAATTGCGATTGCCGCGGGGCCGATGGAGGCCGGACGCATCGCCCGTGATACGGCCACCCTGCTCTACAATTCGAACGACCCGAAGCATTCCGCACGCATGCTCTTCGACGGCCGCCGCGCCTCAGTGGCGGGTGCGGCTTATGCGGCGGCAACACAGATCGACAATCTCGACGGTCACGACGGCTACAGCCCGACCAAGGGCCATATCGGCGTGGTGGTGGTGCCGGCGCTGGCGGCGCTGGCCGAACAGCTTCCGGAGCTTAGCGGCCCTGACGCACTGGCAGCCCTGGTCGTCGGCTACGAGGTCGCCGGACGCGCCGGCATCGCACTGCATGCGACGGTGTCGGACTACCATACGTCAGGCGCATGGAATGCGCTGGGCGTCGCCGCCGTGGCGGCGCGTCTGCGCCGGCTGAGCGACGGGCAGTTGCGCGAGGCGCTGGGTATTGCCGAGTATCACGGCCCGCGCAGTCAGATGATGCGCGAGATCGCCACGCCGACGATGCTGCATGACGGGTCGGGCATCGGCGCGCTGACCGGCCTGTCGGCGGCGGCGCTCGCCGAACGCGGCTTCACCGGCGCACCGGCCATCACCGTCGAGGCACCTGAAGTCGCAATGCATTGGCAGGATCTCGGCAGCTTCTGGCAGGCGCTGCACCAATATGTGAAGCCGTACCCGATCTGCCGCTGGGCGCATGCAGCGATCGACGCGACGCGCGGACTGGTGCTTTCGCATCACCTGACGCCGGCCGATATCGGCCATGTGCAGGTCAACAGTTTCCACCATGCCGCGACGCTGTTCGACGGCATGCCGGACACGACGTCGAAGGCTCAGTACAGCCTGCGCTTTGCCGTCGCGACCTTCATCCTGCATGGCCGCATCGGGCTGGAGCACATTTCCGGCGCCGGGCTTGAGGACGCCGCCGTTGCCGAGTTGCTCGGCCGCATCAGCGTGTCGAAGCAGGAGCGCCACAGCGCCCGCTTTCCGGCAGGCCGCTGGGCCGATGTCGCCATCACCACCACCGACGGCCGGGTGCTGACTTCGGGCGACGTCCACGCACGTGGCGGACCCGAAGCGCCGCTGACGCCAAATGAGATCGAAGCCAAATATCTGGAGTTCGCGACACCCGTGCTCGGACGAGGCCGCGCTATGGCCATCCGCGACGCCATCCTGTCGCTGACCGACCCGGACAGCCGCTTTTCCGATCTCTGCACCCTGCTCTACGATCCTCCGGTGATCAGCAAGATCCTCCAGCGGCCGGCGTGGTAGACTGACATGCCGCCTCTGGCAGATCGCGGGGTGGGTATGCTCCATACCTGCGATGACGAACTTCCCTCATCGATAGAAAGACCTACATGACCCGCCCGCAAGGAACCATCGCCCCGATCCTGACGCCGTTCGAGAACGATGGCCGCATCGCCCGCGATCTCTGGATCTCACACGCCAAATGGGTGCTGGACCAAGGCGCGCATTTCCTGTCGCCCTTCGGCACCACGGGTGAGGCGCTGTCGCTCTCGCTGGGCGAACGCATGCAGGCGCTGGAATGGCTGGTTGCATCAGGCATTTCGCCTGCCCGGATGATGCCCGGCACTGGCGTCACCGCATTGCCCGAAACGGTCGAATTGTCGAAGCATGCGGTCGGCCTCGGCTGCGCCGGGGTGATGGTGCTGCCGTCGTTCTTCTACACCGCGGCCGGCGACAACGGCCAGGCGCGCTACTACAGCGAGCTGATAGAGCGGGTGGCCAGTCCGGCTCTGAAGATGATCCTCTACCACATCCCGCAGAACTCCGGCGTGCCGGTCAGCCCGGCTCTGACCGCGCGGCTGAGCGCGGCGTTTCCGGAAACGGTGGTCGCCTACAAGGACAGCGCCGGCGACTGGAACAACACGGCGGCGGTGATTGCCGCCGCACCAGATGTCGCGGTGTTCCCAAGCTCGGAGGCACAGCTCACCAAGGGGCTGGCCAGTGGCGCGGCGGGCTGCATCTCGGCGACCGTCAATCTCAACGCCGCCGCCATCCGGGCGCTTTACGACGCAACCATAGCAGGCAAGGACGTCAGCGAAGCGGATGCGGCGATCAAGGCATTCCGCAAAATCATTCAGGATGCCGGCCTGATCCCGGCGATGAAGGCGGTGCTGGCGGTGCGCTCCGGCGACCAGCGCTGGCTGAACCTGCGCGCACCGCACGAGAATGCAACGCTGGAAAGCGGCAAGGCGCTGCTCACGGCGCTCGGCCCTCTGGCCGATCATATTGGACGCAACTGAGGCGCAAGAATGTCGGCTCGCCCTACCGTCATCCTGCACACCGACCGGCCGGCCGCAGCGATGGCGGTGCTTGGGGAGACGCATCCGGATCTCCCCGTCCACGCCTGCGATACCTATGCGGCCTTGCCGGCCCTGATCGAGCAGACTTCAGCCGAGGTGGTCTACACCGTCCGCTTCGACGGCACGCCACGCTTTCCGCGCCAAGCTCTTGTCGCGAGCGCCACGGTAAAGTGGGTATCGGTCGGCGGTTCGGGAACCGATCATCTCGGACGCTGGGATCCGGCGCGCGTCACGGTGACCAATTCGGCCGGCGTCGCCGCCGGCATGCTGGCGGAATATGCGCTGGGCGCCATGCTGTCCTTCTCGCTCGACCTGCGCGGTTTTGAGCGCCGCCAGCTGGCGCGCCAGTGGGGCGGTGGCCGCGTCGAGCCGATCGAAGGCAAGACGATCCTCGTCATCGGCCTTGGCAAAACAGGCACGGCAGTCGCCGGGCGCGCCAAGGCGATGGGCATGGAAACACTCGGTATCCGCGCCCGGCCAAAGCCGATGCCCAGCCTCGACGAGGTGCACGACCCGGATGCCTTGCTTGCCCTGCTCGGTCGCGCCGACTTCATCGTCTGCTGCGTACCGCTGCTGGCCAGCACGAGTGGCCTGCTCGGCAAGGCAGCCTTCGCCGCGATGAAACCGTCCGCCGTGCTGATCGATATTTCGCGCGGTGGAGTGACCGAGGAAGCAGCACTGCTCGAAGCCCTCGACGGCAAGCGGATCAAGGGCGCTGCGCTCGATGTCTTCACAGCCGAACCGCTGCCTGCGGACCATCCTTTGTGGGGTTACGACAACGTCGCCATCACGCCGCATTGCGCAGCCGTCTACGAGGGCTGGGACGTCAAATCGGTGCGCATGTTCGCCGACAATCTGAAGCGTTACCGCAGCGGCCAACAACTGGAAAACACAGTCAATCCGGAACGCGGCTACTAACCCGGGAGGGGACGATAGAGATGAACCAGGACAGGCGCGGCGGTGGCCGCCGATCGAAGCTCGGGCGAAGCGGCGGCGGCATCGCGCAACTGCCATGGCAGCATGTCGAAAACCCCTATCCACCGATGCAATTGCTGGACGAGGATCGGATGCAGCAGCTGCACGACACCTCGATGCGCATCCTGTCGGAGCTCGGCATCCGCGTGATGAGCGAAAAGGTGATGGATCTGTTTGCCGCCGCCGGCGCCATCGTCGACCGCGAGGAAAAGACCATCAGGATCGACGAAAGCCTGGTCACCGAAGCGTTGCGCGCGGTACCGTCCTCCTTCACGCTGACCAGCCGTAATCCCGAAAAGCAGGTGCATCTCGGCGGCAGATCGTTGGTGTTCGGCCTGGTCGCCGGTCCGCCCAATGTCCATGACCGCATCAATGGTCGCCGGCAGGGCAATTTGCCCGACTACCAGAACTTCATCCGGCTGGCGCACCACTTCAACGCCATCCACATCATCGGCAACCAGGTGGTGGCGCCGATGGAATTGCCGGCCAATGCGCGCCATCTCGACACCTATTATGCCAATCTGACGCTGAGCGATCTCTCCTTCCACTGCACGGCGATCGGCCGCGCCCGGGCGATGGACGGCATCAACATGATGGCCATTGCGCGCGGCATCAGCCTCGAGGAGATGCGGGCTTCGCCCGGTGTGACGACGATCATCTCGATCAACTCGCCACGCCTGTTCGACGATGCCATGGCCGAAGGCCTGATTGCGATGGCCGAGCACGGCCAGCCGGTGACGGTCACCCCCTTCACCCTGATGGGCGCGATGACGCCGGTGACGCTGGCAGCGGCCCTTTGCCAGCAAAACGCCGAAGCGTTGTTCGGCGTGGTGCTGACGCAGCTGGTCAATCCAGGCACGCCTGTGATGTACGGTGCGTTCACCTCCAATGTCGATATGAAGTCGGGCGCGCCGGCCTTCGGCACACCGGAGAATGCCAAGGCCAACATCATCGCCGGACAATTGGCGCGGCGCTACAATCTGCCCTACCGCACCTCCAACGCGAACGCCTCGAACGTCGTCGATCTGCAGGCGGCCTACGAGACGGAGATGGCGACATGGGGCGCGGTGCTCGGCGGCGCCAATCTGATCTATCACGCGGCGGGCTGGCTCGAAGGCGGGCTGACGGCGTCCTACGAAAAGCTCGTGCTCGACGTCGAGATCCTGCAGAACATGATGGAGTTCCTGCGGCCGCTGCCGTTCCAGGAAGACGATCTCGGATTCGAAGCCATCAAGTCGGTGCCGGCCGGCGGCCATTTCTTCGGCGCCGAACACACAATGTCGCGCTACACCACCGCCTTCTACCAGCCGATGCTGTCGAACTGGCAGAACCACGGCGCCTGGGAGGAAGCCGGCGGCAAGGATGCGCTGGAGCGCGCCACCGAGCTCTGGCAGCAGGCGCTGCATGACTATGAGGAGCCGGTGATGGATCCTGCGGTCCGCGAGGAGCTCGACGCCTATGTCGCGCGCCGCCGCGAGGAGATCGCCGCCAATCCGGACGGCTGACAGCCATGCCATACGATCTCGTCATCCGTAACGCGACGCTGATTTCAGGCGACGGTTCCGATCGCTTCGCGGCCGATCTCGCCATCGACTGCGACAGAATCGCCGCCATAGGCGACCTCGGCGACGCACGTGGTGCACAAGAGATCGACGCTGCTGGCAAGATCGTCGCGCCGGGCTTCATCGACGTGCACACCCATGATGACGGCGCACTGCTTGCGCCCGATGGCATGGTACCGAAGGTCAGCCAGGGCGTGACCACGGTGATCGCCGGCAATTGCGGCACCAGCCTGGCGCCGCTACTGCTCGACCGCGCACCGCCGCCGCCGTTCACGCTGGTCGGCGGCCAGGAGAATTTTCGTTTCAACCGCTTTGCCGATTACGTCGCGGAGCTGAAGCAGCGCGGTATCGCCACCAACGCGGCTTTGCTCGTCGGCCACACCACCTTGCGCCAGCGCTGCATGCCGGTGACCGACCGTCCGGCCAACGCGGCGGAAACGGCGGCGATGCAAGAAGCAGTCGTCGAAGCAATGGCCGAGGGCGCGTTCGGTCTCAGCACCGGGCTCGACTATCCGCCGGCTGTGAAATCCTCAACCGAGGAAGTGAAGGCGCTGGCGGCGACGGCGGCAAGCCTCGGCGGGCCGTACGTCACCCATACGCGCAACTATTTCGAGACGATGGACGAGGCGATCGAGGAGGCCATCGACATTGCCGGCCATGCCGGCGGCAAGCTGTTCATCTCGCATCACCAGTGCACGGGGCGCGCAAATTTCGGCAAGAGCGGCCCTTCCCTTCAACGGATCGACCAAGCGCGCGAGACGATGGACATCGGCATGGATGTATATCCCTATGCGGCGAGCTCGACCGTGCTGCGGCTGGAGCGCTGCGACACCGGGCTGAAGGTCCTCATCACCTGGTCGACGCCGCATCCAGAAATGGCCAATCGCGAGATTGCCGATATCGCCCGCGAATGGAAGTGCAGCGAACGTGAGGCCGGCGAGCGCCTGCTGCCGGCCGGCGCAGTCTATTTCCAGCTCGACGAGAACGATGTCCGCACCATCATCGCGCATCCACGCACCATGATCGGTTCGGACGGGCTGCCGCACGACACCCACCCGCATCCGCGCCTGTGGGGGACGTTTCCGCGCGTGCTCGGCCACTATGCCAGGGATGTCGGCCTGTTCAGCCTGGAACAGGCGGTGCATCGCATGACGGGTCTGCCGGCGCGTGAATTCGGCATTGAGCAGCGCGGCATGTTGACGGTCGGCAATTTCGCCGATCTGACAGTGTTCGACCCGCAGACGATCATCGACACCGCGACTTTCGAAAGGCCGCGCCAAGCCGCCGTCGGCATCGAACATGTGTTCGTCAATGGCATCAGTGTGTGGAGTGGCGGCAAGGCGACTGGAGCGCTGCCGGGTGCGGTGCTCAAACCCAGCGCTTCAAAGAAGATCGTTAAAAGTGCCTGCGGCTGCGGCGTCGATCACAGCGCTTCGTAGAGCCGGTCGACGGTTTCCAGCGTGTAGGCGAATTCCACCGGTCGTGTGCAGCGCCAGCCGTCAAAACTCTGGCCGGCGAGCGCCTTCAACGCCTCAGGCATGCGCAGTATGCCGCCGCCATAGAGGCGGTTGGCCATGTCGAGCATGCCGGTGCGGTGCATGGCTTCGCTCATGCTGCCGCAGGCCTCCTTGACCAGCCAGACGCGAAAACCCTGATAGACCGCGTCGAACACGCTTTCAGTGACGCAGCTGTCGGTGAGCACGCCGGTGACAACAAGGTTTTCGATTTTGAGATCGGCAAGCCTCTGCGAAAGGTCGGTGCGGCGAAAGGCGCTCGGCCAGTGCTTGGGGATGACGATGTCGCCAGACAGCGCCGCGACTTCGGTGCAGATGTCGGCGCCTTCGCTGCCCGCAACAGCGGAGCGAAATTCCTCGGTGAGGATTTCTTCCTGCCTGGCATAGCCGCCGCGTTCCTCCGGCTTCACCCAAGCCTGCGCGTGGATGACGGGGACTCTTGCGGCGCGGGCGGCTTCGATCAGACGGGCGGCGTTGGCGAGCACCGTGTCGTAGCCGACGACCGGCCAGGCGGCGCCGGGCCGATATTCGTTCTGCAAGTCTATGACAAGTAAGGCCGTTGCAGCGAGGTTCATGGCTGGTCCTTGTCGAAGTCGGTGACGAAACGCAGGAGCAGTCGGATCACCTGGTCGAGGTCGGCGATCTCCATCGCCTCATGCGGATTGTGGCTGCCATTCTCGTTGCGTACGAACAGCATGGCGGTCGGAATATCGGCGCCGGCAAAGGTGGCGGCATCGTGCCCCGCCCCGCTTGGCACATGCGGTGCCGGCATTTGCAAATCGGCGGCAGCGCGATCCAGCCTTGCGATCAGCGCCGGCGACATGGTGGCGGGCTCCCAGGTAAAGTACGGACCGGCTTCGAAGGTGACCCCGCGTTTCGCGCCAACCTCCGCGAAGAGCGCGTGCAGACGCGCCTCGATCCGCTCCAGAACAGCGGCGTCGGCGCTGCGCACATCGAGGGTGAAACCGAGTTCGCCAAGCACGCGGCTGCCGCCATGCTGGCTTGGATCAGACTGCACACGACCGAAGGTGATGGTCGCTTCGTGGCCGTCGCGCTCAAGCGCGTCCCATTCGGCTTCGAGGCCGGCGACCAGATCGGCGAAACCGAGCACGCTGTCGTGCCGGGCAAAGCGTGGCTCGGCGCCGGAATGGGCATAGGCGCCGAAGCATTTGGCATCGACATAGCGGAAGCCGCCGGCAATGCCGGTGACGATGCCTACCGGCACGCCGGCGGCGACCAGGCGCGGTCCTTGCTCGATATGGACTTCGACAAAAGCGGCGATGCGGTCGGCATCGATGCCCGACACGCCGCGCCTGACGGCATCGGGGCCGAAGCCTTCCTCGCGCATGTGATCGGCAAGGGTGCGTCCGCTGTCCGACCGTTTTGCTTCCAGCGCCGCCGGCTCCAGCAGGCCGAGTGCGGCCTGGCTGCCGGGATAGGACAGCGGAAACCACACCGCTTCCTCAGCGCGCGTTACCAGTACGATCAGGTCCCGCGGCATGCCTTGCCCGACCATTTCGGCCATCACTGCAAGCCCGGCCACGACACCGGCGGCGCCATCAAAATTGCCGCCATGCGGCACGCTGTCGAGATGCGAGCCGATGACGATTGCCGGCAGAGCCGGGTCGCGGCCTTTCAGCGTCAGATAGAGGTTGCCAGCCGCATCGACGCGCGCAACCGCGCCGAGCCTTTCCGCTTCCTCGCGCACCAGACCGTGGGCAAACCGCTCGCCGGGTCCGTAGGCGATGCGCGTGATGCCCGGCGCATCGGTGGTGGCTTGCGCCAGCTTCTCCAGCAGACGCCCCGCCAGCCTGCCGCCGCCCGTCAGATCAGTCATGACGCGCGGAAGCCTGCTCAGCGGTCCGCAACCGATGCGGGGTGAGGTTCGCCAGCGACACGCCTTGCCTGGCGACATCGTCCGGCAGGCCACCGCCGGCGATCAGGCTGGCGCAGACGCGGGACAGAGCGGGCGAGGTCTTGATGCCGTAACCGCCCTGCCCGACCAGCCAGATGAAGTCCGGCACCTCGTCATCGGGGCCAACGACAGGCGAACCATCGACGACAAAGGTCCTGAGACCTGCCCAGGAGCGTGACACGCGCTGCACCTCGATCGTGGTGGCCCTTTCGAGACGTTCGGCGCCGATGGCGACATCGATGTCCTCGGCATAGGCATCCATCGGCACCGACAGCGTCGCATCGGCCGGCGAGACGAACAGCTGCCCGGCATCCGGCTTGAAGTAGAATTCGGCGCCGACATCGTGGACCAGCGGCCAGTCCGTTATGTCGACGCCGGCGGGCGCGGGAATGTTGAAGGCGGTGCGGCGCTTCGGCTGCAGGCCGACCGGGTGGACGCCGGCCATAGTAGCGATCTCATCGCCCCACGCGCCGGCTGCGTTGACGAGGCGTGGCGCAAGGAATGTTCCGGCCGGGGTTTCGACCCGCCATTGACCGCTCCGGCGGCCGATGGCGTTGACGCCGGCATTGGTGACGATCCTGGCACCGCGCGCACGAGCGCCGCGCAAAAAACCCTGGTGCAGGCCGTTGACGTCGATGTCCATCGAGTGCGGCTCGATATAGGCACCGGCAAGATAGTCGGCGCGCAGCACCGGCACGCGCTGGATCGCCTCGGCAGGGGTCATGGCGACGATGGACGGAACCAGCGCCTGCGCGGCCTCAAGATCCTGGCGCAAGAGGTCGAGTTGATCTTCCCGCGCGATCGTGATCATGCCGCGCTTGCTGAGCAGTGGATAGTCGGAAAAGCCGGCCGGCGGGTCGGTCAGGAAAGACCGGCTGGCCAGGACGATGCGGCGGATGACGCCATTGCCGTAGTTTTCGGTGAAGCTTGCCGCCGAGCGTCCGGTGGTGTGGTAGCCGCAATGGCTTTCGCGCTCGAGCAGCACCACTTTGGCTGACCGGCTGATCTCGAAGGCTGCGCCGGCGCCGGCCATGCCGCCGCCTATGACGATCACATCGGTTTCTTCAGCGACACTCATGGAAATCCATCCTCCGCCATCACGGCTTCGCAGCGCGGCACCGGACGCGGTTCACCCAGCCGCCCGCGTTTGGCGCGGTCGCGGGCGCCGCGGCCCTCAGCGAGATTGTCGGCCAGCGTGTTCTGCCGGGCGCAATCCTTCAGGGCAAGATCGGTCACGACCGGCACCGGCTTGCCCGCGATCTCGATGCCTTTCAGCCTGGCCCACACCGCGCGGCGCTTGCGCGTCTGGTGCGATTGCAATTCGCCAAGCTCGGCAAAACTGGTCTCGCGCTTTATCGCCAGAGCGCCGGCCGCAACCGCTGCATCGAACAGTTCCAGGCCGCGCTTTGTGCGCACGATGATGCCGTTGAGCGCTTCGTCATCGACCGCCGGCCCGCCATTCAGCCAGGCGTCGGTAGCGACGACATCGGCGACCTGGCCGATGGCGTCGGGACAGATCTTGCAGCGCGGCTGGATCATCCATTTGTTCTCGTCTTCCCAAAGCTGGCGGTAGGTGAGCTGGAAGGCGCGGCCATCCTTGGTCTCGATCCGATTGAGGCCGGGATTGCCGTAGCCGCGGTAGCGGAACAGCGCGAGCTCATCCTCGCTGAGGCCGAAGCGCTGCAGCACCTGTTCCGATTTCGACAGGTCCGAAGCGCCGCCGCAAGCAAAGCTGAGTGCATAGCCCATCAACTCATCGACGCGCGAATCATGTCGCGCCAGATTGCGCACGGCGGTGATGTCGCAAGGCTTGGCGATCAGGGCGAAAGGCTCGCCGCGCGCAAGGATGTCGCTAAAATCCTCCAAAGGCGCCACCGGGCCGTAGCGCGAGCCGGCGCCTTCGAGAACCGAGGCAGCATCGAAGCTCAGCCGCCGCTCACTGCGCATCGGCGCGGTCCGCGAGGCCGAGACGTGAAGGACGAAGTTGACGCGGCCGGACGTCAGCAGGAACTGGCCAAGCGCCGTGAGCACGCCGCCGCTCGATGCCTGAAACCGCACCGCCGGATCGCCGGCATAGCCAAGGGCCAACCGATGGGCCGGCCCCCACACGGTGTCCGTCAGCGCGGCGGTGTCCGTCTGCGACGGTGGCGGTCCGGCGATCCGGGTTCCCGGGCAGACGGCGTTGATGCGAGTCAGGGTCGAATGGCTCAGTGCCGCGCGGGCGACTGGCCGGAGACGCCCCTCCGGCGTCATGATCATATCAATCTCAGCCGGACCGGCCAGCGACCGGCAGAGCCCGCAGCCGATGCATAGCCCGTTCCCGACGATCTCGCCGAGCGACAACGGGACGGCCAGTTGCGGCTCCAGGCATTCGGGGGATCGGTCGGGGCCCAAGTCAGACATGCGAACCGGCGGGCTCGCTGATCAGGCGATATTGATCGGGACGCCGATAGAGCGCGAAGTCGAAATTCACCTTCCGGCAGGTGGCGATGAGGTCGAGGTCGGCGCGATAGACGATGACTTCGTCGCCGAGCGAAATCGCCTGTGCCACGATCTCGCCGGTCGGCGCGATGATGCAGGAGCCGCCGATCAGCGCCTGGCCATCTTCGAGCCCGGCCTTGGCGGCCGCGGCCACCCACAGCGTGTTCTGGTAGGCGCCGGCCTGCATCGGCAGATGGTTGTGGAACATTCTCAGATGCGCCAGCGCCGGCGCCTCGTCGAGCAGCAGCGGCGTGTTGTAGCCGAGCACCGCCACCTCCGCGCCGTTGAGGCACAGCATGCGGTAGGTCTCCGGCCAGCGGCGATCGTTGCAGATCGCCATGCCGACGCGGATGCCGTCATAGTCGAAGACCGGGAAACCGAGATTGCCCGGTTCGAAATAGCGCCGCTCGAGATGCGTGGTGGTGCCTTCCTCCGGCTCGGCCGAGCCCGGCACATGCATCTTGCGGTAGCGGCCGATGAAGCGCCCATCCGGACCGACAAGGTCCATGGTGTTGAAGTGGCGCGTGCGGCCGTCTTCCCGCGCGAGTTCGCAATAACCGAGTGCGAAGCCGATTTTCAGACGCGCGGCGGCATCGTAGAGGCGCTCCGTTTCCGGGCCGGGCATCGACTGTTCAAAGAAGGCGTCGATCTCCGCCTGACCGTCGATGCGCCAGCGCGGGAAGAAGGTGGTCAGTGCCATTTCCGGGAAGACGGCGATCTCCGCCCCGGCCGCGGCCGATTGCTCCAGAAGATGAACTAGGCGATCGACCGTCTCGGCGCGCGTGGCGCTGCGCTGGATCGGCCCGGTCTGGCAGACCGCTATGGTCAGGCATCGAGCCATGGCGTCGTCTCCTCGACTGGTTTTCCCGAGCGGGCCGGATCGGCTGCGGTGCGATCCACGAATTGTCCGAAGCCGGGCTGTGCCTTGAGCACGCCGTCGGCGATCACCGGCACGCCGCGGACCAGAACGGTGGTCGGCTTGCCCGTCACGCTCCTGCCCTCGTACGGCGTGAAGTCGACGCGGGAATGCAAGGCTGCGTGTCCGAGCGTCCAGGTGGCTTCGGGATCCCACAGCGCCAGGTCCGCATCGAGACCGACCGCTATGCTGCCTTTGCGATCGGCGAAGCCGTAGATGGCCGCGGCATTGCGCGATGTCAGATCGAGGTAGCGGTCGAGCGTCAGCCGGCCGGTCAACAGACCTTCCGAGAACAGCAGCGGCAGACGGGTCTCGATGCCGGGAATGCCGCTCAGCGTCGTGGTGAAATCGGGCGTCCGCGATCTGCCGATCTTGTCGGCGAAGTAGTAGGGCGAATGGTCGGAAGACCAGAGATCGATACCGCCATCGATCAGCGCCCGCCACAGGTGCTCATGGCTGCGCGGCGAACGTGGCGGCGGTGAAAAGACGAAGCGCGCCGCATCGAGCACGGGGCGATCGAGATCGGCGCCGCCGATGAAGAGATATTGCGGGCAGGTCTCGGCAATCGCGTCGACGCCTCGCACGCGCGCCCGCGCCACCTCCTCTGCCGACTGCCAGGACGAGACATGGACGATGGTCATGCGCGCGCCTGTCATTTCGGCGAAGGCGAGCGCGCGGTGCGTCGCCTCGCGTTCCATGGTCTCGCTGTGGGCGACGACGTGGTAGCGGATGTCGGTGCGGCCGAGGTCGATCAACCGCTGGCGCGTGCGCCTTATCGCTGCGTCGTTCTCGGCATGGACCATGACAATCCAGCCGAGCGTGTGGGCGGCATCGAGCACCTTGAAGAAGAGGTCGTCGTCTACGGCAAAGCCCTGATAGGTCATGAACAGTTTGACCGAGGCGATGCCGCGGCCGGCCAACTCGGCGAGCTGCTGCTCGACATCGGCGCCGGTGCCCATGGTCACCACGGCATGCAGTCCGTAGTCGATCACCGCGCGGCCCGCCGCGCGATCGAGCGCGCGGTCGATGGCACCGACCGTCGACATATCAGGACCCGGCATGCCGAATGGGACGATGCAGGTCGTTCCGCCGAAGGCCGCCGAAATGGTGCCGGACTCGAAATCGTCGGCATTGCCTGCGCCACCCCAAACCGGCTGGTCGAGATGGCAATGGGCATCGATGCCGCCGGGCATGACCCAGCGCTTGGCTGCGTCGATCAGCGATTTGCCTGACAGGCCATTGCCGATGGCTGAGATGCGGCCGTCATCGATGCCGATGTCGCAGTCGGCCCAGCCGTCGTCGAGCGCGACGCGTCCGCCTTTGATGACTACCTCATGCATTTCGTTCGCCCACCCCAATCGGCCTCAGCCGACAGCCGCCGTCACCATGATCTCGACGCGATACTGGTCGCCGGCAAGCCGCGCCTCGACCGTTGCGCGCACCGGCATGGCGCCGCGGTCGATCCAGGCATCCCAGGCCGTGTTCATCATCTCGAAATCGGCGATGTCCCGGAGCCAGATCTGGGCGCTGAGCAGTTTCGACTTGTCGCTGCCGGCCTTGGCCAGAAGCGCATCGATCTTGGCGAGGATCTGCTTCGTCTGCGAGGTGGTATCGCCGGAGAGGTCGTCCGCCGTCAGGCCGGCGACATAGACGGTGCCGTTGTAGCGCAGCACCCGGCAGAAACGTTGGCCGTTTTCAAGACGTTCGATCGTCATGGAACTCCTCCTGGGGTGTCGGCGGATGTCGGCGACTTGCCTATGGTATGGACGGCACAAAACCGCTGTAAAGCCCCGCCGGCGGCCTGGACGCTGCTTTCCGTCTCCGGCATGGCCAAAAAAATCAAAGCCATAGCCGTATCTATCTTCGTTTGCAGCAAATGCTGCCCGGTGTAGCTTCTCGCTCAGGGTGGCGTCGTCGTCGGCGCCGCCAGGGGAGCAGCCATGAGGTCGATCGCCCAATCCGCGATGCGGCTGTGGCAAAACGCGGAGCGCTCGCGCGCTCTGCTGCCGATCATGACCGGTATCTGCCTCGCCTGCGTCGGCAGCGCCATGCTGACCACCGCCGTTTCGCTTCACCTCGGCAAGCCCGGCATTTCGCCCGATGTCGTCCAGATCGTGCTTACCGCCTATCCCGTCGGCTTTTTTGTCGGCTGTCTGGTCACGCGCCCGGCCGTCGCCCATTACGGCCACGAGCGCACCTTCGTGGCGGTCCTGGTGCTGGCGCTGTTGGCGGCCATGGGTTTCGTGTTCACCGATTTCGTGCCGAGCTGGATCTGCTTTCGCCTGCTTGGCGGCATGTCGATGGCTTCGCTCTTCGTGGTCTGCGAGAGCTGGATCAACCTCTATGCCGAGCAGCACAATCGCGGCGTGCTGTTCTCGCTCTACATGCTGACCACGGCGATCGCGGTACTGCTCGGCCAGATCCTCGTCGCGCTGGTTGGGCCGCAATCGCCGCATCTGTTCCCGGTGGCGACGGCGATGGTGCTGCTGGCACTGGTTTCCAAATTCATTGGCGGTCGCTGGCCGGCCCTGCCTGCCTCTCCTGCCGAGCCGGACCATGCGAGCGGACCTGTCAAACGCCTCGGCCCGCTGGCGCTGTTCCGCCTGGCGCCGGTGACGGTGGTCGCCATCTTCCAAGGGGGCATCACCAACATGAACATCTTCGTGCTGACTCCGATCTACGGCACCCAGATCGGGCTGACGGCGGGGGCGACGGTCGGGCTCGTGACCACGATCAGCATTGCCGGCATGCTGGCGCAGACGCCCGTCGGCTGGCTGTCGGACCGTTTTGAAAGGCGACTCATCCTGCTGGCGCAAGGCCTGCTGTCGGTCGCGCTTTGCGCGGCAATCGCATGGCTTGGCAATTTTTCCGAGCCGCTGCTGTTCGTGCTGTTCTTCCTCTACGGCGCCACGGCACTGACAATCTATCCGGTGGCGATGGCGTTCGGCGCATCGCAATTGCACAGCCGGCACATGGTCGGCGCCTCCGGCACGCTGCTTTTGCTCTATTCGATCGGCAATGTCGCGACTCCGGGCGTTTCCGCCGGATTGATGGCGCATATGGGCGCACCAGCGATGTTCCTGCTGCTTGGCGGCGGCGCGGTGCTGGTGACGCTTGCCGCCAGCTACAATCTCCTGCGCCGGCCGGTCGCGGCGAAGATCGTGCAAACCGTCGAGGAGCGGGTTTAATGACCGCCATGAGCCGCCTGCAAGACAGCGTCATCCTGATCGCGGGCGCCGCCAGCGGCATCGGCGCGGCGATTGCCGGCCGATGCAGCGCCGAGGGCGCAAAAGTTGTGTGCGCCGACTACGATCTCGAGCCGGCAGCGCAGCTTGCCGATACGCTCGGTCCTTCGGCTGCCGCCTGCCAATGCGACGTGACGGATAGTGGTTCCGCCCGGGCCGCCGTCGAATTCGCGCGACAAAAATACGGGCGGCTGGACGGGCTGGTGCACAATGCCGCCGCCCCTTCGACCAGCGCCACTGTGGTCGACCTCGACGAGAGCGCGTGGCGGCGCGAACTCGATGTCGGCCTGACCGGCGCGTTCCTGATGAGCAAGTACGCAGTGCCGCTGATCGCGGCAAGCGGCGGCGGCTCGGTTGTCTTCATCGGCTCGCAGTTCGGTCGCGTCGCCACCACAAAGGCGGTCGCCTACTGCGCCGCCAAGGCCGGGCTGATCCATCTCGCCAAGGCAATGGCTGTCGACCACGCCGCCGACAAGGTCCGCGTCAACAGCCTGTCGCCGGGTGCGGTGGCGACGACGCGGCTGCTGCGCCGCTTCGCGGATTTCGAGGCCGCCAATGCCACACTCGGGCCTGCGCATCTGCTCGGCCGGATCGCCGAACCGGAGGAGATCGCCGCAGCGGCTGTCTTCCTGCTTTCGCGGGATGCGTCCTTCGTCACCGGCTCCGACCTGCTTGTGGATGGCGGCTATGCGACGCGCTGAATTCTACAGGTCGAGTCTACAGGAGATCCCATGACGCTTCTCGTCACCGGCGGCACCGGCTTTGTCATGAGCGTGGTGGCCCATGAATGGCTCACCCGCGACCCGCAAGCCCGCGCCGTGATCCTCGACCGCTCCGGCCTCGACGCCATCGCGGAGAAATTCTTCGCGCCGGTGCGCGACCGCCTTACCGTGCTCACCGCCGACATACTGGATCCCAAACAATGGGCGGCAGCGCTCGACGCGCATGGCATCACGGCAATCGTCCATGGCGCGACGGTGACACCGAATTCGCGCCCGAGCGACCCGACACAACCGCCCGAGGCCAACGATCCGGCTGCCATCGTTGATGTCAATCTGATGGGCACGGTGCGCATGCTGGAATGGGCGCGGGGCCGCCCCGGCATCAAGCGTTTCGTCTATGTCAGCTCCGGCTCGGTCTATCGCCATAACGGGCCGGACTGGAGCGGCGAGCCGCTGCCCGAGGATGGCTATGTCGCGCCGCTGACGCTTTACGGCATTTCGAAATTCGCCGCCGAAATGGTCACCAACCGCTATGCTGACCTCTTCGGCCTGTCGGCCATCTCGGTGCGTCTGTCCTCGGTTTATGGGCCGATGGACCGCGTCACCGGCAGCCGCAATGTGCGCCATCTGCCGAACCGAGTCGCGCATATGGCGCTCAGCAACGAGACGATACGGCCGAACAGTCTTGAGCCGCTCGGCGACTATGTGCTGTCGAGCGATGTCGCCAAGGCAATCATGGCGCTGCTCGATGCCAAGATCTTGCGCTACCGCCACTACAATATCGGCAGCGGCGGCACGCAGACCGTCGGCGACTTCATCGGCTGGGCCGCCGAACGTTTCCCCGGCCTGATGAGCGAGGTCCGCCCGCAAGAGACGGCGAACATAGTCATGAACGCAGCCCTGAAGACGGGCATGTGGGGCGAGTACGACCTTGCCCGCATCGAGCGCGATACGGACTGGCGGCCGACGCCGGCGAAGCAGGCCTTCCATGATTACATCGACTGGATTGCCGCCAACGAAAGCTGAGGAGCAGAGCGATGCCGACCGAATTCCAGCAACCGCGCGACTTCGTCGGCTATGGCTCGAACCCGCCCTTCATGACCTGGCCGGGCGGCGTCAAGCTCGCCATCAACCTCGTGCTGAACTACGAGGAAGGCTCGGAATATTCCTGGCTCGAGGACGGCCGCAACGACAATTGGGGCGAGTACAATCTCGCCACGAGCCCGCCAGTGCGCGACCTCGGCACCGAGACCCATTTCGAATATGGCAGCAGGGCCGGTGTCTGGCGGCTGGCGCGGCTGTTCGACCGCTACGACATCCCGATTACCGTCTCCGCCTGCGCCGTCGCGCTGGAGCGCAACCCGGCGGTCGCTGAATGGATAAACGCGCGCGGGCACGATCTGCTCGGCCATGGCTTGCGCTGGGTCGATTACACGACGATGGAACGCAGCGAGGAAGAGCGCAAGCTGCACGAGGCGATTGCGCTCTACGAGAGGCTGATGGGCAGGCGTCCGCTGGGCTGGAACTGCCGTTCGCTGCCGAGCGTCAACACGCGCGACCTCTTGGTGCGCGAAGGCGGCTTCCTCTACCACTCCGACCCCTGCAATGACGACCTGCCGTATTTCCTCGACCACCAGGGGACCGAGATCCTGGTCGTGCCCTATTCCAAGGCGCTCAACGACAGCCGCTACCTCGTCGCGCCGGGCTACAGCAATCCGCGCGACTTCGCCGAGGATTGCCGCTCGGCCATCGACTACATGCTCGACGAAGCCGACGAGACCGGTGGCCGCATGCTGACGATTGGCATCCATGCGCGCTGGATGGGCCAGCCCAACCGTGCCTCGGGGCTGCGCGAAGTGATCGAGCACGTTAAGAGACAACCGGCTGCTGCCTTCATGCGGCGCGAGGATATCGCCCGCTTCTGGCTGGAGAACCATGCTGGCTTCGAGCAGCGCGCCTGACGGAGCGGGGCGGCATGTTCGAGACGCTGATCAGGGGCGCGACAATCGTCAATGCCGACAGGCAGGAGCGGCGCGATGTCGGCATTGCCGGCGGACGCATCGCAGCGCTGATCACGCCCGGCGGTGCAGCGGAAGCAGCGACCGTCATCGACGCTTCGGACTGCCTGCTGCTGCCCGGCCTGGTCGACGCGCACGCGCATCTGCGCGAGCCGGGGCTGACGCACAAGGAGGATTTTTCCTCAGGCACGCATGCCGCCGCCCTTGGCGGCGTGACGACGGTGCTCGACATGCCGACCGACGAGCCGTGGACAGCCAGCGCCGAGGAGCTGACCGACAAGATGGCGATGGCGGCAGGCCGGCTCCATGTCGATGTTGGTTTCCAGGCCGTGGTCAACCGCGATCTGTCGCCGATCCACGAGCTGCTCGACCTCGCACCGGTGTCGTTCGAATTGTTTACCGCCGACGTGCCGGAGACCTTCCTGTTTCGCAATTTCGACGCGGTTGCCGAGGCGCTCAGACATTTTGGCCATGCCGATACGCTGGTAGGCATTTCGCCGGGCGATCAATCGATGCTGACCGGCGCCAATGAGCGCAACAAGACAGGGACCATCGCAGCCTTTCTCGACAGCCGGCCACCGCTTGCCGAAGCCGGCGGCGTTGCGCGCGCCGTGCTTGCCGCCGCCGCGACAGGCGCGCGCGTCCATATCCGGCAGATCAATTCGGGGCCGGGCGTCGAAGCGTGGAGCCGGTTGCGCGACCGGGCGGACGCCAGCGTCGAGACGACTCCGCAGAATTTGTTCTTCACCGCCGACGATTACGAGACCCAAGGCGCCCGACTGAAGGGTTCGCCACCGTTACGGTCGCGGCAGGATGTCGAAGCCTTGCGCGCTGCGCTGAAGGGTGGGCTGATCGACATCGTCGCGACCGATCACGCGCCACACGCGCCGGCCGAGAAGGCCGCCGCATACGCCGCCTTCGCCGATATACCCGGGGGCATGCCGGGGCTGCAGACGCTGCTTCAGGTAATGCTGAAACTGGTGGACGAGGGACTGATCACTCATGCCGATGTGGTGCGGATGTGCGCGCGCAATCCGGCCGAGCGTTTCGGGCTCGGCAAGCGCAAGGGACGCATCGCCACCGGCTACGACGCCGACCTGCTGATCGTCGATCCGCACGTATCCAGCTCCATCTCCGACGCCGAGCAGGTTTCCCGCGCGGCTTACACGCCGTTCGACGGCTGGAGCGTGAAGGCCCGGCTGACCAATGTGTTCCTGCGCGGGCGAGAAATCGTGCGCGATCAGGCGCTGATCGGTGCGGGGCAAGGCAAGGTCGCGCGCCGGGAACACTAGACCGGTTCACCGTTGCAGGGAAACGGCGAACCGCCCTATCTCTTTGTTTTTACGCAATTCCGGACAGAAAACCGCTCATACTTTTCATGGAATTGCTCAAAGGAGACGAAATGCCCCTGCTCGAGAACAAGGTTGCGATCGTCACCGGCGGAAGTTCCGGCATTGGCCGTGCGATCGCGCTCAAATTCGCGGCGGAAGGCGCCGCCGTCATCGTCGCCGACACGGGCGAATTGCCGATCGAGGGTGGCGACAGCACGGCAGCCCTTATCGAATCTTCCGGCGGCACGGCGATGCATGTCACGACTGACATTGCGGACTGGGCTGCGGTCGACGCGCTGGTCGGCGCGACGGCCGCGCGTTTTGGACGGCTCGATGTGATGGTCAACAATGCCGCCATCTACACCAGCACCAATCTGATCGAGACCACGCCGGAGCAATGGAACCGCGTCATCGGCGTCAATCTGACCGGCTTCTTCCACTGCTCGAAGCGCGCCGTCATGCAGATGCTGACCCAGTCGCCAGTGAGCGAGATTCGCGGCCGTATCATCAACATTTCCTCGCAGCACGGCATGGTCGCCTGCCCGGGCGACTTTCCCTATTCGGTGAGCAAGGGCGGCATCGTACAGATGACGCGGCAGATCGCCGTCGATCATGCCGAGGACCTGATTGTCTGCAACGCGATTGCACCCGGCAAGATCATCACCGGCAAGCCGGGCGTTGCCAACGATCCCGACGCGCTCGCCTATTCGCACAGCCGCACCCCCTGGCCGCGGCTCGGCACGCCGAACGACGTGGCAGGCGCCGCGCTGTTCCTTGCCAGCGACATGGCAAGCTACGTCACCGGCATCAATCTGATGGTAGATGGCGGCTGGATGGCGGGGTGACAGGAATTGCGCCGCCGTTCAGGTACAGTGCGATGGCACCATTGGCCCTTGAACGGCCCAAATGGAGGCGTACCATCTCGGCATCTGAAACTGAGTCTGCTTTCATTCGTCTGGGCTAATGTCCGGACCGGATTGGGTATTTTCCTTGGCAATGGACGCAACCAGCGGCGCGGCGAAGCGCGGCAAATCGTTTGCCCATGTGGCGGAGGCGTCCTGGGGCAAGGGCCTCAGCACGCTGCTGCGCATCGTGCGCATGACGCTGCGCCATCCCTGGCAGGTGGCGATCACCATCGTCTCGACCTTCATCGCCGCGACGCTGCAGCTGTTCATCCCGCGCCTGCTCGGACGCGCCATCGATCAGGCGCAAGGCGTGATGGCCGCAGGTGGCGGCGCGGCTGCCGAGCAGGCGCTGTGGACGACGGCGATCACGCTGCTCGTCGTCAGCGTCCTGCGCGGCCTCTTCACCATGGCGCAGAACTATTACGGCGAGGCTGTCGGCCACCGCACCGGCTATGAACTGCGCCTCGCCTTCTACGAGAAGATCCAGCGCCTGAGCTTCTCCTTCCACGACAGGGTGCATACCGGCGACCTGATCACTCTCGGCCTGCTCGACCTCGACGGCGTGCGCATGTTCTTTTCCACCGGCATATTGCGCGTGGTGCTGCTCGGCGTGCTGATCGGCGTCGGATCCTATCTCCTGATCAGCACCGATCTTGAACTTGGACTGCTCAGCCTGAGCTTCGTACCGTTCGTCGCCTGGCGGTCCTCGGTCACGCAGCTCAGGCTGCGCAGCACCTGGCTGACGCTGCAGGAGCGGCTGTCGGTGCTGAGCCGGGTGATGGACGAAAATCTCGGTGGCATCCGGGTCGTGCGCGCCTTCGCAGCGCAGCGGCATGAGCTGGAAAAATTCGACCGCGCCAAGCTATCGGCGCTGCAGCTCGCCAATCAGCGCGTCGACATCCGCGTCGCCAACACCAGCGCCATGAACTTTTCGTTCCTCGCCTCCATGGGGCTGGTGCTGTGGTTCGGCGGCCAGAAAGTGATGGCGGGCGAGATCAGCGTCGGTACCCTGGCCCAGTTCCTGACCTTCATGACCATCCTGCAGATGCCGGTGCGCCAGCTTGGCCTGATGGTCAACTCGTTCGCCCGCGCCTCGACGTGCGGCACAAGGCTGTTCGAACTGCTCGACGCCGAGCTCGACATCGAGGACGCACCGGGCGCCAAGGATCTCGTGGTCAGCGAAGGTGTGCTGCGCTTCGACAATGTCGGCTTCCGCTACGCAGGCACGGGCGGCCGGCCGGCGCTGTCGGGCATCTCCTTCGAGGCCAGATCCGGCGAGACCGTCGGCATTGTCGGCCCGCCGGGAAGCGGCAAGTCGACTATCGCGCATCTCATCCCGCGCTTTTATGACGTGACGTCGGGCGCGATCACTATTGACGGCCAGGACATCCGCGCGGTCACGCTGCAGTCGCTGCGCAAGGCGGTCGGCGTCGTGCAGCAGGACGCATTCCTGTTCACAACCTCGATCGAAAACAACATCGCCTATGGCAATCCCTGGGCGCGCGAGACCCGCATCGGGCAGGCCGCCGAATATGCCCAGCTGCACAACTACATTATCGGGCTTCCGGCCGACTACAAAACGGTGGTCGGGGAGCGCGGCGCCTCGCTTTCGGGAGGCCAGCGGCAGCGTCTGACCATTGCCCGCACCCTGATGCTGCGGCCTTCGGTGCTGGTCTTCGACGATTCCACCGCGGCCGTCGACGCCGGGACGGAGCAGCGTATCCGCACCGCCATGAAACGCTTCACCAAGGACCGCGTGACCCTGATCATCTCGCATCGGCTGAGCTCGCTGATGCATGCCGACCAGATCCTGTTCGTGGAAGGCGGACGTATCGTCGAACGTGGCACGCATGAAGAGCTGCTGGCACTCAAAGGGCGCTACCGCGCGCTCTACGATTTGCAGCTGCGGCCGGATGAAGACCGGCTCGAAGGAGCCGCCTGATGTCCAAGCAGGATGACGACGAAAAGGACGACAAAAGCGGCCGGCCGACCAAGGCCGTCGTTGGCTCGCATCGCGACGACGAGGAGGTTTTCGGCAAGGCCTACGATCCGCGTATCGTGCGTCGCATCTGGAGCTTCGTGAAGCCGTATCAGGGTCGGCTCTTCATCTCGGTTGCCGCGGTGCTGGTGTTCACGCTGACGCAGCTGGCGATCCCGCTGGTCATTCGCTACGCCATCGACCATGGCATGGCCGCAGGCAAGGCCGACCGCTCCGTGATGAACTGGGCGATCGGCGCTTTCGCCGCGATCATCCTGATCAACTACGGCGCCTCCTACGTGCAGGAGAGCGTCGTCGGCAAGGTCGCCGAAAACGTGCTGTCCGACCTGCGCCGCGCCATGTTCAGCCATTTGCAGCGGGTCTCCTTGAGCTTCATGGATAAGACCGAAGTCGGACGGCTGATGTCGCGCCTGCAGGGCGACGTCAATTCGATGCAGGAATTCCTCGAGACGTCGGTGATGTCGGTGGGCGATATCGTGCTGTTGTTCGGTATCGTCACCGTCCTGCTCTGGCTTGATTTCCGGCTCGGGCTTTTGACGCTGTCGACCATGCCGGCGCTGTTCATCGTGCGCCTGTTCTGGCTGCCGCGCGCCAAGGTCGCCTTCATGGCCGCGCACGAGACCAACTCGATCGCCAACGGCGCGCTCGCCGAAGGCATCCATGGCGTGCGCACGGTGCAGAGCCTGGAGCGCCAGCACGTCAATTTCGAGCTCTATGACGAGAAGGTGCTGGCCAATTTGAGGACGCACCTGACCTCGGCCAGATATGCGCAGGTGATGGTGCCGATCGTCGACACGCTGACCGGCATCGCCATGGCGACGGTGATTGTCGTCGGGGGTTCGATGGTGCTGTCGCACGGCCTCGACATCGGCGTCATGGTGGCGTTCCTGTTCTACATCCAGCGCTTCTTCGACCCGATCCGCTCGCTCACCATGCAGTATTCAGTCATGCAGCGCGCCATGGCCTCGGGCCAGCGCATCTCCGAAGTGCTCGACGTGCCGGTCGATGTCAGCGATAAACCAGGCGCAGTCGCTCTGTCGCGCGACATGGACGGTTCGGTCGAATTCAGGAACGTCACCTTCGGCTACCGCAAGGGCCAGCCGGTGCTGAAGGACATCTCGTTTCGCGTCAATCCCGGCGAGACCGTCGCGCTGGTCGGGCCGACCGGGTCCGGCAAGTCGAGCTGCATGGCGCTGGTGCACCGCTTCTACGATGTCTGGTCGGGCGAGGTGCTGGTGGGCGGCCACGATGTGCGCGACGTCACGCAGGATTCGCTCGGCGACCAGGTCGCGATGGTGCTGCAGGAACCGTTCCTGTTTTCAGGAACGGTGCTGGAAAACATCCGCTACCACAAGACATCGGCAAGCCGTGACGAGGTGGTGCGCGCGGCGCAGGCCGTCGGCGCGCATGAGTTCGTCGAATACCTGCCCGACGGCTACGACACCGAACTCGAACAGCGCGGCGGCAACTTGTCGCTCGGCCAGCGCCAGCTGATCAGTTTTGCCCGTGCACTGGTGGCGGATGCCAAGATTCTGGTGCTCGACGAGGCTACGGCCAGCATCGATTCCTACACCGAGATGCTGATCCAGAAGGCGCTGGTGACGCTGCTCGAAGGCCGCACGGGGCTGGTGATCGCCCACCGGCTGGCGACCATACGCGGCGCCGACCGCATCATCGTGCTGCAGAATGGCGAGATCGTCGAAAGCGGCAACCATGACCAGCTTATGGCGAGGCAAGGCCTCTACGCCCGCCTCTACAACATGAACTACGCTTCGTTCGACGACATCTCCGAGGATGAGATGACGACAGGCGCACCCGTCGGCAAGGCGACGTGAAGGGTGGCCTGTTGAGCCCAACGGAAACTCGCGGGAAGCGGCGCATAGCGGGTCAGCGATTCTATCAAACGCCGAGTCCCTCCGGGGCCAGCAGGCAGGGTTCCTGCTTTTCTTAGCCGTCAAACAGAGACCGTAATCACGCCGGCTGCGCTTGCCCTTGGCGCGCAAGGGTTGCAAGTCATTGGAACAGGATGGCCTGCCGCGAGTTTCTGTCTTCGAGCCGCGCGGTGTGAATGGCGCGGCAACGCAAGGAGACTGCAAATGGGCCTGGGTACCATTCTTATTATCATCCTGATCATCGCGTTGCTCGGCGGCTTCAGCGGCCTCGGCGGCGGACCCTTTTATGGCACCGGTTACTATGGCGGCGGCGGCCTCGGGCTGGTGCTGATCATCGTCATCATTCTGGTTGTTCTTGGGCGCATATAGTGCCGCTGCCAGCGGCCGCCGGACCTCGGCGGCCGCTCTCCGTTTGAAGACATTGGTTGGCAGCTGAACAGTGCCGGCGTCTGGAGATATTGGTGGCACGCAAACTCGACCTGCGCAGCGGCCGGCCGGTCTGGTTTGCCTATCGGGCACCATCGGTGCCTACGGAAAAACTTAAGCGCGATGTCAAGACCGACGTGCTGATCGTCGGCATGGGGATCAGCGGCGCCATGGCCGCCGAAACACTGACCGCCTGCGGTCATTCGGTCATCTGCATCGACCGTCGTGGTCCGCTGCTCGGGTCGACCTCGGCAACCACCGCCCTGGTGCAGTTCGAGCTCGACCAGCCACTGACGAAACTTTCGGCCATGGTCGGGAAGGCCGATGCCGGACAGGTATGGCGGCGGTCGCGCCTGGCGGTATCCAACCTTGGCGGACGGATCGCCGAACTGGGCATCGACTGTCGCCTGACACCATCGTCCTCGCTTTATCTGGCCGGCGATGCGCTCGACCCCTCTGCACTGCGCGATGAGGCAGAGGCACGCCGGCAGGTCGGCATCGGCGCAAGTTACCTGACCCGCAAGGAGCTCGCCGACGAGTTTGGTATCGATCGCGCCGGCGCCATCCTCAGCCACGGCAATCTGGCGCTCGACCCGCGCAAGCTGACGGCTGGCCTGCTGCTGAAAACCTTGCAGCGCAAGGCGCGCTTCTATGCGCCGGTGCAGGCGACGGCGATCGAGGACAGAAGCGACCAGGTCGTCGTCGCCACCAGCCTCGGTCCGACGATCACCGCGCGGCATCTGGTGCTGGCCACCGGCTATGAACTGACTGATATCATCCCGAAGACCGCGCACAGCGTCGTCTCGACCTGGGCGATCGCCACGGCCCCGCAACCGAAAAACATCTGGCCGGACGCAGCGCTGATCTGGGAGGCGTCGGAGCCATATCTATATCTGCGCGCAACAGAAGACGGCCGCGTCATCTGCGGCGGCGAGGACGAGGAGTTCACCGACGAGGCACGTCGCGACGCGCTGATCGCCGACAAGGCGAAACGTCTGGCGAAGAAACTGCATCGCCTGCTGCCACGACTCGACGTGAGGCCCGAATTTGCCTGGACCGGTTCATTCGGAACGACCATCACAGGCATGCCCTATATCGGCGCCCTGCCCCGGCATCCACGCATCCATGCCGTGATGGGTTATGGCGGCAACGGCATCACCTTCTCGCAGGTCGCTTCGGAGATCGTTGCCTCGGCGATCGGCGGCATCGAAGACTCCGATGCGAAGCTGTTTTCATTCAGCCGATCCTGATCGAGGGCCTCCGTTCGCCGAGCTGCCACCCTGGAATCGCTCTCGTCAGGTCGGCAGATTTGTGCGTCTCTGCGCCATCAGAAACACCACAAGCACACAGCACAGCAGGCCAAGCGAGGATGGCAGCCCCTGATGTCCGGTCAGCTGCATTGCCAGTCCCGCCACCGGCGAGCCGACGATGCCGCCTATGCCCCACACGAAGGCGAAGGCTGCATTCCCTGCGATCAAGGTTTGACCGGTGAAACGCTCGCCTAGCTGGATCAGAGACAGCGTGTAGATCCCGAACGAGACTCCGCCCCAGATGAAGAAGAGCGGCCAGATCAGCCACGTGTCGAAGAGCAACGGCAACAGCAGGCAACCGGCAAGGCAAAGCAGGACACAAAACAGCATCATCCGCTTCGAGCCGAACCGTTCTGCGGCGCGCCCGAGCACAATCTGCAGAACGGCATTGCCGGCGATGAAACAGGTGATGAGCGAAGCGATGCGCTGTTCCGCGCTGCCGAGTGCGGCGCCATAGACCGCGAACAGGGACAGCAGAACCTGCTCGAAGGCGGCAGCCGTGAAGACGGCGAACAAAAGCAGCGGCGCCAGGGCGAAGAAGCCGCCGACCGAAACCGCCTCGCCGTCACGCGGCATGTCGGGCAGCCGCTGCGAGACGGCAAGCACGATCAGGCCGCAGACCAGGAAGGCCGCGCTGCCGATAATGAAGGGCGGCCACCCCTGCGTGCCGACCAGGCCGAGCGACAGCGGGCCGAGGCCGAAGCCGGCCGAAACAATCGAGGAATAAAGGCCCATGATGCGGCCCCGGCGTGCGGCGGGCGTGATCGAAACCAGCCAGGTTTCGCTGATCACGTAAAGCGGATTGGCAAAGAAGCCGAGCAGGAAGCGCAGCGGCGTCCAGGCCCAGACGTCCTGCGTCCAGGCAATCGCGATCAGCGCGGTTGCCGCCAGAATGGAACACAGGACCGCAAAGCGCGCCGCCCCCACGCGCCGGACCAGCGCCGGCGTGAAGAGCGACGATACGATGAAACCCAGTGGCGTCATCGCGGCGGAGAGGCCGATCAGGCCCGGTGTTGTCCCCTGCCGTTCCAGGATGAAGCTGAGCAGCGGATAGGTCAGCCCCTGCGCCACGGCGAAAACCGTCACGGTCGCGATGATACCGGCCATCGCGGCCCATGGGATGCGGTTCTCGCGGGCTGACGTCGCGTATTCGGCGCTCATGCAGCTTTCGAAGCAAGATCGGTACATTCCGGCAAGTGCAAATACCGGCGAAGCGCCATGGCACGCTGAAATTGGCGAACCGGTTTCATCTGCGGCCTTACACTTCCCAAAAGCGCTTGACGATCTCGGCCTCGACCTGGCGTCTGGTCAGGCCGATATCGTCGATCAGATGCGGATTGGTCTCCGCCATCTGCTTCAGGTCCCAGCGAAAGTGTATCCGTTCACGCCAGGCCGCAATCATGCCGCGCGGGCTCGTCGGACTCCGGCGCGATGACGCCGCTGATTGTTCCGGCCAGGCTGCCGAAGCAGAAGCAAGGGTATCGTTCATGGCAACCTCCATTCGGTTTGAGAGCAAGAGCCCTCGGTAGGAGGCTGAACTGTGCAGCATGCGGACGGCGCCGTAATTAAGCGCAGCCAAATAGTTCTCAAAAGTTCCAAACCGGTTATAGATGCGCGCTATGCAAGGATCGCGCTTTGCCTTTGGTCCCTTCGTGCTTGATCCGGGTGCGGGAACGCTCCTTCGGGACGATGTCCCCGTCGCCGCCGGCCACCGCGGACTGCAACTGCTGGCGGCGCTCGTCGCCCGGCCCGGCGAGATCCTCGCCAAGGCCGAGTTGATGGACGCGGCATGGCCAGGCACGGCCGTCGAGGAAGGCAACCTCACCGTCCAGATCGCGCAATTGCGCAAGCTGCTGGGTCCGGCTGCGAACGGCGGTGAGTGGATATCGACGATTCCGCGCGTCGGCTACCGCTTCACCGGCGCGATCGAACAACTCGGCGATGCCAATCGACAGGCTTTGCCGCTGCCCGCCAAGCCGTCGATAGCCGTGCTGCCCTTCGCCAATTTCAGCAACGACCCCGAGCAGGAAGCCTTCGCCGACGGGTTGACCGAAGACCTGATCACCGACCTGTCGCGGATCGGCGGCCTGTTCGTCATCGCGCGCAACTCGACCTTTGCCTACAAGGGCAAGGCGGTGGATGTGCGCGAGATGGCCAGGGAACTTGGCGTGCGCTATTTGCTGGAGGGCAGCGCCAGACGTGCCGCCGGGCGCGTGCGCATCAACGCCCAGCTGGTCGACGCGCTGAGCGGCGAGCATCTGTGGGCGGACCGCTTCGATCGCGGCCTGGAAGATATCTTTGCCGTCCAGGACGAGGTGACGGCCAAGATCGTTGAGGCGCTGCTTGGCCGGCTGCGCGCGCCGCCGCCGCGCAACCGGCCGAGGAATTTCGAGGCTTACGATCTTGTCGTGCGGGCGCGAAAGCTGATCGACGATTCGCCGCAGTCGGCGCGCGAGGCGCATCTGTTGCTGACGCGTGCGGTTGCGCTCGATCCGGACTATGCCGAGGCCTATCGTTGGCTTGCCATGAACCACTGGATGGGATGGGTGCATTGGGGCGAGCCCATTGAACCTGCCCGGGGCCTTGCTCTGGAGCTGGCGCGCAAGGCCGTGGCGATCGATCCCAACGATGCCGGCTGTCGCTGGGTGCTGGGCAATCTGCTTGCCTATGAGCGCAGTTTCGAAGAGTCGGACGCGGAATTTGCCAAGGCGTTCGAACTCGACCCGAACGAGGCCGATGCCTGGGCGACATTGTCCGACATCGCGGTGCTGGCCGGCCGCGTCGAAGAAGGCCTCGAATACATCCGCAAGGCGTTCCGGCTGAATCCGTTTCCGGCAAGCTGGTACTATCTGACGCTCGGCCAGGCGCAATATGCGGCGCGCGACTATGAAGGCGCCGTCGAGACGCTGCGCCGGGAGGAGACGTATCGGACAAGCTCGCGCCGCTTCCTGGCGGCAAGCCTTGCCCAGCTCGGCGACCTCGGCGCGGCGCGCGCCGAGGTCGACCTGTTCCTTGTCGCCAACCCGCATTTCACCACCCGCCACTGGGTCGAAACCGAGCCATTCCGCGACACTGCCACGCTCGAACATTTCGTCGATGGCTTCCGCAAGGCCGGCCTTCCGGAGTGACGGACCGGTCCGCGCTCGATCGATGACGCAGCGCCCGTACGATGCCAGCACGGTCGGCTCAATCCTGGCCAATGTTTGCAAGTCGCGAGGCCGCTCGACCGATGTTGCTTTCGCGTGCAGTCAGCCAACAGTGGTTGGAGCGAAAGACCAAGTCTTGCTGAAGAGGAAAGGCTCGCAAGAACTTTCATGCCGTGCCAAAACACGGTATCAATCGACCCGATCGGCACGCCGTCCATGGCCGGACCAGGGATGGTGCCTGAGCGGCGCAAGGAGTAGGAAGTGGAGGCCTCATGGGATTTGTGACGCTGGAGCATTTCGCGGGATGTGTCGGCAGTGCGTTCGACGTCGACATGGGCGAGAGTTCCCTGTCCATGACGCTGTCGGAGGCGCGGCCGCTGCCGGAAAGCGGATTTCCCGGAATGCGGCGATCGCCCTTTTCCCTGATGTTCCGGAGCGGCTCACAGGTCGTGCTGCCGCAAAAGCTTTACAAGCTGAAAAACGTGACACTGGGCAATCTGGAAATATTCCTGGTCCCTGTCGCCAGGGACAAGGAAGGCATCGTCTATCAGGCGATCTTCAATTGAGAGTGCAGCCCGGTCGCGGAACGACCGGACGAGCAAGGCCGGTCAGGCCGCAGACCACTGCATCCCGATATGGGTATCGCTGGCCTCGACTTCTTGAAACTCAAGGCGGCGGTAGAGAGCTTGCGCACGGATGTTGCGCCGCTCGACATGCAGGAACACGCCTGATGCCCCGGAGGTTTGTGCCTGGCGTTGAACCGCCTTCAGCATGGCAAGTCCCCGGCCGCGATTGCGCCACTCCGGCAGAAAACCGATGTCGATGATATGCCAGCGCTTGGCACGTGTATCGACATAGAGCCGTCCGATCGGCTTGCGCTTGTCCTGCAGTATCAGGAAATCGGCGTTTGAAAATACGCTGACATAGTGGCGGTGCTGGAGGTTGAATTGCCCGTCGATGAAGGCCCGCTTCATCTCATGCGGCCACGGCACGGGTTCCATTTCCTCCATGCGGAATGACCAGTAGAGCTGGCGCAGAAATGGAATGTCGGCGAGCGTCGCGTTGCGGGACGCGCCACGGGGAAAGCTCAGCCGGGAGCTCTCGGCGGCAGGAAATGCCGGCAACGCTTCTGATTCGACCGAGACCATCAACCGAAGGACGGATAGACCCCCGACATCGCTATACTGTAATTCAGCGCGAGGTAAGGCTGACGATTCTCGTGCTGCTGACTGCCCCCGGTAATGCCGAGCATGGTGGGCAGAAATTGCGTGTTCGCCTGCGCGTCGGCAACAAAAGGACTGGTGCTTCCCGGCGGGCCCAATGAGTAGCCGGCAGAGGGCGACCCCGTTTTCTTGGCCAGATCCGGCTGGTTGTATATTGTGAATTGATGCATATGCGCTGGCATTTCGGCCACCGTCAGCGTCTCGCCGTTTGCGCCAAACGTCTCGCCGATAGTCCGGCTTGAAAGCCCGGGGCCTGTGCCCTGGTTGCAGCCGGCGCGGTTGGTAAAATTGGGCAGCTGAAAGGTGGTTGTGCCATTGCCGCCGTAATTGGTGCCAAGCAACGAGAATAGCGCCGAATATTGCTGGATCGGAACAACGGCGCCGTTGCAGGACGCCCACCCACGCGGGGCGAAGCCGAAGCCGAAGACCTGTATCTCACCGAGGAAGGGCTCAGTCATTTGGAATGTCCTTGCGATCTGGATGGTGAACCGGGTTCAGCCCTGCGATGGGAAAATTCCCGCCCAGGCAATGCAGAACTGCACGGTCAGCGTCGGCATTGTGTTGTCGTGCGGCGAGGTCCCGCCGATACTCTGCGTCGATTGTGGGGCGGTGATATAAGGCGTGGCTCCGGCAATATCGGTCACATACATGGTGTCGTTCGAAATGGCACCAAGTTCGACCGTCGTGTTGACCGCTTTGCCATCGGCGCTCGACGTGGTCGCGGTCATCGAATGATTGTGCTGTGGCATCTGCTGGGGGAGCAGGGTAACGTTCTCGCTGCCGGCCACCTGGCCCAGGACATAGCTCGAAAGGCCAGACCCGGTGCCCTGATGGATGGGCACACGACCGGCGAGACTGGGCACGGCGAAGGTGGACTGGCCATCGCCGCCATAGGTGGTGCCGATGAGTGTATACAGCACCTCATATTGCGAGATGGGGTACAGGCCCCCGTCGCAGGCGAACCAACCGTTCGGCACGCGCGAAAAACCGAACATGCGGATCTCTCCGACAAAGGGCGTGGTCATCGATGGATCTCCTCCGGGCGGTAACTTAGCGGGCAGTCGTTTGGTCTGCAGTGATCTGGCGATGGATCGCAGGCGTCAACTGCGTGATGGGAATATCCCGGTCATCGCGATGTTGTAGTTGATGGTCTCGTAGGGCTGTATGTTCGGGTGTGGCTGGTTGCCGCCGACATAGGTGACGGTCGGAGCCGCCAGCGGAACCACGCGGCCATTCGGTGCGGCATAGATGGCATTTGTGGTGGTGCCATAGAGCGCACCGCTGGGATTGCGCGCCGCGCCCGCTGCGGTGGTTGCGTTGCCCACATGGTTGTGGGCCGGCAGCTGCTGAGACAGCAGCGTGACGTTTTCGAGGCCGCCCGTTTCACCCCACTGATAGGCTGACGGGTTCCAGTTCGGGTCGGCGGATGGGCCAAAGCCGACCGGGGTGCGGCTTTGCAGGTTGGGCAGCGCGAAAGTCGTTGTGCCATTGCCGCCGTAGGTGGTGCCGAGCAGCGAAAACAGCGCCTGGTTCTGAGCGATGGCGATTATCGAGCCATTGCAAAAGGCGAAGCCCTTTTGCGGGAATCCGAACCCCGTCATCATGATCTGCCCGAGGAAATATTCGGCCATTAGCTCCCCCTAATATAGTTCGGAAAGTTCTTTGAATTCATCATTGCTCATAAACCATGGATTCTGCAAGGGGAGTTTTTCTACATGGTAGACATGGTGAAGACTGTATGATTTACTTTGTCTTCGAATCCGATGGGGATGATCGCACTCGGATTCTGCGTCAGCTAAAGATTTGATCGACCGATATTTTTCGCTTCGACACTAAAGCGTATCGATTGGCGGCACGGGGGCATGCATTGGATCGGACTGTAAAGTATTGCGCCGGGCGCTCGGACGCGCTTGCCAGCAGGTTCCTCCTGTGGGTTGCCATGCTTGCGTTTGCTGGCATGGCTGCCTTGGCGCCGTCCGAGGCACAGGCCGCGCCATCCTTAGGCTGCCCCGCCCCGATAACGTTTACCGTGGCATCCGGCGGTTCTCACCAGATCGACGCATCGTCATGCGATGCTTTCGGAACAAACCCGCAGGACCGAGTGGTGCAGCCCGCACACGGCCATGTCACCATCGACAACCCGTCCGCCGGGCTCCTGACTTATGTCAACAATGGCGACGGCGCCCTGTCGGACAGCTTCACCTTTGAAGATGCCTCCGCCGGTGTCGTCACGGTCAATATTACAGTCCAGCCTGCCACCTCGCCAATCACCGTCAGCCCCGCAAACCTGCCGACGCCGGCAATCGGCGTTTTCTACGACCAGACACTTTCCTCCAGCGGTGGCGTGGCGCCCTATACCTATACGTCGGGCGGCGGCGCCTTGCCGCCAGGGCTTAGCCTTGCGTCCAACGGCAGGATTTCCGGCACGCCGACGGGCTCTGGCCCATATAATTACACTGTGCATGTGGTGGATTCCACCGCCGGCACGCCTTTGACGACCGACAAAAGCTACAGCTTCATTGTCCCCGGACCCACACTGGTCGTTTCGCCGACCAATCCGCCCGCAGGTGCGGTGGGCTTTGCATACAGCCAGCAGCTCAGCACCAGCGGCGGCACCGCCCCCTATACCTACAGCGTCGAGATTGGCCCCCTGCCGGCTGGATTGAGTTTGTCTTCCAGCGGCCTGATTTCCGGAACGCCGAGCGCTCAGGGCACGGTCACATTCAAGGTCAAGTCGCAGGACAGCACGACGATCTCGACCGGCGGTGTCTGGTTCGTCACCCAGGACATAACTGTCGTCATCAATGCGGCTCCGACCATCGTCGTCGACCCCACCACCGTGCCGGGCGGTACAGTCGGGGTCGCGTACAGCGGCGCGACCATGACCGGCAGCGGCGGCACAGGCCCCTATACATTCACGATCAGCGCGGGATCGCTTCCAGCGGGGCTGACGTTGAACGGGACAACAGGCGCGCTTTCGGGCACGCCAACCGCCGGCGGCCTGTTCAATTTCACCGTCCAGGCAACCGATAGCAGCACCTCGCCCGGACCATTCAGCGGCACACGGGCTTATACGCTGACGATTGCCGTGCCGACCATCAGCTTGCCGGCGACCACATTGGCAGATGGCACGCTTGGCGCGGCCTATTCGGCGGCGCTCAATCCGGCGACCGGAGGCACGTCGCCCTACACATATGCAGTGACAAGCGGAGCCCTGCCGCCGGGCCTGGCGCTGTCGGCTTCTGGCAACCTTTCCGGCACGCCAAGCGCGGCCGGTAGTTTCAACTTCTCGGTAACCGCAACCGACAGCAGTACGGGCACGGGACCCTATTCGAGTGCGCCCACCGCCTACACGCTCAACGTCGTCAACATTCCGCCGGTTGCCAACGCAGTGTCGGCCACCGTGGCCTACAACAGCGGCGCAAATCCGATCACGCTCAACGTCACCGGCGGCGTGCCGACTTCGGTCGCCATCGCAAGCGGGCCGACCCAGGGCACCGCAATCGCCAGCGGTACATCGATGACCTACCAGCCTCTCCCCGGCTACGCCGGCCCGGACTCGTTCACCTACACAGCGACGAATTCGGCCGGTACGTCCGCACCGGCGACGGTTACCATCACGGTCGGCAACCCGACGATCGTCGTCGCGGCATCCGGGGCTTTGACCACGCCAATTGGCGCTGCCTACACGCAGACCTTCACCGCATCCGGCGGTGCTGCGCCTTACACGCTGTCGGTGAGCGGCTTGCCGGCGGGTCTAACCCAGACGGGGACAACGGCTAACAGCGTGACCGTTTCCGGAACGCCGACAGAAGCGGGCAGCTTCACCCTCAACGTTACGGGTAATGACAGCAGCACCGGAAATGGCCCCTTCGCGATTGCGCAGCCCTTCACGCTTACTGTCGCTGCGCCAACGCTTTCCATGACGCCGGCGGCGGGAACGCTTAGCGCCGCCTATGGCGCGGCCTACAGCCAGCAATTCTCGGCATCCGGTGGCACGGCCCCCTACGCCTACATCGTCAGCGCCGGCGCGCTTCCAGCGGGCCTCGCGCTTGATCCTGCGACCGGGCTGCTCTCGGGAACACCCACCGTAACTGGCCTGTTCACCTTTTCGGTCCAGGCAACCGATAGCAGCACCGGCACCGGCGCGCCGTTCGCCAGAACGCAAAACTATGTTCTGCAGGTCGGAGCACCGACCATCGCAATCACGCCGGCTTCGCTGGCGGATGCGACCGCGGGGGCTGCCTACACACCCGTTTCTCTTGTCGCATCCGGCGGCGTTGGCCCCTACAGCTTCTCGCTGTCCGCCGGTCCGCTGCCAAATGGCATGGCGCTCACCACAGCGGGCGTTCTTTCGGGGACGCCTACGCAGTCCGGCACATTTCCGATCACGGTGCAGGCGCAAGATGCGAACGGCCAGACGGGCATCCAGAGCTATAGTCTGCAGGTCCTGGTGCCCGGCCTGACGGTGTTACCCGCCAGCCTTTCGGGCGGTGTGGCCGGAACGGCCTACAGCCAGACGCTGTCGGCGAGCGGCGGCACCAGCCCTTACAGCTTTGCAGTAACCTCGGGTACGCTTCCGGCAGGCATAACGCTCACGGGAGATACGCTCGCAGGCACGCCGACCGTTGCCGGCTCCTTCTCCTTCACCGTGACGGCGACCGACAGCACGACAGGTACTGCGGCCACCGGGTCCCGGCCCTATACACTGATTATCACAGCGCCGACCATCACGCTGGCGCCGGCCACTCTGCCTGCAGGCCAATACGGCGTTGCCTACAGCCAGACGCTGACGGCCAACGGCGGCACCGGCCCTTACACCTACGCGCTGACCGGCACGCCGCCAGCTGGAATAACGCTGTCCTCAGCGGGCGTGCTTTCGGGCACGCCGGCAGAGTTCGGCTCGTTCGCCATCACCGCCACGGCGACCGACAGTTTCGGTTTCACCGGCACGGCAAATTACACGCTGGTGATCGGAAACAACCCGCCGGTTGCCAACCCTGAGACGGCTGAAACGCTTGAAGGGCAGGCCGTGACCATCCACGTCACGGACAATGATAGCGGGACCATCACCTCGGTGGCGATCGCCACCGCGCCGGCGCACGGCACCGCGACGGTCAGCGGCACCGACATCATCTACACACCCGGAGCGTCCTTCAACGGATCGGACACGCTGCAGTACACGGCAACAGGACCGGGCGGAACCTCGGCGCCTGCCACCGTCACGATCAACGTCAGGCCTGTGCCTGTCGCTGTCGCGCAAAACGTCACGACATCGTCCGGCAAGGCTGTGGTCGTCGACCTGACCAAGGATGCGGTCGGCGGACCGTTTACCACTGCGACCCTGGTTTCCGTGCCGCCGCCTTCGTCCGGCACGACGACGCTGAACGGTTTCCAGATGACGTTCACGCCGACGGCAACCTACCAGGGCACGGCCACGGTGACCTTCACCTTGAGCAATGCCTATGCGACATCCGCCGTTACAGCCATCACTATCGAAGTGGTGGAGCGTCCCGATCCGACGCTGGACAGCGAGGTGATGGGCATCCTCAACGCCGAGACCGCCGCGACGCGCCGTTTTGCCGCCTCGCAGATCGGCAACTTCCAGCAGCGCATGGAAGGCCTGCATGACAGCGACAACGGCCAGGAACCCACGGACGGCCTGGCCTTCGTCCAGGGCATCGTGCTTTCCTTCGACAGCCCCTGCAACGAAGCCGAACAAATGGCAAAAGGACCGGATTGCGGCCGCAGCAAGGCGTCCGACAACAAGAACTGGCCGTTCAAATCGTCCCTCGACGACACCACCACGTCGGGCACGCCTGGAAGCTTCGGCACCGGCAGCTTTGGCCACAGCAAGGTGACGATCTGGACCGGCGGCGCGATCAACATCGGCGAACGTGACGGCGACGACGGCTACAAGTTCGAGACCACGGGCCTCAGCGCCGGCGTCGACTATCGCTTCAACCGCGCCTTCGCGATCGGTCTTGGCTTGGGTTACGGCCACGATGTCAGTGACATCGGTGACAATGGCAGCCGCAGCAGAGGCAAGGCCTACACGGCAGGGCTCTATGCCAGCTATCATCCCGGCCAGGATTACTTCATCGACGGACTGGTGGGCTATCAGTGGCTGTCGTTCGACTCCAGGCGCTATCTGACATCGGGCGGCGGCTTCGTCACCGGCGAGCGCGACGGCGGCCAGTGGTTCGCCTCCGTGTCCGCCGGCAAGAAGTTCGAGATCCAGGAATGGCAAATTTCGCCCTACGCACGTCTCGACGTAGCGAAGGCGACGCTGGATGCCTTCACCGAAAGTGGCGATCCCTCCTCGGCCCTGCACTATGGCGAGCAGGACATCAGTACTACCACGGGCAATCTCGGCCTGACGCTCGCCTACAAGTTCGCCGCCGACTTCGGCGTGGTTTCGCCGCAGGTGAGGCTGGAATACCAGCACGACTTCCAGGGCGACAGCGCGATCACCATGAACTACGCCGACATGTTCGGCGGGCCGATCTATCACACCTCGATCGACGGGCTCGGCAAGGACCGCTTCATGCTCGGCCTCGGGGTGAATGTGCAGACGGTGCAGGACTTCAACATGCGGCTGGAATATCGCGGTCTGTTCGGCAGCGATGGCGATACCGACAACGGCTTCCTGGTCAACCTGGGCAAGACGTTCTGATCCTCGCCTGACACAGTATCGCGCATCCTGTTTTTCACCCCTCGCTGCCTGACAACCGCGAGGGTTTCGCTTTTTTTGGAACCGGCGTTGTGAAAAACGGCGGCGCATCCCACGGCCGATGGTGCATGCGGGCGAGAACACCCGGCGATCACGTCCACCGGCGGCTACGACAAGGTGCAACCCAAGGACGGGGCCGGATCGACAACACCCGACAGCTCACGATGATTTTCCTACCCGCACGAAAGCTCGTCCTGCCGGGTCAGCTATTGGTCCACATCGGGTCCGGCACGACCACCAGCTTGCCGACGAAATCCTTGGCCACGAAATCGGCCTGCGCCTTGTGGAAATCGGACAGTTTGTAGACACCGCCGACCAGCGGCCGGATTTTCTTCGCCTCGATATATCCAACGATGCGGCGAAAATCGGCACGCGTGCCCTGGCTGGAGCCGTGCAGCTGCAACTGCTTGAGATACATGGTCCGTAGATCGAGTTGCACGACCGGGCCGGCGATGGCGCCGGCGGTGGTGTAGCGGCCTTCCGGCCGAAGGATGCGCAACAGGTCGTTGAAGATCGCGCCGCCGACGAGATCGGCGACCACATCGATTGGTTGGCCGCCGGTCGCTTCATTCACAGCGGCCGGAAGGTCGGCGACGCCACGGGTAATGACGGCCTCGGCGCCGATGTCGCGCACCGCCTGCTCCTTGCCCTTGCCGACGATCGCATAAGGAATGGCACCGCGCGCCCTCGCAAGTTGCACGATGCCTGAGCCGACGCCGCCCGAGGCGCCGGTGACAAGCACGCGCTCGCCGGCTTTCAGCCCGGCGCGCTCCAGCATCTGTTCGCCGGTGAGGTAGGCGCAGCAGAAGGTGGCAAGTTCGACATCGCTCATATCGGTGTCGACGACATGCGCATTCTCGGCCGGAACCGCCTGGTACTCCGCATAGCCGCCGTCGCGGCCATGGCCCATATAGTCGATGTCGGCGAGTGAATCGTCGTCGCGGTTGTAGATGGAGAAGTCGACCATCACCCGCTCGCCGATACGGTCCGGCGAAACGCCTTCGCCCACGACAGCGATGGCGCCCACAGTGTCGGTGCCCTGGATGCGCGGGAAAACAAGCGTGTTGCCTTGCCGCCGCCAGGTCGACACCGCGGCAGAATCTTCCTCCGTGCCATAGGCGCCCTGTCGCACCCAGACATCGGTGTTGTTCATCCCGCAAGCGCTGACCCGTATCAGCACTTCACCCGAAGCAGGCACAGGCACTCTTACATCGGTGCGGTAGACAAGTTTTTCCGGTCCGCCATGCCCGGTGAGCAGCACAGCGGCCATGGTCGCGGGAAGGGTCTTGGTCATGGCATTCATCGTCGATTCACAGATTGGCAAACACGCTGTTGACCGCATCGGCGGTCTTCGAAACGACGATGTCTGCTTCCTCGCGCGTCAGGCAGAGCGGCGGCGCGAAGCCGAGTATGTCGCCCTGCGGCATGGCGCGGCCGATGACACCGCTCGCGGCGAGCGCTGTCGCCGCCTGCGGCCCGATCTTCTGTGCGGGATCGAAGAAGACGCGGTCGTCCTTATCGGCAACGAACTCGACTGCTGCCAGCATGCCGTCGCCGCGCACGTCGCCGACGTGCTTGTGGCCGCCGACAGCCTTGGCGAGTTCGGCGCGGAAATAGGCACCGGTTTCGCCGGCATTTCTCACAAGATCCATCTCGTCGATCAGTTCGAGATTGGCGACACCGGCGGCAACGCAGATCGGGTGCGCGGCATAGGTCCAGCCGTGACCGAGCGATCCCAGCCTGTCGGAACCCTGCACCAGCACCTGCCAGACCTTGTCGGCGACGATGACGCCTGACAGCGGCGCATAGGCCGAGGTCAGGCCCTTGGCGATGGTGATCAGGTCGGGCTTGATGCCGTAGTGGTTGGAGCCGAACATGGTGCCGAGACGGCCGAAACCCGTCACCACCTCGTCGGCGACCAGCAGCACATCATACCTCTTCAGCACGCCTTGCATCTTTTCCCAATAGCCGGCGGGCGGCGGCACGATGCCGCCCGTGCCGAGGATCGGTTCGCCGATGAAGGCGGCGACGGTTTCGGGACCTTCGGCCAGGATCATTTCCTCGAGCTTGTCGGCGCAGTGCTGCGAGAACTGCTCCTCGCTCATCGAGCGGTCGGCACGGCGGAAATAGTACGGCGCCTCGGTGTGCAGCACGGGCGCGCGCGGCAGATCGAAGGCGTTGTGGAAGAGATCGAGCCCGGTCAGTGATCCTGTCATCACGCCTGAGCCATGATAGCCGCGCCAGCGTGAGATGATCTTCTTCTTTTCCGGCCGTCCCAGCACGTTGTTGTAGTACCAGATCAGCTTGATGTTGGTTTCGTTGGCATCCGAACCCGAGAGACCGAAATAGACCCTCGACATGCCTTTCGGCGCGCGGTCGATGATCATCTTGGCGAGCGTGATCGACGCCTCGGTGCCGTGGCCGACATAGGCGTGGTAGTAGGCAAGGTTCCTCGCCTGGGTGGCGATGGCGTCGGCGATCTTCTGGCGGCCATAGCCGACATTGACGCAATAGAGCCCGGCAAAGGCATCGATGCTCTTCTTGCCATTGTTGTCCCACACGGTGACTCCCTCACCACCGGCCATGATGCGCGTCGGCGATTCACCGCGTGCGTGAGTGCCCATATGGGTCGAGGGATGGAAGAAGTGGTCGCGATCCCAGGCGTTGAGTTCGTTGGACTGGTCGAGCATTTTTTGACTCCTTGAGGAAAGCGAACGCGACTTAAGATGTGTTGAGATTCAGGTCAGGCCGAGCCGAAAATGTCAGGTTTCGAGAACCGGAGCGGAGCGTACTCAAGTACGTGAGCACCGGAAGCGCAGAAGCCTGGCATTTGCAGGCCTGCATCACCTGAATATCGGCACATCTTATGCGACGTGCAGGCAGAGGTACTTCAAATCGGTGAATGCTTCGAGCCCGTGGCGCGAACCTTCGCGGCCGATGCCGGATTGCTTGACGCCGCCGAACGGGATCGGCGCGCCGGTGATCCTGACACGGTTGACGGCAACCATGCCGTAGTCGAGCGCGCGGCCAAGGCGCTGTTGGCGGGCTCCGTTCTCGGTGACGACATAGGCGACGAGGCCGTATTCGGTGGCGTTGGCGCGGGCGATGACCTCGTCCTCGCTGTCGAAAGGCGTGACGGCGGCGACCGGCCCAAAGGTTTCCTCGCACATGATCAGCGCTTCGTCAGTGACATCGGCCAGCAACGTCGGCTGGTAGAACAGCGGCCCGGCCTGATGCCGCTTGCCACCGGTGAGGCAGCGCGCGCCATGAGCGATGGCATTGGCGACCTGTTCCTCGACCTTGGTGACGGCGCGCTCATGCATCAGCGGTCCGATGTCGATCTTGTCGGCAAGCCCATTGCCGGTTCGCAGCGCCTCAATGTGCCTGGCAAAGGCGGCGCAGAAGCGGTCGTAGATCGGGCGCTGGACATAGATGCGGTTGGCGGCGAGGCAGTCCTGGCCGGAGGTGGCGAACTTCGCGTCGATGGCGATATCAACGGCCTTGTCAAGGTCGGCATCGGCAAAGACGATCAGCGGCGCGTGGCCGCCAAGCTCCATCACCAGCCGCTTCATCGTCGGCGCACTTTGCGCGGCGATCAGCCTGCCGACCTCAGTCGAGCCGGTGAAGCTCATGGCACGAACCCGTGCATCCTCGCACATGCGCCCGACGATCACAGCAGCCTTGCCGGTGATGACATTGAAGACACCGGCGGGCAGGCCAGCGCGCTCGCCAAGTTCCGCCAGCGCCAGCGCCGATAGCGGCGTCTCCGACGACGGATGGGCGACGATGGTGCAGCCAGCGGCAAGGGCTGCGGCCGCCTTGCGGGTCAGCATGGCCGAGGGGAAATTCCACGGCGTGACGACGCCGACGACGCCGAGCGGCTCGCGCCTCACCATCATTTCCGCATTCGGCAGATGGCTGGTGACGCTCTCGGCATTGAGGCGTTTTGCTTCCTCGGCATACCACTCGACGAAGGAGGCGGCATAGTCGATCTCGCCGAGCGACTCCCGCAGCGGCTTGCCCTGTTCCAGTGTCATCAACAGAGCAAGGTCATCCTTCGCCGCAGTGATCAGTTCGAACCATTTTCGCAGGATTTTGGACCGCTCCTGCGGCAGCAGCGAGCGCCATGCCGGAAAGGCGCGCGAGGCGGCATCGATCGCCTTTGTCGTCTGGTGCGCGTCGAGCGCCGCGACAAAGGCGACAGTCGCGCCGGTGGCCGGATCGGTAACTTCAAAGCTTTCCGCCGCTTCGCTCGCCGTCCAATGGCCGTCGACATAGGCGAGTTCGCGCAGCAGTCGGCGGTCGGCGAGGCGATCAAGCGCTTCGTGGCGATGCGAGCGGGCAAAATGAGCGGACATGGTCGAAGCCTCCCGGTTCGGACGATGCGGGAAGACTATCGGCCAGAAGCAGACAGAGAGACTGTTTGCATGCCTTGAAGGAGAGAGAGTCTCTCCATTGTGCCGTTCCGGCAGACAATCTCTCCGACCTCACGACGATGCCGGCACGAGGTCGGCGATGGGGAGAACGATCTCCTCCTTCACCGTCTTGGTGACGATGTAGGTGAAGTAGCGGTCGATGCCGATCTCACGCTCGAGCAAGCCATCGACCAGCCGCTGATAGGCGTCGATGTCGCGCGCCATCACCTTCAGCACATAGTCGACGCCGCCGCCTACCGACCAGCAGGCGACGATCTCGGGAATATCGCGGATGACGCATTCGAAGCGGTCAAAATCGGCCTGACGGTGGCTGGCCAGCGTCACCTCCATCAGCACGGTGGCGACAGGCGCCACGACGCGCATGGCGATCCTGGCGTGATAGCCCGAGACGATGCCGGCCTTCTCCAGCTTGCGCAGCCGCATCCAGCACGGCGTCGGCGACAGGCCCACCTGTTCGGCCAGCGCCAGCTTGGTGATGCGCCCGTCGCGCTGGATGGCGTCGAGGATTTTCAGGTCGATCGCGTCGAGTTTCGCTGATGTCATCGGCGTCCACTTTTTGTCGGCATCACCATGATGGCGCATTATTTCGATTGTCAATTGCACTGATTTCGATCCTAATAAGTCATGACATTATGGCAACCCGATCCCGCGCTCCTCCGCCGGCCAGCCTATCAGTCGCTGGCCGACCAGTTCGCGCGCGCCATCCATGACGGGCGGCTGGCCAATGGCGCCCGACTGCCGACGCATCGAAGGCTGGCCGACGACCTGAAACTGTCTGTGCAGACGGTCAGCCGCGCCTATGAGGAACTGATCCGGCGGGGCCTGATTTCCGGCGAGATCGGCCGCGGCAGCTTTGTACAGACGCAGCGCCGCGAACCGGAACCGCCCTATCTGCCGGAGCGCCTCGGCGAAGTCATCGACCTCTCCATCCTGAAGCCGGTCTGCGAGCCGATGCATCTGGAGCGGCTGAAGCAGGCCTTGGGTTGGCTCGCCGAAAACCTGCCGTCAAGTTCGGCGCTTTCGTTCCGGCCCAACATGGTGTTTCCGCGCCACCGTGCGGTGGCGGTGGACTGGCTGAAACTGTGCGGGCTGGATGTCTCGGCGCAGAATATCAGTCTGACCAACGGCGCCACCGCCGGGATGACGGTGGCACTGATGAGCGTCGCGCCGCCCGGCTCAACCGTCGCCACCGAAGCAATTGGCCACCACACGCTGGTGCCACTGGCGCGCTATCTCGGCTTCAACCTCGAAGGCCTGCCGATCGACGGCAACGGCCTGATACCGGAAGCGCTCGACGAGGCCTGCCAGCTTACCGACATTCGCGCGGTGTTCGTGCAACCTTCGGTGATCAACCCGACGGCGACGCTGATGGACGCACGTCGGCGCGAAGAGATCGCCGCGGTCGCGCGCAAGCATGACATCGCCATCATCGAGAACGATGTGCTGGGACCCCTGGTCGAGGACCGGCCGCCGCCGGTCGCGGCTTTCGCGCCGGAGCGTACGCTCTACGTCACCTCCTTCACCAAGATCACCGTGCCTGGCCTGCGCATCGGCTATCTCGCCGCGCCCGACCGCTACGTTGCCGCCGTTGCCAACCGGCATCTGGTGTCGAACTGGATGGCGACGCCGCTGGTGGCCGAGATCGCCACCAAATGGGTAGCCGACGGCACTGCGATGGAGCTCGTGCGCTGGCAGCGCGCGGCGTTGCGGCGCCGCCAGGACATCGCTGCCGAAGTGTTGGCCGGCGTCGACTATCGCGGCCGGCGCGACGGGCTGCATGTCTGGCTGCAGCTGCCCGCCGACCGCGCCGAGGAAAGTTTTGTCGCCCAGGCCCGCTTGCAAGGCGTGGCAATCGCGCCCGGCACCTCCTTCCGCATTTCCGACGCACCCTGGCATCCGGCAGTACGCATTTCGCTGGGCTCGACCACCGAGGGGGAACTGCGCGCCGGCCTCGGCGTTGTCACCAAGCTGTTGCTTGGCGATCCGGAGCATCTGCTGCTCGCAATCTGAGCTGAAATTGCCCTGAAATCATGCAATGCGGAAATATTGTCATGATTTTATTTTCCAGATTGACATGATTTGACGCGTTCCGCATCGTTAAGGGCACAGGCTTCTCCAGCAGGGGAAATTCATTTGTCCGCACCCATCATCAAGGTCGACGCCATTTCGAAGAGCTTTGGCTCGTTCAAAGTGCTCGACGGCCTGTCGATGCAGGTCATGCCCGGCGAGAAGCTGGCGCTGATCGGCCCGTCCGGCTCCGGCAAGACGACGATCCTGCGCATTCTGATGACGCTGGAAAAGATCGATGGCGGTCATATCCAGATCGATGGCGAGCAGCTCTACCACATGGAGCGCAACGGACAGCTGCTGCCCGCCGACGAGCGGCATCTGACCAAGATGCGCCAGAAGATCGGCATGGTCTTCCAGCTGTTCAATCTGTTTCCGCACAAATGCGTCATGGACAATGTCACCCTGGCGCCGATGCTGACCAAGGGCACGCCGCGCGCCGCTGCCGAGAAGCGAGCGATGGAACTGCTCGACATGGTCGGCATGGCCGACAAGGCGAAGTCGATGCCGGCGCAATTGTCCGGTGGCCAGAAGCAGCGCGTGGCGATCGCGCGCGCGCTGGCGCTGTCGCCAAAGATCATGCTGTTCGACGAGGTGACCTCGGCGCTCGATCCGGAGCTGGTCGAAGAGGTGCTCAACGTCATGCGCAAGCTCGCCGCCGAGACCGACATGACCATGCTGCTCGTCACCCACGAGATGGGCTTCGCTCACGACTTCGCCGACCGTGTGCTGTTTTTCGACCGCGGCAGGATCGTCGAGGAGGGCAAGCCCGATGAGATTTTCCGCCATCCCAAGCAGGAGCGCACGCAAGGCTTCCTGAAGAAGATCATCGCGGCCGGACATCGTGTCTGACCGCTTTGCGGGGCGGAAGACCGCCTCAGACAAAACCAAGACAAGAAACAAGGAGTTGGGAACAATGAAGAAACTTGGCATTCTGGCTGGCGTCGCCGGCCTCGCACTGACAGCGGTGCTGGCCGCCTCAAGCACCGGTTCGGCTGACGACAGCAAGCTTGAGCAATTGAAGGCGCAGGGCTTTGCGCGCGTCGCCATAGCCAACGAGCCGCCCTATACGGCGGTCGCCGCCGACGGCAAGGTTTCGGGCGCGGCGCCGGACGTGGCCCGCGAGATCTTCAAGCGTCTCGGCGTTGGCGACATCGTTGCGTCGATTTCGGAGTATGGCGCGATGATCCCCGGCCTGCAGGCCGGCCGGTTCGACGTCGTCACCGCCGGTCTGTTCATGAAACCGGAGCGCTGCGCGGCGGTCGTCTATTCCGAACCGGTGCTGTGCGACGCCGAGGCGATGCTGGTCAAGAAGGGCAATCCGAAGGGCTTCAAGAGCTACGAGGACGTCGCCAAGGACACGTCAGCCACGATCGGCGCGCCCGGCGGCGGCACCGAAGAGAAGCTGGCGCTCAACGCCGGCGTACCGCGCGAGCGCGTCATTGTCGTGCCCGACGGCCAAAGCGGCCTGAAGATGCTGCAGGACGGACGTATCGACGCCTATTCGCTACCCGTCCTGTCGATCAACGACCTTGTCAAGAAGGCCAACGATCCGAACCTCGAAGTCATTGCGCCAGTGCAGGGTGCGCCGGTCTATTGCGACGGCGCCGCCTTCAAGAAGGGCGACGAAGCGTTGCGCGACGCCTTCGATGTCGAACTCGCCAAGATGAAGAAATCCGGCGAGTTCGCCAAGATCATCGAACCCTACGGTTTCTCGGCGGCGGCCGCGATGTCGACGACCAGAGACAAGCTCTGCTCGGCAAAGTGAGAGCATCTTCCTTCTCCCCGTTTACGGGGAGAAGGTGTCACGAAGTGACGGATGAGGGGCGGCGCCAAGTTTGGAGAAGCTAGCACTGCCCCTCATCTGCCTGCCCATCCTCCGCAGCAGCCACGCTGCAGCTACGGAGGGTGAACCGGCATCTTCTCTCCGTGCAACGGGAGAAGAACCTAGACAGTCAATGTTGGAACCCAGATGACCCAGTGGTCCGGCTATCTCGGCCTGATATTGCAGGGAGCGCTTGTCACCATCGAGCTGACGCTGATGGGGTCGGTGCTCGCGCTCATCATGGCCTTTCTCGCCGGCATGGGGCGCGTGTCGCGCTTCTTTGCGCTGCGCTGGCTGGCCACCGCCTATATCGAATTCTTCCGCGGCACCTCGATCTTCGTGCAGTTGTTCGTCGCCTATTTCGTGTTGCCGTTGATCGGCCTCGAGATGACGCCGCTGCAGGCCGGCGTACTGGCGCTGGGCCTCAATGTCGGCGCCTATGCGGCCGAAGTGGTTCGCGGCGCCATCCAGTCGGTCGGGCGCGAACAATACGAAGCCTGCATCGCGCTTAACCTCGGCCGCTGGCAAGGCATGCGTCACGTCATCCTGCCGCAGGCGCTGCTGATCATGCTGCCGACCTTCGGCAACAATGCCATCGAGCTGCTCAAGGCCACGTCCGTGGTGTCGCTGATCTCGCTCGCCGATCTCACCTTTCAGGCGCAGGTCGTGCGCTCGCAGACCGGCAACACGCTGGTGCCCTTCACCGCCATCCTGATCATCTATTTCGCGCTGGCGCTGATCATTTCCTGGGGCGTGCGTTCGCTGGAACGCCGTATGGCGCGCGGCCTCGATGGGGTGCGTGTCTGATGGCCAATGCCCTTCTAATGAATTGGGCCCTCTGATGGAATGGGACTGGAACTTCGTCTGGGAAATCATGCCGACGCTGATCCAGGGCGTGAAGATCACCATCCTGGCGACGCTGCTTGGCTCCGTGCTGGCCGCCATCGTCGGGCTGGGCATTGCATTGGCGCGGCGCTCGCCCAACAAGGTGCTGTCGCGCACCGTCGGCTTCCTTGCTGAATTCATCCGCGGCACGCCGCTTCTGGTGCAGCTCTATTTCATTTTCTACGTGCTGCCCGATTTCGGCATTCTGCTGCCGCCGCTGGTCGCCGGCGTCATCGGGCTCGGCCTGCACTACGGCACCTACACGGCGGAAGTCTACCGCGCCGGCATCGACAACGTGCCGCGCGGTCAGTGGGAAGCTGCCAAGGCGTGCAATCTGAGCGCCACGCAGACCTGGACCAACATCATCATTCCGCAGGCCATCCCGCCGATGATCCCGGCGCTGGCCAATTATTTCATTGCCATGTTCAAGGAGACGCCGTTGCTATCGGCGATCACCGTGCTGGAGCTGATGAACCAGGCCAAGAGCGTTGCCAACACCTACTATCGCTACATCGAGCCGATCACGCTGGTCGGCGCTTTCTTCCTCGTCATCAGCCTCTTTTCCGTCGTGCTGCTGCGCTGGCTGGAACATCGCTACGGCAAGATCGAAAGGTAACCCTGAGATGAAACCGTTGCCCGAAATCAGGCAGATGCCGACAAGGCCGGCACTCGACGAGCGTCCGCTGGAAAAGCGCGTCGGCCTGATCATCCTTGCCACCGACCACACCAGCGAACCGGATTTCCGCCGCATGGTGGCGAGCGAGCGGCTCGGCGTCTATGTCGCGCGCATTCCCTACAAGAACCCGACGACGCCCGAGAACCTTCGCAAGATGCAGCCGGAGCTGGCGGCGGGTGCGGCATTGATCCTGCCCGACGAGACGCTCGACGCCATCTGCTATTCCTGCACCTCGGCCTCGGTGGTGATCGGCGATGCCGAAATCGAGGCCGCGATCCAGTCTGCCAAATCAGGCGTTCCCGTCGTCACGCCGCCGATGGCCGGCGTGCGCGGGCTGAAGGCGCTGGGCGCGAAGAAGATCAGCATCCTAACCCCTTACACCGTTGAAACCTCCAGACCGATGGCGGCATACTTTGCGGCGCGCGGCTTCGATATTGTCAGCTTCACTTGCCTCGGCTTCGAAGACGACCGCGAGATGGCGCGCATTGCGCCGACAGCGATTGTCGAACTCGCACGCGAGGCTATGCATGCTGAGGCCGAGGCGCTCTTCGTGTCCTGCACGGCGTTGCGCGGTGCGCTCGCAATCACCGGCATGGAGGAGGCGATCGGCCGCCCGGTGGTGAGCAGCAATCAGGCCAGCGCCTGGAACTGTTTGCGGCTGTGTGGCGACGAGACATCCCTCCCCGAATTCGGCCGCCTTATGACGCTGCCATTGCCGCGCGATTGACGATCATGACGACAGTTACCCTCAGCGATATTCGTGCCGCGCATGAGCGCATTGCCGGCAAGATCGAGCGCACGCCAACAGTCTTGTCCCATAGGCTCTCGGAGCAACTCGACGCTCCCGTCCACCTCAAACTCGAACATCGCCAGATCACCGGCAGCTTCAAGCTGCGCGGCGCCTCGAACGCCGTCGCTTCGCTGAGCGCTGAGGAGAAGGCGCACGGCGTCGTCTCGGCGTCGACGGGCAATCATGGCCGCGCGCTGGCCTATGCCGCAAAGCTCGAAGGCATGCGCGCGGTGATCTGCATGTCGCGGCTGGTGCCGGGCAACAAGCTCGACGAAATCCGCCGGCTTGGCGCGGACATCCGCATCGTCGGCAACAGCCAGGATGAGGCGCAGCAGGAGGTCGAGCGACTGGTGGCGCAAGAAGAGTTGGTCATGCTACCGCCCTTCGACCATCCCGCCATCATTGCCGGGCAAGGCACGCTCGGGTTGGAGATGGTCGAGCAGGTTCCGGATGCAGCTCTTGTTCTGGTGCAGCTCTCCGGCGGCGGGCTGGCCTCGGGCATCGCCGCCGCCGTCAAGGGCATCAACCCTCAGACAAAAGTCATCGGTGTTTCGATGGCGCGCGGCGCGGCGATGAAGGCAAGCCTTGAGGCAGGCAGGCCGGTCGAGGTCGAGGAGTTACCGACGCTGGCGGATTCGCTCGGCGGTGGCATCGGCCTCGACAACCGGCTGACCTTCGCCATGTGCCGCGAGCTGCTGGACGATGTGGTCCTGCTTAGCGAGGACGAGATCGCTGCCGGCATCCGCGATGCCTATGAGCACGAGCGCGAGATCGTCGAAGGCGCCGGCGCCGTCGGCATCGGCGCACTGCTTGCCGGCAAGGTCAAGGCGAACGGCCCGGTGGTCGTACTGCTGTCCGGACGAAACATTGACATGAACACGCACCGCAAGATCGTTTGCGGTGCGGTAGCCGCGGAGCGTGCTGCATGAGCCGGATGACGATCCTCACGGAGAGTGAGCTACGCAAGATCGTGCCCCTCGATCTCGACGCCGTCGCCTGCGTCGAGAACGCCTTCCGCGCTTTGGCCACTTTGCCGGTGGCGATGCCACCGATCCTGCGGCTCGACATTCCCGAGCATCGCGGCGAGGTTGACGTGAAGTCCGCTTATGTGCCCGGGATAGACGGTTTCGCCGTCAAGATAAGCTCTGGCTTCTTCGACAATCCAACGCTCGGCCTGCCGAGCGGCGGCGGCATGATGGTGCTGCTTTCGGCAAAGACCGGTGTGGTCGAGGCGCTGCTGCTCGACAATGGCTACCTCACCGATGTCCGCACGGCCGCCGCCGGGGCGGTAGCCGCGAAGCATCTATCGCGGCCGGATTCGTCTGTTGCAGCAATATTCGGCGCCGGCGTGCAAGCCGGGCTGCAGCTCGAAGCGCTCATGCTGGTGCGGCCGATCGCCGAAGCGCGCATCTGGGCCCGCGATGCGGTCAAGGCAGAGGCGACAGCAGGCGCGCTGCGCGAGAAACTTGGCATTCTCGTGCGTGCCGAACCGGACGCGGCAACGGCCGTTGGCGGCGCGGACATCATCGTCACCACCACGCCTTCGACCGAGCCACTGATCAAGGCCGGCTTCGTTTCGGCTGGCCAGCACATTACTGCGATGGGTTCGGACGCAGAGCACAAGAACGAGATCGCGCCCGCCATCCTGCGCATGGCAGATCTCTACGTCGCCGACAGCGCGAAGCAGACACGGCGTCTCGGCGAACTGCATCACGCCATCGCTTCGGGCGTTATGGGCGCCGATATGGAGGTCACCGAGCTCGGCCAGATTATTGCCGGTGAAAAGCACGGAAGGCGCTCAGCAAGCGACATCACCATCGCCGACCTCACCGGCACCGGCGTGCAGGACACGGCGATCGCCACGCTCGCCCGCGACCGCGCGCGGGCGGCAGGGTCCGGGACCACTTTCGAAAGCTGATACCGGCCGCGAGGCCCAACAAACGAGGACCAAGAACAATGCAACCAAACCTGAAATTCTCGCGCGCCGAATTTGCGGACCGCCTCGCCAAGACACGGCAATCCATGGAGGTGAATGGCGTCGATCTGCTGATCGTCAGCGATCCGTCCAACATGGCCTGGCTGACCGGCTATGATGGCTGGTCGTTCTATGTGCACCAGGCGGTCATCGTGCCGCCATCGGGCGAGCCGGTCTGGTACGGCCGTGGCCAGGACGCCAACGGCGCCAAGCGCACCGCCTATCTCGCGCATGACAACATCGTCGGCTATGCCGACCACTACGTGCAGTCGACCGAGCGCCACCCCATGGATTTCCTGGCCAGCGTGCTCAGTGATCGCGGCTGGAGCAAGCTGACCATCGGCGTCGAGATGGACAATTACTGGTTCTCAGCGGCGGCGTTCGCCGGGCTGCAGAAGCATCTGCCCAATTCCCGCTTCGTCGACGCCACCGCGCTGGTCAACTGGCAGCGCGCCGTGAAGAGCCCGATCGAGATCGATTATATGCGCAAGGCAGCTCGCATCGTCGAAGCCATGCACCGGCGCATCGTCGACAAGATCGAAGTCGGCATGCGCAAATGCGATCTGGTCGCCGAGATCTACGATGCCGGCACGCGCGGCGTCGACGGGATCGGCGGCGACTATCCGGCGATCGTGCCGCTGCTGCCGTCGGGCGCCGACGCTTCGGCACCGCATTTGACCTGGGACGACCAGCCGATGAAGTCGGGCGAAGGCACCTTCTTCGAGATCGCCGGCTGCTACAACCGCTACCATTGCCCGCTGTCGCGCACCGTCTTTCTGGGCAAGCCGACACAGGAGTTCCTCGATGCCGAGAAGGCGACGCTGGAAGGCATGGAGGCGGGGCTTGCGGCGGCGAAACCCGGCAACACCTGCGAGGACATTGCCAACGCCTTCTTCGCTGTCTTGAAAAAATACGGCATCGTCAAGGATAACCGCACCGGCTATCCGATCGGCCTGTCCTATCCGCCGGATTGGGGCGAGCGCACCATGAGCCTGCGCCCCGGCGACCGCACAGAGCTCAAGCCCGGCATGACCTTCCATTTCATGACCGGCCTGTGGCTGGAGACGATGGGACTGGAGATCACAGAATCCATCCTGATCACCGAAACCGGTGTAGAGTGCCTGGCCAACGTGCCGCGCAAGCTGGTGGTGAAGAATTGAAAACGATTTCCAGTCTCCGCCCATCGCCGATCGCGCCAACTGTCGATTTCGACCAGGACGGCGTGCAGCACGGTTTCCTGCGCCTGCCCTACAGCCGCGACGACTCGGCCTGGGGTTCGGTGATGATCCCGATCTGCGTCATCCGCAACGGCAGTGGGCAGACTGCCTTGCTCACGGGCGGCAACCATGGCGACGAGTATGAGGGGCCGCTGGCACTTTACGATCTCGCCCGCACACTCGATCCCAAACGGGTCAGCGGCACGGTGATCATCGTGCCGGCGATGAACTATCCGGCCTTCCGCGCCGGTACCCGGACGTCGCCGATCGACAAGGGCAACATGAACCGCGCTTTCCCTGGCAGGCCGGACGGCACGGTGACGGAAAAGATCGCAGACTATTTCCAGCGCGAATTGCTTCCGCGTGCCGACCTCGTCTTCGACTTCCACTCCGGCGGCAGGACGCTGGATTTCGTGCCGTTCTGCGCCGCGCACACTTTGCCCGACAAGGCACAGGAGCAGAAAGCCTTCGACGCGGTCGCGGCGTTCTCCGCACCGTTCTCGATGCGCATGATCGAGATCGACTCGGTCGGCATGTACGACACGGCGGCTGAGGAAATGGGCAAGGTCTTCGTCAGCACCGAGCTTGGCGGCGGCGGCACCTCGCGCGCGCAAACCGTGCGGATTGCGCGGCGCGGTATCAGCAATGTCCTGCGTCATGCCGGCATCGTTGCTGGGGCGGTCGAGAAGACTCGAACCCAGTGGCTCGACATGCCGTCAGGCGATTGCTTCTCCTTCGCCGAGGATGACGGCATGATCGAAACCATGGTCGATCTTGGCGAGCCAGTCACGGAAGGCGCGGTGCTGGCGCGCATCCATTCCACCGGCCGCACCGGCATCGCTCCTCAGGAAATCAAAGCGAAAATGTCCGGCATGCTGGCGGCGCGTCATTTCCCCGGCCTGGTCAAAGCCGGTGACTGTGCCGCGGTGATTGGCGCTCTGGTCTCGTGATGTTCGGAGTGAGCTAAATCAAATGACCAGCGTGTGTGCTTGTATCAGAGCGCGTCGTAGACGGCGTCGATCACGGCCTTGCGGCGTGGATCGAGGTCGTCGAAACCGAGCATACGATTGGTGACATAGCCGAACCCTACACCGGCGGTGGGATCGGCAAAGCCGATGGCGCCGCCCCAGCCGCTGTGTCCGAACGTTTGCGGCGACGCGCGCCCGGCGTAGGTGGGATCCTCCATCTGATAGCCGGCGGCGAAGGCTGTCGGCAACGCGAAGCTGTCGTCCATGCCGCGAATGCGAGGTCTTGCTGCTTCTTCGACTGCGGCAGGGCCGATCAGAGGCTTGCCCTCCCACACGCCGCCGGCCGCCATCATACCGTAGATACGGGCCAGTGTGTGGGCAGTCGACTGGCCATTGCCGCCCGGCACCTCGGCGGCGCGCCAGGCGCGATCGTTGGGCGCCGTTGCCCGGGGTGCCGGATTATTCGATGCGTGGGGAAAGGGCGAGGCGCGGACAAACTCGACCCAGTCCGAAGTTTTTGAACCTTCAATCATCTCGGCGACCCTGGGGTCCTCACTGGCCGGCAGACCGACATGAAAATCGGCGCCGAGCGGGCCGGCGATCTCTTCCGCGATGAAGCGGCCCACGCTTCGCCCGTCGACACGTCGCAGCACTTCGCCAGCGAGGTGGCCATAAGTGAGAGCATGATAGACACAGCGGCTGCCGGGCTCCCACAGGGGCGACATTGCGGCAAGCGCGTCGACAAAGGGCGTCCACGCCAACAGCCCTGCCTCGTCCATCGGCACGGCGAGACCGTTCAGCCCGGCCTGATGCGACATCACCTGATCGAGCGTGATGCGCTCCTTGCCGCCTGCCGCGAATTCCGGCCAATAATGCGCAACTGGGGTGGCATAATCGAGCTTGCCGCGCTCCACCAACATGGCGATGGCCAAGGCCACAACGCCCTTGGTGCAGGACCAGACATTGACCAGCGTGTCTTGCCGCCACGCGCGGTTGCGCGCGGCATCGGCGTGGCCGCCCCATAGATCAACGACGGTCCTGCCATGGACCACGACCGACACGCCGCCGCCAAGCTCGAGTCCTTGGTCGAAAGACCTGCCAAACGCCTCGCGCACGCCTGCAAAGCGCGGATCGCAGGTACCATCTATGTTCATGCGCGAATTCTCATTCGGTAGGAGATCGTCGACGCGACGCAGTTTCAGTGGCTGCCCATGGATTGGCAACCAAGCTCTGGCAACCGGCACAGAGACATGGTGCCGCAGTCAGTCCCGAGGGCAGTGGCGTGCCTACCAACACGACCTTGCCACCCATGGCATCGATCGCACGGCGGGTGACGAGCGCGTCTTCCTTGAGAGATACGGGCGGATTCTGGACGACGCTGACGGTGCAGCCATCCTTTGTGAGGATGTCGTAGACGCCCTTCCATTCCGACACCGTCAATTTCGCATTAAGGATATTGTGCATCCTTGTAGATATAAGATATCCTTAATTGGCGAACTGGAAATTTCTTCCGCCATAAGAGACAGACGTAGGCCTTCTGTCGAAATAGCAGGCAATCTCGATGCCCTGCCCAACGGACTACCCAGGAGCGATGAGACTTGCACCACAACATCGGCTTGTCCAAGGTAGGTGCAACGACGAACCTAGCTGTCTTTGCTCGCCGATTTGACCGGAAGGTTACCGCACGATGCCACTCATGAATCGACGATTGGGAGCCAAGACTCTGGCGCGCCCGGCACGACGTCTCGGAGACCTGGCTGCGATGTTTGTCCTGATTGCCAGGCTGCTCGTCTTTGGGATCGCCCTTTTGTCGGCTGCTCAGGCATATGCACAAACGCCGGCGGCCGCCCCACCTGAAAGGGTCAATCAGTTGTTCGAGCTTCTCGACGATCCGTCGGTGAAGGCCTGGGTGGCCGAACAACGAAATCAGGATAGCGGGTCAACGAAGACACCTGCCGGGGCGGGCGCTCCGCCGGCCGACACGTCGGGCGACACCGCGGCTGTGCCAGGCCAGATGAACACGATGGCCTCCTCGACGCTCGATCGGATCAAACATCATATTGAAAAGATCGTGCGAACCTTGCCCTCGCTGCCGGGCCAGTTTGCGCGCGTCCGGGCCAATACCATGGACGATATGTCCAACAAGGGGCCTGCCAGCATATTGGTGCTGGTCGCGATCTTCATCGCCGCTGGCCTGGCGCTCACCTGGGCAACGTACAAGCTCACCCGTCCATTTCGTCTTTGGATCATCGCACAGCCGAAGGATACGCCCGTCGGGCGGGCCAAGAAGATTGGCGGTCGCACGCTATATTCCAGCATGATGATCGTCTCGTTCGCGCTGGGCAGCGCCGGCGCATTCATGCTGTTCGAGTGGCCGGGGTTGATCCGCGAGATTGTGCTGACATTTCTGATTGCCGCGGTCTTTACCTGGGGTGTGCGCCTGTACGTCATGGCCATGCTCGTCCCCTCCTTTATGGAGGTCGAGCACGCCGCCGAGGTTCGTGCCCTGCCGATCACCAACGAGACTGCTGACCATTGGGCCTATTGGCTACCCCGGATTGTCGGGTTTTTCGCCTTCGTCTTCGCCGCCTTTATCCTCTTGCCGGGTCTAGGCATCGATCAGGACGGAATGACGGTCCTGTCCGTGGTCGCCGATTTCCTGCTGCTGTCGCTCGTGCTGATTGCCGTCTGGCGTCGGCCAAGAATCCAACGGGACGGCGCCCGCCAAAGTGGCCACACGGCAACGACATGGCTGTTGACTGCCTATTTCGTCGCTCTGTTCCTGCAGCGCATAGCCGGCCTTTACACCTTGTTCTGGTTCACCTTCACCGCATTCTTCCTGCCCATGGCAATCGTTCTGACCGAGCGCGGGGTTAACTTCATCCTGCGGCCGGGTTCGGAAGAAGCTGGCCGGCCAACGATCCCGGCGGTGACGATCGCAGCCATCGACCGCGGAATCCGGATGATTTTTATTCTGGCGGCGGCTTACTTTCTCGCGCGTGTCCTGGGCCTGGACATGCAATCCATGCGGGACGGCGATACGATCACCACGCTGATATTGCGCGGCTTGATCAATGTCGTGGTCATCGCGCTTGCCGCCGATTTCGGCTGGTCGATCATCAAGGCCTTGATCGAACGAAAGCTGGGCATCGAGATGCCGCAGGCGGCAATGGGCGACGAGGAAGTCCCGACCCTCGACCCGCAGCAGGCGCGGTTGCGCACGCTTTTGCCGATCATCCAGAACATCCTGCTCGCGGTGATCGTCGTGATGGCGGTGCTGATGATGCTCGCCTCGATCGGTATCCAGATCGGCCCGCTGATCGCCGGCGCCGGCGTCGTCGGCGTCGCCGTGGGTTTTGGCGCACAAACCATCGTCAAGGACGTCATCTCGGGCGTGTTTTATCTGTTAGACGATGCTTTTCGTGTCGGCGAATACATTTCATCAGGCAGCTACAAGGGTACAGTGGAAAGCTTTTCGCTGCGCTCGGTGAAGCTGCGCCACCATCGTGGTCCGCTGTTCACGATACCGTTCGGTGAACTCGGGGCAGTCCAGAACCAGAGCCGTGACTGGGTTATCGACAAGTTCAACATCACCGTCGGCTATGACACCGATATCGACTTCGCCCGCAAGCTGATCAAGCGAATCGGCCTCGAACTGGCTGAAGATCCCGAGTTCAAAAACTGGGTGCTCGACCCGATCAAGATGCAGGGCGTACAGGAGTTCGGCGAGTACGGCATCGTCTTGAGGGTCAAGGCCATGACCAGACCCGGAGGCGCTTTCGGCATGAAACGCAAATTCTATGTGCGCCTGCGCCAGGTCTTCAAGGAACAGGGCATCGAGCTGCCATTTCCGACCGTCCACGTCCAGGGGCTGCAGGACCCACATGGAGCAGAAAATGCACCATTGGAGATCACACCCGAGTTGCAAATGGCCGTCGCGCAGTCGCATACTAATCGACGCAGAAAAAAAGCGAGCACAACGGAGTAGGAGAGCTATGACACCCCGCCAATGGCGCGGCTTTCCGCCTGGACGTCGTCAACTCGAGGGTCGCAGGCCGTGGAAACACACATATGTGGTCGGCGCCCAATCAGAGTGCAGCCAGGCGTCTTTGTGCTATTTTTGCTACATTTCGTAAACTTTGTGACTTGAGCCCACGGTTTTAGTGACCGCTAAATTGTAAATCTGTAGACAATCATGCTTGGGTTGCAGCGCTTGGAATAAGGTGCAGGGGGAATGTTGGGGTGGTCAAAATGAATTCGACAACTATGTCGGCCATAGGCAAGCGCCTTGGCCTGCTGACAACGGTTGCCATATTGAGCTGCGGAAACGCTCACGCGCTCACTCTCAAGGAGGCGATGGCGGTCGCGGTGGAGTCCAATCCCGAGATTGGCCAAGCAATCGAGAATCGTGAAGCAATCGAATTCGAACTGCGCCAGGCGAAGGGGCTTTATCTTCCCAGCGTTGACCTGGAAGCGTCAGCGGGGGCTCGCCGCCTCGACAATCCGGACAGGCGCTCGCTTTCCATCGAGAACGACACGCTCTATCCAGCTGAAACCGACCTCACGGTTACGCAGACGCTCTACGACAGCGGTGCAAGGCGCGCCGAACTGAACCGCCAGGCCTCGCGCGTCGACGGCGCGTCGTTCCGGGTTCTGGAACGGTCCGAATTCATCGGGCTCTCGGTTGTCCAGGATTACCTCGAAGCCATGTTGCAGGCCTCGATCGTTGTCGAAGCAAAGAAAAACCTCGGATTCCATCAGGGAATTCTCGGCGACATCCGGCAAGGCATTGCCGGCGGCGCACTGAACGAGGCCGATCGGCAGCAGGCCGAGGAGCGGCTGTTCGCCGCCAAGGCCCGTATGCAGGAAGCCACCGAGGAACTCGAGGCAGCAAAGATCCGGTTCTTCAAGACTGTCGGAAAGCCGCTGACCAGTGCCTCGAGGCCGGGCGATGTGTCCGCCGCGCTGCCGAGATCGCTTGATGAAGCAATCGGGCTGGCACGACAGAACAATCCGCGCGTGCATATGGCCAACAGCGATATCGACGCCGCGGCTTCCCTCGTGGATGCCGCACGGGCAAAATTCGGGCCCTCGATTACCGCCGAAGGCGTCGCCCGGGCAGGATCCGACATCGATGGCAGTGATGGCGACACGAGCGACCTTCAGGCAAGGGTCGTGCTGCGCTGGAACCTTTATCGCGGCGGCATCGACAAGGCTAACGAACAAGAACAGGTTCGCCGCACCAGCGAGCAGCGCCTTGTCCTGCACCAGGTCCTGCGCGAGATCGAGGAAGCCGTCCGCACGTCATGGGATCGACGCTTCCGGCAGGCCGACCTGGCCAAGACGCTGAAGCTTCAGGCTGCCGCCAACGAAAAATTGGTGGCGTCCTATCGCGAGCAGTTCAAGGTCGGACAACGCTCGCTGCTCGACGTGCTTGACGCGCAGAACACGCGGTTCAACACAGCAACGCTTGCTGACACCGCGTCCTACGCGTCGCTTTTCGCCCAGTACCGACTGCTGGCGGCAACCGGACAATTGCTGAAGACCATGGACCTTCAACCGGCCAAACAGGCAACCGCCTACGCCAAGGCCGAGTTCAACGCGCCGGAAACGGCCGACACCGAAACCTATGCACGCACGCCGTCGGAGCAGAAGAACGATCTGCCTTTCGACATCCTCGCGCCGGTAAGGAAAAAGTAGTAAGGCCAAGGTCTAACGACAGTCCTGCGGGCGGATCGTGAACCCACAACCTAAAATCCTGTCCCCGAAGGAGGCCTTCAAGGCCTGCTTTTCGGCTGTTGCCGGCTACCTGGGCAGGCCGAGTGCCGAGACCGTGCTGTTTGCCGGCGTGCCGCTGTCGGATACCCGAATCGATATCGACGCCATTCGGCATCTTGCCGAACGCGTCGGTCTTGAAATCACGGAGTTCAGCCATCGCGATTTTCTTCGCGGACGCATCGACCTCCCCGCCATCCTGTTTCGCGTCAGCCAATTGCCGGTTGCGCTGCTTGCCGAGACAGAGGACGATGGATTTACGACCGCTCCCCAGGAGGACGGTCGCACAACCATCAGCAAATCCGAACTTGCCGGAAGCTACATAAGCGGCGGGGTTTCCTTCTCGATTACCTATGCCAACGCGGTCGAGGGGATGAGCGTCGGTTCGGCGGCCAGGATTGAGCGGCGACATTGGTTGACCGGAACGATGGGGCCATTCTGGCGCACCTATTCGAAGGTCATCCTGTCAGCGGTATTCATCAATCTGCTGGCTCTTGCCTCACCGATCTTCACCATGAATGTCTACGACAGGATCTTGCCAAACAAGGCGATATCGACGCTTTGGGTGCTGTCGATCGGGATCGGCGCGGTCATTCTGTTCGACCTGCTCTTGAAGACCGCCAGAGCGTCGCTGATCGACTATGCCGGGCGCAAGGCCGATCTTCGCATCTCCTATATGCTGTTCGAGAAGGTGCTGAACTCGTCCTTGTCGGCACGGCCCGGCTCAACCGGCGAATATGCAAATCGGGTGACGCAGTACGAGTTCGTACGCGAGTTTTTCACGTCGAACACCATCAGCGTCTTCATCGACACGGCATTCGTCTTCGTCTTTCTTCTTGTCATCTATGCGATAGGCGGCTGGCTGGTCATCATACCGGCCATTGCCTTTGTCGCCTCCGTGATCGTCGGGCTGATCACGCAACGGCGTATCGGCAAGCGCGTTGCCGCTTCCATGAACGAGGCTTCGCAACGCCAGGCTCTGCTGGTCGAATCCATCTCCACGCTGGAGACGATCAAGTCGCTGCGGGCAGAGGCATACCTTCTGCGAAAATGGGCAGAGCATTCCAAGAACGCATCCAACACGTCCGAGAAGATAAAGCAGCTTTCGGCTGCCGCCGGCAACATCACGCAGGCCATCCAGCAGATGGTGACCGTCGCCTTGATCGTGGCCGGCGCCTATGCCTTTTCGGAAGGGCATGTCTCCACCGGCGCCATCATCGGCACCGTCATGCTGGCGGGCCGGGCGGTGGCTCCGCTTGGGCAGATCGCCATCACCTTGTCCAGACTTCGTCAGGCAATGCTCTCCTTGCGGATCGTCAACTCGATCATGGCGCAGCCGGAGGATCGGCCGGACACGGTTGGTTTCGTCAACCGCCCCATTCGCAACGGCGCGATGGCGTTCAGGAATGTCGGCTTTGTCTATCCGGGTTCCGAAAACGAAGTTCTGACCGGCGTGAATTTCTCGGTGAAGCCCGGTGAGCGGATCGGCATCATCGGCCGCATAGGCTCGGGAAAGACGACCATGGGGCGGCTGATCGGCAGGCTCTTCCTGCCGACCACCGGCGAGCTGCTGGTGGACGGGATCGACATCCGCCAATACCACCCGTCGGAGGTTCGCGCCGCAGTCGGTATCGTCGCGCAGGCCAACGATCTGTTTTCAGGCACCATCAAGGAAAATCTCCTGATGGCGTGTCCGGAGGCGACCGATGAACAGATCGTCGAAGCGGCCAAGGCTGCCGGCGTCGACGATTTCGTCTCCCGCCATCCGCGCGGCTACGACATGAATGTCGGCGAGCGCGGCACCAATCTCTCGGGCGGCCAGAGGCAGACTATGGCAATTGCCCGCCTGTTGCTGACCAAACCGAAAATCGTCTTCCTGGACGAGCCGTCCGGCTCGATGGATCTGGCTTCCGAGCGCCAGCTGATCAAGCAGCTCAAGGTGGCCTTCGATCGCAGCACGACGCTGATCGTTTCGACGCACCGCTTCAGCATGCTCGAGTTGGCCGACCGCCTGATTGTCATCGAGCAGGGCAAGATCGTTGCCGATGGACCGAAAGACCAAGTGATACAGGCGCTGCAGAGAACGAGCGCCTGATAGAAACAGACTTGTTGAGTGCATTTAATACGTTAGGGCATGGACAATGCTTGCCAGGGAAGACCGCCCGCCGTTTTTTGCGTCGGTGTCGATATTCATCATCGGAGCGCTTTTTGCGAGTTCGGTCGCCTGGGCGTCCTTTGCCGAGGTCGATGAAATCGCACGCGGCGACGGCAAGATCATACCGGCGTCGAAGACCCAGATCATCCAGGCCAGCGAGCCTGGCGTCGTTCAGGAAATCGCGGTGACGATCGGGCAGATCGTCAAGAAGAACGACCTCATCATTCGTCTCGACAACACCTTCAACACCTCCAGCCTAGGCGAACAGCAGGCCAAGGCGCGGGCGCTGCAGACGCGCATTGCGCGGCTCAAGTTCGAACAGACCGGCACTCTCGAGGGCGCGTTTCCCTGCCCGTCGGAGATCCAGAAGGCGGCGCCGGAAATCTGCGACAACGAACAGAAGCTGCTCATCGCGCGCCGCGACAACTTCGAAGTCAAGCTCTCGGTTCTCAAGTCGCGACTCGATCAGCGCGAAAAGGAACTGGACGAAGCCAACGCCAATGCCGATCGCCTCACCAAGAATCTGGTCGTCAGCGACCAGGAGGCGAAGCTGGTCGAAGCGATGGTCAAGAAGGGCCTGATGGCGCGAACCGAGCAGCTGCGCGTCGAGCGCGAGCAGACCGAGCTCAATGGCCAGCTGGCACTCGCCGGAGAAACCATCAAGAAAGCCAAGTCGGCCATCACGGAAGCCCAGCTTCAGGTCGATGAACTCGGCCTGCAGCTGCAACAGGAAGCGCTCAGCGATCTCACGCAGGCACTGGCTGACCTATCGGTGGTGGATGAGACGATACGCGGTGCCACCGACAAGGTGGCGCGCACCGACATCCGCTCGCCTGTCGACGGTATCGTCAACACGCTCGACATCAACACGGTCGGCGCCTTCGTCCAGCCCGGCGCAGTCGTTGCGGGAATCGTGCCGACCTCAGAGACCCTGCTGGTCGAAGCGCGGGTTTCACCGCGAGACGTCGCCTTCATCCGGCCGGGGCAGGATGCACTGATCAAGGTGACCGCCTATGACTTCTCGATCTTCGGCGGCATCGAAGGCAAGGTCTCGAACATCACCGCCGACAGCCTGGTCGACCAGAAGACCGGCGAACCCTATTATCAGGTTCGCGTCGCCACCGACAAATCGACGCTGACACGCGACGGCAAGACCTATTCGATCATCCCCGGCATGATCTGTTCGGTCGACATCAAGACCGGACGCAAGACGATCCTCACCTACCTGATGAAGCCGATCAACAAGGCGCGCGAGGAGGCGATGAGTGAGCGGTAGCGCGATCTCTCCTCCTGCCGATCGCGACCGGCTGCTGCCACCGCTGGCGGCAGAGGATTTCGGGCTGGAGTTTCGGGTTGTGGCGCGTGGCGGAACGCGCCGCGGCATTCGTCTGGAGAGGGCGTTCTGGACCTCGCTGAAGCAAATGGCAGAAAGTCGGAAATGCACGATCGGCATGCTGATCGAAGAGATCGCCGAGAGCCACGCCAACACCGGAAACCTGACATCGGCAATCCGAGTGGCCTGCATGCGTGGACTAGCCGACCAGAACCTCACCTTGCAGAGGCTGGCGTCGATCAAGACCATCAACGCCATTCTGGTCGCCTGCCCCTCGCCGGCCTTTGCCCTGTCCTCGTCGAAGAAGATCCTGACGTTCAATGCGCAGTTCCAGCAACTGGTGCGTCGTCAATTGCCGGCGGCGCCGAACGAGGACGCGCGCCACGACCTCAAGCTGGCGCTGGACCTCAATGTCGCCGACATATTCGCCAGGCTCGAGGCCAATGGCGAGACGCCGGTCGCCACCGGTTTCGTCATCGGCGCCGGTGACCGTCGCTACCGGGGTCAACTGAACGCGGCGCGCGCGCCGGTGCTCGAGCCGGAACTGCTGATGGCGTTCGTCTTCGGCGGCTAATGCATGTCGAGCAAAAGTGACCTCGGTTTTGCGAGAACGACATACATCAAGCAATGACCTAGAGAGCGTCGTGTGAATCCGTTTTCACGCGACGCGCTTTAGGGCGCCGAAGACACCGTGACGGCATACTTACTGCTGCAGACCTTCGCCCGGCGCGACCGTTGAAAGGCCGCCCTTGATATCGGCTATTTGCGCAGAGCCGGTCTTCGCACCATGGATCCATGCGCGGTCGGTGCTGAACGAATACAGCGGCACGTAGCTCGGCAGATCGCTGTCGCGCGAAACGACATTGCTCAGGCTGTCGAGAATGAAGACGCCGCTGCCGGTGCTGACCGACAGCACGGCATGAAAGAATCCGCGCTTGCGATCCTGCAAGACAACCAGCGACATGCTCTGAGCCGGGATGCCCGCATGCAGCAGCGCGGCCATCTTGAGGATGGCAAAATCCTCGCAGTCCCCTGCCCGCCGCTCGAGGATTTCCGAAGGCTTGGCCCAGTAGTCGAGCTTGCCGTAAACCACGCTGTCCTTCTTGTAGGCGATGGCGCGATTTATACTTGAGTTGACGAAGGACAGCTTGTCGATAAAGCGCTTGTCCCGGGCTGCCTCGACGATCCCGGCAAAGGTGCTGTTCTTGCGCTCGCATGCACTGCCCGCGGTGCACTCGACAATTGCCCTGTACACAGGCGCCCAGCGCGCCGAGACCGGGAAATTGCGCATCGACAGGGCAACCGAACCGAACACGCCGGGAATGATCGCCGCCGTCTGGATCGGGTCGATCCCTGCGTCGTCCCGCACGATCGAAGGACCGCGCTTTTCATCAACGGTAACAGGACCATAGCTGCCGAGGACCATGCCGACCCTGTAGGCTGAAACGGGCTGCCAGGGTTGCGGCCGAGCCAGTGAAACGCCGCCGAGACTGGGCGGGGCTTCGACCCTCGCCAGCATTCCAGCGACAGCGCGGTTGTTCTCGGCAACGGCGCTTGCGGAGGATGGATGCGGCAGGCTTGCGATGCCCATTGCCAGCAGGAGCAGCTTGAGCCCGGTTATCGCCAGGGTAGATTTTTCTTTTTTCATAACGCCCACCTTTGACTGTGGACGCTACCCATCTTGTCTCAAATTACTGGAAAGGAAGGTAGATAAATTTCGGAAAAACCGGAACATCTATTTTGCGTAAAATTTTATTCAAATTTATACTTTTGTCTACCAGATCATCCCAACGGAGGGATATCAAACGGACAATGGTTCAACCAACGTATATCAGGTTATATGTTTGGGATTTACCACGTATAAAAAATGCCGAGACAGGCATATCGGAATATATGAAATCGGTTGTGGGATAGTTGCAAAGCAGAGGCCGTCACTGTCTCTTTCCGGGAAATACCGAAGGGGTTTGGTTATGACGAACAATAACGAATTGGACACCGTCTCGAATTCTTGGAACCAGCACTCTCCCGCTGACCATGACGGCTCGCCATCGCAGGCGGGAACGCAGGTAGCGCAGGCCGCTCAGGCAGCACCCGCCGAGCCCGTACCGGTCGATGTCGGCAGCGGCGCGCCCGTCAAACAAGATGCACCTGCGGAGGCGAAGGCACCGGCGACAGCTGCGCCCCACGAATACGTGGCCGACGCCAGCAACGTGGTAAAGCTTCCGGCCAACGTCTCGATCGACAACATCAAGGTCGACGGCCACAACCTCGTACTCGAACAGGCTGATGGCTCGGTGATCGTGATCAAGGATGGCGCGCTCAACGTGCCGACCTTCATCATCGGTGACGTCGAGGTGCCGCGTGTTGCCTTGCTGGCAGCGCTTGAAGCAAGCCATGTCGATGTCGCCTTCGGTGCCGATGGTTCCATATCGGCCGGTCCGGGCGGTCCGAACCCAAGTGCGGGCGCAGACTTTTCAGTCCCCCCCGGCGGCATCGGCGACGGGTTTGGACTTTCGGCGCTGTTGCCGCCCACGGCTTTGGCGTTCGGCCAGCCGGATAATCGCGAGCTGTTTCCGAGCCTGCGGCCGGATTCCACACCGTCGATCATGGACCTTACGCCTTCCGTCGGTGGCGGCGATACCATCGTCAATGAAAAGGGCCTGCCGGCAAGCTCCGGCTCGGAAGGCTCGGGCGAGGCGCAGGATTCTTCGCCCAACACCGACCAGTCTGAGATCAACACCGGCACCTTCACCATTTCCTCCCCCGACGGTGTCGGCTCGCTGACCATCGCCGGCCAGGTGATTTCGGGCGCTGCCCTTGCCAACAGCGTATCGACGCCGATCGACATCATCACGCCGCTCGGCAACACGCTGACCGTCAACGGCTACAACCCGACCACAGGCCAGGTGAGCTACAGCTATACGCTCGTCCATAGTGCGACTCACCCCGACGCGGGAACAGATTCCATCTTCGACGACATGACGGTGACGGTTACCGACACCGACGGAGACGTGTCCCTTCCGGGCACGCTGTCCGTCCAGATCACCGACGACGTGCCGACGGCGATCGCCGACACCGACGCGGTGCCTTCGGGCTCGTTCGCCTCGGTCGCCGGCAATGTGATCACCGGTGTGGGCAGTGACGGCAATGCCGCAGGCGCCGATACCCAGGGCGCCGATGGCGCTGCCGTGGTTGGTGTTGCCGCCGGCGACACCAATACCGACGCCACCGGCTCGCTCGGCGTCCAGGTCCAGGGCCTCTACGGCAAGCTGACGCTGGCCGCCGACGGCACCTACAGCTACGTTCGCGATGCCGGCTCGCCCGGCGGCGTCAACGATGTCTTCACCTACACCCTAAAGGACGGCGACGGCGACACCTCGCACACCACGCTGACCATCTCGATCGGCGACAGCGGTGTCACGACCACGGTTCCGGCGGCAGGTGCTGCGGGCGCGCTGGTCTCGGAAGTCGGCCTGCCGCCGCATGCCGGCCTGCCGGCCGGCTCCGGCGAGAGCGCTGACGGCCTGCCCAACAACAACTCCAACACCTCCGAGACGACAGCGGGTTCGATCACCTATACGGCGCCGGACGGTCCGGCGACGGTGACCATCGGCGGCGTCGCGGTGGCCTCGGTCGGCCAGGTCTTTGCCGGCGCCTTCGGCACGCTGACCATCACCAGCATCGCCGCCGGCTCGGTCGGCTACTCCTATACGCTGACCACCAACACCGCCGGCAACACCACCCATGACGACTTCGCAGTCGTCGTCACCGACCAGGACGGCGATCACAACGACAAGACGCTGACCATCAACATCACCGACGACGTGCCGACGGCGATCGCCGACACCGACGCGGTGCCTTCGGGCTCGTTCG